>LJCV01000248.1 GCA_001298575.1 Actinobacteria bacterium OK074
CGGGTGGGGCCCCGCACACACGTCTCCCCCCCGCGTCGCTGGGGGTGCCCCGCCGTCTGCCCGGCCGCGGCGGTCCCGTCCGGGCCCCTGCGGCGCCCCGCCCGGACCGGACCGGCCTGTGTTTCCTTACCGGCGCATGGCACACTTCGGTCCACGGCGGCAGCATTTACACCGCCGTAGAAGTTCTACACGACTGTAGAAGATGGGCAGGGAGCGGGCAAGCCAATGGGCGGTACAGGGCACGAGCGGGGTCCCAAGCGGGCCAACGGCGTCCGGGAGGCCGAGATCCTCGGGCTGCTCCAGCGGGCCGACGGCGCGCTCACCCCGGGCGAGGTCGCCGAACTCCTCGGCGACGGGCTGACGTACAGCACCGTGGTGACGATCCTGACCCGGATGCACGACAAGGAGCTGCTCACCCGCGTCAAGCGCGGCCGGGCCTACGCCTACGCGCCCGCCACCGACGACCCCGGGTTCGCCGCCCGCCGCATGCGCACCGTCCTGGAGGAGCGGCCCGACCGCGAAGCCGTGCTCGCCCGGTTCGCCGACGGCCTGTCCGACGCGGACGCCGGCCTGCTGCGCCAACTGCTCGGCCCCGAGCAGGATCCCGAGCAGGATTCCGACCGGTAGGAGCAGGCACCCGCATGCGTATCGCCGTCTATCTGCCGCTGCTGCTGGCGCTGCTCGCCCCGCTGGGCGCGCGCGGGCTGTCCGAGCGGTGCGAGCCGCGGCTGGCCACCTGGCTGCTGACCGCCTCGGCCCTGGTCCTCGGCGCGGCGAGCACGATCTCGCTCGGACTGCTGGCCGTCACCGGCCTGATCCGCTTCCCGGTGATCGCCGCCCTCGGCCACTGGTCCGCGTACACCGCGCAGCACGACGACCCCACCGAACTCTCCGTCGCGCTGCTCTCCGGCCTGCTGCTCGGCGGCGCCGTCGTCGCCGCGGCCCGGATGCTGTGGCGCCGCGCCCGCTCGCTGGCCGCCGCCGTCCTGGAAGCCGCCTGCCTGCCCGCGCGCGACGGCCTCGTCATCGTCGACGACGACGCCCCCGACGCCTTCGCCCTGCCCGGACTGCCCGGTCGTGTCGTCGTCTCCACCGGCATGCTGCACACCCTCGACGAGAGCGAGCACGCCATCCTGCTCGCCCACGAACGCGCCCATCTCACCGCCCACCACTACGCGTTCGTCGCCCTCGCCCAGCTCGGCGCCGCCGCCAACCCGCTGCTGCGCCCGCTGGCCACCGCCGTCGCCTACACCGTCGAGCGCTGGGCCGACGAGAGCGCCGTCGCTGCCACCGGGGACCGCACCCGGGTCGCCCGCACGGTCGGCAAGGCCGCGCTGGCCGCCCGCCGCGCGCCCGCCCGTGTACTGGGCTCCTCGCTCGGCATCCGGGGCGTTCTCGGCCGCCGCGGCCCGCTCGCCACCGCGGGCCCGGTCCCCCGCCGCGTCGCCGCGCTGCTCGCGCCGCCGCTGGGCCGCCACCCCGCCCTCGCCGTCACCACCCTCGCGGTCCTGGCCGCCGCGACCTGCGCCACCGCGGACGCCGCCCACGACCTGCACTGCCTGCTGGAGCTGGTGGGGGCGTCGTAGCGGCGTTCGCGCAGGGCCTCGCCTCAGCCGACGACGATGTGCTGCTCCATGCCCAGTCCCTTGTGGCCGTCCACGGGGCAGTACAGGTCGTAGCCGCCCTTCTTCAGGGTCACCGTCACGCTCGTCTCGCCGCCGCCCTGGACGTTCTTGGTCCTGGCGTCCGAGACGCCGGGGCCGTCGACTTCCAGCGCGTGTACGGTCTTTCCGACGTTGTCGACGGTGAAGGTGTACGTGCCCGGCGTGAAGGAACTCCGGGACAGTTTCAGCGCGTACTCGCTCTCGGTGACCTTCACCTGGGTACCGGAGCCGGCCTTGACCGTGCCACTGGGCCGACCGCTCCCGCCGGAGCCGGAACTTGAGCCCGAGCCCGAACAGGCGGCCAGGGCCAGCGCGGCGGAGAACGCCAGCGCCGTCGTACGGAGTGCCACGCGGGTCGAGATCGCCATGCGACTCATCCCCTTCGGGAACCGCTGGAGATGGGGACTCTTCGCCATCCTATAAAGCGATATGCCCCCTACAGGAGGGTACGGATACGGCAGGCAACCCGTTCAGGCGGCGGGCATGCCCTACGCGTCCTGCTTGGCGACGCCGTAGTGCGCGATCAGGAGCGGCCAGGTCAGGGCGGCCATCTCGGCCGGGGTGTTCGGGCAGCCGCGCTGGAGCCAGTCGGTGGCCACGCCGATGAGCGCGCCCGCGGTGAACGCGGCGGGCACGTCGTACGGCAGACCGGCCGCCGAGTCCGGGTCCAGCACGGCGTCCGGGTCCGGCGGGGTGCCGTCGGCCGTGGCCAGGCGTACGGCGACGTAGGCGGCGGCGGTCGTACGGCGGCGGACGTGGTCGATGACGCGGGCGCTGCCCTCCCCCGGCCCAGGCTTCGCGCAACTCGGCGACCAGTCGCTCGTACGCCTGCCGGGTCAGGGTCGCCACCAGCTCCGAGCGGTCCTTGAAGTGCAGGTAGATGCTGGGTGCGGAGGTCCCGACCGCCCGCGCGACCGCGCGCATCGACACGGCCTCCTCGCGGCCGGACTCCGGCAGCAGCCGCGCGGCGACCGCGAGGATCTCCTCCTTCAGGGCGCCGCCCCGGCCCCACCGGCTCGGCGTACGGCGCCTGAAGTCTTCAGCCATCTCCCGCTTCCTCCAGCACGCGGCCCGCTGCCCGGTCGCCGAGCGGACGGGCGGGCGAGCGAGCGGGCGGGCGGGCGAGCGGGCTGTCGTCCTCGGCCGCCACAGGCCGTTGACGGCGGGCGACGCGATCCCATGATGCGTCATCGATCGGGTGGACCTCGCCGCGGAGAAGGCGGTGGTGGGGGCGCTGCCAGCGGAATCCCCGGGGCCCGCACCCCCTGGCCGAACCACGCGCGCCCTTCAGGACGCCACCGTCTCGTCGCACTGCCGCAGCGCCTCCTCGACGTCGCGGTTGTTCCAGCGCAGGACGTACCACTGGGCCGAGGACACCGTGTGGACACCGGCGACGCGGCGTTCGGGCAGCGGGTCGTGCGGGGCGCGGGCGCCCCGGGCGGGGCCCTCGGGGCCGGCCGTGATCTCCTCGACGAGGGCGGCCAAGTCGCCGTCGGGGAGCGGGAGTTCCACGTCGTCGTCGACGAAGCCGACCACGCCGGGCAGGTGCTCGACCAACGCCCGCAGCGCCGCGGGCAGTCCGCCCTGGCCGCGGCGCATCGCGGCGAGGATGTCGAGCGCGGTGGCGACCTCCAGTTCGGTGGCCTCCCGGTTCAGGGTGGCGGGGGTGAGATCCGTGTGGTGCAGCCACCAGTCGGCCTCCTTGTCCTCGCCCTGGGCCCGGTGGTGGAGATAGAGGCAGTACGAGGAGAGCGCGTCGCCGGCCCCGGCGGCGTACTGCCACCAGAAGCGGGCGCTGTCCTCGCAGCCCGCCAGGTGCAGCAGTCCGCCCAGGATGCGCGCCCCCGACGGCTCCGGCAGCGAGCCGGCCGGCCAGGCGCACAGGTCGTCGAGGGCGCTGGGCCGGGTGAGGAACGCCTCGCACAGGGCGCGCAGGTTGCGGGCGGCGGGGTGGCCCCGGGTCGGCAGCCGCGGCCGTGCCTCCCTGCCGGGGCCGCCCGCGGACTCCGTGCCGCGCCCGCCGTCCAGGGCGTGGGCGGCGACCCGTGCGGCGACGCGCGCCTCGGCGGCCTCGATGTCGGCGCGACCGTAGGGGGCGGTGGGCACGAGGCGGGCCCGGGACAGCAGGGTCTCGATGTCGAGGGTCACGGGCGCTCCTCCTCTTCCTTGTCGGCCTTGCCTGCCTTGTCGGCCGTGTCTGCCTTGTCGGCCCGGTCGGTGGCACTCGGAGCGTAGAACTCGCGCAGCCGGCGTTTGGCGTAACGCTCGACGGAGCGCACTCCGGCTTCGGTGATGCCCAGGTGGAAGGCGACCTCGGCGGTGCTGTAGCCCTCGCAGTAGCGCAGCACGACGACCTCGCGCTGCCGTTCGGGCAGGGTGGAGATGGCGTGGAACAGCCGCAGGTTCTGTTCGATCACCTCGAAGGGGTCCTCCGCGCCCGCCAGGGTGACCGTCTCGAACGCCGCCGTGTCCATGAGGGCGGCGCGCCGGCCGCGGGCGCGCGCGTGGTCGGTGATGCGGTTCTTGACGACCCGCCAGGCGTACCCGGCGGGGTTGTCGGCCCGCAGGATCCGGGGCCAGTCCAGGGCGAGTTGGGTGAACGCCTCGTCGACCGCCTCCTCGGCGTCCGCCCGGCAGCGCAGGCAGCGCTCGGCCTCGCGGACGTACCGGGCGCGGTGCAGCGCGTGGAAGGCCGAGAAGTCGAGCGGCAGCTTGTCGACCTCCCGGGGCGGCCCGGCGGGGCGCAGTGACGATTCCTCGCGGGTCACCGTTCGTCCCCCGGAAGCCGCCGCTGCATCTCGCTCACGCCCACCCGTACGACCGCGGCGACGGCCCGGCGGGAGAGGGCGGCGGCACGGGGGCCGAACACCCGCAGGGCGAGCGCGGACAGCACCAGGTCTCGGGCCAGGTCTGCTAACTGGTAGGTCACGGACCCGTCGGTCCTCTCCGGTGGTGGGTCGGGACCCTCGGGTCCCGGAAGGCGGTGGTCACACCTTCTGCCTCTCATGGCGTCCACAGGAGCGGATTCGTGCATCTCCCGCCCGAAAAACTTACGGACTTTGTCGTTCCGTTCCGTTGTCCGATCACTGGTGATCGTTCGCGGGTCCGGAACGGCCCAGCCCCTACGGCTTGCCCCTACGGCTTCCGGGCCACCGCCCCGTACATCGGGATGCGCTCGTCCCGGATGGTCATCCGGTCGTCCGGACGCCACCGCGGGACGGTGACGACACCGGGTTCGCAGAGTTCGAGCCCGTCGAGGAACGCCTGGAACTCGTCCCGGGACCTGACCTTGGTCTGGATGCCGCCCTTGTGGTAGACGACGTCCGTCTTCTTGAACACCTCGGGGTTGACGTCCCCGGCGACGTGCGTGACGACGAAGTAGCTGCCGGGCGCCAGGGGTTCGAGGAGTTGCCGGACGATCCCGTAGGGGTCCGCGTCGTCCGTCACGAAGTGCAGCAGGGAGACCAGGGAGAGCGCGACGGGCCGGTCGAAGTCGAGGTGCTCGCGCGCGTACGCGAGCACCTGGCCGGGGTCCCTGACATCGGCGTGGACGTATGCGGTGCGGCCCTCCGGCGTGCTGTGCAGGAGGGCTTCCGCGTGCCGCAGCACGATGGGGTCGTTGTCCGCGTAGACCACCCGGGCGGCGGGCGTGACCTCCTGGACGACCTGGTGGAGGTTGGGCGCGGTGGGAATGCCGGTCCCGACGTCCAGGAACTGGTCCACGCCCCGCTCGGCGACGAAACGGGCCGCCCGGTGCATGAACTCCCGGTTGGCCCGCGCGATGTTCCTGGTCTCGGGCAGGAGGGCGATGACCTTGTCGGCCGCCTCCCAGTCGACGGGGTAGTTGTCCTTGCCCCCGAGGTAGTAGTCGTACATGCGAGCCGAGTGCGGCTTGCTCGTGTCGATCCTGCCGGCACCGAATCCGGTGTCCGTCATGTCGTTCCTCCACTGTTCCGTGCGGCCGGCGGGGGCAACAGTCTGACAGCCAGGGGCTGTTGGGGTCGCACCGCCCACCCCGTCCGCGTTCGTTGCGTCATCATTAAATTCCATTGCATTGGATGCGCACGCATATAAGGTCGCGCCCATGACCTCTCCGCTCACTCCCTCCGCGCCGGCGTCCGCGTCCCCCGCACGCTGGACGCCCCGGCTGTGGGGCACCCTTCTCGTGCTCTGCGCCGCGATGTTCCTGGACGCGCTCGACACGTCCATGGTCGGCGTGGCCCTGCCGTCCATCGGCGCCGACCTGGGCCTGACCACCTCGGCCCTGCAATGGGTCGTCAGCGGCTACATCCTGGGCTACGGCGGCCTGTTGCTGCTCGGCGGCCGAGCGGCCGACCTGCTGGGCCGCCGCCAGGTCTTCCTCGTCGCCCTCGGCGTCTTCGCGGTCGCCTCGGTGCTCGGCGCGCTCGTCGACTCCGGTCCGCTGCTGATCGCCAGCCGGTTCACCAAGGGGCTCAGCGCCGCGTTCACCGCGCCCGCGGGCCTGTCCATCATCACGACGACCTTCGCCGAGGGCCCGCTGCGCAACCGCGCGCTGTCGATCTACACCACCTGCGCGGCCACCGGCTTCTCCATGGGCCTGGTCCTCTCCGGCCTGCTCACGGAGGCGAGTTGGCGCCTGACCATGCTGCTGCCCGCGCCGATCGCACTCGTCGCCCTCCTCGCCGGCCTCAAACTGCTGCCGCGCGGCGCCCGCCCCGAGGACCACTCCGGCTACGACGTCCCCGGCGCCGTCCTCGGCACCGCCGCGATGCTGTTGCTGGTCTTCACCGTCGTCCAGGCACCCGAGTCCGGCTGGGCGTCGGCCCGCACACTGCTGTCCTTCGCCGTCGTCGCCGTACTGCTCGCCGTCTTCGTCCGCGTCGAACGGCGCTCGGCGGGCCCGCTGATCCGCCTCGGGGTGCTGCGTTCGGGCAGTCAACTCCGGGCCCAGCTGGGCGCGATGGCGTTCTTCGGGTCGTACGTCAGTTTCCAGTTCCTGGTCACGCAGTACATGCAGTCGCTGCTCGGCTGGTCGGCGCTGCACACCGCGCTCGCGTTCCTGCCCGCGGCCACGCTGGTGGCGCTGTCGTCCACGAAGGTGGGCGCGGTCGTCGACCGGTTCGGCACCCCGCGGCTGATCGCGGTGGGCTTCGCGCTGCTGTCCATCGCGTACGTCCTGTTCCTCGGCGCCGATCTCCACCCGGTGTACGCCACCGCCGTCCTGCCGACCATGCTGCTGATCGGCGCGTCCTGCGCGCTGGTCTTCCCCTCGCTCAACATCCAGGCCACGGACGGGGTTTCGGACGACGAACAGGGCATGGTCTCCGGGCTGCTGAACACCTCCTTCCAGGTCGGCGGCGCGCTCTTCCTGGCGGTGGTGACGGCCGTGGTGACCGCACACGCCCCCGCGCACGCCTCGCCGCAGGCCGTCCTCGACAGCTACCGGCCCGGCCTGATCGTGGTGACGGCCGTCGCCGTAGCCGGTCTGCTGCTCACCCTGCCGGGCCTGCGCACCCGCCGCCCGCAGCGGACGGTGGTGGTCACCCGCTCGACGCCCGAGGAACGGGACGCGGTGTGCGCCGGGGTCCACGACTAGCACGGCTTGACGGCACCGTCATGCCCTTGCCGCTGTTCCAACTCCCGCACTGGGTGGAGTACTTGCTGGTGACAGCCGGCGGCGCTGGTCTTCGTGGTCCGGGTCGTGTCGGTGCCGCTCCGGTTCCGGCGCGGCCCTCAGCCCAGCCAGCCCGGCCGTACCAGGCCCGACTCGTAGGCCAGTACGACCAGTTGGGCCCGGTCGCGGGCGCCGAGTTTCACCATCGTGCGGCTGACGTGGGTCTTGGCGGTGAGCGGGCTGACCACCAGGCGGCGGACGATCTCGTCGTTGGACAGGCCGAGGCCGACGAGGGCCATCACCTCCCGTTCCCGTTCGGTGAGTTCGGCCAGGGACACCGCGGCGGGCTCCTTGGAACGCGCGGCGAACCCGGCGATCAGCCGCCGGGTCACCCCGGGCGACAGCAGCGCGTCACCGGCGACCACCGCCCTTACCGCGCGCAGGAGTTCGTCCGGTTCGGTGTCCTTGACGAGGAAGCCGGAGGCGCCGGAGCGGATCGCCTCGAAGACGTACTCGTCGAGTTCGAAGGTGGTCAGCATGACGACCTTCACGTCCCTCAGACCGCCGTCGTCGGTGATGCGCCGGGTCGCGGCCAGGCCGTCGAGCAGCGGCATCCGGATGTCCATCAGGACGACGTCCGGGCGCAGTTCACCCACCTTGCGCACCGCCTCCGCCCCGTCGGCGGCCTCCCCGGCCACCTCGATGTCCGGCTGCGCGTCGAGCAGCGCCTTGAACCCGGCCCTGACCAACACCTGGTCGTCGGCGAGCAGTACGCGGATCACCGGTCCTCCTGGAGTGTGGTGGTCGCTTCCCCGGCACCCGGACGGTCCGGCCGGGCCGCCCCCAACGGCAGTACGGCGTCGACGCGGAAGCCCCCGTCGGGCCGCGGCCCCGCCTCGATCGTGCCGCCGAGCGCGGCGGCCCGTTCCCGCATGCCGGCCAGTCCGTTGCCGCTACCGCCCGCGTCGGTGCCGGTCGCGGGACCGTCGTCGTCGACCCGCAGCCGCAGGACACCGCCGTCCCCGTCACCGCCCTCGATCAGCACGCGCGCGTGCCGCGACCCGGAATGGCGGACGACGTTGGTGAGCGCCTCCTGGAGAATGCGGAACGCGGCGAGGTCGGCGCCCGGGGCCAGGCGCGGGGGTGCGCCCGTGACCTCGACGGTCAGGCCCGCGGTCGCCGCCTGGGCGACGAGTTCGGGCAGCCGGTCGAGCCCGGGCGCGGGGGCGCGGGGCGCGGTGCCCGGCGCGCGCAGGGTGTCCAGGACCTGCCGCACCTCGCCGAGCGCCTCCTTGCTGGCCGCCTTGATGGTGGTCAGCGCCGTCCGCGCCTGCTCCGGGTCCGAGTCGAGCAGCGCGAGCCCGACCCCCGCCTGGACGTTGATCACGGAGATGCTGTGGGCGAGGACGTCGTGCAACTCCCGGGCGATGCGCAGCCGTTCCTCGTCGGCGCGCCGCCGCGCCGCCTGCGCCCGTTCGGCCCGCTCGTGCTCCCACCGCTCACGGCGCACCCGGACCAGCTCCGCGAACGCCACGACCGCCACCGTCCAGGTCGCGGCCACCGCCTCCTGCGCCCAGGGGATGGCCGCGTCCCCGGCCGGCGGCAGCCACCGGTACCACCAGTGCGCCATCAGCAGGTGCGCGGTCCACACCAGCCCGACCGCCGTCCACGCGGCCCTGCGGTGCCCGGCGGCCAGGGCCCCGAAGCAGCCGACGGCGACGGTGAGGAACACCGGGCCGTACGGGTATCCGGCGGCGAGGTACCCGACGGCCACCGCGGCCGTGCCGAAGACGACGGGGACCGGCCACCGGTGGCGCCACAGCAGCAGCGCCGAGCCGAGCAGCAGCAGGAGCACCGCGTAACCGTCGATGGCCACCCGCTCGCCCTCCTGCGCCCGCGCGGCGAACCGGGACCCCACGAGGACGGCCACGGTGAGCACCACGGTGGAACGCCAGGGCAGCCGGGAGCCGTGCGGTCCGCCGTCGTCGCCCTCACGACGACGACCGCGACGGCGGCGGTAGTGCGGGGGCAGCCGTCGGCCGTAGGGCTCGTCGGCCGCCGCACGGTGACGCCGCTCGTCCGTACGGTCCGTGTCGCCGGCCGTGCGGTCCGTGTCGCCGGTTTCGCCGGTGGCGTCCCCGTGGCTCGCGTCGCTCACGTCGTTCACGCTAGACCGCGCGGAGCGGGAGCGGCGTCCGCCGGGCGGGGTGATCAGGCGTACTTCGCGGGGAGTACGGCCGCAGCGGGCTTTCCGGCGGGTGGCCGCGGGGTCAGGCGCCGGTCAGCGCCGCCGGTGCGGCGTCCGCGTCCCGGAAGGAGGCCGACAGGGCGCGGGCCTCGTGCTCGGTCATCCGGGGGGTGTCGTACGGCACGGCGTTGACCCACCGCTGGGCCAGCCGGGCGATCCGCTCGCCGTACCGCCGCGCCGTGAGCAGGTCGCCGCGCGATCCGGCGTGCTCCGGCCCCTGGTCGGCGTGGCTCTGGCTCATCAGGCCCAGCCACGAGCCCAGCCGGTTCACGTCGTCGCGGGAGCCACCGCTCCAGTTGTTGCCCGGCATGTCGCCCACGCCGATCCACTGCATGCCCAACTGTGCGGCGAAGACCGCCAGTTGCTCCAGGACCGCCAGCTTGTCGCCGCTCTGCGAGGCGGACATGGTGAACCCGCCGGCCAGCTTGTCCTTCCACGCCTGCGTGGTGAACGCCGTGAACGCCGCCTCCATGAACGCCTTGAACACCGCCGACACGCTGCCCATCAGCGTCGGGCAGCCGAGGACGATCGCGTCGGAACGGTCCAGCAGCGCCAGCACCTCGGCGTCGTGCCAGCGGCCCGCGACGACGTCCTCGGGCCGGATCTCGACGAGATGCACCCGGGCGCCCGGCACCAGCCGCGCCCCGTCGGCGAGGTGCTCGGCCAGGACCCGGGTGTGCCCGTGCACCGAGTGGTGGACCACCGTCACCGTAACCGTCGGGGCGTCGTGCTCACGGTCAACATCATTGACTGTCATGGGGTGTTCACTGCTTCCGGTCGTTTCCTGTCGCGGGGAGATCCCTGCCTGTAGGGCCATCACAGCCTGCGTACGGCACGGCATCAACGCCGAACTTCGGCACGCAGCGATCGGCCACATCGATCGATCGCGTTAGCCTGGTCCCGTGGACAGGATGGAACTGGAAGCGTTCGTCGCGGTCGCGGAAGAGCTCCACTTCGGCCGTGCCGCCACGCGCCTGCACCGGGGGCAGCCCACCGTCAGCGACGCGGTCAGGCGACTGGAACACACCCTGGGCGGACGGCTGTTCCACCGCACCAGCCGCCGGGTGTCACTGACCGACCTCGGCGCGGCGCTGCTGCCCGACGCCCGCGCCGCCCTGGCCCAGCTGCTCCGCTTCCAGCAGCGCGGACGCGCCCTGGCCGCCGGTGACCGGGCCCGCACCCTCGTCGTCGTCGGCCACGCCGAATACACCGGCCAGCAGCTGCTGTTGCGCTGCCTGCCGCAACTGCGCGACCGCTTCCCCGACGTGACGATCGTGCCGGAGGCCATGCCGACCACGGCCCAGGTCACCGCGCTGCGGGCGGAGACGATCGGCCTGGGCATCGGCTGGGCGACCGGCGACGTCACCGGCGTCCACGCGAGAGTGCTGTCCACCGAGCGGTTCATGGCTCTCGTCCCCGCGGCCCATCCCCTCGCCGGGCGTACCGAGTTGAGCGCGTCCGAACTCTCCACCACCGGTCTGCTCACCTGGCCGCACCAGATCAACAGCGGTCTCTGCGACCGCCTCCTGGCCGCCTTCCACATCGGCGGAGCCGACCTGCGCATCATCAGGACCGCGGACAGTGTGCAGGCCATCGCCGCGCATGTCGCCGCGGGCACGGGCATCGGCATCACCGTCGAGTCCGCGCTCGACCACCAGCCGCCCGGCCTGCGCGTCATCCCCCTCACCGGCCCTTCGACCACCGCCGACCAGGTCGTCCTCACCTCCACCGAGCCGTCGGCCACGGCAACGACACTGCGCGACCTGCTGCTGCTCGCTTCGACGGAACGGCCTTTTGCCGATCACTGAGTGGGGCGGGCGCGTGAAGTGGGGCGGGCGCGTGAAGTGGCGCGCGGCGTGAAGTCGGGGGGTGCCCGCTCTGGGCCTCGGCCGTCGGGTGCTGGCCCCAGCTCGGCCGCCGGGCCGGGGCATCAGTCGGCCGCGGGCTCGGGCATCAGCTCGGCCGCGGGCTCGGACCTCAGTCGGCCTCTGCCCGGGGAAAGACCAGGCCCACCCCGTGGGCGAGCCGGTCGGCCGCGTGGCGGAAGAACTCCGGCCGGTCCTCGACCACCTTGTGGAACTGCCCGAACAGCTCGAACCCCACCAGCCCGTACAGCTGCGCCCACGCGGCGACCAGCGCGGCCACCGCCCCCGGCGGCAGGTCGGGCGCCAGGTCCGCGGCCATCCGACGGGCCTCGGGTTCCAGCTCGGCGGGCAGTTTCGCCACGGCCAGGCCGCGGCCCCGGTGCGCCTCCCGCACGATGCCGATCAGCAGCAGCCCGACCCGCGCGGCGGCCGGAACGGTCGTCTCCGGCGCGCTGTACCCGGGCACCGGCGAACCGTAGATCAGCGCGTACTCGTGCGGATGCGTCAGCGCCCACTCGCGCACGGCCTCGCACACCGCGACCCAGCGCCGCGCCGGGGCCGCCCCGGCCGACTTGGCGTGCGCGGCCTCGGCCGACTCGCCGAGGGAGTCGTAGGCGTCGATGATCAGGGCGGTGAGCAGGTCGTCCCGGCTGGGGAAGTAGCGGTACAGCGCGGAGGAGACCATGCCGAGTTCGCGTGCCACGGCCCGCAGGGACAGCCGGGCGGCGCCTTCGGCGGCGAGCTGTCTGCGGGCCTCGTCCTTGATGGCGGCGGTGACTTCGATCCGGGCGCGGGCGCGGGCTCCTTCTGCGGTGGCCATGGGTGGAAGTCTGCCATGCCGGGGAGAGCGGTGCACACGTTGTGGAGCAGTGCACGCGTTGTGGAGCAGTGCACGCGTTGTGGAGCAGTGCACGCGTTGTGGAGCGGCGCTCTTGAATCGGAGCGCTGCTCGCGGACGAGATCACCGCCCCATTTCGAGAGCGCTGCTCCATTTCGAGAGCGCCGCACAAAACAGAGAGCAGCGCTCTTGCTTTGGATCACCGATCTCACGCACACTGCTCTAAAGCGAGAGCACTGCTCTCCAAACCACGCGAGAGCACCGCTCTCCGCACACCAACCAAGGGGTCACCATGGAAACGCCGTCGCCGTCCGCCACACCGTCCAGCTCCGCCGACGCCACCTCCACCGCTCCCTCGTCCACCCCCGCCTCCTCCCACTCCCCCGCCCCCTACTACCTGCGGAGCAACGCCGTCTCCGGACGTCTCAACAACGTCATCGGCTGGCTCGCGCGCCACGGGCTGAGTCTGGCCGGGTCCGCCGAGCTGTCGGTGCGAGGGCACAAGAGCGGGCAGATGCAGCGCATCCCCGTGAACCCGCACACCTACGACGGCGCCCAGTACCTGCTCTCCGTGCGCGGGCACTCGCAGTGGGTGCGGAACCTGCGGGCGGGGGGCGGCGGGGAGCTGCGCGTCGGGCGCAAGGTGCGCGGCTTCTCCGCGGTGGAGGTGCCCGACGCGGAGAAGGTCGCCGTGCTGCGGACGTATCTGGAGCGGTGGGGCTGGCAGGTCAACAGCTACTTCCGGGGCGTCACCGCGAAGTCCACCGACAGCGAACTGCTGGCCGCCGCGCCCGACCACCCGGTGTTCCGGATCACGGTCGAGAAGTGACCGCCCGGCCCGTCACGAACCGGCCCGTCACGACCCGGCACACCCGCCCGCCACCCACGGCAGCTGCCGACGCCGCGACCCGCTACCGGTCGAGCCCCGCCAGCACCCGCCCCGCCAGCGGATGCGTGCGCACGAGTTCGCCGAGCGACGTGGACCCGCGGGTGATCTGCGCGAACGCGTTCCACGCGGGCCGGAACGTGGTGAGGGCGACGTGGAACATGCGCGGCCGGCGTTCGAACGCGGCGAGCATCTTCTTGCCGACGCTCATCTCGACGCCGAGCCCGGCCTTGATTGCGAACGCGTAGTTGAGGGCCTGCCGCCGGGTGTCGACGGCGTCGTGCGCCTCCGCGATCCGCACCGCCCACTCCCCCGCGAGCCGCCCCGACCGCAACGCGAACGAGATCCCCTCGCGGGTCCACGGCTCCAGCAGCCCCGCCGCGTCCCCGCACACCAGCACCCGGCCGCGCGAGAGCGGCGAGTCGTCGGCGCGGCAGCGCGTCAAGTGCCCGGAGGAGACGCTCGGTTCGAAGCCGGCGAGGCCGAGGCGGGCGACGAAGTCCTCCAAGTACCGCTTCGTGGCGGCGCCTTCGCCCCGGGCGGAGATCACGCCGACGGTGAGCGTGTTGCCTTTGGGGAAGACCCAGCCGTAACTGCCGGGCATGGGACCCCAGTCGATGAGAACCCGGCCCTTCCAGTCCTCGGCGACGGTGTCCGGGACCGGGATCTCCGCCTCCAGGCCGAGGTCGACCTGGTCGAGCTTGACGCCGACGTGCGCGCCTATCCGGCTGGCGCTGCCGTCCGCGCCGACCACCGCACGTCCCAGCACGGTCTCGCCGCCCTGGAGGACGACGGCGACCGTACGCCGGTCGGGTACGGCCGAGCCGTGCTGTTCGACCCGGGCGACGGTGACGCCGGTGCGCAGCTCGGCGCCCGCCTTCTGGGCGTGCTCGACGAGTTGCTGGTCGAACTCGGGCCGGTTGATCAGCCCGAACAGCATCTGCTTGGAGCGGCGGGTGCGGGTGAAACGGCCGTCGTGGGAGAAGGTCACGGCGTGCACGCGGTCCTGGAAGGGCAGTTCGAAGCCGGGCGGCAGTGAGTCGCGCGAGGGCCCGATGATGCCGCCGCCGCACGTCTTGTAGCGGGGCAGTTCGGCCTTCTCCAGCAGCAGGACGCTGCGTCCCGCGACCGCCGCCGCGTAGGCGGCCGACGCGCCCGCGGGTCCCGCGCCGACCACGACGACGTCCCACACCCGCCGGTCGGTCTCCGCCGAAGAGTTCTCGCTGCTCACGATGGTCTACTGCTCCCGATCAAGCCGATTGCCGCACCTGTCCCCCGCATCCTACGGCGGGGCCGCCCACAGGCCGCTGTGGGAGGATCGCCAGCGTATGCCCCCTGCACACCGGTACGCGCAGCGCACCGGACGATCATTCGCAGACGGCAACACCCGCGCGTACAACGCCGTACCGCTCAGTATCGCCAAGTACCGCGGCGCCCAACCACGTACCACGGGTACAACGTCGCACAGCCAAGGAGCGTGCCCATGTCGTCGATTCCGGTCGCCGAGACCGTCGCCTCGCTGATGCCCAGGGCGAAGGAGGAGTTGGCCGAGTTGGTGGCCTTCTCATCGGTGGCGGACTTCGGCCAGTTCCCCCGGTCCGAGAGCGAGCAGGCCGCGAGATGGGTCGCCGACGCGCTGGACGCCGAGGGTTTCACGGACGTGGCGGTGCTCGACACGCCCGACGGCACGCAGTCCGTGTACGGCTATCTGCCCGGTCCCGAGGGCGCGAAGACGGTGCTGCTGTACGCGCACTACGACGTGCAGCCGCCGTTGGACGAGGCGGCGTGGACGTCCCCGCCGTTCGAGCTGACCGAGCGCGACGGCCGCTGGTACGGGCGCGGCGCGGCCGACTGCAAGGGCGGTGTCGTCATGCATCTGCTCGCGCTGCGCGCCCTGAAGGCGAACGGCGGTGTGCCGGTGCACGTCAAGGTGATCGTCGAGGGTTCGGAGGAGCAGGGCACGGGCGGGCTCGAACGGTACGCCGAGGAGCATCCCGAACTGCTCGCCGCGGACGCCATCGTGATCGGCGACGCGGGCAACTTCCGGGCGGGGCTGCCGACCGTCACCACCACGCTGCGCGGCATGACCCTCGTCCGGGTACAACTCGACACGCTTGAGGGGAACTTGCACTCGGGACAGTTCGGCGGGGCGGCGCCGGACGCGCTGGCCGCGCTGATCCGGGTGCTGGACTCGCTGCGCGCCGAGGACGGTTCGACGACGGTGGACGGGCTCACCGCCGATGCCCACTGGGACGGACTCCAGTACGACGAGGGGCAGTTCCGCCAGGACGCGAAGGTGCTGGACGGGGTCGGGCTGATCGGCTCCGGCACGGTCGCCGACCGCATCTGGGCGCGCCCGGCGGTGACGGTGCTGGGTATCGACTGCCCGCCGGTGGTCGGCGCGACGCCGTCGGTGCAGGCGAGCGCGCGGGCTCTGGTGAGCCTGCGGGTGCCGCCGGGCGCGGACGCGGCCGGGGCGAGCAAGCTGCTCCAGGCGCATCTGGAGGCGCACACGCCGTGGGGCGCCCGGGTGCGGACGGAACAGGTCGGTATGGGCCAGCCGTTCCGCGCGGACACCTCCAGCCCGGCGTACGCGTCGATGGCCGAGGCGATGGCGGTGGCGTACCCGGGGCAGGAGATGCAGTACGCGGGCCAGGGCGGCTCGATCCCGTTGTGCAACACGCTCGCGTCGCTGTACCCGCGGGCGGAGATCCTGCTGATCGGGCTGAGCGAGCCGGAGGCGCAGATCCACGCGGTCAACGAGAGTGTGTCTCCTGACGAGTTGGAGCGGCTGTCGGTGGCGGAGGCGCTGTTCCTGCGGAACTTCGCCGCACATTGAGCGAGTTGGGCGACATCGCCACGGGCGGCCCCTTCCGCACGGCCGGGAGCGCCGACGGGCCCGGGCCGAACAACCCGCCGGACGCGCCCGTCGACGCGGTCCGGCTGCGCGACCACACCGCCGTCTCCACCGCGCTCGCCCTCCTCGGCGACCGTGAACTCGGCGGTCTGGTCGCCGCGGCGGTGCCGCTCGGCACCGGGATCGGCGGGCGGTCGGCGCTCGTGGAGGTCGAGGGGCGGCGCGTCTTCGTCAAGCGGGTGCCGCTCACCGATCTCGAACTGCGCCCGGAGCACGTCCGCTCGACGGCGAACCTGTTCGGGCTGCCGTCCGGCTGCCAGTACGGCGTCGGCCGCAGCCCGGGGTTCGGTGCCTGGCGGGAGCTGGCCGTGCACACGATGACGACCGACTGGGCCCTGGGCGGCGAGTTTTCGGGCTTCCCGCTGCTGCACCACTGGCGGGTGCTGCCCGACGACGTCCAGCCGCTGCCCGCCGAACTCGCCGACGTGGACGGGGTCGTGGCCCACTGGGGCGGCTCTCCCCAGGTCCGCGGGCGCCTGGAGGCGTTGCGGACGGCGACCGCGAGCCTGACGCTGTTCCTGGAGTACGTGCCGCACACCCTGCACGACTGGCTCGGTGCCCGGATCGCCCAGGGCGACGACTCGGCCTGCGCCCGGGTGGAGCGGTGGCTCGACGAGGTCACCGCCTTCCTCCCCACCCGCCAACTCGTCCATTTCGACGCCCACTTCACCAACGTCCTGACCGACGGCCACCGCCTCTGCCTCGCCGACTACGGTCTGGCCCTCTCCTCCCGCTTCGAACTCGCCCCGGCCGAGCGGGAGTTCTTCGAGCGGCACCGCGGTTACGACCGCGCGTACGCGGCCTCGTACCTGGTGAACTGGCTCGTCACCGCCCTGTTCGGTTACGACCGGCCGGAACGTGAGGCGTACGTCCGGGCGTGCGCCGCCGGCGGCCGGCCGGAGGGCGCGCCGCCGGTCGCCGCCGGGATCATCGCCCGGCACGCGCCGACGGCCGTCGTGGTGACGGAGTTCCTCGGCCGGCTGCGGGACGAGGGCGGGGCCGTCCCGTACCCGTACGCCAGCCTCCCCTCCGGCTACAGGAGTTGGACGGCCTCCGCGTAGTGGCAGGCCACCGGGTGGCCCTCGCCCCGGTCGCGGAGTTCCGGCACCTGTTCGACGCAGGCGGTGCGTTCGCCGTCGGTCAGCCCGTTCGCGAACTTCGGGCAGCGGGTGCGGAACCGGCAGCCGCTGGGCGGGTTGACGGGGCTGGGCACGTCGCCCCGCACCACGATGCGTCTGCGGGCCCGTTCCTTGCGCGGGTCGGGCAGCGGGATGGCCGAGACGAGGGCCTGGGTGTACGGGTGCGCGGGGCGGGCGAAGAGGGTGCGGGACGGGGCGATCTCCACCAGGCGGCCCAGGTACATGACGGCGACGCGCCGGGCGGCGTGCCGCATCACCGACAGGTCGTGGGCCACGAAGAGGAGGGACAGGCCGAGTTCGGCCTGGAGGTCCATGAGGAGGTTGAGGATGCCGGCCTGGATGGACACGTCGAGCGCCGAGACCGGTTCGTCGAGCACGATCACCCGCGGGCGCAGCGCCAACGCCCGTGCGATGCCGATGCGTTGGCGCTGGCCGCCGGAGAACTCGTGCGCGTAGCGGTTGCCGTGCTCGGGGTTGAGGCCGACCAGGCGGAGCAGTTCGCGGATGTCGTCGCGGGCACCGGGGCCGTAGCGGCCGTGGATGCGCAGGGGTTCGGCGATGATCTCGTGGACGGAGATCCGCGGGGCGAGGGAGGCGTAGGGGTCCTGGAAGACGATCTGCAACTCCCGCCGCAGTGGCCGCATCTGACGTCGGCTCAGTTCGGTGAGTTCGCGGCCGTGGTAGCGGACCTGCCCGGCGGTGGCCGGCTCCAGGCCGAGCAGGGTGCGTGCGACCGTCGTCTTGCCGGAGCCCGACTCGCCGACCAGGCCCAGGGTTTCGTTCTCGTGCAGGTCGAAGGAGACCCCGCACACCGCGTGCACGTCGCCCACCCGGCGCCGTACGACGGAGCGGGACAGGACGGGGAAGTGCTTGACGAGGTCGCGGACCTGGAGGACGGGGGCGCCGGTGCCGCCGTGGCCGGGCAGCGGGGGCAGGGCGGCGGCCGTGCCCGGTGCGGGGGCGCTCATGCTCATGCGGAACTCCCGTTGCTGCTCGGGCGTTTGGGCGCGGTGGCGGCGAAGCGGGTGAGGGCGCCGGTGTCCGCCCCGGCCGTGTCGAAGACCTCGTCGGCGCCGGTGTCCGCGAGGTCGTCGGCGAAGTGGCAGGCGCTGAGGTGGCCGTCGGTTCCGGTGGGGCGCAAGGGTGGTTCGTCGGTGTCGCAGACGTCCTGCCGCAGCGGGCACCGAGGGGCGAAGGGGCAGCCGGGCGGCAGGGCGAGCAGCGAGGGCGGCGCGCCCTGGATGGGGGTGAGGCGTTCCTCGTCGCGGTCGAGGCGGGGCAGGGAGCCGAGCAGGCCGAGGGTGTAGGGCATGCGCGGGCGGTAGAAGATGTCCTCGACCGGGCCCGTCTCCACGATCCGCCCGGCGTACATGACGGCGACCCGGTCCGCGTGTCCGGCGACCACGCCCAGGTCGTGGGTGATCAGGACGAGGGCGGCGCCGGTCCGGTCCCGGGCGGCCTCCAGCGCGTCGAGGATCTGGGCCTGCACGGTGACGTCGAGGGCGGTGGTCGGCTCGTCGGCGATGATGACGTCCGGGTCGTTGGCGATGGCGATGGCGATGACGACGCGCTGCCGCATGCCGCCGGAGAGCTCGTGCGGGTAGCTGTGCACGCGCCGTTCGGGGCCGGGGATGCCGACCGTGGCAAGGAGTTCGACGGCGCGTTCGGCGGCGACGCGGGCGATCATGCGGGGGTGGTGGCGCAACAGGGTCTCGGTGATCTGGTGGCCGACGGTGTGGACGGGGTTGAGGGCGGTCATGGGGTCCTGGAAGACCATGGCGACGCCGCTGCCGCGGATGTCGGACAGGCGGGCGTCGGACAGGCCGAGCAGTTCGGCGCCCTCGAACCTGACCGAGCCGCGCACCCGGGCGGTCGCGGGCAGCAGCCCCATCACGGCGAGCGCGGTGACCGACTTGCCGGAGCCGGACTCGCCGACGATGCCGAGACATTCACCGCGGCCCAGCCGGTAGCCCACCCCGCGCACGGCGCCCACGGTGCCGTCCTCGGTGGGGAACTCGACGTGCAGGCCCTCGACTTCGAGGACCGCGGCGGTCTCGGCCGGCTGCCCGTGGTCGCTGCTGGTCGTCACTGTCGCACCCTTTGCTGCCGGGGGTCGAAGGCGTCGCGCAGTCCGTCGCCGATGAAGTTGACGGTCAGGGCGATCGTGATGATGAAGGCGCCGGGGATGTAGAAGAGCCAGGGCCGGGTGTCGACCGCCGTCTGGGCCTGGGCGACGAGCAACCCCAGGGAGGTGTCCGGGGGTTGGATGCCGAAGCCGAGGAACGACAGGGCGGTCTCGGTGAGGATGCCGGTGGCCACCAGGACGGTCGCGTTGACGATGACCGGGCCCAGCGCGTTGGGCAGCAGGTGCCGGAAGATGATCCGGGCGTCGGAGGCGCCGAGCGCCCGGGCCGCCTCCACGAACTCCTTCTCGCGCAGCGACAGCACGGTGGAGCGCACGACCCGGGCGACGTAGGCCCAGGTGAGCCCGGCGACGACGAGCGCGATCCAGTACCAACTGCCGCCGCTGCGCGAGGAGATGACCAGGGCGATGGCGAGCAGCGGCAGGGTCAGCACCAGGTCCGCGATCCGCATCATGACCGCGTCGACGAGGCCCCGGTAGAAGCCCGCGACCGCGCCCCACACCGCGCCGAGCAGCGTCGACCCCAGCGCGATCATGAGGGCGATCTTCAGGGAGGTCTGGGTGCCGCGCATGACCTGGGCGTAGGAGTCGTAGCCGGCCGAGTCGGTGCCGAACGGGTGCTTCAGGGACGGGGGTTGGGAGTTGTCGGGGGTGAACTTCCGGTACGAGTAGTGCCACAGGTGCGGCCCGGCGAACGCCCACAGCACGATCAGCGCGAACACCACCAGGCTGGCCATGGCCGCCCGGTGCCGCACGAACCGGCGCAGCACCAGCCGGCTCTGGCTGCGCTGCCGCACGGTGAACTCCCTTTCCCTGGGCGCGAGTTCACTGCCCGCCGAGCCGGGCGCCTCGGTGTCAGTCATAGCGGATCCTCGGGTCGAGTACGGCGTAGAGGAGATCGGCGGCGAGGTTGAAGACGATGACGACGACCGCGGACAGCAGCAGCCAGGCCATCAGCCGGTAGACGTCGACGGTCTGGGCCGACTGGACGAGCATCTCGCCCATGCCGTGCCACTGGAAGATCGTCTCGGTGATGACGGCGCCGCCGAGGATGCCGGCGATGTCCAAGGCGGTGACAGTGACGAGCGGGATGAGCGCGGTGCGCAGGGCGTGCCGGGTCAGCACCCGGCGGCGCCGAAGTCCCTTGGCGCGGGCGAGCCTTACGTAGTCGCTGCCGAGGACCTCCAGCATGGAGGCGCGGGTGTAGCGGGTCCAGGAGGCGAAGTGGACGAGGGCCAGGGTGATGACGGGCAGCACCAAGTGGCCGACGCGGTCGGTGAACTGGTGCCAGGGCGTGTCGACTTCCAGGTACGACGACTTCTCCCCGATGGTGCCCAGGAACTGGCTGCCCGTCCGCCGGTTGAACCAGACGCCGGCCTGTTTGAGCAGCACGGCGAACCAGAACACCGGCATGGCGAGGAACAGGAAGCCGACGAAGGTGATCGAGTAGTCGGCGGCGGTGTACTGCCGGATCGCGCTGAACACGCCGAAGACCAGGGCCAGTACGAGCGCGACGGCCATGGCCCCGGCGACCAGCGTGACGGTGACCTCGAACCGGGTGAACAGGTCGTGCCCGATGTTCAGGTTGGTCTGCACGGACGGACCGAAGTCGCCGTGCAGCACGCCGGTGATCCAGTTCCAGTAGCGCTCCACGGCGGGCTGGTCGGCGTGCAGGCGGCGGGCGAACGCCGCGACGGCCGCCCGGTTGGGCGCCGGCTGCCGCGAGGTGGCGTAATTGGCCACCGGGTCACCGGAGTTGACGACGACGAGGAACACGACGAACGTCGAGGCGATGAGGACGGGGACGGAGACGAGGATGCGGCGCACGGTGTAGGCGAGCATGCGGTCTTCTCTCGGAACGAAGGCTCCGGACGGAGGCTCCGGCGGGCGGGTCGACGCCCGCCGGAACGACGGCTCGTGAAAGCCGAAGCTGCTGCTTGCTCAAGTCGCTTGCTCTGGCGGCTACTTGCGCAGCCCCCACTGGCCGACGTTGTACGGCGGCCCCACGATGGTCGAGTTGTTGCGCATGTTCACGAAGCGGTCCTGCACCGCGAAGAACGTCGGCTTCTGGTAGAGCGGCAGCACATAGGCGTCCTTCGAGAGGGCCTCGTCGGCCTGGTTGAGGTAGGCCGCCGACTTCGCCGCGTCCGTCTCGCCGTTGGCCCGCGCGGTCAGCGAGTCGACCGTCTTGTCGCTGTAGCCGCCGAAGTTGCCGCCGCCCCCGGTGCCCCAGTCCTGCTGGGCGTTGGTGCTCGCGAAGGGTGAGGCGACCCAGGCGAAGACGACGATGTCGTACTGGTGACCGGCGAGCACGGTGCCGAGGTCGGCGGCGCCGATGGGCTTGATGGTGATCTTGATGCCGAGGTTCGCCAGCTCGCTCTGCAGGATCTGGCACTCGCTCTGCCGGATCTGGTTGCCGGTGGTGTAGCGGCAGTTGAAGGGTCCGACCGCGGTGCCGTCCGGGGTCTTCAGGGCGGTGCCCACGCCGGTGAACTCCGCGTCGGTGAGGTACTTCTTCGCCTTGGCGAGGTCGCCCGAGCCCTGTCCGGTGGCGCTGAGCACGTCCTGGTAACCGGCCTGCCCGGGAACGAAGTTGTGGCTGTAGAGGGGGGTCACCTTCGGGTCGAACTGGCCGACCGTCTTGGCGATGATCTGCTTGACGTCGACGGCCGTGAAGATCGCCTCGCGCAGCGCCCGGTAGGTGCCGAGCACCGGGTCGTGCAGGTTGAGGTCGAAGTGTTCCCAGGTCAGCCCGTTGCCGATGGTGTAGGTGACGTTCGGGATGGACTCGACCTGCTTGACCAGGTCCACCTCGGGCTGCGGGTAGATGCCCTGGACCTCGTTGTTGCTCAGCGCGGTCGGCTCCTGTGTGGCGTCCGTGATGACCTTGAAGATCAGCCGTCGCAGGGTGGCCTTCGTCTTCCCGTACCACTTCGGGTCGGGCACGTAGGTGGCGTGGTCGTTGTCCACCCACTCGCTCATCCGGTACGGGCCCGCGGTGGCGTACTCGCTGGGCGGGGTCTTCAGGAAGTACTGCCAGCCCCGGGCCAGTTGGGCCGCCGTCATCCCGGCCGCGTCACCGGTTCTCGCGCCGGAGAGCTTCTCGGCCACGTGCGCCGGGTACATCGGGGTGCCCGCGCCGAACATGGCCTTCCAGTCGGAGTACGGCTTGTCCATCACGATGGTGACGGTCTTGCCGCCGTCTGAGCCGGTGACCGACCTGATCCGGTCGTAGCCCGCGGTGTTCGACGGCAGGCACCCCTTGGTCTGGGTGGTGTCGCCGGCCGGCGGTGGCGGGCAGTCGGTGCCGTCGTTGGTGCGCCAGTAGTAGACGAAGTCGTCCGCGGTGATCGAAGTCCCGTCGTTCCAGGCCGCCTTGGGGTTGATCTGGTAGACGAGGGTCTGCGGGCTCGCGCTCGTCTGGGTGGCCGAGGTCACCAGGTCGGTGTTGAGGGCGACGCTGAAATCGGGCTGGGGGATGAACACCTGGGGCAGGACGACGGCGACGGCCTCACCGTTCTCGAAGGTGTTGCCGTTGGAGTCCTGGGTGTTCCACTGCTGGATGTTCTTCTCGATGGCGTAGGTGAAGGTGCCGCCGGACCTGGTCGCCCCCGAGTTGCAGGTGTTGGCCTTGCCCTCGGTGGCGCAGGACGCGAGTCCGGCGGAGGTGTGGTCGTCGGAGCCGCCCCCGCCGCCACTACAGGCCGTCAGGACCAGGGTGAGCCCGGCGGCGAGTGCGAGGGTCCGGGTGAGGGCCGATGGGTGCGCGCGCATGTCCCTCCTACAACCGGCGGTGAGTCCGGCCTTGTTGGGGCGGCCGTGGCCGCCAGAGAGCTGAGCTGCGCATATCACCGTAAGGGGACCGGGGGTGTTCTCGCGTTCCCTGTGCATTCCGGGATGGCGTCAATTCGCGCCCACTTTTCGCACGGTTGCCCCGCAGAACCGCACGCGCCCGGCACAAGCCCCCGGGCCCCGTATACAACACGGCCGCACGCACAACCGGCGCACACCCACACCGAGTTGCCCAGACAGCCAGCGCAACCCCACTGGAAACAACCCGACTTACCCAAGGCGGCAGCCCAACCACCCAAGAAGCGCGTTCAGTTGCCGAAGGCACTCGCCCAGCCGACGCCCCTCTCAGCCCACCGGAACCCCCGCCTCCAAATACAACGCCGCCCCGCGCTCCCGCGCCCGCAGCGCCCAGCGCAGCCGTTCGTAGCGGACGGGCGGCAGCAGGTCCGCCGCCTCCTGCTCGGTGACGAAGCGCCAGCCGCGCAGTTCCGGCCCGGGCAGCACCACCCGGCCGGCGTCGGCCGCCGCCAGCCGCCCCCCGTCGAAGAGGAACCGCAGCCCGCCGTACCGGGGCGGCACCGGCCGTTCCCAGTCCACGACCAACAGCCGTGGTACGGCGTCGAGTTGGATCCCGGTCTCCTCCGCGACCTCGCGCAGCCCGGCCCGGGCGGGCGCCTCGCCGGGTTCGACGACACCGCCGGGGAACTCCCACCCGGCCTTGTACGTCGGGTCGACCAGCAGCACCCGGTCCCGCTCGTCGAAGAGGAGCACGCCCGCAGCGAGGGTCTCGGCGGTGGGCTCGGGGGTCTGCACGATGTCGCACGCGGGTACGCCCCCGGTGCGCACCCCCTCGGCGATGCGCACGGCGCTCTCGTACGGCGTGAGGTCGCTGGTGTCCACCAGGTGGGCGTCGGCGGTGAGCCAGGCGGCCAGGGCTGCGCGGTAGGGCTCGATGTGGTCGTAGGACCACTGCCGTACCCGTATCTCGCCGTCGGGGAGGTCGGGGGGTGTCTCGCGGGTGGCTATTCGCTCGCGCAGGATCGTTTCGGCCGGGGCGAGCAGGACGTGGTGGACGGGGATCCGGCGGGCGGCGAGGCCGCCGAAGATCTCGTCGCGGTACTCCTGGCGCAGCAGGGTCATCGGGACCACGAGGACGCCGCCGAGTTCCGCGAGCAGCCCGGCCGCGGTGTCGATCACGAGCCGCCGCCAGATCGGCAGGTCCTGGAAGTCGCCGACCTCGACGAGGTGTTTGGGAGGCAGCAGGTGCGGCAGCGTACCGCCGATGACCTCCGGGTCGAAGAGCGTACTGTTCGGGATCAGTTCGATCAGTTCCCGTGCGGTGGTCGTCTTGCCCGCACCGAACGCGCCGTTGACCCAGACGATCACGTTTCCCCCTCTTCTGCCGGCCTCCTGTGGCTTGCCCGCTTCACCCTGCCACGGAAACCAGATCCTGATGAGGGAACCTATTCCGGCCGGGATCCTGATAAAAACCCTCGCGTCCCGAACTTGTGCTTGTGTACGACGGCGTCGGCGCCCCACCGCGGAGGCGGGGCGCCGACGCCGTCGTACCGTCCCGGACGGATCAGCCGTCCTGGCCGAGCGCGTCGTGGTCGACGGAGAGGCTGTCCTGGCTGACGGTGTGGTCGACGGCGCTGAGGGTGTCCCCCAGCTTCAGGTTCTCAAGGCCGCCGTTGTCGGCGGAGTGGGACGGCGTGACGGCCGCGACGACGAAACCGGTGGCCAGGGAGGCGATGGCGAGCATGCTGCGCTTCTTCATGCCCGGACCAACGGCACAGCGCCGCCGTGGTCACGGGGTGGACGCATCCTCGCCTCAGCCTCCGGCCACCCGCTCCCCCGCCCCCGCCGTGAGCGCCGCCGCTGCCGCCCCCACGAGCCCCGCGTCCGTGCCCATCTGCGCGGGCACCACCGTCAGGCGCTGGACGAAGGAGAGCGTGGCGTAGTCCGTGAGCGCCTTGCGCAGCGGGGTGAAGAGGATCTCGCCCGCCTTGCCCACGCCCCCGCCGACGACCGCGATGTCGATCTCGACGAGGGTCGCCGTCGCCGCGATGCCCGCCGCGAGCGCCCGCGCGGCCCGTTCGAAGGAGGCGACCGCCACCGGGTCGCCCTCGCGGGCCGCGGCCGCCACCGCGGCGGCCGAGGTGTCGCCGTCCGGGCCCGGCCGCCAGCCGTTGTCCAGCGCCCGGCGGGCGATGTTCGGGCCGCTCGCGATGCGCTCGACACAGCCGCGCGAACCGCACGCGCAGGGGTCGCCGTCGAGTTCCACACAGACGTGGCCGATGTGGCCCGCGTTGCCGGTGGGGCCCGGGTGCAGCCGTCCGTTCAGGACGAGACCGCCGCCGACGCCGGTCGAGACGACCATGCACAGCGCGTTGTCATGACCGCGGGCCGCGCCCTGCCAGTGCTCGGCGGCGGTGATCGCCACGCCGTCGCCGATCAGTTGGACGGGCAGGTCACCGGTGGTCGCGCGGACCCGCTCGACCAGCGGAAAGCCGCGCCAGCCCGGCACGTTGACCGGGCTCACCGTGCCGGCCGAGGCGTCCACGGGCCCCGCGCTGCCGATGCCGACGGCCCGCGCCTCGCCCCACAGCGGCGAGGCGGTCAGCTCACCGAGGACACCCGTCACGGCCCCCATCACGGTGTCGCCGTCCTGCTGCGCGGGCGTCGGGCGCTGTGCGCGCAGCAGGATCCGGCCGTGGCCGTCCACCAGCGCCCCGGCGATCTTGGTGCCGCCGATGTCGAGCGCGGCCACGAGGTCGGTGTGCATCAGTGTCGGATCTCCCCTTGCTTCAGTCGTTCCCGCCCCGGCGCACGGCGACGGCCGCCGCGGCTCGGGATCCCCGGCCCGTACGACGGGCACAGGCCCGTACGACGGCCCCGGCCCCACCACCGAACAGGCATCCGGGTACGGACACCCGCCGACGGCAGGACCCGCACGCGCCCGTGGGGGAAGGCGCGGGCCGGGAATTCGGTGGACAGTCTCTCTTGCATCTGACAACGTTGTCCAGGCTCTATGCTCGACGCCACATCCTCATACGCACCCATGGACCTACGCACCCCGTTTCCCCCGTGGACGACAGGGTTTCCTCCTTGGACGACAGGACAGGACAGCGCATCGTGGCCGAGACCGCCCGCCGAACGGACCGACTCCCCGGGTCCCGCTACGGAAACCGTCCGACGATGAAGGACGTGGCGGCGCGTGCCGGGGTCGGGCTGAAGACGGTCTCCCGGGTGGTCAACGGCGAACCGGGCGTCACCCCGGACACCGAGCGCCGGGTCCAGGAGGCCATCGACGCGCTCGGATTCCGCCGCAACGACAGCGCGCGCGTGCTGCGCAAGGGCAGCACCGCCAGCATCGGCCTGGTCCTGGAGGACCTCGCCGACCCGTTCTACGGCCCGCTCAGCCGCGCGGTGGAGGAGGTGGCGCGAGCCCACGGCGCCCTGCTGATCAACGGCTCCAGCGCCGAAGACCCGGACCGCGAACAGGAGTTGGCGCTCGCCCTGTGCGCACGGCGGGTGGACGGTCTCGTCGTCATCCCGGCCGGTGACGACCACCGCTATCTGGAGCCGGAGATCAAGGCGGGGGTCGCGACGGTCTTCGTGGACCGCCCGGCGGGGAAGATCGACGCCGACGCCGTGCTCTCCGACAGCTTCGGCGGCGCCCGCGCGGGCGTGGCCCACCTGATCGCGCACGGGCACCGCCGGATCGGCTTCATCGGCGACATGCCCCGCATCCACACCGCGGTCGAGCGGCTGCGCGGCTACCGGGCCGCCATGGAGGACGCGGGCATAACGGTCGAGGACGCGTGGATGTCCCTCGGCGTCACCGACCCCGAGCGGGTGCGCCGGGCCGCCGCGGAGATGCTGTCGGGGCCCTCCCCGGTCACCGCGGTCTTCGCGGGCAACAACCGCGTGACGGTGACCGTGGTCCGCGTCCTGGCCGAACTCGCCCGCCCCGTCGCCCTGGTGGGCTTCGACGACTTCGAACTCGCCGACCTGCTGAGCCCGGGGGTCACGGTGGTCGCGCAGGACGCCGCCGCCCTCGGCCGCACCGCCGCCGAACGCCTCTTCGGCCAGCTCGACGGCTCCCTCGTCACCCCCGAGCGCCTCGAACTCCCGACCCGGCTGATCACCCGCGGCTCGGGCGAACTGCCGCCCGCGGGCTGACCCTTGATGGCCGACGACCGCACGGGCGCCCGCGCCGACGGGCACAGCCTCGCCGAGCTGGGCCTGGACGGGGTGCCCCGCGACCACCCGCTGACATACCCGGGCACCTGGCCGACCACCTCCGGCGTCCTCGACGGCGACCGCCTGCTGCCCCTCGACCGGCTCGTGCACGCCGACCGCGTCCCCGTCCTCGCCGTCGGGTCCAACGCCTGTCCGGGCCAACTCCGGCACAAGCTGGCCGAGTTCGGCATCGTCTCGCCGCTCCCGATGGTCCGGGCCCGGGTCACCGGGCTCGACGTCGGCGTGTCGGCGCACGTGAGCCTGATGGGGTACGTGTCCGCGTCGCCGTTCCTCGCGCCCGGCACCGTACGGGAGTTGTTCGTGACGTGGCTCGACGCCGAGCAGCTGGCCGTGGTCGACGCGAGCGAGGGTGTGCCGTCGCCGACGGGCGGGTACGACCGCGCCTGGCTGCCCGCGGCCGACATCCCCGTCGAGCTGGAGTCGCGCCAACTCCTGCTCCCCGGCGCGTACATCTACGTCAACCGGCGGGGCGTGCTGCACGACGGCTCCGGCGCCCCGCGCCAACACCCGGGCGAACGCGCTCTGTTGACCGCCCTGCTCGCCGAATCGCCGCGGCTGCGCGGCCTGTTCGGCGCCACGCCCGAGGAGTTCTGCGCGCGGGCGCGGGGCGACCTGGAGCTGTGCGCGCGGGGCACCCGGCTGTTCGCGGAGGAGGGGCGGGTGACGGCGTCCGGCCTGGAGGGGTACACCGGCGCGGCTGCCCGGCCTCAAGGCTGACCGTCAGGGCTGAGGCCGCCGTCCCGCGAACCCGTCCAGGTCCGCGCGGGTCAGGCCGGTCGCCCCCGCCACCTCCGCCGCGTCGAGGGCCCCGCAGTCCAGGCCCCGCAGCAGGTAGCCGCTCAGCGCCTTCGCCGTCGCGGGCTCGTCCATGACGTCGCCGCCGAGGCGGCTCGCGTACCGCGACAGGCGCTGCGCGGCCTGCTGGAAGCCCTCGCGGTAGAAGGCGAAGACCGCCGCGTACCGGGTGGGGATGTGGCCCGGATGCATGTCCCAGCCCTGGTAGTAAGCGCGGGCCAGGGCCCGGCGGGTGAGGCCGTAGTGCAGCCGCCAGGCGGCGTGGACCTGTTCGGTGGGGCCGACGGGCAGGACGTTGGTGGAGCCGTCCGAGACGCGGACTCCCGTGCCCGCGGCGGCGACCTGCATGACCGCCTTGGCGTGGTCGGCGACCGGGTGGTCGCTGGCCTGGTGGGCGGCGGAGACGCCGAGGCCCGCGCTGTAGTCGAAGGTGCCGTAGTGCAGTCCGGTGGCCCGTCCTTCGGCCGCCTGGATCATGCGGGCGACGGTGGCCGTGCCGTCGGTGGCGAGGATGGCCTGGCTGGTCTCGATCTGGATCTCGAAGCCGATCCGGCCGGGTTCCAGCCCGTGGGTCTTCTCGAAGGCGTCCAGGAGCCGGACCATCGCGGTGACCTGCTCGGCGTAGGTCACCTTGGGCAGGGTCAGGACAAGACCCGCGGGCAGCCCGCCGGACTCGATCAGGCCGGTGAGGAAGATGTCGAGGGTGCGGATGCCGCGGGCGCGGACGGCCGCCTCCATGCACTTCATCCGGATGCCCATGTACGGGGCCGCCGTGCCCCGCTCGTACGCCTCCGCGATCAGGCGGGCGGCGCGGGCGGCGGCCTCGTCCTCCTCGTCGTCGGGGCGCGGTCCGTAGCCGTCCTCGAAGTCGACGCGCAGGTCCTCGATCGGCTCGTGGGCGAGTTTGGCGCGCACGCGCGCGTGGACGGGTTCGGCGAGGTCGTCGGGCAGGCCGAGGACGCGCGCGAAGGCGGCGGCGTCCGGGGCGTGTTCGTCGAGCGCGGCCAGGGCGCGGTCGCCCCAGGTGCGGACGGTGTCGGCGGCGAAGGCGTCGCCGGGGACGTACACGGTGTGGACGGGCTGGCGGGTGCCGGGGTCGCCGGGGTAGCGGCGGGCCAGTTCGGCGTCGACGGGGGCGAGGGAGGCGCTGATCTCCTCGCCGACGGTGCCCGCGAGGCTCGTCGTCACCTTCTCCTGTCGGCCCTCAGCCATCCCTTTGACCTCCATCTTTCCGTTCCGTGGAAGCGAGCATCCGTCACGCGAAGCTATCCATGCCCCGTTGCGGTGGTCAACATCCGTCCACGCCACGGGACACCGTGCCCCCTGCCGCCTCCTCCCCCTCTCACGCCTTCTTCCGCACACCGCTCCCCGCCCTCATCCTGATGCGCGAGGGGATCGGGTGCACGAGGGGACTCGCGCGGGGATCCGCGCGGGGTCACGAGGGGAGGAGTGCGCATGTCGCATGCCGGGGTGACCCGACGCAGAGGGCTCAAGGGCGTCGCGGCCGCCGCCATCGCCGTACCACTGCTCGCCACGGCGGGGTCCACCGCCGTGACCCCGAGCGCCGCCGAGCCCGGCTTCACCGACAGGGTGCCGGGCGGCCTGCACGTGATGACCTACAACCTGCGCTTCGCGAGCTCCACCGGCGACCACCGCTGGGCACACCGCCGCCCGGCGATGCGGGAGTTGCTGCTCCGGGCCGGGCCGCACGTCCTCGGCACCCAGGAGGGCCTCTACCACCAGCTGCGCGAGATCGGGGCCGACCTGGGCCCGCACTACGCGTGGATCGGCACCGGCCGCGGCGGCGGCAGCCGCGACGAGTTCGCGGCCCTCTTCTACGACGTGCGGCGGCTGGCCCCGGTCGCGTACGACCACTTCTGGCTCTCCGACACCCCGGAGGTGATCAACTCCAACACCTGGGGCGCGGACCAGCCGCGGATGGCGACCTGGGTCCGGTTCCGCGACCGGGCCGCCGCGGGGCGGGAGTTCTACGTCCTCAACACGCACCTGGACCACGTCAGCCAGTACGCGCGCGAGCGGTCCGCCCGGCTGCTCGCGCACCGGATCGCCGGTTTCGACCGTTCCCTGCCGGTCGTGGTGACCGGTGACTTCAACGCCCACGCGCACAGCAATCCCGTGTACGCCACCCTGCTGGGCGCCGGGCTGGTGGACACCTGGGAGACGGCGGCCGAGCGCGGTCCGCTGTACGGGACCTTCCAGAACTTCGGGGCGCCGCTGCCGGGCGGCGACCGGATCGACTGGATCCTGACGACGCCGGGGGTCACCACGCAGTGGGCGCGGATCGACACGTTCCAGGTGGACGGCCGGTTCCCGAGCGACCATCTGCCGGTGCGGGCGTCACTGACCCTGGCATGAACGCGAGCCGGGGCCCGGCGGTCGCCGGGCCCCGACTGCGTGGCGGAAGACTCAGCCCTTGCGGGCCTTGATGTCCTCGGTGAGCTGCGGGACCACGTCGAAGAGGTCGCCGACCACGCCGTAGTCGACCAGGTCGAAGATGGGCGCCTCGGCGTCCTTGTTGATCGCCACGATCGTCTTCGACGTCTGCATGCCGGCCCGGTGCTGGATCGCGCCCGAGATGCCGGAGGCGATGTACAGCTGCGGGGAGACCGACTTGCCGGTCTGGCCGACCTGGTTGGTGTGCGGGTACCAGCCCGCGTCCACCGCGGCGCGGGAGGCGCCGACGGCCGCGCCGAGGGAGTCGGCGAGGGCCTCGATGATGCCGAAGTTCTCGGCGCCGTTGACGCCGCGGCCGCCGGAGACCACGATCGCGGCCTCGGTCAGCTCCGGGCGGCCGGTCGACTCGCGCGGGGTGCGCGCGGTGACCTTGGTGCCGGTGGCCTGGGCCGAGAAGGTGACGGAGAGCGCCTCGACGGCACCGGCGGCCGGGGCGGCCTCGACCGGGGCGGCGTTCGGCTTGACCGTGATGACCGGGGTGCCCTTGGACACGCGGGTCTTGGTGGTGAAGGACGCGGCGAACACGGACTGCGTGGCCACCGGGCCCTCGTCGCCGGCCTCCAGGTCGACGGCGTCGGTGAGGACGCCGGAGCCGATGCGCAGCGCGAGGCGGGCGGCGATCTCCTTGCCCTCCGCGGAGGAGGGGACGAGCACGGCGGCCGGGGACACGGCGTCGTAGGCGGCCTGGAGGGCGTCGACCTTCGGGACGACGAGGTAGTCGGCGTACTCGGCGGCCTCGTGCGTGAGGACCTTGACCGCGCCGTGCTCGGCGAGCGCGGCGGCGGTGTCGGCCGCGCCGGTGCCGAGGGCGACGGCGACGGGCTCGCCGAGGCGGCGGGCCAGCGTCAGCAGCTCCAGGGTGGGCTTGCGGACGGCGCCGTCCACGTGGTCGACGTAGACGAGAACTTCAGCCATGGGAAGCGGTCTCCTAGCGGAATTGCGAAGTCTGAGGGGGCGGTGAAGGGGTGGGCCTTAGACGAACTTCTGGCTCGCGAGGAACTCGGCGAGCTGCTTGCCGCCCTCACCCTCGTCCTTGACGATCGTGCCCGCGGTGCGCGCGGGGCGCTCGGCCGCGGAGTCGACGACCGAGTAGGCGCCCTCCAGACCGACCTCCTCGGCCTCCAGGTCGAGGTCGGACAGGTCCCATGCCTGAACCGGCTTCTTCTTGGCCGCCATGATGCCCTTGAAGGACGGGTAGCGGGCCTCACCCGACTGGTCGGTCACGGACACGACCGCGGGCAGGGACGCCTCCAGCTGCTCGGAGGCGGTGTCGCCGTCCCGGCGGCCCTTGACGACACCGTCCTCGACGGTGACCTCGGAGAGCAGGGTGACCTGCGGGACGCCCAGCCGCTCGGCGAGCAGGGCGGGGACGATACCGGCGGTGCCGTCGGTGGACGCCATGCCGGAGACGACCAGGTCGTAGCCGGCCTTCTCGATCGCCTTGGCGAGGACCAGCGAGGTGCCGATCGCGTCCGTGCCGTGCAGGTCGTCGTCCTCGACGTGGATCGCCTTGTCCGCGCCCATGGACAGCGCCTTGCGCAGCGCGTCCTTGGCGTCCTCGGGGCCGACGGTCAGGACGGTGATCTCCACGTCGTCGTCGGAGTTCTCGGAGATCTGGAGCGCCTGTTCGACCGCGTATTCGTCGAGCTCGGAGAGCAGGCCGTCCACGTCGTCCCGGTCGACGGTCAGGTCATCGGCGAAGTGCCGGTCGCCAGTGGCGTCGGGCACGTGCTTCACAGTGACAATGATCCTCAAGCTCACGCCGGCTCTCCTACTGCATCGTCAGTTCTGGGCTGCCTCTTACCTGGCAGCATAGGCGCCTGAAGGGGCCTGGTCCCGGTCGGGGCGACCCCGCCCCGACCGCCAATATTACTCACCAGTACACCTTGTGCATGCCCGCTGAGCAAGCGCTTTGAACTGTGACGTTGGCAACGCTCTGTAACCGACCAGTAGGTTAAACCGGTCGGTAGGTACAACGCGGCGGATCAGTCGCGCAGCCCATTGAACCGGCCCTGGTGGTACAGCAACGGCTGTCCGGTGCCCGAGTGGTCGCCCAGGAGGACCTCGGCCAGGACGATGCGGTGGTCGCCCGCGGGCACCCGCGCCACCACGCGGCACACGAGCCAGGCGAGGACGTCGTCGAGCACCGGCACGCCCTCGGGCCCCTCGCGCCAGTCGGTCGGCGCGCCGAAGCGGTCCGCCCCGCTCTTGGCGAAGGTCGCGGCCAGTTCCTGCTGGTGCTCGCCGAGTATGTGCACGCCGACGTGGTCGGCCTCGGACACCGCGGGCCAGCTGGAGGCACCGAGGCCGATGCCGAAGGAGACCAGGGGCGGTTCGGCGGAGACGGAGGTGAGCGAGGTGGCGGTGAAGCCGACCGGACCGGCGCCGCCCCGGGCGGTGATCACGGCGACTCCGGCCGCGTGGCGGCGGAACACGGAGCGCAGCAGGTCGGGAGAGGCGAGCCGGGGGGTGCCGAGACCGGACGTGGTGGCCGTCATGGAATTGTCCTTCTGCGAGAAGTGGCGAGCGGGGGCGCGGCTGCTCAACGGCCTGGACAGCGCGCGCTCGCGGTACGGGCGAGGTCCACGTGGACCCGCTCGACGAGAAGGAGTTCCGGGGGCATTTCCGGTGCTATATCCGGCATGCCGTCAGATTGACGATGGGGGGTCCGTGCGGTCAAGTGCGTTCCGTCATCCGGGAGATGCGTCACCGGCTGCCTCACTGTCACCTCAACGGTCGGTGGGGGCGGCCCGGAGGCCGCCGCGGGGATCACACGGCCTCGCCCAGCGCGGCGAGTACGTCGGCCTTGCGCGGCTGCCCCGTTGCACGCCGCACGACTCGCCCGTCCGCGTCCAGGACGAGCACGGTCGGGGTCTTGAGGATGTCGAGTTCACGGACCAGCGGGAGGTGCTCCTCGGCGTCGATCTCGACGTGGGTCACGCCCGCGACCATGCCGGCCACCTCGCCGAGCACCCGCCGGGTGGCCCGGCAGGGGGCGCAGAAGGCGCTGGAGAACTGCACGAGCGTGGCGCGTTCGCCGAGCGGGGTGCCCAACTCGGCGGCGCCGAGCCGTTTTCCGTCGTCGCGTCCGCGCACCTTCACCCTCCCGCTCCGCCGCCGTTGCAGCACTCCGTACGCGCTCGCCAGCGCGAGCACGCCCACACACACCACAAGTCCGGTCATCAGCTCGACAAGCGTTCACGAGACCGCAAAGATTCCCGACTCCACGGATCTCTTTCCGGTACGCGATGCTTGAATCATGGACATCGATGCAAGAGGGCCGCGTTTCGGTGCGGCCGTGACGACCGTGGTACTCGCGGCCGTTCTGATCACCGGCGCCGAATGGCTGCTGGCCTGGCAGCTGTTCGCCTTCGCGCTGGGGGCCACCGGGGGCGCGCAGGGCTCCCCGTACGGCTGGCTGTACCGCAGACTCGTACAGCCGAGGCTGGGGCCGCCCACCCGGTTCGAGGCGCCGCAGCCGCCGCAGTTCGCACAGGCGGTCGGGCTGGTCTTCGCGGTCGTGGGGCTGATCGGCTACACGGCGGGGCCCCAGTGGCTGGGACTGCTCGCGGTCGGGGCGGCGCTCGCGGCGGCGTTCCTGAACGCCGCGTTCGGCTACTGCCTGGGCTGCGAGATGTATCTGCTGCTGCGCCGGGCCACCGCGCGCACGTGACGAGAATCTCGCCCGGTCCCGGCACCAGGACTGGCCACCCGTGCGTTCATGAGGCACGATCTGCGCAATGCCGTATACCTACGGCTGCGTAACTTTCTCGCCGGGAGTCCCTTCCCAGGCAGCACAGGAAGGGTCCTCCCCCCTTATGGCAGAGCTGGTCTACCCCCCGGTCATCGGTTTCGCACGCACTCTTTTCAAGGCGTGGGACCTGAAGATCGACTGCAAGGGATCGGAGAACATCCCGCGCACCGGCGGCGCCGTACTGGTGAGCAACCACATCAGCTACCTGGACTTCGTCTTCAACGGCCTGGCGGCGCTGCCGCAGAAGCGCCTGGTGCGGTTCATGGCCAAGGAGGCGGTGTTCCGGCACAAGGTCTCCGGGCCGCTGATGCGCGGGATGAAGCACATCCCGGTGGACCGTAAGCAGGGCGAGGCCGCGTACGCGCACGCGCTGGACTCGCTGCGTTCGGGCGAGATCGTCGGGGTCTTCCCGGAGGCGACGATCTCCCAGTCCTTCACGCTGAAGAGCTTCAAGTCGGGTGCGGCCCGGCTGGCCCAGGAGGCGGGCGTCCCGCTGATCCCGATGGCCCTGTGGGGCACGCAGCGGATCTGGACGAAGGGGCACCCCCGCAACTTCAAGCGCAGCCACATCCCGGTCACGATCCGGGTGGGCGAGGCCGTCGAGGCCACCCGCGACCAGTACGCGGGCGCGATCACCCGCCGTCTGCGCGAGCACATCCAGGAGCTGCTGGAGGCCGCGCAGCGCGCCTACCCGGTCCGTCCGAAGGACGCGAGCGACACGTGGTGGATGCCGGCCCACCTCGGCGGTACGGCACCGACCCCGGCCGAGGTCCGCGAGACCGAGGCCCGCTGAGCCGAGCCGGGCGGAAACCGGCAACTGCCCACCGCGCGGCCTCGGCGCGCGGTGGGCATTCCTGTGCACGGGATCCGGACAGGTTCGTCCTACCCCCGCGCCATCTCCTCCCCCAGCGCCGCCACGAACCCGTCCACGTCCTGCTCCGTCGTGTCGAAGGAGCACATCCACCGGACGTCGCCGGCCGCCTCGTCCCAGAAGTAGAAGCGGTAGCGCTTCTGAAGGCGTTCGCTCACGTCGTGCGGGAGGCGGGCGAAGACCGCGTTGGCCTGGACGGGGTGGAGGATCTCGACGCCGGGCACCGCGCGGACGCCCTCGGCCAGGCGGGCGGCCATCGCGTTGGCGTGGCGGGCGTTGCGCAGCCACAGGTCCTTGGCGAGCAGCGCCTCCAGCTGCACGGAGACGAAACGCATCTTGGACGCGAGCTGCATGGACAGCTTGCGCAGGTGCTTCATGTGCCGGACGGCGTCCTGGTCGATCACGACGACCGCCTCGCCGAACAGCGCGCCGTTCTTGGTGCCGCCGAGCGAGAGCAGGTCGACGCCGACCGCGTTGGTGAAGGTCCGCATCGGCACGTCCAGGGACGCGGCCGCGTTGCTCATCCGGGAGCCGTCGAGGTGGACCCGCATGCCGTGCTGGTGGGCGTGGTCGCAGATCGCGCGGATCTCGTCGGGCGTGTAGAGGGTGCCCAGTTCGGTGCTCTGGGTGATCGACACGACCTGCGGCATGGCCCGGTGCTCGTCGTCCCAGCCGTACGCCTGCCGGTCGATGAGTTCGGGGGTGAGCTTGCCGTCGGGCGTCGGCACGGTGAGCAGTTTCAGGCCGCCGACGCGTTCGGGCGCCCCGCACTCGTCGACGTTGATGTGGGCGCTCTCCGCGCAGATCACGGCGCCCCAGCGGTCGGTGACCGCTTGCAGGGCGACGACGTTGGCGCCGGTGCCGTTGAAGACCGGGAACGCCTCGGCGGTGGCCCCGAAGTGGCTGCGGACGATCCGCTGGAGGTTGCCGGTGTAGTCGTCCTCGCCGTACGCCACCTGGTGACCGCCGTTGGCCAGGGCCAGGGCGGCGAGCACCTCGGGGTGGGCGCCGGCGTAGTTGTCGCTGGCGAAGCCGCGGACGTCCGGGTCGTGGTGGCGCCGGGCGTCGGTCCTGGGAGGGTTCACGGCTTCTCGGTCAGCCACAGACGGTTTCCGTTCACTTCGGCGGCGGGCTTGTCCCAGACTCCGGCGATGGCCTCGGCCAGGTCCTTGACGTCCGTGAAGCCCGCGAACTTCGCGTTGGGCCGCTCCGCGCGCATCGCGTCGTGCACCAGCGCCTTCACCACCAGGATGGCAGCGGCCGACGTCGGCCCGTCGGCGCCCCCCGCCTTGCGGAAGAAGTCGGCCATGGCGAGCGTCCACGCCTCGGCGGCGGCCTTGGCGGCGGCGTAGGCGGCGTTGCCCGCGGTGGGGCTGCTGGCGCCCGCGGCGCTGGTCAGGACGTACCGGCCGCGGTCGCTGCGCTGGAGGGCCTCGTGGAAGGCGAGGGAGGTGTGCTGGACGGTGCGGATGAGCAGCAGTTCCAGGAAGTCCCAGTCGTCCAGGCTGGTCTTGGTGAAGGTCTCGCTGCCGCGCCAGCCGCCGACGAGGTGGACGAGCCCGTCGACGCCGCCGAAGTCCTTCTCGATGTGCGCGGCCCAGTCGCGGGCGGAGTCCAGGTCGAGCAGGTCGACGGGTTCGCCGGTGACGGTGGCCCCGCCCGAGGCGTACCGGGCCGCGTCCACGGCCTCCGCGAGCCGCTCGGGGTCGTTGTCCGCGGCGACGACGGTCGCGCCCGCCTCGGCCAGCCGGCGGCGCGTCGCCCGGCCGGCGGGTCCGCCCGCTCCGGCCACCGCGATCACCGCACCGCTGAGAGCGCCGTTCCCCATGGTCCTCGCCTCCTGAGCCGTGTTCTCGGTAGCGCGGTCGCTCACGCGGCGATCCGCTCGGCGCTGTCCGCCGTGATGCCCTTCGTGGAGGCGATCACGTTCTTGAGCTTCTTGGACAGGGCCTCATAGAACATGCTCAGCGGAAACTCGTCCGGAAGCACGTCGTCCACGAGTTTGCGGGGCGGCTGGTTCAGGTCCAGGGCGTCGGGGCCCTTGGCCCAGCGGGAGCCCGGGTGCGGGGCGAGATAGGTCGCGACCAGCTCGTATCCGGCGAACCAGTGCACGAGCTTGGGGCGGTCGATGCCGTCCTTGTACAGCTTCTCGATGTCGGCGCAGAGCTGGTTGGTGACCTCGGGGGCGCGCTGCCAGTCGATGTGCAGCTTGTTGTCGGTCCAGCGGACGACGTCGTGCTGGTGCAGGTAGGCGAAGAGGAGCTGGCCGCCGAGGCCGTCGTAGTTGCGCACGCGCTCGCCCGTGACCGGGAAGCGGAACATGCGGTCGAAGAGGATCGCGTACTGCACGTCCCGGGCCTGCGGGACGCCCTCGTCCGCGAGTGTCACGGCCTCCTTGAAGGCGGTGAGGTCACAGCGCAGCTCCTCCAGGCCGTACATCCAGAACGGCTGGCGCTGCTTGATCATGAACGGGTCGAAGGGCAGGTCGCCATGGCTGTGGGTGCGGTCGTGGACCATGTCCCACAGCACGAACGCCTCCTCGCAGCGCTTCTGGTCGTGGACCAGCGCGGCGACGTCGTCGGGCAGTCGCAGGCCCAGGATGCCGACGGCGGCCTCGGTGACCCGGCGGAAGCGGGCGGCCTCGCGGTCGCAGAAGATGCCGCCCCAGGAGAATCGTTCCGGCGCCTCGCGTACGGCGATGGTCTCGGGGAAGAGGACGGCGGAGTTGGTGTCGTAGCCGGAGGTGAAGTCCTCGAAGGTGATGCCGCAGAAGAGCGGGTTGTCGTACCGGGTGCGCTCCAGTTCGGCCAGCCAGTCGGGCCAGACCATGCGCAGCACGACCGCTTCGAGGTTGCGGTCCGGGTTGCCGTTCTGCGTGTACATCGGGAAGACGACGAGGTGCTGGAGGCCGTCGCGGCGGTGCGCGGCGGGCTGGAAGGCGAGCAGCGAGTCGAGGAAGTCGGGGACGCCGAAGCCGTCGTCGGCCCAGCGGCGCAGGTCGCCCACGAGGGCGGCGTGGTAGGCGGCGTCGTGCGGCAGCAGGGGCGCGAGCCGGGTGACCGCGTCGATCGCGCCGCGTACGGCCGCTTCCGCGTCGGCGGCGGCCGGGGCGCCCTCGGCGTCGAAGTCGATCGAGCCGTCCTTGGACTGCCAGGGCCTGATCCGCTCCACGGCGTCCTTGAGCACCGCCCAGGCGGGCTGCTCCACGACCCTGACCTGCGAAGGAACCACTCCCTCCGCCGTCGCCCGCACAAGAATTTCCGTCATGACCCAGCCTCCCCGGGAGAACCTCGCGTAGGACCACGGTATGCGGACAAGGTTTCACCTAGCAAGGGCGATCTTGGGAAATCCTCTCGTCACAGCCCGTTCATTCCGATTTTTTTCCTGCCGAGTTCGGTTTATGCGGCTGCTTGCGCGGTACGAGCTCCGGTGCGGGGCCGGGCGACGAGACCTCGCCATTCGGCCCGTGTCCGAGGGGTTTCATCGCGGAGCGTGGCGGTTAGGCTGCGGCCTGCCGCGTCGCGACGGGATGCGGGGCGTGGCAGCCGAGCCGCCGTCGACGGGAAGCGAGTGGAACCTTGAACTTCCTCACCATCGGTCACCGCGGAGTCATGGGTGTCGAACCCGAGAACACTCTGCGGTCCTTCGTCGCCGCCGAGCACGCGGGCCTCGACCTCATCGAACTCGACCTGCACCTCAGCAAGGACGACGCCCTCGTCGTCATGCACGACGCCGACGTGGACCGCACGACCGACGGAACGGGAGCCATCGCCGACAAGACCCTCGCGGAACTGCGCGCGCTCGACGCGGGCCGGGGCGAGCGGATCCCCACTTTCGAGGAGGTCCTGGACGCGGTGCGCGCGCCGCTCCAGGCCGAGATCAAGGACATCCGGGCGGCGCGCGCACTGGCCGAGGTCATGCACGCGCGGAACCTGACCGGGCGGGTGGAGGTGCTCTCCTTCCACGACGAGGCCCTCGCCGAGATCGCCCGCCTCGTCCCGGGCGTGCGCACCGCGCTGGTCGCCAGCCGCTACGGCCCCGACGTCGTGGAACGCGCCACCGCCGTCGGGGCCACCACCCTCGTCCTCAACATCCGCCGCCTGACCCTGGAGACCGTCGAGCACGCGCGCAAGGCGGAGTTGAGGATCATCGGCTGGGTGGTGAACACCCAGGACCACCTGCGGCTGGTACGGGCCCTGGAGCTGGACGGGGCGACGACTGACTATCCGGAGATCAAGCGGACGGGGCGGTTCACGGCGTAGACCGCGACGTCATTGCGTAGACCGCGAGTTCACGGCGTGACGCCTGCCGCGCCGCTCGGCCGGGCCGTGGGCCGCGTGGCGTTCAGCCGAGTTCCTTGATCAGCAGCTCGAAGCGCAGGTCGTCCCGCTGCGGGATGCCGAAGCGCTCGTCGCCGTACGGGAACGGGATCATCCGTCCCGTACGGCGGTAGCCGCGGCGCTCGTACCAGGCGATGAGGTCCTCGCGCTGGACGATCACGGTCATGTGCATCTCGGTCGCGCCCCAGGTCTCGCGGGCCGCGCGCTCCGCCTCGGCGATGACCGTCTTGCCCAGGCCGTCCCCCTGGCACGCGGGGCTGACCGCGAACATGCCGAAGTAGGCGTGGTCACCGCGGTGTTCGAGCTGGCAGCAGGCGACGATCGCACCCTCGCGCTCGACGGTCAGCAGCCGGCTGTCGGGCGACTTGATCACCGCGCGCACGCCCTCCGGGTCGGTCCGCTGCCCTTCGAGGAGGTCCGCCTCGGTGGTCCAGCCCGTCCGGCTGCTGTCCCCGCGGTAGGCCGACTCGATCAGCGCGACCAGCGCGTCGACGTCCGCGTCGGTGGCGTCGCGGAGGGGCGGGGCGGGGGTGGCGTCCATCTACAGCTCTCCGATTCTGCGACACGGCTCGGGCACCTCTGAGCCTAGCTGCTCCCCGATCACACTCGATGCGGTTCGGCAGTGCCCCAAAGGGGCGCGGGGCTGTGTTTGACATGCGGCTCCGCCGCGTGGGCGCGACCAGCCACAACACACCCGCAGTCGAAGTACCTGCCTCCCCGCGGAGCGCTACGCTCGATGACCATGGTCCATGTACTCAGCAGCCGCGTCCTCCTCCGTCCGACCGATCCCGAGCGGTCCCGCCGTTTCTACGGTGAGCAACTCGGCCTCGCCGTCTACCGCGAGTTCGGCACGGGCGTCGAGCGCGGGACGGTCTACTTCCTCGGCGGCGGGTTCCTGGAGGTCGCGGGCCGCTCGGACACCCCGCCCTCGCCCGCGGTCAAGCTGTGGGTCCAGGTGGCCGACGCGCACGCGGCGCACGAGGAGTTGACGGCAGCGGGCGTCCCGGTCGTGCGGCCGCCGGTCAAGGAGCCGTGGGGACTGGTCGAGATGTGGATCGCGGACCCGGACGGCACCGAGATCGTGCTCGTGGAGATCCCCGCGGACCACCCGCTGCGCTACCGCCCGGGCATCTGAACCACCTTGTGCGGTACGGCACTTGCGTTGAAGTGTGCTCCAACTCCTAACGTCGGCCGCACGACCCGTACGGACCGCTCGAAGGGAACCACGTGCGTTACACACTGTTCGGCAGGACCGGTCTGCGGGTGAGCGACCTGAGTCTTGGCGCCATGACCATCGGTGACGACTGGGGCTGGGGCACGGACAAGGACACCAGCGCCCGCGTCCTCGACACGTACGCGGACGCGGGCGGCAACTTCGTCGACACCGCGAACAACTACACCGACGGCAGCTCGGAGTCGATCCTCGGCGAGCTTCTCGAAGGCCGCCGCGACGAGTTCGTGCTGGCCACCAAGTACACCTGCGGGATCCGCAAGGGCGATGTGAACGCGGCCGGCAACCACCGCAAGAACCTGGTGCAGTCGGTGGAGGCCAGCCTCGCCCGGCTGCGCACCGACCGTGTCGACGTCCTGTGGGTGCACGCGCGGGACAACTTCACCCCCGTGGACGAGGTCATGCGGGCGCTCGACGACCTCGTCCGGTCCGGGAAGGTGCTGTACGTCGGCGTGTCCGACTGGCCCGCGTGGGAGATCGCGCAGGCCAACACCCTTGCCGAGCTGCGGGGTTGGACGGCGTTCGCCGGCTCGCAGCTGCGCTACAACCTGCTGGAGCGCACTGCGGAACGTGAACTGCTGCCGCAGGCGCGGGCGTTCGACCTGGCGGTGTTCGCGTGGGCACCGCTCGCGGCCGGCAAGCTCACCGGGAAGTACCGGCGCGGCGAGAGTGGCCGCGTCACCACGACCGGCGTCGACCACCCGGGCCACAACGAGGACGAGGTGATCACCGCGGTCCTCGACGTCGCCGAACAGGGCGGCTGGAGCCCGGCCCAGGTCGCCCTGGCCTGGCTGCTCGGCCGCCCCGGCAACGTCGTGCCGATCATCGCGGCCACCAAGGTGAGCCAGCTCGTGGAGAACCTGGCGAGCGTCGACGTCCGCCTCGACGCGGACGCCGTGGCCCGCCTGGACGAGGTGAGCGCCGTGTCGCTGGGCTTCCCGCACGACTTCCTGCGGGATCCCGCCATCACGCAGAACGTCTACGGCGACCGCTGGACCGACATCGAGGACCGCCGCTCGACCTACCGGCGCACGGCCAACGACGTTCTGTAGCACCGCGGTTGCTCGCCCCCGTCACGCGAGTGGTGTCACCGTCACCCGGTCGACGACGGGGGCGTACGCGGAGCGCTGCCCGTGTTCGTCGCGTGTGGCGCCGTCGAAGTCGGGGCGTTCGTCGGCGGTGAAGGTCAGCGTGTTGGGGCCCTCCGTCAACGTGACCGGGACGGTGAGGTCCCAGAAGTTGTTGAAGTGGAAGGTGGTGGGGAACAGGATCCGCCGCGGTTCGGCGCCGTTGACCGAGAGGTCGGCGTGGCGGCAGACGGGGTCCGGGTTGTAGTGGGTGGCCGGGGGCTGTTCGCCGTTGGAGTAGCGGATCGTCAGGGCGTGCCTGCCGGTGCGGGCGACGGTGACGGTGAGGGTCAGCGCGTTGTCCGTGCCGTGGCCGACACCGTCGACCGCCTTGCCCCCGCTGGCGAAGGGGTACGCCCCGGTCACCCGGGCGGTCCCGGTCAGGGTGCCGTTCTCGGCGGGGTACATCGTGCCGGTGAGGTGCCCGCGTCCCGGTCCGACCAGCAGCCGGTCCAGGACGAGTGACTCCGAAGTGGCCGTCACGGTCAGCTTGTTGATGCCTCCCGCGAGGAACAGCGCCCTGGGCGCACCGCCGGTGACCGGCCCGGCCTCCTCGCCGTTGACGGTCAAGTCGCCTTCTCCGCCGCCGAGCTGACGGATCGTCACCGTGGCCTCGCCGTCGTCCGCCGCGTGCACCCAGAAGGTGACGGTGGCGCCCCGGGGCAGTACGGCGGCGCCGGGTCCCGTGGCGTTCGCGGTCCGCTCGGTCCGGGCTCCGGCGCCCAGGACGGCGTACGCGGCCTTGTACCCGGCGTCCGGTGCGCTCTCCTCGCGCAGGGCCAGGTCGATGCGGTCGACGGTGGCGTCGCCCCGGGTGGCGCCGAGTTCGGGGTCGTGGGCGGCCAGGGTGAGGGTGTGGGCGCCGGCCGTCAGCGGCAGACGGGTGGTGGTGCGGCCCCACACGGCGGGCTTGTAGCCGAGCGGGAGCCTCAACTCCCTCGGTTCACGGCCGTCGACGCGCAGGAAGGCGGTGGTGGGGCCCGACTCCCGTACGAGGTCGGCCAGGTTGTGCGAGCCCGCCAGGACCGTCAGGTCGTACGTGCCGTCGGCCGGGACCTCGACGTCGAAGGAGAGGACGAGGTCGGAGCCGGTGCGCAGGCCGCCGACGTGGTGCCCGCCGGAGGTCGCGAACCGGTCGACGTGCTCCGGGGAGCCCTCGGGGCCGTGCAGCACGTACGCGTCGCCCGTGTGCGCGGCGTCCTCGGCCTCGTACGAGCGCCGCCAACTCGTCGTCGACGGCGTGGCGTTGTCGCCATGGTCACCGTGGCCGCCGCGGCTTCCGGGCGAGAGGATCGCCTGGTAGGCGGACATGTCGTCGAGTCCGGTGAGCGGCAGGGTCACCGCGCCGTCCACGACCGGCAGTTCGCGGGTCTGGAGGAGCAACGGCTCGGCGGACACGCCGAGTTGGCCGGTCCACGGGATCTCGTACAGGGCGAGGTGGACGGCGGTGCCGAAGACGTCCTCGGGGACCTGTGCGAAGACGATGTCGGCGGCCCCGCTGCCGCCGCCGAACAGCGCCCTGGCCTGGCGGTTGTCCCGGTCCACGGTGGCGAGCCCCTGGAGGGTGTACTGGACGTTGGGGTGCGGCGCGGTCACCCGTACCGTGTTGCCGGTCATCCGGCCGTAGGCGTTGAACAGCCACCACTGGCCGTTGCCCTTGTTCGCCTCCACCACCGAGTCGTTGAGGTTGCCGTCGATGTTCCAGTACGCCATGTCGGCGTCGACCTTGGACTCCTCGATCGCGGCGATCCACTGCACCATCTGGCCCGGCACCGACAAGTGGTAGTTGTGCGCGTACTCGTTGATGTTGACCGGGAGCGGACCGATGCCCAACTCCTCTTCCAGCGCACGGTACTTGGCAACGTTCGTGCGGATCTCGTCCGGGGACGACAGCTCGTGCCAGGTGACGACGTCGGGCAGGACGGCGTGGTCCCGGGCGAACTCCAGGAAGCCGCGCACCTCGTCGTACAGGACGCAGGTGTTGGGGCCGGCGATACGGGCGCCCGGGTGGAGGCGCCTGATGAGGTGGTGGAGGTCCGTCCAGGCCGCGAAGTAGTGCCGGGGATCCTCGCGCCAGGAGACGCCGTCGTAACTCCACTCCTCCGTGCCGAACATGTTGCCCTCGGGCTCGTTGAACGGCACGTAGACGACGTGGGAGGCCAACTCCCCCGCCGTCAGGACCTGTTCGACCTGCCGCTCGACGCTCGCCCGGAAGTCCGCGAGGCGTTCGGGTCCGGTGGCGCCGGGCCACTGGTAGGGGAAGCCGCGGTAGATGTCGGTCATGTAGACGTAGACGTCCCGGCCGCCCGCCTCGACGAACGGGCACAGTACGTCGAGCGCGTCGGCGCCCGGGTGCTGGACGCCGTCCTGGGCCTTGGTGGCGACCGTGCGCACGTACATGCCCTCGACGGCGTTGCGGCTGGGCACGCCGTCGCCGTACAGCCCGTAGAGCGTGCCGCTCGCGCCGCCGTGGAAGGGGCCGGTGTCGGTGCCCAGGTCGATGGTGAGTGTCTCGGTCGGGGCGGGGGTTCCGGTTGTCGAGGCGGTCGTCCGGGGCGGCGTGGCGGGCGGGTTCGGCATGCGCGGGTGCACCTCTTTGGACAGCGGGCCTGTTCGCACCAGACCTGTTCGCGATTTCGTACGGCGGCCGAGTTTCCGAACCGGCCCGCCCGAACGTAGGAGTGGGGCGCGGGGCGTGTCAACGGGCGGTGATCACCTTGTTCTCGGGGGTGCGGCGTCCGGGGCTCTTGGGGGCGCGCCGGGTGGACCGTCGTCAACCCGCGCTCCCCCGCGTACCCCTGTGCGCTTGCGTGCGCACCGTCGGACCCGGGCATGACTTGACCGATCGTCCGACACCGACCGTCCGGCAACGGGACGGACGCCGGGGGAAGTCGGGGAAGTCCGGGGGAGGCGAACGGGTGCACGGAGCTGCTGCGGCGGGGTGGCTGCTGGTCGCGCTGTGCGCGGCGACCGGTGCCTACTGCCTGTTGCGGATGCGCAGCGCGGTCGAGGAACAGCGCCGGGCCGCGGGCGGCGAGGCGTTGATGGGCTTCGGCATGGCGGTGATGGCCGTGCCCGCGGCGGTGGCGGTGGCGCCGCGCTGGGCCTGGCTCGGGTACACGGCGGTCTTCGGCGCCGCCGCCGTACGGGCGCTGTGGGCGGCGCGCGCCGACACCCACCACCTGCACCACCTGCTGGGCACCGTCGCGATGGTCTACATGGCGGCCACGATGGCCACGGCCCCCGGGCACCACGAGCACGGCGGCACGGCGGGGCTTCCCGTCGTGACCGGAGTGCTGCTCGTCTACTTCGCGGGGTACGTGCTGTGGTCCGGCGCCCGGCTGGTACCGATACCCGCGGTGGCGGGCGGTGCCGGCGGAAAGGGCGGAGGCATCGGGGGCGTCGGCGGCTGGCGCGACCGGCCCGAACTGGCGCGCGCCTGCCGGCTGTCCATGGCGCTGGGGATGCTGGCGATGCTGCTCACCCTGTGATCACGAGCTGTGTGATCACTGTACGAAACCGTGGCGTACGTCACTTTGGCTCGACAGTACGTATCGCCCGGCGCCGGGCGGCTCATAGGCTGCGGGGCATGTTGGTCCCCGCGGCACTGTTGACGCTGGGCGCCTTGGCCGCCGTCATCGCGCCGCGGCTCCTCGCGCGCGCCGACTGGCCGGACCGGGAACCCGTGGTCGCCCTCTGGCTGTGGCAGTGCGTGGTCGTCGCCGTACTGCTGTGCTGTGCGCTGTCGATGACGCTGAGCGCGTCCGCCGCCTGGGAGGCCGTCCGGGGGCATGTGTTCGCGTCCGCGCCGCAGTCGGTGGTGCAGGCGTACGCGCTGAGCGCGGGCGGTCCCTGGGCCGCCGCGACCGCCGTCGCGCTGGCGTGCGGCGGGCTGTGGACCGCGTGGATGCTGGTGCAGGAAGTGGCCCGGGCCCGACGGCGACTTCGGCGCAGCCGGGCCGAACTCGTCGAGCGCGCACCGCTGTTGCCGGGCGAGACGCACGGCGAGGACCGGCTCGTCGTCCTGGAGGGCGAACGGCCCGACGCCTGGTGGTTGCCGGGTGCGGCGCCCCGACTCGTCGTCACCACAGCCGCGTTGCGCCGCCTGAAGGGCCGTCAGCTGGAGGCCGTGCTCGCGCACGAGCAGGGGCACGCGCGGGCCCGGCACGACTGGCTGCTGCACTCCTCGGCCGCGCTCGCCAACGGCTTCCCCCAGGTGCCGGTGTTCGCCGCGTTCCGCGACGAGATGCACCGGCTGGTCGAACTCGCCGCGGACGACATGGCATCGCGCCGCTTCGGCCGGCTGACGACCGCGCTCGCCCTGGTCGAACTCAACGAGGACCGGGGCGTGTTCGGCCCCTGCCCCACCCCGCAGGCCCATGTCCCCCAGCGCGTCCACCGCCTCCTCACACCCCCGGACCGGCTCCCCGCCGTGCACCGACTGCGCCTGACGGCGGCTGCCGCGCTCGTCCCGGCGATCCCGGTTCTGGTGGCGCTGGTGCCGGGGCTGCGGGCGCTGGGGTAGACCGCCGGGTCGGGTCCGGGCGGCGCCAGGAGGAGCGCGGACACGCTCGCCGCCGACCGTCCCACCCCACCGCGCTGGCCCCGACCGTCCCCGTTCGGCGAGGATCGGATCATGCACACCCCGCCGGTCCACTCGCCGCCCCGCCCGCCGGACCCCCGCACCGCGGCCCGGGCCGCGCTCGCGCTCGCCGTACCGTCGGGGCTGCTCCTGCTGCTGGTCGCGGTCTCCTGGCGGCCGCTCATGGACCTCGACGGCCGCATCGCCCGCACCACGCACCGCTGGGCCGTCGAGGACCGCGGCACCACGCACGTGTTCCGCGTCCTCACGGACTGGGTGTGGGACCCCACGACCATGCGACTGCTGGCCGCGGTCGCCGTCGGATGGCTGCTGTGGCGGCACTCCGCCTGGCGACTGGCGCTGTGGGTGACCGTCACCTGCGCGCTGGGCACGCTCGTCCAGCAGTCGCTCAAGGCGGCGGTCGGCCGCCCCCGCCCCCGGTGGCCCGACCCGGTCGACTCCGCCGGCTACGCGGCCTTCCCCTCCGGGCACGCCCTGACCGCCACGGTCGTGTGCGGCCTGCTGCTGTGGCTGCTGCGCCGCTACGGTGCCGGTGCCGCCCTGTGGCGCACGGCCGTGACCCTCGCCGTGGTCTCCGTGGTGGGCGTCGGGCTGACCCGGATCTGGCTGGGCGTGCACTGGGCGTCGGACGTGCTCGGCGGGTGGCTGCTGGGGGCGCTGTTCGTCGCGCTGGCGGTGGCGACGTACGAGCGGAGGAGTCCGGCGGCTCGCGCCGAGCCCGAGTAGGCCGGGGCTCAGCCCCTCACGTGTGGATCGCCAGCTTGAACTCGGCGAAGGACACCGCCACCGCCGTGCTCGCGTTCTGCCGGACCATGAGCGAGACCGGGGTGCCGGGGTGGACGAACATCTCGTGGCTCTTGTGCCGGTACTGGCCGCCGGGGGTGATGGCCCAGTCCTCGGTGGCGGTGGAGTCGTACCCGGTCGACAGGTTGAGCGGATCGCGCACGAACCGGTCCCTGACCTCGGTGTAGTCGCCGCTGTCCCAGTAGATGACGCCGGTCAGCGAGCCCCAGCCGTCCTGGTCCGGCCAGATCAGCCCGCTGCGGTCGCTGGTGCTCCAGTCGGTGACCGTGGTCCCGTCCGGCTGCACGGCCTGGTGCATGGTGTACGCGTCGTACGACTCGGCGGTGAACGGGAAGCGCAGCACGTGGTATTCGCCGTCGTTCGGGATCGGCTGGGGTACGTCGACGATGAGCGAACAGACGTGCACGGGCATGGGCGGCCTCCAAGTCGGCGTGCGGGCACAGCGGTTGTCGCGCATGTTCTGCCCGGGACGGACGCGGTCACGCACAGTACCGATGTCGAACTCACGAGCGCCACCGATCCGGCCGACCGATTCGCCAGGCCCGTTCAACCGGCCCGTTCAACCGGCCCGTTCGGCCGGCCGATCCGACCGGCTGGTTCGGCCGGCCGATCTCACCGGCTGGTTCGACCGCCGGTTCGGCCAAACCCCGGCCCGGCTAAGATCCGTTCGATGGATGCCGTGCTCTTCGATTTCTCCGGGACCCTCTTCCGCATCGAGTCGGCCGAGTCCTGGCTGCGCGCCGTACTGGCGGACTCCCATGTCACCCTGCCCGAGCCGGAGTTGCTCGACGCGGCGCGGCGGCTGGAGGCGGCGGGCGCGCTGCCCGGCGGGGCCGAACCGTCGCTGCCGGTGCCCGCGGAGCTCGCCGGGGTGTGGCAAGTCCGGGACGAGAGCGCCGAGTTGCACCGGGCCGCGTACTCCGGGATGTCCCGCCTGGTGTCCCTGCCCGACCCCGCCCTGCACGACGCCCTGTACGACCGCCACATGACCCCGGCGGCCTGGCGGCCCTACCCCGACGCGGCCCAGGTGCTGGAGGCGTTGTGCGACCGAGGGACCCCCGTCGGCGTGGTCAGCAACATCGGCTGGGACCTGCGCCCGATTTTCCGCGAGCACGGGCTGGACCGGTACGTGGGCGCGTACGTGCTGTCGTACGAACACGGCGTCCAGAAGCCGGATCCGCGGCTGTTCGCGGTCGCCTGCGAGATGCTCGGGGCGGCGCCGGAGAACACGCTGATGGTCGGGGACAACCGGCGGGCGGACGGGGGTGCGGCGTCGCTGGGCTGCAAGGTGCACTTCGTGGACCATCTGCCGGTGGAGCAGCGCCCGGACGCGCTGTGGCCGGTGCTCGACCTGGTCGGCTGAGGGCGGCGCACGCACGGGAGTTGACCCCGCCGGGCCGCCCTGGGCCATCCCCCGCGTGGCCCAGGGCGGGCGCCGGTCCCGGGTCCGCTCGCGCCGGGAGCGGGGCCGGGAAGCGCTGAGTATATTGGCTGGCAGCCAGTCAACGCAGGAGTTACAGGATGTCCCCGCGCAGCGCCTCGGTCAATGAAGAATTACGGCGGCGTTCCCGGGAACGGCTTCTGCACGCGGCGGTCGAACTCGTCGGCGAGCGTGGGTACGACGCCACGACCTTGGCCGACATCGCGGATCGCGCGGGTTCCGCCCGGGGATTGGTGTCGTACTACTTTCCCGGCAAACGGCAGCTCGTGCAGTCGGCCGTGCACCGGTTGATGCACGGCACCCTGGCGGAGGCGCTGGAGCGCGAACCCCGCACGGAGGACGGCCACGAGCGGATGGCGCGGGCCATCGACGCGATCCTGGGGCTGGCCCGCGACCATCCGCTGCTGATGCGGCACCACATGGCGGGGATCCTCCAGGGCGAGGGCTTCGTGCAGTGCCCGGAGCAACGGCGGCTGGCCGAACTGCTGCGGGAGACGGTCGCCCGGCACGGTTCGACGGACGCCGACACCGACTACCCGATGCTGCGCGCCCTGCTGATGGGCGCGGTGTTCGCGTCCCTGGTCCCGGGGGTGCCCATGCAACTGCCGGTACTGCGCGCGGAGTTGTTCCGGCGCTACGGCCTGGACTGGGAGCAGGGCACCCCGCCGGACCACGAGGGCGGTGCCGACGAGGTGCGCGACTCGGCCTGCGCCGCGGACGTGTCGCGGTTCTTCGGGACGACCGGCCATACCCCGCCCGGCGAGGGGTTCGACGACGGCCGCCGCCGCGCACGGACGCCCGGCCCGGACCAGCCGAAGTAGCGGCAGCGCTCCAACTCGCCCGCACCGCATCGCTGTTGCCCAACTCCTCTGCTCAGCGCCGGGCGTGACGTGGCGTCAGAAACCCTTCGTCCCGCGCCCCCGCGATCAGCCTGAGCGCCCTGCGCCGGCTGTGGCCGGTCGCGCTCATCACCGCGAGCACCGGATCGACGCCCTCGTCCTGGGCCGCGCGGTACTCCTCGGCCACCAGCCGCCGTCCCTCGACACCGCGCGGCCAGGACGGGCGGGCCCGCCGCGAGGACGACTGCTCGTCCGACGGCTCCGCCGTACCGCAGGCGTCGAAGAGCGGGCCCTCGATCCAGTCCGGGAGCACCGCGAGGTCGTCGAGCGAGAGGGGCGGCTGGGACCGTACGTCCTCGATCGACACCCCCGCACCGGTCACGACGGCGAGGACGTCGACCCGGGCGCCGTCGGTGAAGGTCAGGCTCGCGTTGAACCACGCCAGGGTGCCGTCCTGCTCCCGCACTTCCCAGGCGGGCCACACCGAGACGACACCGTCGGGCCAGCGGCGATCGGAAAGATTAAGAAACGATGCTTTGAGCACATACGCAACGTAAGCGAATGATCACATTCAATGCGAATAGGCTCGCACGCCGCCGCGACGGGCCACACCCCGGCGGCCGAGTGGCACACGTGGACGGCGGGCGGCCACGACACACACCGGCAACAGCCCAGAAAACAACAAATTGTTCAAGCGGCCTACGGTCTCGTCCTGTCCCCCGCGCTTCCCCGTCCCCGCCCACCGCCGCTCCGGAGTGTCCCCATGGCAACGACGCATCCCGTCGACGAAATACCGCCCCTACGCCATCTTCTCGCCTTCGGCCTCCAGCACGTGCTCGCGATGTACGCCGGCGCCGTGGCCGTACCGCTGGTCGTGGGTTCGGCCCTGAAGATGTCGGCCACCGACCTCACCTACCTGATCACCGCGGACCTGCTGGTCTGCGGGGTCGCGACGCTCGTCCAGTGCGTCGGCTTCTGGCGGTTCGGCGTCCGGCTGCCGATCGTGCAGGGCTGCACCTTCGCGGCCGTGTCGCCGATGGTGCTCATCGGCACGACGGGCGGCGGACTGCCCGCGGTCTACGGCTCGGTGATCGTGGCCGGGCTCGCGATCGTGCTGCTCGCCCCGGTCTTCGGACGGCTGCTGCGGTTCTTCCCGCCGCTGGTCACCGGCACCGTGATCCTGATCATCGGCCTCACGCTGCTGCCTGCGGCGGGCGCCTGGGTGGCCGGCGGGTCGGGTTCCAAGGACTTCGGGGCGCCGAAGAACGTGGCGCTCGCGGGCTTCGTGCTCCTGGTGGTGCTCGGGGTGCAGCGGTTCGCGCCGGTGTTCCTGAGCCGGATCGCGGTGCTGGTGGGCATCGTGGTGGGACTCGCGGTCGCGGTGCCGTCCGGGTTCACGGACTTCAGCGGGGTCTCGGACGCCGACTGGGTGGGCATCAGCACGCCGTTCCACTTCGGCACGCCCACCTTCCACGCCTCCGCGATTGCCTCCATGCTGGTGGTCGCCCTGGTGACGATGACCGAGACGACCGGTGACCTGCTCGCCGTGGGCGAGCTGACCGACCGCGAGGTCGGGCCCCGCACGCTCGCCGACGGGCTGCGCGCGGACGGCCTGTCGACCCTCCTCGGCGGTGTCTTCAACACCTTCCCGTACACGGCGTACGCGCAGAACGTGGGCCTGGTCGGCATGACCCGGGTGCGCAGCCGCTGGGTGGTGGCCACCTCCGGCGTCATGCTGGTCCTGCTCGGACTGCTGCCCAAGCTGGGCGCGGTGGTCGCCGCGGTACCGGCGCCCGTGCTCGGCGGGGCGGGCCTGGTCATGTTCGGCACGGTCAGCGCGAGCGGGCTGCGGACCCTGACCCAGGTGGACTTCAAGGGCAACCACAACCTGACGGTGGTGGCCGTCTCGGTGGGGGTCGGCATGCTGCCGATCGGGGTGCCGACGATCTACGCGCGGTTCCCGGACTGGTTCCAGACCGTCATGAACAGCGGGATCAGCGCGGGTTGCCTGACCGCGATCGTGCTGAACCTGCTCTTCAACCACCTGCCGGGGAGCACGGTCGCGGAGCCCGCCTCGGAGTCCGGCGACACCACCGTGGCGGAGGGCGGGGCCCCGGTCACGGCGTAGGGGGACGACGGGTTGACGCGCGCGTACGGCCCGGACCGGGTCACACGCGCGTACGGCTGAGACCGGGCCACGCGCGCGTACCCCCGGGGCACGTCCACGCGCGTGTGCCGCCGATACGGGGGCGCGGGCCCGCCCACGGCCCACGGCCCACGGCCCGCGCCCCGTACTCGTACACGTACTCGCACTCGTCCGTTCGTGCCTCAGCCCGGCTTGCGCCCCCAGGTCGGGCCGAAGCGGGCCCAGGCCGCGTCCCACTGGTCCAGCCGGCGACGCTCCAGGCGGCCCCGGGCCAGCCGTCCGCCGGCGAACGGGACCGCCGCCGCGGCCACGCCCGCGAGGATGCCGACCATCGTGGCCCGGACCTCCGCCTCCGAACGGGTCGCCGGCTTCGTCACCAGCAGGCCGTGCCGGTCGGTCCAGACGGTCACCGGCGAGCCCTTCGAACTGCCGAGGGCGACCCGCGCCTGACCGGTGTGGACGGAGCCGTCCGCGCCCGTCCAGCGCACCGGCGCCCACACCCGTTCACCGGACGCGGAGCCCGACCCGCTCGTCGAGGACGGCTGCGGCGCCGCCTCGGTGAGCCGGGCGGTCACCGGCCGCCACTCGGCCCGTTCCTGGGCGAGCCCGTGCGCCACGGAGTGCGTCGCCGCGATCCCCGCGAGCACCCCGCCCACCACCGTGACCGCCCAGGCGACCAGTACGACCCATGCCTCCAGCCGGTCGCTGGGGCGTCTGAGCGGATTGCGCCGCCAGCGCCACAGCCACACCTTCGGACTCCGGACACGGAATGCCACCATTGTCGGCATCCTCCTCACGAACCCACGGACACGCGGACCGCCTTCCCATACGCGCCATACGCGAGTCGTTCTCACGATGCTCACGTGACGTGCGTCAAGCCAGTCGACCACGGAAGGGCGGCCGAGGTCCGGGCCCCGCCCGCTCCTGGCCGGGAAACGATCGTGTCCACCGCTGCCGCCGACACCGCGGCGCGTCCGCTCCACCCCCTCCGGCCTGCGGCGCAGCCGTGCTCGGAGGAGACTGTCAGTGGTGGGGTGCAGACTGGCCCATGTCTGGAACAGAGGCGTTTCGGAGGTGGTCGGCATGACTGACGTATTGCTCACCGTGGGCACCCGCAAGGGGCTCTTCATCGGACGGCGGCGGGGCGGCGCCTGGGAGTTCGACGAGAGTCCGTACTTCAACGCGCAGGCCGTGTACTCGGTCGCCGTCGACACCCGCGGTCCGACGCCGCGGCTGCTGGCGGGCGGGGACTCCGCGCACTGGGGTCCGTCCGTCTTCCACTCCGACGACCTGGGCCGCACCTGGACCGCACCGGCCGCGCCCGCCGTGAAGTTCCCCCAGGACACGGGCGCCTCGCTGGAGCGGGTGTGGCAGCTGCACCCGGCCGCCGCCGAACCCGACGTGGTGTACGCGGGCACGGAACCGGCCGCGCTGTACCGCTCGGAGGACCGCGGCGAGAGCTTCTCCCTCGTACGGCCCCTGTGGGAGCACCCCACGCGCGACAAGTGGGTGCCCGGCGGCGGTGGCGAGGGCCTGCACACCGTGGTCACCGACAAGCGCGACCCCAAGGCGGTGACGGTGGCGGTCTCCACGGCGGGGGTGTTCCGCAGCCAGGACGGCGGCGCGAGCTGGGCGCCGTCGAACTCCGGGGTCTCGGCGGTGTTCCTGCCCGACCCGAACCCGGAGTTCGGGCAGTGCGTGCACAAGATCGCCCAGGACTCGGCGGACCCGGACCGGCTCTACTTGCAGAACCACTGGGGGGTGTACCGCAGCGACGACGCGGGCGCGCACTGGACGGACATCGGCGCGGGGCTGCCCTCCACGTTCGGCTTCGCGGCGGCCACGCACCCGCACCGCGGGGACACGGCGTACGTGTTCCCGATCAACGCGGACGCCGACCGCGTCCCCGCCGACCGCCGCTGCCGCGTCTTCCGTACGGAGGACGCGGGCCGCAGCTGGGAGCCCCTCACGGCCGGACTCCCGGACGAGGACCACTACGGCACCGTGCTGCGGGACGCCCTGTGCACGGACGACGCGGACCCGGCGGGCGTCTACTTCGGCAACCGCAACGGCGAGGTGTACGCCTCGGCCGACGACGGCGGCTCCTGGCGGCAGCTGGCCTCGCACCTGCCGGACGTCCTGTGCGTACGGGCGGCGGTGATCGGCTGAAGCCCCCGAGGAACCACCTCAGCCCCCGAGGAACCACCGCGCCCGCTACGGCAGTTGCCAGTCCACCGGCTGGGCGCCCTGCCGTACGAGGAGGTCGTTGGCGCGGCTGAAGGGGCGCGAACCGAAGAACCCGCGGTCCGCCGACATCGGCGAGGGGTGCGCGGACTCGACCGCGGGCAGGTCGCCGAGGACCGGGCGCAGATTGCGGGCGTCGCGTCCCCACAGGATCGACACCAGCGGTTTGCCCCGCGCCACCAGCGCGCGGATCGCCTGCTCGGTGACCTCTTCCCAGCCCTTGCCGCGGTGGGCCGCCGGGCGCCTGGGCGCGGTCGTCAGCGCCCTGTTCAGGAGCAGCACGCCCTGGCGGGTCCACGGCGTCAGGTCGCCGTTGGAGGGCCTGGGCAGTCCCAGGTCCGTGTTCAGCTCCCGGAAGATGTTCTCCAGGCTGCCGGGCAGCTGGCGGACCTCGGGGGCGACCGCGAAGCTCAGCCCGACGGGCATGCCGGGTGTCGGGTAGGGGTCCTGACCCACGATCAGCACCCGGACCTCGTCGAAGGGCTGCTGGAAGGCGCGCAGGACGTTCTGCCCAGCAGGGAGATAGGTACGTCCGGCCGCGATCTCCTCCCGCAAGAAGTCACCCATCGCGGCGATGCGTCCGGCCACCGGACTCAACGCCTCCGCCCAACCGGGCTCCACCAGTTCACTCAACGGTCGTGCTGCCACAGCGCGCCACTCTACTGATAAACACAGAGGTCTTTTCCCACGGGTCGTCAGGCCCGCACACAGGGTCTCCACACACCCGGAATCGGCCCGGAACGGCCGGAAATGACCTTGACTCCACCACCGCACGCCCCGTCGGACCCACCGCCCCGCGCCATCCTGTGCCGTACGCGAAAGCATGCGGCGACCCGGCGCTCCAGCCAGTGACAAAGACGGTCCCCGAAGGGCGAAAAGCGGGCGCCGCCTGCACTCCCTGTGCGCACCCCATCACAACCCACCCGACAAAACCGGACGGATCCCTCTCACCTGCACCCTCCCCGAACGGGGGAAGCGGGGAAACCAGTAGCATGCGGCGCCATGAGCTCCCCCACTGGCCCCGCTTCCGGCCTGCCCGTACGAATGCCGCGCCCCCGCCAGCCCGCCCGGCACCGCCGGCCCGAGCCGCTGGCGGCTCCCGCAGGCGCGCCCGCGCTCGTTCTCGTGGTGCCGGGTGCGCCCAGCGCCGCCACGCGCGGCCTCGCCGAGGAGGTCGTGAGCATCGCCCGCTCCGAGCTGCCCGGCCTGGACGCGCGGATCGCCTACCTGGACGGCGACGACGCCGAGTTCCCCACGCTGCGCTCGGTGCTGACCCACGCCTCCGAGGAGCGCATCGCCCGCTACGAGCAGGCCCGCGCCGCCGGTTCGGACGCCAAGCAGCCGGACGGGCCCGTCGCCGTCGTCGTACCGCTCCTGGCCGGGCCGGACGGGTCGCTGTTGCGCCAGGTCCGCCAGGCCGTCATGGAGAGCCGGATCGCGGCCGACCTGACGGACGTCCTCGGCCCGCACCCGCTGCTCGCCGAGGCGCTCCACGTCCGCCTGTCCGAGGCGGGTCTGGCCCGCGCGGACCGGGCCCGGCTGTTCACCGTGGCGACCGCGGCGGACGGCATCGTCCTGGCCTCCGTGGGTGGCGACGAGGCGGTGCAGGCCGCCGGGATCACCGGGATGCTGCTCGCCGCGCGGCTGGCCGTACCGGTGATGGCGGCGGCGCTGGACGCCGAGGGGTCCATCGCGGCCGTGGCCGAGCAGCTGCGGTCGTCGGGGTCGCAGCAGCTGGCGCTGGCGCCGTACCTGATCGGGCCGGAGATCGACGCCGGGCTGCTCGACGCGGCGGCGAAGGAGGCCGGGTGCGCGGTGGCGGAGCCGCTCGGTCCGTATCCGGCGATCGGGAAGCTCGTGCTGGCGAAGTACACGACGGCGCTGGGGATCGCTCCGCAGCAGCCGCAGGGCGCCGTCCGCTGAGGTCGGGCGGGTCCTCCGGGTGAGGCGCCGGGGAGCGTGCGCGGCTGCGGGCCTGTGGGGGCTTGTCGCGCCACGCGGCGGAGCCGCATTGCCGTCCCCGCGCCCCTTTCAGGGGCGCTGCGCCGGACCGGGGTGCAAAGTGCTCAGCCGAACACCACGCACGACGCCGCCGGAGCCGCCACCGACCCTCGCGCGGTCGGGAGCCCCGTCCGTGGGTCGGTCGTGAACCAAGTGACGTCGCCGGACCGCTCGTTGGCGACGTACAGGAAGCCGTTGTGAGCGGTCAGGGCGCGGGGCCAGGCGCCGCCGCAGGGCACGGTCGCCCGTAGGCGCAGCCGCTCCCCCTGCCGCTCCAGTACCGAGAGCACGTCCTCGCCGCGCGTCGCCGTCCAGACGAAGCGGCCGTCCGGTGACACCGCGATGCCCGACGGGTACGCCCGGTCCTTGGGGGCGCCCGGGAGCACGTCGGTCTCCGCCACGGGCTCCAGTACGCCCCCGGTCGCGTCCCAGCGGCAGGTGGTGAGCGTCGGGGTCAGTTCGTTGAGGACGTGGACGTGCCGGCCGTCCGGGGAGAAGGCCAGGTGGCGGGGGCCCGTGCCGGGGCGCAGGGGTGTTTCGCGGTGCGGGACGGGCCGACCCGTGGCGTCCAGGGTGCAGACGCGCACCGAGTCCGTGCCGAGGTCGACGCTCACCGCCCAGCGCCCGCTCGGGTCGGCCACGACCTGGTGGGCGTGCGGGGCCTGTTGGTGTTCGGGGTCGGGTCCCGAGCCCGTGTGGCGGAGGGTGCCGGACGCCGTCGGGGCGAGGCCGCCGTCGGCGCGCAGGGGCACCGCCGTGACGCCGCCGGTGCCGTAGTCGGCGGTCAGGACGTGGCCGTCGTACAGGCCGAGGTGGGTGGGTGTGCCGCCGACCGGGACGGGCGGGCCGGTGAGCCGCGGTGCGTCACCGGTGACCTCGAAGGCCGCCAGCGCGCCCTCGGGCCGCTCGCTGACCGCGTAGAGGACGTCCCCGGCGGGCGCCAGGGCCAGGTAGGACGGGTTGGGGACGGCGTCCGTGCCGCCGAGGACGGTCAGCGCGCCGCTGTCGTCGTCGACGGCCGCGGTGAGGATGCCTCGGCCGCCCGCGGACGTGAACGAGCCGATGTACGCCCGCCGTTGCCGCCCGGTTCCGTCCGCCATGACCATGCCCCTCTCGCCTTCCGGTTCGGTTCCGCGGCGAACGGTAGCAGCCGGTCTAGACCAGAGCGGAGTACCGGGGTGCGCGGAGCGGGGCGGCTAGCTCGGACAGGGCGCGTTCGAGGCCGTGGAGGTGGTCGAGGGCGGCCGGGGACGACGACGGCCCCGAGGCGGCCGGCGGCTCGTACGGCGACGGGCGCACCGGAGCGGGTCGCTGTCCGCCCTGGCCCGTCAGCCCCTCGATCGCCGTCTCCACGCGGTCGCACGCGGCACGGAGGTGGGCCGGATCGGTGGTCGCGGGGGCAGCCGCGGCGCGGCTGAGGGCGCTCACCTCGTGGGCGCAGGTGTCCAGGAGGGCCAGCACCCGGCGGGCGCGGGCCGCGCGGGCGCGCAGCGGGTTGAGGGGGTGCACCAGCGGGGCGGCGGACTGCCGGACCCGGGCGAGCAGCGCCTCCAGCTCGGCGACGCGGACGGCCGGATCGGCCTCGGTACGGCCGTGCAGGCGGGCGGTGGCGTCGGCCGCGCAGGCGCGTACGCAGTGCAGGGCGCGGGCGATCCAGGCGTCGGTGGTGACGTGGGTGGTGATGGGCAGCACGAACACGACCGCCAGGGCCGCGCCGAGCGCTCCGGCGCCCTGCTCGGCGAGCCGCAGGGCGACCAGGTGCGGGTCGAGGAGGCCCAGCAGGCCGTACAGGAGTTCGGCCAGGACGGTCACCGCGATCATCATCCAGGTGTACGAGACCGCGGCCGTGTAGAAGATCGCGAAGACGCAGACCGCGAGGAGGGCCGCGGTCGGTACGGGCGCCCCGTGCAGCGGTACGGCGACGAGCAGGCCCACCGCGATGCCGAGCACCGTGCCCGCGATCCGGCGGAAGCCGCGGACGAGGGTCTCGCCGCGGGAGCCGGTGTTGACGAAGATCCACCAGGTTGCGCCAACGGCCCAGTACCAGCGCTCCGGGGAGAGCCATTGGCCCACCACGAGGGCGAAGCCGGCGCCCGCGACGGCCTGGACGGCCTGCCGGGTGACGGGGTGCGCGAGACCGCGGCCGGAGAGCGGGGCGGGCGGTGCGGCGGGGGGCAGGTTTCGCTCGTAGCACCACAGGCCGAACCGGACGGTGGCGGAGGCGCCCAGGGCCAGCAGAACGGCCGCGTAGAGGCTGGGCAGTTGGCCGGGGGTGGTGCCCAGGAACTGGCTCACGAAGAACGTCATGAACGCGAACACGCCGAGCGTGTGCCCGCGCGGTCCCCAGCGGCGCGCGTACACGCCCGCGCCGACGGTGGCGAGGAACGCGAGGTCGCGCGCCGGTGGCCAGGCGTGCAGGACGGCCGCGAGCGCGAGGACCGGGAAGCCGACGGCGGGCAGCAGCGCGGTGGTGAGCGCCTGGGCCCGGACGGTGGCGTCGGTGACGGTGAACAGGGCGAGCAGCGCGGCCAGTCCGCCGACGACGGCCGCCGTCAGCGAGTGCCCGGCCAGGCCGCACACCGCGACCGCCAGGCCGGTCCCGAGCACCGCCCGTGCGGCGCCGCGCAACCGCAGCCGCCGCGGGTCGGGCGCCGTGAACATCCTCCGCAGCACCGTCTTCCCGCCCCTCCTGGTCCCGCCCCGGCCATGCACGCGACCGCGCCCATGAAAGAGGCGCCGCGGGGATCCGCAGCGCCATCGACAGGGACATCAGAGCATCTGCGGACCCAATGGCTCAACCGGTTCTCGTACGGCTGAGCCATTGGCCCGCTTCTACGCGGATCGAGTGCACCGGTCGGCGGCCAATGGACCACCGCGGTCCGCCGTCACCGCGGGTCGGCCGCCCAGGGGCGGGCGCCGTGGTGGCGGCTGATGTTGTGCTCCAGGAGTCCGGTCGCCTCGGCCACGCCCACCGCGCCGGGCCGGGAGGCGTGGTCGGGCAGCCGTCCGCCGGACCGCTTCAGCTCCGACAGGGCGGTGTCGATCGCCTCGTGCGCCGCGAAGAGACAGGGCGTGCTGTAGATGGCCACGTCGACGGAGAGTTCCGACAGTTCGGCGAGCGAGAGCCGGGGCGACTTGCCGCCCGCGATCTGGTTGAACAGCAGGGGGGTGTCGCCGACCGCGTCCCGGATGCGGCGGATCGCGTCCACGTCGCGCACCGCGTCGACGAGGACGACGTCGGCGCCGCTTTTGGCCAGGGCCGTCGCGCGGCGCAGCGCCTCGGCGTCGTCGACCGCGTCCGTGCGGGCCACCACGACCAGTTCGTCCCGGCTGTCCAGCACGAGGGCCAGCTTGTCGAGGTACTCCTCCAGCGGCAGGATCTGCTTGCCGTCGGCATGGCCGCAGCGCCGCGGCCGTTTCTGGTCCTCCAGGATCACCCCGGAGGCCCCGGCCCGCTCCAGGCGCTGGACGACGTGGCAGGCGACCTCGGGGTCGGCGTATCCGTCGTCGATGTCCACCAGGAGGTGGTGGGCGGGGAAGGCGAGGCGCAGCCGCTCGGTGAACTGGACGATGTCCGGCCAGGCGATGTACCCGATGTCGGGCAGCCCGTAGTGGGAGGCGGCGAAGCCGAACCCGGAGACGAACATGCCGTCGTAGTGCCGGGCCGCGAGCGAGGCGGAGTACATGTCGTAGACGCCGATGAGCGGGGTCGTGTCCGGGCGGCTGATCGCGTCGCGCAGCCTGCGCCCGTACACGCCGTGCGTCTCCTGCGTCCCGTATGCCCCGTTGTCCATCGAACCTCCGTGGAACATGACGGCGCCTCAGCGGCGGCCGTCTGCCTGGACCGGAAGTACACCATCCCAGAACAAACAAAGACATTGCAAAATATTTGTCACCCATCGGGAGTAATGGGGCATCGTCCGGGCCGTTGGTACAGTCCTCCGGAGATCGACAGATCTACAGATCGGTACACAGACCATGGCCGTGGACGAACTCGACGCCCGCATCCTGCGGTTGCTCCTCGAACAGCCGCGCACCAGTGTGCGGGAGTACGCGCGCGTCCTCGGCATCGCGCGCGGCACGCTGCAAGCCCGTCTGGACCGCCTCGAACGGGACGGGGTGATCACCGGCACCGGCCCCTCCCTCTCCCCCGCCGCGCTGGGCCATCCGGTGCTCGCGTTCGTGCACATCGAGGTGACGCACCGGCACCTCGACGACGTGGGCGACGCGCTGGCCGCCGTGCCGGAGATCGTGGAGGCGTTCTCGATCACGGGCGGCGGCGATCTGCTGACCCGGGTCGTGGCCCGCGACAACGAGCACCTGGAGGACGTGATCCAGCAGCTCATCAGCCTGCCGGGTGTGGTCCGCACCCGCACGGAGGTGGCGCTGCGCGAGCGGGTGCCACACCGCCTGCTGCCCCTGGTGGAGTCGATCGGCCGCACGGCCCGCCGGACGGGTCCGGCACGGCAGCCTCGTAGCGGCGGGTGAGAGGGTCCCCGACGGCCGGTCCCCGACGGCTCCCGGTCGTGACGCGGTGACGACAGTCGTTACGACCGGCGCCGCGGCTTGCCCCGTCTTCCGGTCGGCTGACTCGCCTTCCCTGCCTTCCCGGTCGCCGGCTTCGGCTTCGGCTTGGGCTTCGCTTTGCGTGCCGTGCCCGTCGCCTCCGTACGGCCGCGCTGCTTGGGCTGGGCCGCCGGGGGCTGGGTGCGGCCCCGGGTGCTGTTGACCGTGCGGCCGCGGACGATTCCGATCAGGTCGTCGACCTGGTCGGTGGTCGCCTCCTCGGGCCAGGCCAGGCCGATCGCCGACTGGGGGGCGTCCACGACCGGGCGGTAGGTGAGGTCCCGGCGGTGGTGCAGGCGGGCCAGGGACTGCGGGACGAGCAGGACGCCCACGCCCGCCGCCACGAGTTCGACCGCGTCCTCGGTCGTCGCCGGGCGCTCGAAGGCGGGCTCGCCGGGCGGCCGTTCCCAGTCGAAGACGTCGTCGAGGGGGTGGAAGACCACCTCGTCGGCGAGGTCCGCGACGGTCACCTCCTCCGCGGCCGTCACCACGTGGTCCTTGGGGACCACGACCACCGTCGTCTCGGTGTAGAGGGGGATCGCGCTGAAGACCGTACGGTCGACCGGCAGCCGTACGAAGGCGGCGTCCGCGCCGCCGTCGCGCAGGACGTCCGACGCCTCGGCGGCCGGTGTCGCCACGAGGGCGAGGGGGACGTCCGGGAACCGTTCCCGCCAGACGCGCACCCACTTGGCGGGTGTCACCCCCGGTACGTACCCGAGCCGGAACGAGGGGGCTTCCTGCGCGTCTGTCACCGAGCCAGGCTACCGGCCGTGGTCGGCGGTCGCGCACGCGCTCGATACCCTTGAGCCATGACGACGCACCAGACCGCCCAGACGATGAAGCCCGCGACCGCGGCGAAGAAGCTGGGTGTGTACCTTCCGGCCACCCCCGCGGAGTTCCAGGAGGGTGTCGTCTCGCGCGCCGAGCTGAACGAACTCCAGGCGAACCCGCCCGCGTGGCTGAGCGAGCTGCGGCTCAACGGACCGCACCCCCGCCCGGTGGTCGCGGCCAAGCTGGGCGTCTCCATCGCGGGTCTCGCCCGCGGCGGGGTCTCCGACGCGCTCACCACGGAGCAGATCGAGGCGCTGAAGACGGCCGGCCCCGAGTGGCTGGAGAAGGAGCGCGCCACCCAGGCCGAGGTCCGCAAGGAATCGGTCCGCATCAAGAAGCAGCAGGCCGAGCGCGCCGAGCGGACCGACTGACAGCGGTCGCGCGTCCATGGCCGGCCCCCTCACCGGCGCCCTCATCGGCCCCCTCGCCGGGCCGCCGTAAAACCCCGTGCGGTGCGGTGTGTGCCGCTGCGATCATCGCCGTATGGCAATCCGCCTCGAACCCCTGGTCGTCCGGCACACCCACCGTCTTCCGCTGCCCTCTCCGACGGCATCCGCCGGGAAGGGCGGGGCGGCCGACGTCGTGGCGCGGCAGTTCGACGCCGCGCTGCTGTCCGTGGGCTTCAAGCTCTCCGCCGAGCTGCTGGAACGGCTGTCGGGGCTGCCCGGGAGCGCGGTCGTCGACATCGCCGTACGCACGCTGGACACCGTCCGTGAGATGACCGGCGACCATGTCCGGCACAACGTGTACTTCGTCGACTTCCCGGCCAACGTGCCGGACACGTTCGACTTCTGGATGCGGTGCGTCGCCGGGGCGCTCGCCGACGACGACGCGCGCGACCGTACGATCGCGCAGCTGAGCACCGGTGTCCTGAACCTGCTCACGCTCCCCTCCTACGGCCGCTACCGGCACACGTACGCCGAGATGCTCGCCGCCCACGACGAGTTGATCGCGGCGGCGGGCGACCGGCTGACCGTGCTGCACGCGGGCGGTACCCCCGAGGACGAGGTCACCGCGCTGTATCTGGCGCTGGCCGGGAGCGGCACGCCGCTCGGCGAGGACGGGTTGCGGGACCTGGAGCTCCTGGCCGGGCACTGCGCGGACGGCCCCCGGCCCGCGGCGATCCCGGTGCGGGAGAACCGTGCCGTCGTCAACCGGGCCCGGCTGATGGCCGGTGCCGGGCTCCTCGTCGACACCGTCACCGATGTGCTGCGGCTGGCGTGCGCGCTGTCCGGCGGCGATGCGACCCTCCGGGAGCCGACGCGGTTCGTGACGGTGCCGCGTGCGGACCGGCGGGCCCTGCTCGCGGCGCTCGACGGTGTCGTGGCCGCCGCGCCCGCGAAGCTCGCGGACGTGTCCGTGCACCGCGAGGCGTTCAAGCGGCTCGGCGAGCGGCTGCATCCGCACGAGTACCCGCGGTGGCCGTACGCCGCCGAGGTGTTCGCGGTCGCCCGGGGCGAGCGGAAGGCGCCGTCCTTCGGCAGCCGGGTGGAGGAGCTGCTCGGCGCGGACGACGTGGCCGGGGCGGCCCGGCTGCTGGAGTCCGCGCCCGGGGTGCTGCTGCGGTCCGTGGACCGGCTGCTGCGCTCGGCCCGGACGCCGGCGGAGGGCGACGCGATCGTGGCCGCCGTCGCGCGCGTGGCGCCCCAGGTCTCGGGGCGGGTCGTGCTGTCGGTCCGCGAGCACCTGCACAACCGTGCCCGGGACGGCGGCCCGCGCCGGGTCTTCGTCAACCGGCTCGGCCGCGCCTGGGTCACCGAGGACACGCGCGCGCCCGTGCCGACCGCCGCGCGGGAGCGGCTGATCGCCGCGTTCGACGCGGAGATACGGCGTCGGCTCCCGGCCCCCGGTCACCTGCTGGTCGATCCGGCCGTGCTCGACGTGGCGCTCCCGCTCAGCGGCCGGGCGACCGCGTCCGGGCTCGGCGTGCTGCCGCGCGGCTCCGTGTCCCGGGTCGACGGCGAGCTGCTGCGCTTCTTCGTGTACTGGCGGCAGACCGAGCACAGGACCGACTACGACCTGTCGGCGCTGCTGCTCGACTCCGACTACTCCACGCGCTCGTGGCTGTCGTACACCAAACTGTCCGGCGCCGAGGGCGAGCACTCCGGTGACATCACCGAAGCTCCCGACGGGGCCTCGGAGTTCATCAACCTGCGGCTGGGGTCCGTGCGCGCGTCCTTCGTCGTGCCGCAGGTCAACGTCTTCGCGGGGGAGGGTTTCGAGGAGGTCGCGGAGTCGTTCTTCGGGTTCATGCTGCGCGACGGCGAGCAGCGGGGGCGTCCGTTCGAGCCGCGTACGGTGCGCATGAAGTCGGAGCTGCGCGGTCCCGGCCGGGTCGCGCTGCCGCTGGCGTTCCTGCGGGGGCCCGACGGACGGTGGCGGGCCAAGTGGCTGCACCTGTACCTGAAGGGGAACCCGGCGGCCAACCGGGTCGAGGGCAACCGGGTGTCGGTGGCGACGCTGCTGCGCGGGATCGTCGAGCGCGAGCAGTTGACGATCCGGTACCTCACCGGGCTGCTGGCCGACGCCGCCACGACCGTGACGGCGTACGACGGCGGGAGCGTGCCGGACGGGCCCGTGACCTACGTCGGGCTGGAGCGGCCGGAGGGGCTGCACCCGGACTCGCGGGTCGTCACCCCGGAAAATCTGCGCGACTTGATCCCTGCCTGACTGCTAGCGTCGAGCCCGGCGAGGCCATGAACGGGCTTCCTTCTCACCACCTTCTGATGGTTTTCCAGCCCGTTCGCTTTCCTCGCCGTTCACGTCACGCCGGAGGGGGCACCACACGGTGCCCCCTCCGGCGTTTGCGTGCGCGGCCCGGTGTTCCCGTGTGCGGTCCGCCACCGGTCCGGGTCCGCCGGGGCGGAGCGTCCTCCCGCAGGGGACACCGCAAAGGCGCCGAAACAATCCGGCAACAGCCCTGGAAAGGCCGTCGGAAACAAACCCCAAAGGACCGGAAAGAGGCAGAAAAGAGATTCCCTTGCCGCATCTCCAAACGCGCCTACTTTCCGTGCCACGGAAAACGTGAGGAACCTCATACGGGAAAATCCGAGCGGCGGCACCATGCAGGACATTCCGGACGTCACTGTGCGTGGCGAGTTTGTAGAACACTTACCAGGGGCAATCGCCAGGGCTTTCCCCAGAAGTCGATTCCGATGGTTGCGCGCCACCGCGTCTCGTGGTCAAACTGATGACCAGTCGGCGTCTACAGCCTCAACGACGGAAGATTCTCGGCCCCCACGCTCCGCGATCACCGCTCCCTCCCCGCCCCGGTCGCGTCCGCCTCCGCGCCGTCGCGTCCCGGAAAAAACCACGGGACCTCCCGACAAAACCCTCATCTCCCGCAGAGTTTCTTCGTTTCGTCGGCTCTTCCCTGACACCGTTGTCGGCATTCGGTTCGCGGTTGCCGTCCCCCTGCCTCATGGCGTGACGACAGGAAGGATTCCTTGTCGTGGTTTCGGTAATTCATCAGCTTGCCTTGAACGAAAACCATTCTCCGTTGCTGCCCGGGGTTGCCCAGGCTGTCCAAGAGGTCGGCGAGCGGGCCAACCTCACTCTCGACCCGCTCGCCACGGGCCTGACCGAGGAGTTGGCCGCCGGGCTCGGGCTGCCGGCCGACCGGGTGGTGCCCGGTGCCGGCTCGGGGGCGCTGTTGCAGCAGTTCCTGAGCGCGCACGCCGGTCCCGGCGTCGAAGTGGTGCACGCCTGGCCGTCGTTCGAGATGTATCCGCTCCTGATCCGCAACGCCCACGCCGAGCCCGTCGCCGTACCGCTGCGCGGGCACGCCCACGATCTCGCCGCCATGGCCGACGCCGTGACGGAGCGGACCCGGGTCGTCCTGCTGTGCAATCCGAACAACCCGACCGGTGAGGTGCTCGGTCAGGCACAACTGGCCGAGTTCGTGGCCGCGTTGCCGCCCCACGTGCTGGTCCTGGTCGACGAGGCGTACCGCGAGTTCACCGAACCGGGCACGCTCGCCGACTCGCTGGCGCTGGCGGCCGAGGACGAGCGGGTCGCCGTCGTGCGCACCTTCTCCAAGTCGCACGGGCTGCTGGGGCTGCGCGTCGGCTATCTGGTCGCCGCACCTTCGGTGGCCGGGCCGTTGCGCATGACGACGCCGTTCTTCCGGGTGAGCACGGTCGCGCAGGCCGCCGCGCTCGCCGCGCTGAAGTCCGAGGCGCGGATGCGGGAGCAGTGCGCGGACGTCGCCCGCGAACGCGACCGGGTCCGGGCCGGACTGCTCGACCTGGGCTGGGAGATCCCGCCCAGCGGCGGCAACTTCCTGTGGGTGCCGCTCGGCGGACGCAACCAGGCGTTCGTCGACCACCTCGCGGCGCACGGCGTCGTCGTCCGGGAGATCGCCGGGGCGGGGGTACGGGTGAGCACCGGCTCCCCGGAGGCGAACGACGCGTTCCTGGGCCTGGCGAAGGAGTTCGCGGCACGGGAGCCGGCCGTGTCGCAACCCACACCGGCGCAGCCGGCCGTACCGGAACCCACGGCGGCGCAACCGGCCGCGGCTCCAGCCCCAGCCGCAACCCCCGCTCCCCCCGAGCCCGGCGAGCAGTGTCCCGGAAAGGAGGCCGCCGTATGACCGCCGAAGCCGTGGCCGCGCGGACGGCCGTGCGGGAGTTGTCCCCGACTGCCGACGCGTTGCGCCGGGAACTCGACCACCGCTGGCCCGCGGACGGCGACCGGATGCGGGAGATCGCCCGCTACGGGCTGCTCGCCCCGGGCAAACTGCTGCGTCCGCTGCTGCTGGTCACCGCCGCGGAGGCGACCGGCGGTTCGCGCGACCAGGTGGTGCCGGCGGCGCTGGCCGTGGAGTACCTGCACGTGGCCTCGCTCATCCACGACGACGTCATCGACGGCGACGACCTGCGGCGCGGCCAGGACTCCGTGCACGCGAGGTTCGGCATACCGGACGCCATCGCCACCGGGGACGGCCTGCTCTTCATGGTGTTCTCGGCCGTCGCCGAGTGCGCCGCGCTCGGAGTGCCCGAGAGTGCCGTGCTGGCCGCGGTGCGGGTGCTCGCGCAGGCGGGTGAGGACCTGTGCCGGGGCCAGGTCCAGGAGACCCTGATGGCCGCCGCCGGACCGCGCGACAGCGGTCTGGACGCCTACCGGGAGATGGCCGCGCTGAAGACCGGCGCCCTGCTGCGGGGTGCCTGCCGGGCGGGCGCGCTGCTCAGCGGGGGTACGGCGGCGGAGACCGACGCGGTCACGGCGTTCGCCGAACACGTGGGGCTCGCCTTCCAGATGTACGACGACCTGCTGCCGTACTTGGCGGACGCGTCGGTCACCGGGAAGCCGGGCACGAGCGACGCCGCGAACCTGCGGCCGACGTTCCCGGTGCTGCTCGCCCACCGCACCGGCTCCCCGGCGGACCGGCGCCGTCTGGAACAGGCGCTCTCCGGCGGGCTGTCGCCGGAGGCCACCTTCGCCGCGCTGCACGAGGTGTTCGCCGCGACCGGTGCGCTGGAACTCGCTCAGCGCCAGGCCCGGGACGAGGCCGAGCAGGCCAAGGCCCGGCTGGCCGCGCTGCCGCCGACCGAGGCCGCCGGGGTGCTCGCGGCGGTCGCGGACCTGACCGTGCGCCGGGACCGCTGACCGTGGCGGGCCGAACGGAGCGGTTCCGCGCGGCCGTTGTCGCCCATGTGCAGACCTGGCGGCCGTACACCACGGCCTATCCCGCCCTGCTCGGCCTCGCCGGGGCCGTCTGGGCGGGGGGTTCGGGGGCGGGGACGCTGCTGGTCGCCGCCCTCGCGCCCGCGCTCGGCTGGCTGTCGGGGCACTATCTGGGCGACTGGCTGGACCGCGGCCTGGACGCGATCGGCAAGCCGCAGCGGCCGATCCCGTCCGGGCGGCTGTCCCCGGACGCGGCGCTGACCGGCGGGATCGGGTGCGCGGCGGTCAGCATGGTCCTGGCGGTGGGCGCCAACTGGCGGATCCTGCCGCTGTTCGTGGCCGCGATGGCCGGGATCGTCGCCTACAGCCGCGTGTTCAAGAAGCGCGGCCTGTCCGGGAACGTGGCCCGGGGCACCCTGACCGCCCTGGCGATCGTCATCGGCGGCATGATCGCGCGGCCCCTGCCGCCGTGGTCGCTGCTGCCGGTGGCCGCCGGGTTCCTGCTGCACGACACCGCCACCAACCTGGTGGGCACGGTACGGGACGTGGACGGCGACCGGGCCGGGGGCTACCGGTCGGTGCCGGTGCGGCGGGGGGTGCGGCACGCGGTGCGGCTCGCGCTCGCCCTGTACGCGGGCGGGCTCGCGCTGGTCGCGTCGGCCGCGGCGGGCACGCCCCGCGACGGTTTTGGGTACGCCGCGTTCCTCGTGCTGGCCGCGGTGACCGGCGCCGCCGCCTTCGTCCCGCTGCTGCGGTCGGGGGCGGTGATCGACGCCCGCTCGGCGCTGCGCGGCCACGAAGTGCTGGTCGCCGAACGGCTGGTGCTGGCCGCCGCCGTGCTCGCCGGGGGCCGCGGGCCCGGGACGGCGGCGTCGGTCGTCGTGCCGGTGCTGCTGTTCTCGCTCGTCACCCAGAAGCTGATGCGCTCGGGCCACGAGTTCCCGGTCCCGGCCGCTCTCGTACGAAAGGACCCTGTGGCGTGAGTACGCCCTTGCTCGTGGACGAGGTTTCCGAGGCGATCGGCGAGGCGGCCGAGGCGCTCTTCGCGGCACAGCGGCCGGACGGCGTGTTCGCCTACGGGATCACGTCGCTGGCCTCCACGCTCAGCACGGTCGGCGCGGTCGGCGCCCTGCACTTCGCCGATCCCGAGGGCTCCAAGGACCTGATCGGGCGGGGCGTCGACTGGCTGGTCGGGGCCCAGGCCGCGGACGGCGGCTGGAGCATGGTCCCGGGCCAGTCGTCCGAGGCGGGCTCAACGGCCGTCGCCTCGGCGGTACTTCAGCTGGTGGCGCCCGACACGGCCGCGGCGCGGATCGCGGCCGGGCGGGAGTGGATGCGCCGCTACGGCGGCCTCGACGCCATCCCGCACGTCGAAGTGGTCGCCTGGTGCCGCCAGTTCTACTCCTACGTAGGCTGGATGGACTACCGGGACATGCGCCGCTTCCCGCTGGAACTGGCGCTGCTGCCCGGCCTGTACCGGCGGCTGTTCGACCTGCGCGCACCGATGGTCTCGGCGCTCGCCCTCGCCCAGGCCCGGCACAAGCCGCTCACCAGGTTCCAGGCGAGACTGGCGCGTTGGGCCGAGCCGAACGCGCTGTCGGTGATCCGGCAGGTCTACGAACACGAGGGCGCCACCGGCGGCTGGTGCGAGGACGCCTGGGTGACCGGACTCATCGTCGCGGGGCTGGCCCGGGCCGGGCTCGCGCAGGACATGGTCGAGGGCGGGGTGCGCTGGTTCCGGGAGCAGATCAACGACGACGGGTCGTGGAACTCCGGTGCCCTGGACCTCACTTGGACGATGTACGCGACCCGTGGCCTGCTCGCGGCGGGTTACGGCGACGATCCGCGGCTGGGCCCGGTCAAGGAGCTGTTCCTGGCGTTGCAGCAGGACGAGCCGTTCACCGCGTTCGGGTGTCCGCCGGGCTTCTGGGGCTGGTCGGGCACCCGGGGCTGGCCCGCCACGCTGGAGACCGGCGAGATCGTCTCGGCGCTGTGCCGGCTGCCGGGCACCGACCAGGCGGACGCGGTGCGGCGCGGGGTCACCTGGCTCACCCTGCAACAGGACAGCCGGGGTTCGTGGGGGCTGTGCGTGCGCAACACCAAGGTCGCCAACAGCGGCCCCTGCCCGCACATGACCGCGCAGGCACTCGACGGGCTCCTCGACTCGGGGGTGGACGCCGAGGACCGCCGGGTCCGCAAGGCGCTGGAGTGGCTCGCCAAGGCGCAGCTCCCGGACGGGAGTTACGAGTCGGTCTGGTACCGGATGCACACCGCGGGCACGTCGGCGGTGCTACAGACCTTCGTCCGGGCGGGAGTTGGCGACTCCCCCGCCGCCGTACGCGCCCGGCAGTGGCTGGAGCGGACCCGGCGGGACGACGGGTCGTGGGGCACCGGCGATCCGGCGGATCGGGGCACGGTCGAGGAGACCGCCTGGGCGTTGCTGGGACTGCTGACCGCCGGGGCGGACCCCAAGTCGCTGACACCGACGGTGCGTTGGCTGCTCGGGGCGCGGCTGCCCGACGGCGGCTGGCCGGCCGCTCCGGTCAACGAGTACGTCCGGTACGTGTCCCGCTACGCGATGCCGCCGCTCACCCAGGGCCTCGCGCTGCGTGCGCTGTCCCGCTACCGGCAGGAGAGTGTCCGATGAACACGGACGTGGTGGTGTGCGGCGCGGGCGTCGGCGGGCTCGCGGCCGCCTGCGCGCTGGGCCGGCTCGGCGCGCGTGTGCTGCTCCTGGAGAAGCAGCCGGAGATCCGCCCGGTCGCCAAGGGCGAGGTGTTCCAGCCGGGTTCGCTGCGGATCCTGCGCGAGTGGGGGGTGCGCGACCACCTGGAGAAGGCGGGCGCGCTGCGGCTGGACCGGCTGGTGGCCCGGGACCCGGACGGCACCGCCCGGATGACCCTGGACTACGGCCTGCTGCCGGACGACGGCAACTGGCTGCTGGCGCACGACTATCCGGCGATCCTGCGCGCGTTCACGGACGCGCTGCCGCCGTCGGTCGAACTGCGCCGGGGCGCCCTCGTCGACGACCTGCTCCGCAACGCCGACGGCCGGGTCACGGGCGTCCGGCTGCGCGGCGGCGAGGAGGTCGGGGCGGCGCTGGTCGTGGCCGCCGACGGGATCTCCTCCCGGCTGCGCAAGTCCGCCGAACTCGGCCTGGACCGGCGGGAGTACCCGCACCGCCTGGTCGCGATGGAGCTGACCGAGGCACCCTCGGTGGACCCCGACTTCTCCGCGTACGTCACCCCGCGCGGACTGCGGCTGCGGTACGCGCTGCCCGGCCGTCGCGTCCGCCTGTACGCGCAGGTGGAGCCGGAGGAGCTGCGCGGGGCGGACGCGGAGGCGATCGACCGCTGGGTGCTGGCCCTGGTCCGGGACACCCCGGCGCTCGCGCCGCTTCAGGACGCGGTACGGGCCGCCGCGCCGCACCGCCAGACGCTTCCCGTCTCACGGGCCCTCGCGCCCCAACTGACGGTGCCGGGGCTGGTGTTGGTCGGCGACAGCGGACACATCGTGCATCCGATGGCCGCGCAGGGCATGAACAGCGCGGTCGCCGACGCCGCCTGCCTGGCCGAACTCCTGGGCGAATACGGCGAGTTGACGGCGGCGTCGGTGGACCGGGCGCTGCCGGACCACGACCGCCGTCGGCACGCCGAGCTGGCGATGGTGGGCCGGACCAGTCACAACGCGGCCCGGATGGTGACCGACCTGTCCTGGCAGGGCCGGCTGCTCGGCCGTCGCGCCCTGCGGCACACGGGTACCAACGCCCGGATCCGCTACACCGTCATGCACAACATGGCGGGGCTCGGCGCGCATCCGCTCACCCCGCTGGACCGGCTGCACCAGATCGGGCTGCTGCCGGACCCGCGGGCCCGGCAGCAGCCGGTCTGGGCGTGACGCGGTGTCAGTCTCCTTGCCCACCCGGGCCGTTGGCGTCCTGGGCGCATTCGACGAGCAGCAGCCCGCCGGGCAGGTGCCTGGTCGACAGGACGGCGAGCCCGGCCGCCGCCGCCAGGGTGTGGAAGTCCTCGACGGTGCGTTCCCGGCCGCCGAGCAGGGTCAGCGACTGGAGGTCGAACGACGAGTTGTTCTTAGCGTGTTCCTCCCCGGCGAGCACCTCGACGATGAGCACCCGGGCTGCCGTGCCCGCCGCCTCGGCGCAGCGGGCGAGGATCCGGGTGGCGTCCTCGTCGCTCCAGTCGGTGAGCACCCGGGAGACCATCAGGACGTCGTAGCCGGTGGGCAGCGGGTCGAAGAAGCTGCCGCCGACGAACGTCGCGCGGTCGGCGAGGCCCGCTTCCTTCAGGGCCTCGTTCGCCTCGGGCGCCACCTCGGGCAGGTCGAGGACGGCGCCCTCCAAGTGGGGCTGCTTGTGCAGGACTTCGCCGAGCAGGGCGCCGATGCCGCCGCCGACGTCGATGACCTTGCGCACCGGCTGCCAGTCGTACTCGGCGGCCACGGCCGGGCCGGTCTGCCAGGCGTGTCCGGCCATGATGGCGCCGAAGAACACCCGCAGGCGCTCGTCGCGCTGGTAGTCCTGCCAGAACGCCACCCCGTGCACGCCGTGGTAGGCGGACTCGCCGGTGCGGATGGAGTGCAGCATGCCGGTGTAGGCGAGGTCCATCTTGGCGCCGGGGCCGTCGATGTCGAGCCAGGCGAGCTGCCAGCGGCTGTCCTCGGCGAGGAGTTGGACCGAGAGCGGGGTGAGGGCGAACCGGTCGGGCTCCGGCCGGTCGAAGAGGCCGACGGCGACCAGGTGGTTCAGCAGCCGGGCCAGGGAGTCCTCGTGGGCGCCCGCGGCCCGGGCCAGCCCCGCCAGGTCCGTCGTACCGGACTCGATCAGCTGGGGCAGCCGCAGGCTCACCGCGGTGCGTATGGCGAACGGCGTCGCCAGGTCGACGAGCCGGGAGAGTTCGGCACGGGGGTCCATGACCATGCGATTCCTTCCGAGAAATCTTCCGAGAAAGGGCCGGGCCCTTCCGAAAAGGAGGAAAGAGCACCGCCGCCACAAGCGGCGGGAACACCGTGATTCTGCCCCCGGGAAACAATTCCAGTCAAGAATTTCTCGACCCTCGCACGTGATTTTCACACGGCCGCGGAGTTTATTAGCGCTGCCCGGAAATACCGATATCGCATGGGAAAGAAAAGAGAAAGGTGATGCGCTGATGGCGAAGGATTCGGCTCGTTTCGAGGTCCGTCCGGTGTCGGGGACGCTGGGCGCCGAGGTGGTGGGGGTGCCGTTCGGGGGCCTGTCGGAGGAGGACTACACCGTCGTACGGGAGCTGCTGCTGGAGCATCTGGTGCTGTTCTTCCCGGACGCGGCGGGGCTGGAGCCGGAGGCGCACAAGGCATTCGGGCGCCGGTTCGGGGAGTTGGAGATCCATCCGTTCCTGCCGAAACTCCCGGGGCACGACGAACTCGTCGTCCTGGATTCGGAACAGGGCGCGAAGGCCGATGTCTGGCACACCGACGTGACGTTTTCGGCCTCGCCGCCGATCGCGTCCGTACTACAGATCGTGGAATGTCCGCCGGCCGGTGGCGACACCATGTGGAGCAATCAGTACCTGGCCTACGAGGCGGTGTCCGAGCCGCTGCGGGACCTGCTCGCGGGGCTGACCGCGGTGCACGTCTTCGAGCACCCGGGCACGTCGTACCGGGCCGAGGCGGAGCACCCGGTGGTGCGCACCCACCCGGAGACCGGCCGCAAGTCCCTGTACGTCAACCGGCTCTTCACCCGCCGTATCCCGCAACTCGCGCCCGGCGAGAGCGAGTTGCTGCTGAACCACCTGTTCGACCTGTCGGAGAGCCCGCAGCGGGTGTGCCGTTACCGCTGGCAGCCGGGTGCGATCGCGATGTGGGACAACCGCGCCACCCAGCACTACGCGGTCAACGACTACACGGGCCGCCGGGTCGGCCGCCGGGTGACGATCCTGGGCGACAAGCCGGAGGGCGAGGCGGCGCGTTGGCCGGTGTGGGCGCCGGAGGGCGGTGCGGGCGTCGGGGGCGCGATGGCACGGGGATAGCGCCCGCCGGGCCGGGCGGGCACTCGACACGGCTTCAGTCCAAGGTGGTTGGTGTTCGGCCCGGCTTGTGCCAGATCCTGATCTCGGTCGGTGGGAGGTGTTCGGCGAACAGGCCGTCGGGAGACGCCCGGTGGAGTTCCGCCCGCAGGTCGCGTTCGAAGTCCGGCAGCCGCTCGCCGAAGAGGTGGGGCGCGGAGCCAGAGTTGGAGAACACCCGGGCCACGAGGTCGTCCGCCGTACGGGTCAGCACCTGTCCGGCGGGCACGACATGCCGCTTGGGGGGTTCGAAACCGGCCCGGACCAGGACGAGTTCCTCACCGCCCGGGGTGCCGTACGGGAGCGTGCCCCGGCCCGCGCGGCGGACCGGGCCCAGGTAGCGGCGCACCAGTTCGCCGATCCGGTCGCCGGGCGGAGCGGGGTACGGCAGCGGCCCCGGCTCCGCCGGCGGGTCCTTCAGGTCGCTGATCTGCACGAACGCGCCGCCCGGCGGCAGCATGTCCCGTACGGTGGCGGCGACTTGGTCGCGGTCGGTCCAGTGGAAGGACTGGGCGAACACCACGGCGTCGAACTGGCCCAGCCCCGCCGGGAGTTCCTCCGCGCGGGCGGTCACCCACCGCGCGTTGGCCACCCCGCGGCGTGCGGCTTGCCGGGCGGCCTCCGCCAGCATGTCCTCGTCCGGGTCGACGCCGACCACCTCGGTGACATGGGGCGCGACCGCGAGCGCCACGGTGCCCGGGCCGCAGCCGACGTCGAGCAGCCGCCCCCGGCCGTCGAACCCGAGGGCGGCGGCCAGCACGTCGGCGAAGCCGGGCGCGTACGGCAGTCGGCCGCGTTCGTAGTGGGCGGCACTGCCCTGGAAGAGGGTGCGGTCCCACTGCCAGCCTTCGGGCATCCGAATCCGGCTCCTCTGCTCTGCTCTGCTCGGTGCAGTGTCGGCGGATCCGGACTCTACGGCGACAACGCGACCGATGCGTGCTCCTTATCTTCCCCCCACCTCACTCCTCACGCGGCCACCCCGGCCCCCCGTTCACCCCCGTCCCGGTGGATCGGCGTCCCCGAGCCGGTCAGCGGGACGCCGGTGCCGCCGCGCCGGGCGGCGACGATCTCCGCCGCGATGGACAGGGCGGTCTCCTCGGGCGTGCGGGCCCCGAGGTCGAGGCCGATCGGGGACCGCAGCCGGGCCAACTCCCGTTCCGTGAGCCCGGCTTCGCGCAGCCGCCGGTCGCGGTCGGCGTGGGTGCGGCGCGAACCCATCGCGCCGACGAACGCGACCGGCAGCCGCAGGGCCGCGGTCAGCAGCGGGATGTCGAACTTGGCGTCGTGGGTCAGGACGCACAGGACGCTGCGGCCGTCGGTCACGGTGCGCCGCAGGTAGCGGTGCGGCCAGTCGACGACGATGTCGTCGGCGTCGGGGAAGCGGGCCCGGGTGGCGAAGACGGGCCGGGCGTCGCACACGGTGACGTGGTAGCCGAGGAACTTGCCCGCGCGCACCAGCGCCGCCGCGAAGTCGACCGCGCCGAACACGATCATGCGGGGCGCGGGCACGCTGGACTCCACCAGCAGCGTGAGCCCGCCGGGGCAGTGCGAGCCGTCCGCGGAGAGGCCGACGGTGCCGGTGCGGCCGGTGTCCAGCAGCGCCCGGGCCTCGGCGACCGCCGTCCGGTCCAGGTCGGGGTGGCCGCCGAGGCCGCCGTCGTGGGAGCCGTCGGGGCGGACCAGCAGGGCGCGGCCGAGGAGTGCGGCCGGGCCCCGCACCACCCGGGCGAGGGCGGCCGGTTCGCCGCGGGCGGCGGTCGTCAGGGCGGCGCGGAACACCGGGTCGCGGGCCGGGACCGGGGTGACGAGGATGTCGATGACGCCGCCGCAGGTGAGGCCGACGGCGAAGGCGTCCTCGTCGCTGTAGCCGAACCGTTCGAGGACGGGGGTGCCGTCCTGGAGCGCCTGGGCGCACAGTTCGTAGACCGCGCCCTCCACGCAGCCGCCGGAGACCGAGCCGATGACCGTGCCCGCGCTGTCGACGGCGAGGGCGGCGCCGGGACCGCGCGGGGCGCTGCCGCCGACGGAGACGACGGTGGCGACGGCGAACTCCCGTCCCTCCTCGGCCCATTGGAGCAGTTCGCAGGCGATGTCAAGCACGTGCGGCTCCCGCGAGCAGGACGCGGTCGGGGCGGATGGGCAGCCGGCGGTGGCGTACGCCGGTGGCGTGCCAGACGGCGTTGGCAATCGCGGCCGCGGCGCCCACGATGCCGACCTCGCCGATGCCCTTGATGCCGACCGGGTCGTCCGGGTCCGGATCGTCGACCCAGTCCGCCTCGATCGCCGGGACGTCGGCGTGCGCGGCCACGTGGTAGCTCGCGAGGTCGGCGCCGTAGTGGCCGCCGCTGGCCCGGTCGCGGACGGCCTCCTCGTGCAGGGCCATGGAGATGCCCCAGGTCATGCCGCCGACCAACTGGTTGCGTGCGGTCAGCGGGTTGACGATCCGGCCCGCGGCGAAGATGCCCAGCATCCGCCGCACGCGCACCTCGCCGGTGCCGGTGTCCACCGCGACCTCGGCGAACTGGGCGCCGTAGGCGTGCCGTTCGCGCTGGGCGAGGGCGCCGATGGCCTCGGTGGTGTCCGAGCGGACCGTGATCCCCTCCGGCGGAACGGCGGTCGCGAGGGCGAGGCGTTCGCGCAGTCCGGCGGCGGCGATGGTGATCGCCCAGGCCCAGGAGCGGGTGCCGGAGGAGCCGCCCGCGATGGATCCGGGCCCGAAGTCGCTGTCCCCGATGCGCACTCGGACGCGGCCTGGTGCCGTCTCCAGCGCGTCGGCGGCGATCAGGGTGAGCGCGGTCAGCGCGCCGGTGCCGATGTCCGCCGCGGTGATCCGCACGGTGAAGGTGCCGTCGGCCTCCGCCGTGATGGCCGCCGTGGACGGCATCGCCATGGCGGGGAAGGAGGCCGCCGCCGTGCCGGTGCCCAGCAGCCAGCGTCCGTCGCGGCGCAGTCCGGGGCGCGGGTCCCGGTCCGCCCAGCCGAACCGGCGGGCGCCCTCCCGGAAGCAGGTGATCAACTGCCGCCCGCCGAACGGCAGTCCGGAGACCGGGCCCACCTCGGGCTCGTTGCGCACCCGCAGTTCGACCGGGTCGGTGCCGGTCCGCTCGGCGAGTTCGTCCAGCGCCGACTCCAGCGCGAACGACCCCGGTGCCTCGCCCGGCGCGCGCATCCACGTCGGGGTGGGCACGTCGAGCCGGACGACCCGGTTGGCGGTGTGGTGGGCCTCGGCGTCGTACATCGTGCGGCCCACACCCGCGCCGGGTTCGACGAAGTCGTGCACGGTCGAGGTGAGGCTCAGGCAGTCGTGCTCCAGGACGCGCAGCCGTCCGTCGGGGTCGGCGCCGAGCCGGACGCGCTGGGCGGTCGGGCTGCGGTAGCCGGCCAGCGAGAACATCTGACGGCGCGTCAACACGACGCGGACCGGGCGCCGGAGGGCGGTCGCAGCCATCACGGCGGCCACCTGGTGGGCGCGCAGCCCCTTGCTGCCGAAGCCGCCGCCGACGTGCTCGGAGCGCACCCGCACCGACTCCGGATCCAGGGAGAAGAGTTTGGCGAGTTCGTTCGCGACCCAGGTGCTGCCCTGGTTGGAGTCGACGAGTTCGAGCCGCCCGCCCTCCCAGCGGGCCGTCGCCGCGTGCGGTTCCATCGGGTTGTGGTGCTCTTCCGGCGTGCTGTACTCGGCGTCCACGACAACGGCGGACGCGGCGAGTTGGGCTTCCAGGTCGCCCTTCTCCACGACCGCGGGCATGTGGCCGTCCAGCCCGTGGGCGTCGGTGCGCCCGCCGGAGAAGTCGACGTCGTGCGGCTCCTGTTCGTACGTCACGACGAGCGATTCGGCTGCTTCCCTGGCCTGTTCGGAGGTCTCCGCGACGACCAGCGCGACGGGCCAGCCCATGAACGGCACCCGGTCGTGCTGGAAGACGGCGAGGGTCGGGTCCGGGGTTCCCAGCAGCCCGACGTAACCGGCGTCCACGCGCGGGGCGTTGCCGTGGTGCAGGACCGCGAGCACGCCCGGCATGGCGAGCACGGGGGCGGTGTCCACCGCACTGATCCGGCCGCGGGCGACGGTGGACAACACCAGCCAGCCGTGGGCGAGTTCGGCGAAGGGGATCTCTCCGGCGTAGCGGGCGGCGCCGGTGACCTTGGCACGGCCGTCGATCCGGGTGCGGGCGGTACCGACGACGCCCTTGAGAGGTGTGGCGGTGCTCATCGGGCAGCCTCCTCGGCGAGTTCGGTCAGGACGGCCACGACGAGGTTGCGCAGCAGCGGCACCTTGTACGTGTTGTGCGGCAGGGGCCGCGCGGCGGCGAGTTCGGCGTCCAGCGCGGCGGCGAAGGACTCGGCGTCGGCGCTCGCCCCGGTCAGCGCCCGTTCGGCGGTCCGGGCCCGCCACGGCCGGGACGCGACCGCCCCGAACGCCAGCCGTACGTCGTGGACGGTCCCGTCGCGGACGTCGAGCGCGGCGGCGACCGAGCCGATCGCGAAGGCGTACGAGGCCCGTTCGCGCACCTTCCGGTAGCGGGAGTTGACGGCGGCGGGAGTCGGCGGCAGACGTACGCCGGTGATCAGCGCCCCCGGCGGCAGCGCGGTCTCCCGGTGCGGGGTGTCCCCCACCGGCAGATAGAACTCCTCCAGCGGCAACTCCCCCGGCCCGTCCGCCGTTTCGTACCCGACGACGGCGTCGAACGCGGCCAGGGCCACGCCCATGTCCGAGGGGTGGACGGCGGCGCAGTGGCCGGAGGCGCCGAGGATCGCGTGGTTGTGGTGCTCGCCCCCGATGGCGGGACAACCGCTGCCGGGGACACGCTTGTTGCAGGGTTGGGTGACGTCGGCGAAGTAGCCGCAACGGGTGCGCTGGAGCAGGTTGCCGCCGACGGTGGCCATGTTGCGCAGCTGCCCGGAGGCGCCCGCGAGCACGGCCTGGGCCAACGCCGGGTAGCGGAGCCGGACTTCGGGGTGGGCGGCGAGTTCGCTGTTGGTGACGGTCGCGCCGATGCGCAGTCCGCCGTCGTCCGTCGACTCGATGCGGCCCAGGGGCAGTTCGCGGACGTCGACGAGGTTCGCGGGGCGCTCGACGCCGGTCTTCATCAGGTCGACGAGGTTGGTGCCGCCGCCGAGGAACCGGGCGTCCGGGTCGGCGCCGAGCAGTGCGAGGGCACCGGAGACGTCGTGGGCCCGCTCGTATCCGAACTCCTTCATGCCGCCGCCTCCGTGGACCCGGTGTCCGACAGGGGCGACTCGGCGGCAGGGACGGGCAACTCGGCGTCCGGGAAGGGTGGTTCGGGGGCGGGCACCGGCTGTCCGGTGGCCGACCGTACCGCCGCCGCGCGGGCCACCGCCTGGACGATGGACACGTACGCGCCGCAGCGGCACAGGTTGCCGCTCATCCGTTCCCGGATCTCGGCCGCGGTCAAGGGTGGTGGTCCCGCCTCGGGTCGGATGTCGTCGGTGACGGCGCTCGGCCAGCCCGCCGCGTGTTCCTCGATCACCGCGACCGCCGAACAGATCTGCCCGGGGGTGCAGTAGCCGCACTGGTAGCCGTCCAGATCGAGGAACGCCTGTTGCACCGGGTGGAGTTGACCGTCGTCGGCGAGTCCCTCGACGGTGGTGATCTCACGTCCCTCGGCCGCTACCGCCAGCTGGAGACAGGAGACGGTGCGGCGGCCGTCGAGCAGGACGGTGCACGCGCCGCACTGGCCCTGGTCGCAGCCCTTCTTCGTACCGGTCAGGTCGAGGCGCTCGCGCAGGGCGTCGAGCAGGGTCGTGCGGTGGTCGACGGTCAGCGGGTACTTCTCGCCGTTGATGTTCAGGGTGACGGGGCTGGACGTCGAACGGGACATGATCGCCTTCTTTCGCGTGGATCTTGCGTGTGGATCTTTCGCGTGGGGCGGGTTCGTGGCACGGGTTCGCACGAGGCGGGCGCTACGGAGGGCGGTTCGCTTCGAGCGGGTTCGCGGACAACGGTTCGTCAGAACGGCAGAGGTGGGCTCGCGTTGAGCGGAAGACGTCCGCGGACGTCGGCAGACGTCGGCGGACGTGCGCGAAGGGCTGGTGGAGAGGTGGTGGTAGTGAGCTCCCCGGTCTCCCCAACTGCCGTGTTCCCGGCTATGGTTGATCCAACCGGACAGCTGTCCACTCACATGGAAACCTAACGGACAGTTGTCCGCTTAGCAAGGCCCGGGCTCGTCCAGCAGCCCGCGAGGAGGACGCGTGCGAGACAAGAAGGACGCGCCGTTGCGCTCCGACGCACAGCGCAATCGCGAGCGCATCCTCGATGTGGCGCTGGAGGAGCTGACGCTCTGTGCGGACGCCCCGCTGAGCGCGATCGCCAGGAAGGCGGGCGTCGGACAGGGCACGTTCTACCGGAACTTCCCCAACCGCGAGGCGCTCGTCCTGGAGATCTACCGCCACGAGATGCAGCAGGTCGCCGCCACCGCCGCGCGGCTGCTGGAGACCCGGCCGCCCGACCGGGCGCTGCGGGAGTGGATGGACCGCCTCGCCGGGTTCGCCATGACCAAGGCGGGCCTCGCGGACGCGATCCGCCTCGCCCTCGGCGCGCCCAACAGCCCGGCGAAACCGTCGCCGACCCCGGTGGCCGAGGCGGCCGAACTCCTGCTGCGTGCGGGCGAGGAGGCCGGAACCGTCCGCCCGGGTGTGACGGGGGACGACTTCCTCCTCGCCATCGCCGGGCTGTGGCAGCTGGACCCCGACGGGGACTGGCAGTCGCGCGCCACCCGCCTTCTGGACCTCGTCATGGACGGACTGCGGGCGGGGGCGTGGGGAGAGGCACACCGCTGACCTCCGGCCGACCGTATTCGGCTCCGACCGACCGGTAACCTCCGGCGCGGTTCAGCCGGTCGAACGGAGCCGAGGGCAGCCGCCTCCGGCGGCTTCCTGTTGGCCGGTTTGTACGTGCGACCGCGACGAAATGGGTCGGTTCCTGCCGCTGTCGACCGCGGCCACCACCTGCGGACGCGTCTCGATTCCACCGGTCCGACCGGCACCGGGGCCACCCGCCCTCTTGACGACCACACCGTCGCCCCGACGCCAAATGTGCGCGAAGTGCCAGCTCAGCGCCTTGTTCGACGGGTCGACAGCAGACCGTCGAGAGCACGGCAACCGCCGCCTCCCGGCCATCTCCCGCACCCCGCCCCTGCCGGAGCGTGAAGCGTACGTAACTTCATGTGCAGGTGCGGGAACTGAGGGGAATGCTTGATTCCATGCCTGCTTTCGCACAATCCGGATGTGGCAGTGGAGCCTCTTCCGACGTCGGCGCCCCGGCCGCGGGACCACGTACGGATCGGCTCTCGACCTCGCCCCGCCGACCCGGCGGAACCGCGCACGAACTCGCGCCCGGCTCGGGCCCGTTACTCCTTGGAGCCTGCCCATGACGTGCCCGGACGCCCCGGCGGCCGAACCGTCCCGGACCGCCGTCCCCCCGGAGTTGGCCTGTGTCCGCGAGGACGCCGTGCGCGAGGCGCGGATCTGGGAGCGGCACATCATCGAGGTGGACACCGGCCTGCTCCCGGGCCGCCCCGAGGGCGCACCGCCCCGGCCCGGCTACGACCCCGCCCGGCACACCCTCGTCGAGCGATACCACGCCAAGGCCGCCGAGTTGAGCGGGTTGCTCGACAGCAGGGTGTCCTGGCACACCGTGCAGCGCAAGCGGCTGACCTACCGGGACCACGGGCTCTGGGGGCTCGTGGACAAGCGGAGAACCCGGACGAGGTCCCTGTACGGCCAGACCGATCCGCACGTGGTGGACCTGCTGCTCGATCTGGTCGAGCAACGGGCGGGCCGGCCGGGCATGACGGCACGCGAGCTGTTCGCCCTGCTGCGGCACCGGGTGGGCGACGACAGTCCGGTCCCCGCGGAGCCCACGCTGTACAAGCTGCTGGCGCGACTGGGAATCACGGTGGACCGGCAGCACGGTCCGGCCCGCATATGTTCACCAGAAATTCCCGGGCTCTCGCAGATTCCCCGATAATTTTCAGCGCATTCGCCGCACACCCTCCGGAACACCAGTTCAGGGCGGCCCCCAGGAGATTGCGGACACCGAACGTGCGTCAATTCTCCGGATAACTGCCGCACCCTCCGGCAAAGCCAGAGGTAAAATTAAGTTGCACCCTCAAGTTCCCCTCTTGAGTTCTGCTGCACGGCTGCTAGCCTCAGTAGCGCCAGTCACTCGGGCCACTCACCAACCAAAATCCCCGGAGACCGTTCCCGAGAACTGCGTTCCCCTCTCCCCCATCCACCCCCAGACCCACGGTCTGCCGTCTTCATACGGCCGGCCGCTTCTCGCTGAAAGGGTGTAGAAGTGCCGCACCTGCCCTCGTCCGCGGTACGCGCTGACCGAGCAAAACGGCTCCGTTCGCTGAACGAGTGGGTCATGTCGTGGGACGACGACCGGTGTCCGGCCACAGCACCGGCGCCCGCCACCGCACCGGCACCGGCGGTCCGGCTCTACTGCGTCCCGTACGCGGGCGGTCACGCGAACCTCTTCGCGCCGTGGCACACCGCTCTTCGGCCGACGGTGGACGTACGCGCCTTTCAGCTGCCCGGGCGCCACGCGCGCCGGGACGAGCCGCCGATCACCTCGTTCGGCCCGCTGGCGGACCGGCTGACGGACGCCCTGACACCGCTGCTGGACGGGTCGCCGTACGCCCTGTTCGGGCACAGCATGGGGGCGCTCGCCGCGTTCGCGCTGGCCAGGACGTTGACGGCGCACGGCACTCCGCCCGCGCAGCTGATCGTCTCGGGCTGCCGAGCGCCCAGCGACCCGCCCGAGGAACCGCTGTCCCGGCTGGCGGACGCCGCGCTGGTCGACCGGCTGCGCACCTGGGGCGGCACGCCCCAAGAGGTGCTGGACAACCCGGAGTTGCTCGACGTGGTCCTCCCCGTACTGCGGGCCGACCTGTCCGTGGTCGACTCCCACACCTACTGTCCGGCCCCACCGCTGGACTGTCCGCTCACGGTGCTCGGCGGCACCGACGACGCCGTCGTACCGCCGGCCGGGCTGGACGCGTGGCGCCGGGAGACGAACGGGGAATTCCGGCTGCGTCTCTTCGACGGCGGGCATTTCTTCCTGCACACCGCGGAGGAGAGCGTGCTCGCCGAACTCGGACGCATTCTCCCGTGAAACTCTGAAACTCTCCCCTGTTCCGCATTCCCTCCCTAGCGCCCTCGTGCGCCGTTTTCCGTGTGCCCTCGGTCGAATCCCTCACTCACAGTTGGAGATGTCGTGGTGCATTCCTGGTTCGCCGCTTCCTGCGCAGCTCTGGCGGGGATCTGTTATCTCGCCTATTCCGCCGTCTTCTTCTTCGATCCCTGCCGCAACTCCACCAACGCCCACATGTTCATGTCCCTGTTCCGCGAAGAGCCGCGTTTCTACATGTGGCGGTCGCGGATTCTCGGGGTCGGCGCGGCCCTCGCGCTGGGCATGATCCCGGCCAGCCTGGAACTGGTTTCCGCTCACCCCACCGACCTGCTGCTGTGGGCCACCGGCCTCGCCTTCGTCGGATTCGCGCTCAGTTCGGTCTCGAACCTGCGCTCGCTCCAGATCCTGCCCGTGGTCCACGGCGACCACGAACGCAGCGGCGAGGAGGCCCGTACGGCGCTGGCCCGCAGCATCTCCTACGTCCACCTCGACCCGCGCGGCTGGTTCACCTTCGGCGGCGTCGGGGTGTGGGTCGCCGTCCTGAGCGCCTACGGGCTCCAGGAAGGCACGATTCCGCTGGTCCTGGCCGTCGTCGGATTCGTCCTCGGTCTGCTGTACGCGACCGTGGTGGCCGCCGGGGTCTTCCACCGTTACGCCGTCTTCGGTGTGGTCGCGGGCGCGGGCGGGCTGCTGCTCTCGCCGCTGTGGTTCCTGTGGGTCGCATGGCTGCTGCGCTGACCCGTACCTGAGAAATACGCGCGGCCGGCCGCGCGGAGCACCGACGTCCGTGTGTACGTCACCTGTACGTCGCCGAATTCCGGGCCGGGGTCCGCACGCCCCACCCACCTCTGGTTTGTCACTGGTCGAGGAGACCCGTATGCCCGAGCCCGAATTCCAGATCGTCGTCAACGACGAGGAGCAGTACGCGCTGTGGCCCGCCGACGGGCAGGTCCCGCCCGGCTGGCGCGCGATCGGATTCACCGGTCCCAAGGCGGACTGCCTGCACCACGTGACGCAGGTGTGGACCGACATGCGCCCGCTGTCCCTGCGCCGTCGGCTGGGCGCGGCCGAGACGTCGGACCGGGCGTGATGTCGATGACCGTCGAGACGCATCCACTGACCTGGGGTCAGCAGGCCATGTGGTTCGGGCAGCACCTCGCGGGGCCCAGCTCCGTGTTCCACATCGCGCGCCCGTTCCGGGTCGAGGGCGACCTCGACACCGCGGCACTGCGGCTCGCCCTCGCACGGGTCACCGCCGACAACGCGGCCCTGCGCACCACCTTCCGCGAGACCGCCGCGGGGCCGGTCGCGGTGGTGCACCCGCGGCTGGAGTTCGCCTTCCACGAGGAGTCCCCGGCCGGCGGTACGGGCTCCGACGACCCGGCCGCGCGCGACGCCTGGCTGCGCGAGCAGGTGCGCGCGCCCTTCGACCTGGAGAACGGCCCTCTCGTCCGGCTGGCGCTGCGCCGGGACGCGGCCGGACAGGTCGGCGTGCTCGCCGCCCACCACCTCGTCGCCGACCTGTGGACACTCGGCCTGTTCCTGCGCGAACTGCGCACCGCGTACGAGGCCGTCCTCGACGGCGGCACCAGCCCCGTGTCCGCTTCACGGCTGGACACCAAGGCGCTGACGTTCGCCGAGCACGCCCGGCAGGACCGGGCCCGCTGGACGGACGGCACCGACGCGCTCGACCACTTCCGGCGCGCCGGGCTGCGCGATCTGCCACCGCTGGACCTGGGCGTGAGCCGCGCGGAACCGGCCGCCCCGACCGGCCCGGGCGGCCTCACCGGCTTCGAACTGCCGCCCCCCGTACTGCGCGGGCTGCGCGAGCAGTCCCGGGCCCTGGGCACCTCGCTCTTCTCCACCCTCATGACCGGGTACGCCAGTGCGCTCCAACGGTGGTCCGGCGCCGAGGAGTTGACCCTCGGGTACCTCTCCTCCGGCCGGGTCGCCCCGTACACGGCGCTCACCACGTTCGGCTACTTCGTCAACACCGTGCCGCTGCCCGTGCGGATCGACCCGGGCGAGCCCTTCGCCGAGCAGGCACGGCGGCTGCACGCCGACGTGCGGGAGGCGCAGGAGTACCAGAGTTATCCGTTCCCGCTGCTCGTCGAGGAGCTGAACCCGAACCGCGGTTCGGCCCGGGTGCCGTTCGTGCAGGCGATGTTCAGCCTCCAGAAGTCGCCGGGCCGCGACCGACGCGCCATCTCGGCCTTCGCGCTCGGCCACGCCGACGCCGCCTTCGCCCTGGGCGACGCCGCGTTCGTACCGCTGCCGCTCGTCCCCGTCGACGTACAGCACGAGTTGTCGCTGTTGGTGGCGGAGGACGACGGGGCGCTGCACGGTGTCCTGGAGTACGACGCCGGGGTGTTCGACGAGGCGACGGTGGCCGGATTCGCGGCTGCGCTGGGCGAGTTGTACGCGGGGGTCGCACGGGACCCGGGCCGCCGGGTGGGCACACTGCCCTTGGCGCCCGCACCGGCGTGGGAGGAGCCGCGCCCCGCGCACGGGGACCCCAGTTGGTCAGGCGGGGTGCACCGCGAGATCCTTGCCCGGCTCGCCCGGCGACCGGACCGCGTCGTCGTGCGCTCCGGTACCGAACAGCCGCTCACCGGAGGCGAGTTGCTTGACCGCATCAACGCCGTCGCGTCCGCGTTACGGGCCGCGGGAGTCGGCGTCGAGTCCCACGTGGGGCTCCATCTGCGGCGCGGCCCGGACCTCGTGGTCGGGATGCTCGGTGTGCTGGCGGCGGGCGGCTGTTACGTCCCGCTGGACCCGGCCCAGCCCGCGGCCCGGCTGGCGAGCGTGGCCCAACAGGCGGACTTCGCGGCCGTGTTGGACGACAGCGGCACGGCACCCGACTGGCTGCCGGCGGGGATCACGGTCGTCGGCCCAACGCCCAAGGCTGCTCCCGATGAGACCGGGACCGCCCAAGTCGCCTGGGACCAGGCCGCCTACGCCGTGTTCACCTCCGGCTCCACCGGCGCGCCCAAGGGGGTCGTGGTCCCGCACGGAGCGCTGTCGAACCTCCTCGACTCCATGATCCGCGAGCCCGGTCTCGCCGCCCACGACCGCCTGGTGGCCGTCACCACCGCCACCTTCGACATCGCGGTCTTCGAACTCCTCGGCACCCTCGCCGCGGGCGCGCAGCTGATCGTCGCGGACGAGGAGCAGTCCCGCGACCCGGCCGCCCTGGCCCAGCTGCTCGACTCCGTGTCCGCGACCGTCCTCCAAGCCACCCCCGCCACCTGGCAGTTGCTCCTGGAGACCGGCTGGCGGCCCCCTCATCCCTTCCGCGCCCTGGTCGGCGGCGAGGCGCTGCCGACCGACCTGGCCGCCGCCCTGCGGGACCGCTGCACGGAGGTGTGGAACTGCTACGGCCCGACCGAGACCACCGTCTGGTCGGCGATCCTGCCGGTCGTCTGGGGCCCGGTCCGCATCGGCGGCCCGGTGACGGCGACGGACCTGATGGTGGTCGACGACGCCTTCGCGCCCGTGCCGCCGGGCATCCCGGGCGAGTTGCTCATCGGCGGCGACGGCCTCGCCCGCGGCT
>LJCV01000249.1 GCA_001298575.1 Actinobacteria bacterium OK074
CCCCCCCCGCCCCCGCCGCCCGCCGCCCGCCCCCGCGCCCGCTCAGTCCGGGTCCTGCGTCCGCTGCTCGGTGACCCGGCGCAGCAGTGGCCTGCTGCCGGCCAGCGCGGCGAACATCAGGGCCGTACCGACGACCGCGAACAGCCCGAGCCGTACGGTGCCTTCGATGTTCATCGACGCGTGGAACATCTTGTTGACCTGGAGCGCGGCATAGACACCGGTGGCCAGGGTGCCGCCCGCCAGGACCGCCAGCGGCAGCGCCGTCTCCCGCAGCCGGGCCCGGTCGAGGACCTTCAGCTCCACGCCCGCGAGCCGCAGCAGCCCGTAGATCCGGCGCCGGTCCAGCACGTTCGCCGCCGCGGTGAGCCCGGCGGAGGCCGCGGCCACCACGAAGCCCACGCCCAGGGCCGCGAGGCCCACCTGTCCGATGTCCCGGGTGGAGACGTTCGAGTCGGCGTTGACGTAGTCCTGCGTGAACGCCGGGTTGCCCGGCGACAGGTGCGACAGGGCCGTCTGTGCGGTGTCGAGCTGGGCCTGGCCGCCGCGGACCCGGGCCACCACACCTTGGTCGATCAGGAGGATGCCGCTCCCGGAGGCCGGGCGGACCGTCGCCTCGACGCCCGCCTCGCGCAGCAGCTCGCGGGCCCGGTCGGCCGCCACGTGCGTGCTGCCGTGCGGCACCCGCACCGCGACCTGGTCCGGATAGTCGTACCCCACGAAGGCGATCTGCCCCACGGAGAAGAACCCGGCGACGAACCCGGCCAGGACCAGTCCGCTGACGGTGCGCCACGCGCCGCGCGGATCGTCGCTGAGCCGGCGCGCGGCCAGCAGGGTGGCCGGACGGCGGGCGAACCGGCCCACGACCCTGCCCAGCACGTCCACGACCCACGGGCCGACCATCCAGAAGGCCCCGTAGAACAGCAGCAGCAGAGACAGCTGCTGCCCGATCTTCATGCTGCCGTCCTGGGCGGACGTGGCCACGTACAGCACGGTCACCACGAACAGGACCAGCCGGATCACCCGGGTGCGGCGCGGGTTCGCCTCCTGCGCCACACCCAGCGGGGAGCGGGCCACCGCGCGCAGCGAGGTCACCGCGCTCACCGCGGTCAGCACGGCCACCACGGCGAGGACCGCGAGGACCCACCCCAGCCCCACCCACAGGTCGCCCGCGTACCAGTCGCCGACGCCGTAGGAGATCTCGGCCAGCAGCGGCAGCAGCAGGACGTAGAGGAGGGCCCCGGCCGCGGCTCCCGCCAGGCCCACGGCCGCCGACTCCACGCCGGTCATGGCGAGGATCTGCCGGGGCGTCGCGCCCGCCAGCCGCAGCGGCCCCCGCCGCTGTTCGCGCCGGGCGGCGCCGAGCCGGCCGGCCGCCGAGGCCAGCACGATCACCGGGACGATCAGGATCGCGCCGCCGAGGATCGTGGCGGCCCGGTCGTACGAGACGAACAGGCTCTGCGTGCCGCCGTCGAACCCGGACACCTTGCCGACGGCCGCCAGCGGGTCGAAGTCGCCGCCGTTCGAGGCCGACCTGACGGCGGAACCGGTCGGCGTGGCGCCGACCACGGCGACCAGTTCGTCGGGCGACGCCAGTCCGGCGGACCCGAGCGTGCCGTACGCGTGCCCGCTGCGGAAGCGGTCGGCCAGCTGGTTCGCGGGCAGGTCGCGCATCAGCCGGCGGAGCGCGGGGGAGAGGTAGGTGCGGCCCACGGCCGGGAACCGGTCCAGGCCCGGCGGGGCCGGGGTCGCTGCGCGGCCCGGCAACTGCGCCAGGGTGACGACGGTGACGGGGCGGTGCCGTACGAACGTGGTGGTGAGGGTCTGGACGGCCGTGGCCTCCTGGGCGGACACGGTGTCCGGCGTCCGCCAGGCCGTCCGGTCGGCACGGGTGCCCGAACCCAGGCAGAAGGCCAGCATCAGCAGCAGCACGAGCGCGCCGACGGCGGCGGCCGCCGCGGCGAGCGCCTGGCTCTGCAGCCCGCGACGCCCGGAGGCGCGGGCCAGATGCCAGGTCAGGGGCAGCACGGGGGAGGACATACGGAGATCTCCGATGGCGGACGGGGCCCGGGAGAACGCCGGGCTGGAGGTGAGGAGTTGGGGCGCGGCGGCCCCGGTGGGCGGGGCGCGCGGCGGGTCAGGCGACCGTGTACTGGCTGTGGCCCTGGATGAGGCCGTCGCGGACGTGCAGGATCCAGTCGCAGTGGGTGGCCACCTCCGGGTCGTGGGTGACCATGACCAGGGAGGCGCCGTACTCGCGGGTGACCGAGGTCAGCAGCCGGACGACCTCCGTGCCGGTGGCCTGGTCCAGCGCGCCGGTGGGCTCGTCGGCGAAGACCACGTCCGGTTCGACGGCCAGCGCGCGGGCGATGGCCACCCGCTGGGCCTGTCCGCCGGACAGCTGCCCGGGGCGGCGCTGCTCCAGCCCGGCCAGACCGAGCGGTTCGAACCAGCGGCGGGCCTTGGCCACGGCGGCCTTGCGGGGCATGCCCTCCAGCATCAGGGGCAGTGCGACGTTCTCCTCGGCGGGCAGTTCCGGCAGCAACTGCCCGAACTGGAACACGAATCCGAAGCGGCGGCGGCGCAGGGCGCTGAGCCGGTTCTCGCTCCAGTTGTCGATGCGCTCGCCGCGCAGCAGCACCTGGCCGCCGTCGGGCCGGACGATCCCGGCGAGCGTGTGCAGCAGGGTGGACTTGCCGGAACCCGACGGGCCCATGATGGCCAGCGACCGGCGTTCGCCGACCTCGACGTCCACCCCGGCCAGGGCGGTGGTCGCGCCGTATGTCTTGGTGAGGCCGTAACCGGCCAGGACGGTGCTCATGATCTGTGGTGGCTTCCTTCTCGCTCGCGACTAGCGCTGGAACTTCCAGGTGACGCTGGTGGCGTCGACCTTGACCACGTTCACCGGGATGGAGAGGGCCTTGCCGTGGCCGCTGCTGCCGGTGCAGGTGATCGTGGTGCCGGCCGCGGCCGGCAGAACGGGGCAGTGCACGGTCTTGGCGGCGGTGCCGACCCAGGGCAGCGGGTGGTACTTCGACTGGATGCGGCCGGCGACGACCGTGCCGCTGAGCGCCTTGTGCCCGTCGACGCTCACCGCGCTGTAGCGGTCGAGTTCGGTGGTGGACTGGGTGCCGCTGAACGCGTAGGTGACGGCGCCGCCGCCGACGGCGACGGTGGCCACCGCGGCACCGGCCACGACGAGTGCTTTGGTGTTCATGGGGGTCTCCCGGTGACGAGGGGCGGTCCGTTGCTGATCCCAACCTCTCGCGCCGGGCAGGGCCCTCACCTCGGCCGAACGGCCAGGTTCCCGGCAGACCCCCGAGGGGGCCCTCGGCCGGACGGCCGATCCCGCGCAGACGGACCCTGCCTAGCGTGATCGTCGTGAACCTGCTGCCTTCTGTCCTCGACGACCAGGACCCCACGGCCCCGGCGGACCGGCCGACTCCGCCGCCCGTGGCCGCGCGCGCCCGGCGGCCGGGATGTCTGCGCGCGGGCGGCATCGCCGTGCTGCTGGTGCTGTGCGGCGTCGACGCCTTCGTCGTGGGGACGCGGGACGTCGTGTTCCCGCCCCAACTCCTCGTCGACGCCGTGGGGCTGACGGCCCTGCTGTGGCCCGTCGCGCGCAGACCCGGCTGGCTGACGCCCCAGGTGCGCACCGGTGTGCCCGCCGCGCTCACCCTCGCCCACGTCCTCGTGCACACCGCGTTCATGCCGATGTCGGCGGTCCCGCCCGGCCAACTGCTCTGGCAGCTCTGCCTGTTGCCGGCCGCCGTCCGCAACTGCCCGCCGCGGTGGGCCCTGTACTGCGGGGTGCTGAACGGCATCGCCGTGCTCGCGCTGCCGCTGCCGTACTACGTGGCCGACCACGACTCCAGCCTCGAAGGGGTGGAGGCGGGACTCCTGGTGGTCATCGGGTGCACGGCCGGGTTCGGCGCCTACCTGCGGGAGCGGGACCGGCGGCGGGCCGAGGCGGTCACCGAGACCCGCCGGGCCGAACGCCTCGCCATGGCAACCGACTTGCACGACTTCGTGGCCCACCACGTGACCGGGATCCTGGTCCAGGCGCAGATGGCCCGGATGCTGGCCGCCACCGGACCCGACCGGCTCGACCCGGTCCTGGCGGGCATCGAGCACGCCGCGACCGAGGCGCTGGCGTCCATGCGCCGGACGGTCGGTGTGCTGCGCGACCACGAGGAACCGGAGGAGTCCGCGCGACGGCGCCCGCTCGGGGACCTCGCCGCGCTCGCGGACCTGGTCCACGGCTTCGACGGCGTCGGCGGGGCCGACCGCCGCACCGCCCTGCTGCACCGCGACCCCTCCGTCCCCGACGACCTGCCGCACGAGGTGCAGACCGCCGCGTTCCGCGTGGCCCAGGAGGCGCTGACCAACGTGCGCCGGCACGCCGCCGACGCGACCGAGGTGACCGTGGCACTCCGTTACGGCGACGGGAACCTGGAGGTCGCGGTGCGCGACGACGACCGCGGCACCGCGCCGCTCCCGGAGGCGGCCCGGGGCGGCGGCTTCGGCCTGGTCGGCCTGACCGAACGGGTCACCGCACTCGGCGGCCACCTCGGCGCACGACGGCGTACGGAGGGCCCGGGCTGGGAGGTGGTGGCGGTGCTGCCCGCCCGGGGCGGCGGCGGTGCGCCGAAGCGGGGGCGGGGGTGACTGGCCGACGGTTCAGGGGAGTTGACGGCCCTCGTGCGGGCCGGGGGCGCCGTGACCGTTGTGGCCCGTGTGCGCCCCGTGACCGCCGTGGCCCGAATGCTGACCGTGACCGCCGTGACCGCCGTGACCACCATGTCCCTGCCCCACATCCCCCTCGTCCCCCTCCGCCGAAGGCGCCCCGCCCATCATCCGCAGCATCCCCACCCCGCCGGTGCGCAGGAACCGTACGACCAGCGCCACGGCCAGCAGGAGGAAGGCGATGTTCAGCCACGTCGTGTAGTTCCAGCCGATGCCCTCCTCGGGGAGCTTCGCGTCGGCCTGGTCGGGGATCAGGCCGAGGCCGCCGAAGAGCAGCTCGACGGCGTATCCGGCCAGGGCCGCCGCAGTGAAGAAGGTGGCCAGCAGGAACGCCGCCATCCGGGCCCCGTAGTACTTCCGGTAGATGTTGAGGATCGGCAGGATCAGCAGGTCCGCGTAGATGAAGGCGATCACCCCGCCGAAGCTGATGCCGCCCTTCCACAGCACCACCGCGAGCGGCACGTTGCCGATGGAGCAGACGAACGTCGCGATTGCCACCACCGGACCGATCAGCGGTCCGACCAGCTTCGCCGCGAGCGGATGGTCGGCCAGGAAGAACGACCGCCAGAAGTCGTCCGGCACCCACGCGCCGATCGCCCCCGCGATCAGCAGCCCGGCCACCAGGTCGCGCAGGATCGCCGCCCACTCCATGACGAAGATGTGCGCCACCGAGGTGAACCCGGCGCGGGACAGCAGCCGCCGGGCGAAGCCGCCCTCGCCGCCCACGGACATGTCCATCGCCGCGTGCCCCTCCATGGAACCCGCGAGCCCCTTGTCGGACTGTTCGCGCGCCCGCCGCAGCAGGCGCTCGCGCAGGAACACGCGGAACAGCACCGCCAGCACGACGATCATGATGGGGCCGCCCGTGAACTCCGCGGCCGTGAACTGCCAGCCCATCAACAGGGCCAGGATCACACCGAGTTCGACCACCAGGTTGGTCGAGGCGATCTCGAAGGCCATCGCCGCGGTGAAGTCCGCGCCCTTGCGGAACAGCGACCGGGCCAGCGCCACCGCCGCGTAGGAACAGGACGAGGAGGCCGCCCCGAATCCGGCCGACAGGGCGAGGGTGCGCGGCCGGTCGTCGCCCAGCAGCCGTACGACCGTCGACCGGCGCACCACCGCCTGGACGACGGCCGACAGGGTGAAGCCGAGGATCAGTGCCCAGGTGACCTCCCAGGTCATCGACCCGGCCAGGGACAGTGCGTGCACGATCGCGTCCATCGCCTTGTGCCTCTCGTCGTCGCGGCCAGCTCGGCCCGACTATACCCCCAGGGGGTATAAAAGGCGGGGTGATGCACACCGGAATACGGATCTGCTGCGGATCGTCTGTGAGCCCCCGGTGAACCACGGGGCCGATGTCCACGTATCACTGCTCGGGGATGGCGGGAGACCGCGCGCACGGAAGGAGAGCAGTGTGTCGACACCGCCCGAAGGGCAGTCGGTGGGGCGTTCGGTGCTGGAACCCACCTATGTCGTGCGTCGCCGTCGTACGGAGGCGCTGGCCGCACTCGTCCAGGAGTTCCGGGAGCGGGAGGACGGCCCGGGGGAGTCGTTCACCACGGGGCAGGACCGGCCGACGGCGTACGAATCGATCGTCGTGAGCGTCGCCCCGCCCGAGCCCGAGGAGGTCACGGAGGTGATGCCGCCGGTGTCGGTCGCCGCGGCCGTCCCGCCGTTGGCCGCGTGGCCCCGGCAGGAGCAGTACGGCGACGAACGGCCCCTGCTGGACGAGCGTTACAAGGACGACGGGCCCTCGCTGCGCCGGGCGGCCGTCATCGTCGGGGTGACCGCGGCCGCCCTCATCGGCTTCGGCGCCGCACTGGTGCTGCCGGGCAGCGCCCGCGGCGAGGACAGCCGGCACACGGCCACCCCGCCCGTCAGCGCGAGCGCCGGCTCGCCGGCCGCCCAGGCGACGCCGAGCACCGACCCGGACGGCGCCGGCACCCTGCGCGAGGGCGACACCGGCCCCGCGGTCACCGAACTCCAGCAGCGGCTGCGGCGCATCCCGGACGTGTACACGGGCGGTCCGGTCACGGGCCGCTACGACGCGACCCTCACCGCGGCCGTGGCCCGCTTCCAGCTCTGGTACGGCATCCGGGGCGACGAGTCGGGCGTCTACGGCAACGACACCCGGCGCGACCTGGAGTCCCGCACCACGCTGTGACCCGCACCGCCCCGCCCCCGAACGGCGGGCACGGACCGAGAACGTACGGCGGCCGCTCACCTCCAGGCCGTACGGGCCCGTGTCCGCCCGGCGGACGGGCGTGTCGCGCACTCCCGCGCGCGACACGCCCGTCACATCACCGGCGGAGGGTCACCGCTCAGCGCCGCACGAGCCGTACGGCCAGCCCCTGCGCCGTGTACACCGGCACCGCCCGACAGGCGTCCGAGTCGAGGGTGACCTTGCCGAACTGCCCGCGCAGCGACCGTGTCGCGAGCACCAGGACGGTGGTGCCCGGCTTCGGGGCGTGCTCGGCGTCCAGCCGCAGGGTCAGTTCGCTGTCGCGGTCGAGGACCACGCGCCGCTCGACCGTCAGCCCGGCCGCGCACGCCGAACTCAGCGTCACCTCCAGGGTCGTCCCGGCCGCCTGCGTGTACGAACCGGCCACCCGCACACCGGAGTCGGCCTTCAGCGTGCCGGCGGTCACCCGCACGTCGCCGTGGCCGAGCGCGCCCGCCGCGGCGGCGACCAGGGTGCCGCCCGCCACCACCGTGCCGCCGGTGTACCGGTTCGCGCCGGTCAGCGTCAGCGTGCCGGTGCCCTTCTTGGTGAGGCCGCCGCGGCCGTCGATGGCGTTGCGCCAGCTGTCGGCCGAGGCGAAGCCGCCCGCGGCGGCGTCCAGGGTGACCGTCACGTCCGTGTCGAAGGCGCCGTAACCGTCCGCCGCGGCGAAGAGGTTGAGGCGTCCCCACTGCTCGGCGCCGTCGAGGAGCACGTACCCGGAGGGCAGCGCCGTCGTCCGCAGCACCTCGCGCCGCTGCTCCGCGCTCAGGTAGGGCAGCCGGGTCTCCAGGAGCACCTCCGCGCCCTTGGGCACGGTCAGCGCGGTGTCGCGGCCGTGCCGGGGCAGGATGTACGTGAAGTGGGGCTGTACCGCACGGGCGTTGGCGTCGCGGTCGGCGTACGGGTCGGTGCCGGTGCCCGCGGCGTGGGTGTACGCGTACAGCGTGTCGGCCGTGGTGCCGGTCCGCTCGGTGAAGTACGCGAGGGCCTGGGCCCGGGCGGCGGCCTTGAGCTGGGCGTTGGCCGGGTCCGCGAGGGTGGCCGCGGCCAGCGCGGTGGCCATGGTCCGGCCGCCGATGACGTCGACCGTGGAGTGCATGCCCGCCACGATCCGGGTGTGGCTCAACTCGTAGGCGCGGGTGACCAGTTCCTGGAACCGCTCGGGCACCGCGTACGCCAGCGCGAGGGCCGCGAGGTGGAAGGCGTTGGTGTGGCCGCTGGGGAAGCCGCCGTCGTCGGTCGGGGTGGCGCCCCGCTGCCACAGCAACTGCGGCGCGACCACGACGTCGGACTCGTAGACCGGGTAGCCGAGCGCATCGGTCCTCCCGGTGTCGACGACCTCGCTGTCCTCGTTCATGCGCCACGGACGCGGGTACTGGTAGGCGTACTTGGCCGGGTTGCCCGACGCGTACGGGCCGCGCACGGTGTCCACCAGCGTGGCCACCTGGCCGAGTGCCGAGGTGTGCGAGCCCGCGCCGATCGCGGCGCCCGCGGGCGCGCCCGCCGGAACGGCGTCGCTGACCGGGCCCGAGGGGGTGCCGTCCGGCGCGCCGGTGATCGAAGTGACCGCCAGGGCACCGGACTTGTACAGGTCGGCCAGCGGACCGAGCGCGGCGATCATCGCGTAGCTCTGGTGCTGCCGGTCGTAGAGGAACGCCTCCTTCGCCTGCGCCTCGGTGCGGGCGGCGGTGACGCGGGCGCAGTAGCGCATGTTGGCGCGCAGCACCTCGGGCCGGAGCGGCGTGCCCGTGTTCCAGGCGCTGCCCGTCTTCCACACCTGCGCCATGCCGCCGAGTACGCGGACCACCGCGTTGGTCTCGGGCGTCAGGTTGGCCGACACGTTCGTCCGGTAGCTGTCGACGAACGCGGGGGCCGCCGTCGCGGCCTTGGCGTCCGCGGCGGCCAGCCAGGTCACGAGGGTGGGCGCGGCCAGCACGGCCGACGCGCCGAGGGAGCCTGCGAGGAAACCGCGCCGGCCGAGGGAGGAATCGGCGACGGCGGAGTGGTGCCCGGCGGGTGACGGCATGCGTGTGCCCTCTCTTGAGTTCTTCGGCCCTGCGGCCGGGGTGAGGCGGTGTGGTCGATCGGCCACACCAACGCCTTCCGCCGCGCGGACCGACCGGTCCGGGCGGCGGCGACGCACCGCACGACCCGTTACGGAAGTGCCCGGTGGCCATGGATGCGGTGTTCGAGTGAAGAACTACGGCCGGTTCGTGACCCGTTGGGAAGTCCCCGGCATCCGGAACATGTCATACGAGTGAACGGGCCAGCGCCACCGCCCCCTTGACCGGCGGCACCCGCAACTGCTGCGGTCGCGCGGCGGGCAGGGCCCCGGCGAGCGCGGTGGTGAACGCGTCGTACAGGACGGGCTGCGCGAGTACGGTGCTGCCCGCGACCACCACGTCGTCCACGGGGACCCCGCGGCCGGAGAGCCGCACGACGAGCGCGGCGAGGGACCGGCCGCCCGCCTCGATGACCTCACGGGCGAGCGCGGAACCCGCCTCGGCGGCGGCGAACACCACGGGCGCGTGCCGCCCCCACTCGGCGGACACGTCGGCGGCGGCCTCCAACGCGGCGCCCAGCGCCGGGACTTCGGGCACCCCGAACGCGTCGGCGAGCCCGAGCGCGAGCGCGTCGGGCCGTTCGCCCCGGTCGTGCGCGGCCCACACGGCACGGGCCGCCTCGCGGACCAGGCCCGCGGCGCCGCCCTCGTCGCCGAGGACCGCGCCCCAGCCGCCGACCTGTACGGGGCTGCCGTCGGTGAACCGGCCCACCGCGACCGAGCCGGTGCCGGCGACGAGCCCGACGCCCTTGTCCAACCCGGCGGCGGGCACGAGGAGTTCGGCGTCGCCCACCACGAGTGCGGGCACGCCGGTACGGGAGCGGAGTTCGGTACGGATGCCCGCGCACTGGCGGGGTGTCTCGCACGCGTGCCCGCCCGCCCGGCCCGCCGCCGGGCGGGCGCCGGACGGCAGCGCGTTGTGGAGCAGCGTGGTCAGCCAGTCGGCCGCCGCCACGGGATCGTGCGGCCGCCAACCGCTGCTCGACACGACGTGGTCGGCCACCCGAGTGCCCGACGTGTAGGCGCTCAGATGTGTTTTCGTGCCGCCCACGTCGATGCCCACCACGAGGGGGCACGAGGGGGAAGTGTCCTGCACGGATTCCCTTTCGTCGTTGCGCTTGGCTGCGAACGGCGGGCGAACCGTGCCTGGCGTGAACGTAGAAACACGAGGGGACGGGGGTTCGGGAAGCCCCGGGACGGGCCTCTGGCGGAGCACGGCAGGCGAGTACCGTGGACTTCGTTAGGAAATTAACTAACGAAGTAGAGTGCGTCAAGACTCCGGAACAACTCCGGTAGCCGTGAGGTCCGCGCCGGGCGCCGCGGCGCGACCCGCCGACACCCAACCACCGCCCACCCCGGGGACACAAGTCCTGCCGGGAGCGCGGCCGACCACCTGTGGGAGAACTGTGGAGCCCGAACCGGCGGACGACGGACGCCCGAGCGAGGAGGGCGGTCCGCCCCCCGCGGCCCTGGACGGCACGGGTCCCGGGGGCGACGGCCGTAGGGGCGACGCCACCGCCGTACACCCTGGCAACGCTGTCACCCGCCCCGGCGCCGTCGCTCCTTTCGGCATCGTCTCCGTCGGCACGCCGCTGAGCGACAGCGCCGCCGCCGTCTTCGCCGTGCTCGCCGCGGCGGGCAGCGCGACCCGCCCGCAGCTGGCCCGGCTCGCGGGCCTGTCCAAGCCGACCGTGTCCGCCGCCGTCGCCGAACTGGAGGGCGCCCGCCTCGCCGCCCGCTCCGGCACCGCGCACGGCAGCACCGGCCGCTCGGCCGCCGTCTACCGGCCCGGCCCCGCCGCGGGCCACGTCCTGGCCGTCGACCTCGGCTCCACGCACACCGCCGTGCGCGGCTGTGCCCTGGACGGCACGGTGCTCGCCGCCCGGACCACGGACGGCTCCACCGCGCCCGCCGACACCGTCCGCGCGGTGCTGAACGGGCTCCCGCCCGGCCCGCTGCGGGCCGTCGCGGTCGCCGTACCGGACGTGGCCCGCGATCCGGACGGCCGCGGCCCGTGGCCCGCCACCCCGGCGGTGGCGGCCGCGGTGGACGCGCTGGGCCTGCCGCCGGGGGTTCCCGTGCACGTCGAGAACAACGTCAACTGCGCCGCCCTCGCCGAACTCCACGAGGGCGCCGCCCGCGGCCGGGCCACCTTCGGCTACCTCCAGATCGGGTACGGCATCGGCCTCGGCATCGTTGTCGGGGGCCGGGTGCTGCGCGGCGCCAACGGCGCGGCCGGCGAGCTGGCGCGCCTGCCCTACCCCTGGGGGCAGGACCAGGAGGCCGTCCTGGAGGGGCTGGAGGGCCACGCGGGCGCGGGCGCCCTGCTGCGGCGGGTGGCGGCCGCCTGGGAAACGGCCGACGGGCCGGTGCCGGGCGACGCGGCCCGCCTGTTCGCGCTCGCCGCCGAGGGGCACGCCAAGGCCCGCGGCTTCGTCGCCGCGCACGCCCGTGAAGTGGGCCGGCTGGCCGCCGCGGCCACCGCCGTGCTCGACCCCGGGCTGATCGTCCTGGGCGGCGGCATCGGCGCGAACCCGCAGCTCCTGCCCGGGGTCAGGGCCGAACTCGCCCGGCTGAGCTGGCCCACCGAGGTGGTCAGCAGCTCCGTCGGCGAGAACGGGACGCTGGCCGGTGCCGGACGGCTTGCGCTGGCCAAAGGAATCCAAAACGTGACCGGAAGCGCGCCGGTCGAGGATTGACGGATTCCTGCGCCTTCTGCCAATGTCCGGACAAGCGCTTTCTGGACCGGCGGGACCCGGTCCAGAGGGGGACACGCACCCCGTACGGCATGTACGGGATCGTTCGAGGGCGTGCTCGTGCGATCGTGGTCCGACTACGGGCCTGGGGCAGTCGCCCAACAGACGTGACACGGCCGGGCGAGGCCGTGTGCGGGAAGGCGCTTTCCATCCGAAGAGACCCGTGCCGCAACTGACCGGCCGGGGGATCCGACACGCACTCCTGAGGGAGGACCCGGTGGGTCACCAGATCTCACGCAGAAACCTGCTCCGCACCGCCAGTGGGGTCGCCGCCGCGGCCACGCTCGGCGGCGCGCTGAGCGCCTGTGCCGGCGGTACCGGCGCGGGCAGCACCAGCAGCAAGCTGACCATGACCTGGTGGGGCAGCGACGACCGGCACGCGGCTTACAAGAAAGCGCTTGCCTACTTCCAGAAGAAGAACTCCGACATCAAGATCCAGGAGACCTACTCCGGATACGACGGGTACTTCGACAAGTTCAACACCCAGATCGCCGGCGGCAGCGCCCCCGACCTGCTCCAGATGGACACCGCGCTGGTCGCGCAGTACGCCCGCAAGGGTGTGCTCGCCCCGATCGACTCCTACGTCGGCAAGACCCTCGACCTCACCGGCTTCTCCAAGACGCTGCTGGCCGCCGGCACCGTCGACGGCAAGCTCTACGGCGTCCCCTCGGGCATCGGCGTCAACCAGCTGACCGTCAACCGCAGCGGCCTGGAGAAGATCGGCGTCGACTACCCGGACCCCGAGTGGACCTGGGCCGACATGAAGAAGACCGCCGTCGACGTCTACAAGAAGAGCGGCGGCAAGATCTACGGCGTCGACGACGTCGGCGGCGGCACCCTCCAGGCATTCGAGATCTTCGCCCGCGAACACGGCCAGCAGCTGTTCTCCACGGACGGCAAGAAGCTCGGCTTCACCTCGGACACCCTCCAGGAGTGGTGGGAGTACTGGGCCGAGATGCGCAAGGCCAACGCCTGCCCGCCGGCCGCCATCACCTCGGCCGCGCACAACGACCTCACCAAGAACGCCGTGGTCATCGGCAAGGCCCTGTTCACCTTCGACACCGGCGTGTACGGCGCGGGCGGCTCCATCACCTCCGCCACCCTCGACTTCATCCCGACCCCGCAGGGCGACTGGTCCGGCGCCGTCGAGGGCAACTACGTCAACGGCGGTGTGCTGCTCAGCGCCACCAAGGCGAGCAAGAAGGTCGCCGACTCGGTGAAGATCATGTCGTTCTTCGCCCAGGACGCCACCGCCATCAAGGACATGCAGCTCCAGCGCGGCATCCCGCCGACCGAGAAGGCCCGCGGCCTGATCTCCGCCGGCCTCGACGCGACGGACAAGCGGAACATGGCGATGGCCGACTACATCTCCAAGCGGGTCGGCAAGTCCACGAACGTGCTGGCCGCCCCGCAGCCGCCGCCGCAGGGCGCCGCCCAGATCTGGGACCTGCTGTTCCAGTCCAACCTGGCCATCGCGTTCGGCAAGAAGACCATCAAGTCGCAGCTCGGCTCGTTCTTCGACCAGGCGGCCGGAATCCTGGCCAAGTAGGCCGCGCCGCACACACCAGCCACACCGGGAAAGGGCCAGGGAGATGAGTATGACCACCACCGAGACCGACGAGGTCGTCAAGGAGCCGCCGGCTCCTGAGACCCCGTCCGACCTGCGCGAGCGCGAACGTATGCGCCGGCGCAGCGCGAGACGGCGCGGCGGAGGCTGGTGGCCGTTCCTCTTCCTGGCCCCCTGGTTCATCGGTCTGTTCGGGCTGACGATCTACCCGATGCTCGACTCGCTGTACCTGTCGTTCACCGACTTCGACCTGCTGACGTCGCCGAAGTGGATCGGCACCGAGAACTACTCGACGATGTTCAACAAGGACCCGGTCTTCTGGGACTCGGTCCACGCCACCCTGCTGTACGTCGCCGTCTCGGTGCCGCTGAAGCTGGGCCTGGCGCTCGGCGTCGCGATCCTGCTCAACCGCCCGCTGAAGGGCATCGGCCTCTACCGGGCCGCCTTCTACCTGCCGTCGCTGCTCGGCGGCGCGGTCGCCGTCGCCATCGTGTGGCGCCAGGTCTTCGGCGGGGACGGCCTGTTCAACGACTTCCTCGGCTGGTTCGGGATCAAGGGCCAGGACTGGATCTCCAGCCCCGACACCTCGATCTACACGCTGGTCCTGCTGGCCGTCTGGCAGTTCGGCACCCCGATGGTCATCTTCCTGGCCGGCCTGAAGCAGCTGCCGAAGGACGTCTACGAGGCCGCGGCGATCGACGGCGCCGGAACGCTCACCCGGTTCTTCAGGATCACACTGCCGCTGCTCACCCCGATCGTCTTCTTCAACGTGATCCTCCAGATCATCGACGCGTTCAAGACGTTCACCCCCGCCTACGTGGTCAGCAACGGCACCGGCGGACCGCTCAACTCGACCATGCTGTACTCGCTCTACCTGTACAAGAAGGGCTTCGCCGACCTGCAGATGGGGTACGCCTCCGCGCTGGCCTGGGTGCTGTTCCTGGTCATCGCCGGATTCACGGCCATCAACTTCATCGCCAGCCGCTACTGGGTTCACTACGACGACTGACGCGTCGTCAGAGTCCAATTCGACGTCTGAGCGTCGGTGAGGAGCACGTAACACCATGTCCGCCATCACCCCGGCCGTCTCGCAGTGGCAGAAGCTGCGCTCGCAGACCGGCCCCCGCCGCATCCTCCTGCACACGCTGCTCATCGGCGTGGCGCTGCTCATGCTCTACCCGCTGCTGTGGATGCTCAGCAGCTCCCTCAAGCCCGACACCGAGATCTTCACCCACCCCGGGCTCATCCCGAACAAGCTGCACCCCGCGAACTACTCCGAGGGCTGGAGCGGCTCCGGCAACTCCTTCTCCCTCTACATCACCAACTCGCTGATCGTCTCGATCGGCGCGGTGATCGGCAACGTCATCTCCTGCTCGCTGGCCGCCTACGCCTTCGCGCGCTTCGAGTTCCGCGGCAAGAAGATCTGGTTCGGCGCGATGCTCGGCACGCTGATGCTGCCCATGCAGGCCACCCTGATCCCGCAGTACACGATCTTCTACAACCTGACCTGGATCAACACCTTCCTGCCGCTGATCGTGCCCAAGTTCCTGGCCACGGACGCCTTCTTCATCTTCCTGATGGTCCAGTTCATCCGCTCCATCCCGCGCGAGCTGGACCAGGCGGCCATGATGGACGGCGCCAACCCCTTCCAGATCTACTGGAAGATCATCCTGCCGCTGATGAAGCCGGCCCTGGTCACCACCACGATCTTCACCTTCATCTGGACCTACGACGACTTCCTCAGCCAGCTCGTCTACCTCCAGCAGAACGCCCGCTTCACCGTGCCGCTGGGCCTGACCCTGTTCCTCGACCAGACCAGCGGCTCGTCCTACGGCGCGATGTTCGCGATGGCGACACTCGCCCTTCTGCCCACGCTCATCTGCTTCCTCATCTTCCAGAAGAGGCTGGTAGAGGGGCTGGCGACCACGGGCATGAAGGGCTGAGCGCACGTGCATCTGCTTCACCAGCGCGGTCCGCTGCACGACCTGCCGGACACCCCGCAGGCGTACGACGCGGTCCTCGCCGACGTCACCGAACAGGCCCTGGCCCGCCTCGCGGACCAGGACGGCAGCCTCGAACACCCCGACGCCGACGACGACATCGGCGACACCTCCCTCGGCATCACCTCCCTGCTCGCCCTCGCCTGGCAGCGCACCAAGGACCCGCGCCTGCCCGACGCGGTGCGCCGCAGCCTCGCCTTCCACCTGCGCGAGCGGGTGTACACCGAGGACAACCCCGGCTACCCCAACCTCACCGTCCGCAACTCGGGCCTGCCGTACGCCCGTTACGTCCTGGAGGCGGGCGCGCACCCCATCGGCGACTGGCCGAGCACGGTGTGGGCGCTGCTCCAGGCGGTGAACGTCCTGGACACGGCCGAGGGACTGGTCGACGACGCGCAGCGCGCCGGACTCACCGAGGTGGCACACGGCTACTGGCGCTGGCTGACGGAGGCGACCTTCTTCAACCCGCAGGAGGCGGGCAACCAGGCGATCGGCTGCGTGGTCGGCGGCCTGATGCTCGCCGCCCACCTGCCCCGCGAACAGGGCGAACCGGTCCGCCGCCGCGCGCTGGACCTCTACGCCCGCAAGATCCGCGCCCACCGGGTACGGGACCGGGGCGCCCTGCTGCCGCCCGAGCACGGCGGCGCCTACGACAACAACTACGGCCCCATCTCCCTGTCGTTCCTCGCCCAGGCCCACCGGGTCAGCGGCGAGGAGATGTTCGCCGAGGACGGCGACGCGCTCGCCCACTACCTCGACGCGCGCCTGACGGGCGGCGGCTTCGACAACGGCGGGCCGCGCTACAGCGAGCAGCACTCCGCCTTCGAATCGGTCCTGGGCCTGCGGTACTTCGGCGCCCGCATCGGCGCGGACCTCGGCCGCTACCGGGGCGACAGCCGCTGGGCCCGGCACGCGGTCAAGGCCGACGGCGGGGTCGACGGCCACTTCGCCTGGATGCTGGTCTGGCAGATCCAGGACACCACGCCCTGGCACCGCGAGCCGTCGACGGCGCCCGCACGGCACCAACTGCGCGCGGACACGGTCTCGGTGGCCTTCGACGACCACATGACCCCGGCGGTCGTCGAGGCGGCCGGCACCTACTACCTGCCCGCCGCCGTCAACCGCCAGCACGGCTTCGGCCCGGTCACCGACGGCTTCCTGCTGACCCGACCCATGGGCGAGGTCCGCGTCCGCGACCTGAGCGCGGACGGACTGACCGCCAAGCTGGTCACCAAGCCGGTCGTCGGCCGCGACCACGTCCTGCGGCACGTCCGCTCCCTGTACGTCACCGACGGCACCCGCCTGTGGCTGACGGTCGCCGTCGAACGCCTCGACGGCACCCCGTACCTGCTCGCCGGGCTGCCCTACGCGGCCGACGACGGCGACCGGGTGCGCAGGACCGCCACCGGGAAGGTGGCCGCGGCCGGTGAACTGCGCCTGACGCACCCGGAGTCGGCCGGACCGGAGTACTTCGACACCCGCGAGGCCCGCACCCAGGAGCAGGCGGCCTTCGCCCTGGCCGCCGACCCGCGCGGCTACGGCAACCCGGACGAGGGCTGGCGCCACCTGGTCTCCTCCTCCGCGCTGGAGGCCGACCCCGCCCCCGGCGCCCCGGACGGCCTGCACGTCTTCGCGGTCCGCTACGGCGAAGAGGGCCGGTACGCCCCGGAGTTCGAGCACACCGCAAAGGGCCTGACCGTCCGCACGGAGGCGTTCACGGCCACGATCGGGGAACCGGCGGGAGACGCGCACGGGGAACCCGAACTGCTGCTGCACGGGTGAACCGCCGGGCGTGGAGCCCGAGTTGAGGTGAGCCGGTCCGTTTTCAAGCGTCAGACGGACCGGCTCGTCCGTCCGTACGGCAGGGGCAGCGCCGTGTCCGGCACCACCAGGTCCGCGCGGTCCCGGGTGTCCGCGACCAGGTCGGCGTTGCGCTGGTCGGTGCCCAACGACCAGGCCACGGCCGTCTCGTGGTCCTTGCCGAACTCCTCGTGCCGGGCCACCAGCCGGCGCACCCGCTCGTCCTCGGCGGGCGCGCAGAACCAGACCTCGTCCAGCTGCGGCCGCACCCGCGCCCACGCGCCCGTGCCGAGGAGTAGGTAGTTGCCCTCGGTCACGACCAGCCGGGCCGACGGCAGAACCGGGAGCGCGCCCGCGAGCGGCTGCTCCAGCACCCGCTCGAAACCGGGCGCGTACACGACCTCGTCGTCCCCCTCCTCGCGCAGCCGCCGCAGCAGCGCCGCGTACCCGGCCGCGTCGAACGTGTCGGGGGCGCCCTTGCGGTCGCGGCGGCCCAGCCGGTCCAGTTCGGCGTCGGCGAGGTGGAAGCCGTCCATCGGCACGTGTGCCACCCAGGGCGGCCCGTCGCCGTTCAGCTCACGGACGAGGTGTTCGGCCAGGGTGGTCTTGCCCGCGCCCGGGCTGCCCGTGATACCGAGGATCGCCCGCCGGCCGGGGCGGGCCAGGGCGGCGGCCCGGCGCAGGAGGTCGTCGAAGGTCATACGCGGTCATGCTACGGCCACCAGCGGCAGGTGGCAGCGCACGCTGCGGCCCGCGCCGATCTCGCGGAGCGCGGGCCGGGTGGTACGGCAGGTGTCCGTGGCCGCGGGGCAGCGCGTTTGGAACAGGCAGCCCTCCGGGGGCCGGGCCGGATCCGGCAACTCGCCCTGGAGGACCTGCGGTTCGTGCCGCTCGCGGCGCACGGCCGGGACCGACGCGAGCAGCGCGCGGCCGTAGGGGTGCGCCGGGGCGGCGAAGAACGCGTCGCGCGGGGCGACTTCGACGACCTCGCCGAGGTACATGACGGCGACCCGGTCCGCGATGTGCCGTACCACGCCCAGGTCGTGGGAGATGAACAGCATGGTCAGACCGCGGTCGCGCACCAGGTCCGACAGCAGGTTCAGTACCTGTGCCTGGATCGACACGTCGAGCGCGGACACCGCCTCGTCGGCCACCACGAACTGCGGCCGGGACGCCAACGCCCGGGCGATGCCGATGCGTTGGCGCTGCCCGCCGGAGAACTCGTGCGGACTGCGCCCGCCCGCCTCCGCGCCCAGACCGACCAGGTCGAGCAGCTCCGTCACCGCCTGCGCCGCCTCGGCGCGGCTCGCGCCGCGCGCCCGCAGCAGCGGTTCGGCGACGATGTCGGCGACCCGGCGGCGCGGGTTGAGCGAACCGAAGGGGTCCTGGAAGACCATCTGGAGGTCCGCCCGCACCCGCCGCAGCGCCCGGCCGCGCAGCCGCGTGATGTCCTGTCCGGCGAACTCGACGCGCCCCGCGGCCGGTTCGACCGCCCGCAGCAGCGCCCGCCCGAACGTGGACTTCCCGCACCCCGACTCGCCGACCAGGCCCAGCGTCTCGCCCTGAAGGATGTCCAGGTCCACGTCCCGCAACGCCGTGACCCGGCCGCCCCGCCCCGGGTATTCGACGCGCAGCCCCTCGGCCCGCACGAGCACGTCGCTCATGCTCCAACTCCCTTCGCCGGTACGGCTTTGCGCGCGTCCGCGGGCAGCACGCACGCGTCCAGATGGCCGGGCCGCCCGTGCCGCTGCCGCAGTTCGGGCCGCTGCTCGCAGGCCGCCCGCGCCTGGGCGCAGCGCGGCGCGAACGCGCACCCCGGCGGCCGGTCAACTCCGGTCAGCGGAGCGCCCGGGATCGCGGGCAGCCGGTCGGCGACCGGCCCCTCCAGCGCCGGGACCGAACCCAACAGGCCCTTCGTGTAAGGGTGTTGCGGGTCGAAGAGCACCTCGTCGCGGCTGCCCTGCTCCACGATGCGGCCCGCGTACATCACGGCGACCCGGTCGGCGACCTCGGCGACCACCCCCAGGTCGTGCGTGATCAGCAGCACCGCCGTGCCGTGCTCGCGCTGCACCTCTTTGATGACGGACAGCACCTGGGCCTGGATCGTCACGTCCAGCGCGGTGGTCGGCTCGTCCGCGACGATCACGGCCGGGTCGTTGGCCAGCCCCATCGCGATCATCACCCGCTGCCGCATGCCGCCGGACAGCTGGTGCGGATAGGCGCGGGCCGCACGCTCCGGCGCGGCGACGCCGACCTCGCCCAGCAGCTCCACCGCCCTCTCCAGCGCTGCCGCGCGCGGCACCCGGCGGTGCGCCCGGAGCACCTCGCCGACCTGGGCGCCCGCCCGGTGCAGCGGGTTGAGGGCGGCCAGCGCGTCCTGGAAGACCACGGCGATCTCGTTGCCGCGCACGGCCCGCAACTCCGCCTCGGACGCCCCGACCAGATCGCGGCCGTGCAGCAGGGCCGCGCCGCCGACATGGGTACGCGGCCCGCGGCTCAGCCCGACCAGGCTCATCGCCAGCGCCGACTTCCCCGACCCCGACTCGCCCACCAGCGCGAGGATCTCGCCCCTGTGCAGCGTGAGGTCGACGCCGCCCACGGCCGGCAGCCGCCCGGAGGGCACGTCGAAGGCCACGCGCAGGTCCCGTACCTCCAGAACGGGGGTTGGGGCGGAGGTCATGGCGTACCCCCGACCGCCACGGCCGCCCTGTGGATCAGGTCGGCCACCCGATCGGGCCAGACCAGCGTCGTGTAGTGGCTGCCCGGGACGTGCTCCACCGTCGCCTTCATGCGCGCGGCCATGTCCCGCTGGATTTCCGGTCGCAGCGTCTTGTCGTCGTCGGCGACCAGGTACCAGCTCGGCAGGGTGCGCCAGGCGGGTGTGCCGGTCGGCTGGGTGAAGATGAGGTTCTCGGCGCGGCGGCCCTCGGCGTCGACGATCTTCCGCTGCGCGGGGGAGAGGTCGGGGCCGATCTCCGCCCAGAACGCGTCGCTCGTCTCCGACTTCCAGTCGCCGTTCGGGCCCCGGCGCATGTACTTGGAGATCTCGGCGGGCTCGTACCGCTCGACGATCCGGTTGACGGTCTCGCCCTCGTCCGGCCCGAACGCCGCGATGTACACCAGCCCCTTGACCCGCGGGTCGCGGCCCACGTCGGTGATGACGGCACCGCCGTAGGAGTGCCCGGCCAGCAGCACCGGGCCCTCGGTGGTGTCCAGGGCGGCGAGGGTGTTGGCGACGTCGTCGGCCAGGGAGGTCATGGGGTTGGTGACCGTGACCGTGCGGTGGCCGCGGGCGGTCAGCAGGGGTTCGACCAGCGACCAGGTGGTGGGCCGTCCGCCCGCGCCGTGCACCAGCACGATGTCCATGCGGCTCATCCTCTCCTCAGACGCGGGTCCAGGACCGTGCAGAGCAGGTCCACCGCGTGGTTGACCAGGGTGAACAGCAGGGCGATGGCGAGTGCCGCGCCCTGCACGACGGGGTAGTCCCGCTGGAGCACCGCCTGCACGAGCAGACGGCCGACCCCGGCGTACGAGAAGACGGTCTCGGTGATCACCGAGCCGCCGAGCAGCGAACCGAACTGGAGCCCGAGCACGGTGACGATGGGCAGCCACGCGTTGCGCAGCACGTGCCGGCGGATCACGGCGGACTCCCGCAGTCCCTTCATCCGGGCGGTGCGCACGAAGTCGTCGCCCAGCACCTCCAGGACCGAGGCGCGCACGATCCGGGTGACGTACCCGGCCATGGACAGGGCGAGGGTGACCGCGGGCAGGATCAGGTGTTGCAGCCACGGCCACACCAGGTCGGGGCGGTCCTGGAGGATCGCGTCCAGGAGCACGAAGTTGGTGGTCGGGTGGTAGTCGAGCGAACTGGGCAGCCGCCCCAGCACCGGCAGCCAGCGCAGCCACACACCGAAGACGACGATGCCGAGCACCCCGAGCGCGAACCACGGCAGGGAGAAGCTCACCGTGGCCACGGTCCGGATCGAGGTGTCCGCCCAACTGCCCCTGCGCAGCGCGGCGACGACCCCGGTGACCACGCCGAGCAGGACCGCGATCGACATGGCGGCCAGCGTCAGCTCCACGGTCGCCGGAAGCGCGTCCCCGAGCAGCCCCAAAACGCTGTTCGAGCCGAAGAACGACGTGCCGAGACGCAGATGCACCAGGTCGTTCAGGAAGCTGAAGTACTGCGTCAACAGCGGCTTGTCCAGGCCGAGTTCGCGGCTGGCCCGGGCCTCGTTCGCGGCCACGTCGGCCGCCGAGAGGTTGCTCCCGCCACCCGCGAGCGAGGTCGCGGGGGAGCCCGGCAGCAGTCGTATCGCCAGGAAGACCAGGGAGGCCAGCGCGAACAGGACCACCGGAACGGCGAGCAGCCGGCGGGCCACCAGACTGGGGAGCGTGCGCGGAACGGGCAGGCGCAGCCGGGGGATCGACGCGGCCAGGCTCATACGGTCCCCCGCGGGTCGAGGGCGTCGCGCAGGTCGTCACCGGCGAAGTTGCAGGCGACCACGAACACCAGGGTCAGCGCGGCCGGGAGGATCACCAGCCGGGGCGCGGAGTACAGGAACTCCTGCCCGGCCTGGACCATGTAGCCCCAGTCGGGCCGCGGCGGCTGGATGCCGAGGCCGAGGTAGGAGAGCCCGGCGGCGAACCCGGCCGCCACCGACAGCGTCATCACGACCGGCGCGAGCAGCGGGCCCGCGATGTTCGGCAGGATCTCCCGGACCAGGATGCGGGGGACACCCGTACCGCCGAGCCGGGCCGCCACCACGTAGTCGCGGGCGCTCTCGCGTGCGGCCAGGGTCCGCGCCAGCCGGGCCAGACCCGGCGCCAGCGACGCGCCGATCCCCACGACCAGGCTGCCCCCGCCGGGACCCGCGGCCGCCACCAGCAGGATCACCAGCAGAACGGAGGGGAACGCGAGCGCCAGGTCCACCAGCCGCATCAGGACCTGCTCGACGGCCCCGCCCGCGTACCCGGCGACCAGCCCGACCGCCGTGCCGACGGCGGCGGCCAGCGCGGTCGCCGCGAACGACACCAGCAGCAGCGGCCGCGCCCCGTGCACGAGCCGGGCCAGCTCGTCGCGGCCCAGGTCGTCCGTGCCCAGCGGATGCCCCGGGGCGCCGGGCGAGAGCAGCGCCGCCGGGGTCTGGCGCAGCGGATCCGCCGACACGACGAGCGGCCCGAGGACCGCGATCAGCACCAGGAGGGCCAGCGCCAGCCAGGACAGCAGCGCGGGCCAGGACCGGGCGAGACGACGGTGCCGAACCGCCGTACGCAGCCGGGCGGTTGCCGTCCGCACCGGGAGGGCGACCGCCGGGTCAGACACTGGCCTTCTCCTCGAAGCAGCGGTGGTTGGCGAGCGCGGGCGCGTTGATGCCCTTCACCCGGGCGCCGCTGACGACGAGGTTGGTGGAGCAGGCGAGCATGGTCAGGACCATGTAGTCCTCGGCCCACTTGCGCTGGATCTTCGTGTACGCGGCCGTGCGTTCCTTGCCCTCGGGCAGGTTCTTGGCCTTGTACAGCTCGTCCGTGAACCAGTCGGAGCCGTCGAGGGTGTCCATCCCGGAGATCGAACTGCCGTAGATGCTGGTCGGGCTGGCGAGCGAGCCGACCATGTCGTTCGGGTCGGGGATGTAGGAGTTGCGCTCCCAGATCATCAGGTCGTGGTAGCGGTCGTCCTTGTCGAGGAGCCGGGAGAAGTACGTGGCCGGGTCGACGGAGGTGGTCTGCACCTTGAACCCGACGTCGGTGAGGTTCTGCGCGACGATCTGGGCGGCCTTGGGGTGCCAGGAGTCGCTGGCCGCCATCAGCCGCAGCGTGGTGCCCGCGGCGCCCGCCTCGGCGATCAGCCGTTTCGCCTTGGCGACGTCCTGGGCGCTGAGGTCGGCGAGGCTGGTGTCGTAGGCGCTCTGGGTGGGCGGCAGGGCGTACCCCTTGGGTTCGGAGCCGATGCCGTAGAACGCCTGGGCCAGGATCGTCTTGCGGTCGATGGCCAGGTTGATGGCCTGGCGGACCTTGAGGTCGGGGATGCGCCGGGCGTCGATCATCATGAGCGCGTCGAAGCCGCTGGTCGTGTCGTAGACGTGCACGGAGTCGTCCTTGCGCAGCTGCCCGGCCGCCGAGTACGGCGTGAACTGCGTCGCGGACAGGTCGCCGCTGAGCAGCGAGCTGACGATCGTCGACGGGTCCTGCACCTGGCGCAGCACCAGCCGGTCCACAGGCGGTTTGCCGAGCCGGAAGCCGTCGAACGACTCCAGGGTGATGGACTGCCCGGCGGTCGCCGAGGAGAGCTTGAACGGGCCGGTGCCGACCAGGTGTTTGCCGATGTCGGCGCCGTACTTGTCGAGCGCGGCCTTGGAGATGACCCGGCCGCCGATGTCGGACAGCCGGCCCAGCACCGTGCGGTCGGGCTGCTTGAGCACCATCTTGACGGTGAGGTCGCCCTCCGCGGTCAGCGAGGCGACGTTGGTGCCGAGGCTTGCCAGCGGTCTGGTGGCACCCTTGGGTAGGGTCTTGTCGTCCGGGTCGAACTGCCGGTTCAGACTGGCCAGTACGTCTGCCGAGGTCAGCGTGGTGCCGTCGTGGAACTTCACCCCTTCGCGCAGCGTGAAGGTGTACGTCAATTGGTCCTCGGAGACCGTCCAGCTCTTGGCCAGGTCCGCGGTGGGCTCGTTCGACTCGAAGGAGATGAACGTCAGCCCGCGGCAGACACAGTCCACCGCCATCCAGTCGCCCAACGACGTGTAGAACGCCGGGTCGTTGACCGCGCTGGTGGAGTCGATGCCCAGGGTGAGCGTGCCGCCCCCGGCGGACCCCTTGGCGTCGTCGGCCGCCGCGCCACAGGCGCTGAGCAGCGCGGGAAGACCGAACCCGACGCCCACGCCCAGCAGTCCGGCGCCGCGCAGGATGCCGCGCCGGGAGACCTGCGCGTCGGGGGCGGGCGACGAGGACGTCGAGGACGACGGGGGCATCGAGGACGCTCGCGGTGACTGATGCGGCATGAGGGCCTCCTTGGGGCACCGTTCCTGCGCCAATCGACTGCAATATGGATCTCATTCTTGCCAGATTGGATCCAAAGGGATCCTGTACGGCTCCCAAGTCCGGGCCGTATCCCGAGAGTTAAGGGCTTGTGAACCGATCTTGGCCCGAGAACTGATCCCGCGGGCGGCCCGGCTCCGGGCGTAGGCGCGCCGGAAGCCGGGCCGTGGCGGCCACCTGCCCGGCAGGTCGCTCAGGCCAGGTCCACCCACGTTCCGCTCGCGGCGGACCGGACCATCGCGTCCACAACTGCCGCGCTGCGTACGGCGTCCGGGAGCGTGGCGCCGTACGGCGTGCCCTCGGCGACCGAACGCAGGAAGCGGTACGCCTCGATCACCTTGAGGTCGTCGTAGCCCATCGCGTTCGCCGCGCCCGGCTGGAAGGCGCCGAACTCCCCGTCGCCCGGGCCGACGTACACCGTGGTGACGGGCTGGTCCTGGTAGGTCGTGCCGCGGCTGACGGCCAGCTCGTTCATCCGGCGGAAGTCCCAGAACACCGCCCCCTTGGTGCCGTGCACCTCGAAGCCGTAGTTGTTCTGCTCGCCGACCGAGACCCGGCATGCCTCCAGGACACCCCGGGCGCCGGAGGCGAACCGCAGCAGGCAGTTGACGTAGTCCTCGTTCTCGACCGGGCCCAACTCGCCCCCGGTGGCCAGGGCGTGGCCCGCGGTCGCGCCGGTGGGGCGGGCCCGCTCCGGCAGGAAGACGGCGGTGTCGGCGGCGAGGGACGCGATGTCGCCGAGCAGGTACCGGGCCAGGTCCGCGCCGTGCGAGGCCAGGTCGCCCAGGACTCCGTGGCCGCCGCGCTCCAGCTCGTAGCGCCAGGTCAGGGCGCCGTCCGGGTGGGCCGCGTAGTCGCTGAAGAGACGGACGCGGATGTGGGTGACCGCGCCCAGCTCGCCGGAGGCGATCAGGTCGCGGGCGGCCTCGACGGCGGGCGCGTTGCGGTAGTTGAAGCCGACCGCGCCCTGGACGCCCGCCTTGGCGACCGCGTCGGCCACCGCGGTGGAGTCCGCGGTCGACAGGCCCACCGGCTTCTCGATCCAGATGTGCTTGCCCGCCTCCGCCATCGCGACGCCGATCTCGCGGTGCAGGAAGTTCGGCGCGGTGATGCTCACCGCCTGCACGCGCGGGTCGGCGGCCACCTCGCGCCAGTCGCGGGTCATGGCCGCGAAACCGAACTGGGCGGCGGCCTCCTCGGCCCGGCCGGGCACCTCCTCGGCGACCGTCACGAGCCGCGGCCGTACGGTCAGCTGCGGAAAGTGGTGGGGGACGCGGGCGTATGCCTGGGTGTGCACCCGCCCCATCCACCCGAAGCCGACGACGGCAACGCCGAGCGAAGTCACCATGACTGCCCTTCTTTGGACCGGTCCATAAGCTGTTGCGGCCACCCTGGAATCCGTTCGTCCTTATGTCAATACCTTTGACAGGCGGCTGCGCCACATGGAACGGTCCATTCATGAGACCTCCGACCATCCGTGACGTCGCCGAACGGGCCGGTGTGTCGAAGTCGCTGGTCTCCCTGGTGCTGCGCGGCGCCGCGCAGGTGCGGCCGGAGAAGCGGCGGGCCGTGCTGGCCGCCGTCGAGGAACTCGGCTACCGGCCCAACGCCGCCGCCCGCAGTCTCAGCGAGCGCCGCACCCTCCCCCACTCTCGGCTTCGCTCGAGCGGGGGGACCCCCATGGCCGGCGTCCTCCTCAACGACCTGCGCAACCCTTGGTTCGTGGAACTCCTCGACGGACTGGGCGCCCGCCTCCACGACAGCGGGCTGCGCATGCTGCTGGCCGACGGCCGGCTCAACCGGCGCCTGGGCGAGGACCTCACCCGCACCTTCACGGAACTGCGGGTCGACGGAATCGTCGCGGTCGGCACCCTGCCCGCCTCGGACGAACTGCGCGCCGCCGCGAGACACATCCCCACCGTGGTCGCGGGCGCCCGCGAACCGGTGCTGCCGCACGTCGACGTCGTCGCGGGCGACGACGCGCACGGCGCCCGGCTGGCCACCGAGCACCTCATCGGTCTCGGCCACCGCCGCATCGCCCACATCGCCGGGCAGGGCGTGGTCGGCGAACTGCGCCGCACCGCCTTCGAGACGGTCGTGCGCGAACACGGACTGACCGGCCTCGCGACGGTCGAACAGGGCGACCTGACCGAGGAGGGCGGCTACCGCGCCATGGTCCGCCTGCTCACCGCCCCGCACCCGCCGACCGCCGTCTTCGCCTTCAACGACATCGCCTGCGTCGGCGCCCTGTCGGCAGCCGAGGAGTCGGGCCTCCAGGTGCCGCGCGACCTCTCCCTCGTCGGTTACGACAACACCTACCTGGCGCGGCTGCGACACCTGTGGCTGACCACCGTGGACAGCGCCAGCCACGACATCGGCCGCCGCGCGGCCCAGCACCTCCTCGACCGGATGGCGGACCCGGCCCGCCCGGGCGAGACGGTCCTGTCACCGCCGACACTCGAGGTACGGGGCACGACGGGGCCACCGACGCGGGACCCCTGACCGACGGGCCCCGAAGACCGCGCTGCCCTCACGCACGGGGTCGAGGAGGCGACGATCACCCGCCCCCCGCCGCCGCGGCAGGCGTCCAGCCCAGCAGCCGGGCCGGGTTCGTGCACAGGATCCGCCGGGTCTCGGCGGGGCCGAGTTCCGCCGTCAGCCAGGTCAGGGTCGTTCCGTAGACCCGGTCCTGCTCGTGCCGGGTCCAGGGCCAGTCGCTGCCCCACAGCATCCGTTCGGCGCCGCCGGTGCCCAGCAGGCGGCGCAGCATCGCCGTGGCCGCCCCGGGTGCCGAACGGTAGGGCGCGGCGGCCTTCACCCACACGTGCGGCGCGGCCAGCAGGCGGGAGAGCGCGGCGGCGCCGGGGTGGGACAGGGACGCGGCGGCCGGGAGCCCGAGATGGTCGACGACCACCGCGCCGGGCCAGCGCAGCAGCCACGGTTCCAGCTCCGCCCACTGGCGCTGCTGGGCCTGCACCTCCAAGTGGAGCGCGCGGGCGGCGAGTTCACGGGCGAGGCGTTGCCAGAGCGGCTCGCCGAGCGGGGGCACCGGGCGGTCGATCAGGTTGAGACGGATTCCGCACACGCCCGCCGTCACGAGCCGGTCGAGTTCTTCCCCCGGTGTGCCGGGGTCGACGACGGCCACGCCGCGGAGGCGGTCCGGGGCCTTGCCGAGGGCGTCCAGCAGGTGGGAGTTGTCCGTGCCGAGGAAGCTCGGCTGCACCAGCACCCCGGCCGCGAGGCCGTGGACGTCCAGCAGTGACAGGTAGGCGTCCACCGTGGCGTCGTAGTCCGGACTGTAGCGCCGCTCGTGCGCCAGGCGCAGACCGCGGGTGAAGACGTGGGCGTGGGTGTCGAAGGCCGCCGGCGGGCAGAGGGGGTCGGTGGAGGTCACGCGTCGAAGAATAGTCCTATGAAGGACTAGACGTCAGGAGGAATCGAGACCATGCTTTCTCGCCATGCAGTCCTTCTCACCCACGCCAGAGAGTCCCGGAGCGGCCGACCTCGCCCGGACCGACGCGCGCCTGCCGTTGCACGCCCGGCTCCGGGAGGTGCTCGCCGAGCGCATCCGCTCCGGGGAGTGGTCTCCCGACCAGCCGCTGCCCGCCGAGTCCGCCCTGGTCGACCACTACGGGGTGTCCCTGGGGACCATGAGGCGCGTCTTCCGCGACCTCGTGGACGAGGGCCTGCTCGAACGGCGCCAGGGGACCGGGACGTTCGTCCGGCGGGCCTCCCTCGACGCCTCCCTCTTCCGCTTCTTCCGGTTCGGGACCCCGGGCGGCGGCTTTCCGCAGAGCCGCATTCTCTCCGCCGCCCGGCAGGTGAGCACGCCGGCCATCGCGTCCGCGCTCGGCATCACCACGGGCAGCGAGGTGCTGCACCTGCACCGGCTGCGGCTCTACGACGAGCAACCCGTCCTCGTCGAGGACATCTGGCTTCCGCTGCCCCTGTTCGGGCCGCTGGAGCGGATCGGCACCGACGACCTCGGTGACCTGCTGTATCCGACGTACGAACGCTGCTGCGGGCAGATCGTCGCGGCCGCCACGGAGGAACTCACCATCGAGACCGCCACCGCGGCCGACGCGCTCCTCCTGGGCTGCGGCCGGGCCGAGCCCGTGGCCGTGGTCGAACGGGTCGCCCGCTCCCACGACGCCCGGCCCCTGGAATACCGCCGCTCGCGCGGGCTCGCCCACACCTTCCGCTACCGCATCGACATCCGCTGACCCCGCTTGCCGCCCACCCACGATCCCCGCACACGAAGAGAGCCGCCTCCTCATGTTCGCCTGGTACCGGGACACCGACACACCACAGAAGAGAGCGTTCTGGGCCGCCTTCGGCGGCTGGACGCTCGAAGCCGCCGACGCCCAGATGTTCGGCCTCGTCCTGCCGACCCTGCTGGCCACCTGGCATCTGAGCACCGGAGCCGCCGGCACGCTCGCCTCCGTCACCCTCGTCTTCACCGCGATCGGCGGCTGGCTGGCGGGCTGGGCCTCCGACCGCTACGGCCGCGTCCGGGTCCTGCAGTGGACGATCGTCGTCTACTCCGTCGCCACCGTCCTCATCGGCTTCACCGCCGACTACTCCCAGCTGATGGTCCTGCGCAGCATCCAGGGCTTCGGTTTCGGCGGCGAATGGGCGGCCGGAGCCGTCCTGGTCGGCGAGTACATGGGGACCCGCAACCGCGGCCGGGCCCTGGGCGCCGTACAGAGCGGGTGGGCGCTGGGCTGGGGGCTCGCGCTGGCGACGTACACCGTGCTGTTCAGCCTCTTCCCGGAGGAGTGGGCCTGGCGGTCGATGTTCTGGCTCGGCGCGCTGCCCGCCGTCCTGGTCATCGCCATCCGCCGCAAGGTCACCGACCCGCCGCTGTACCGGCAGCGGGCCGCGAAGGCCGAGAACCGGGTGTCCCTGCTGCGGATCTTCCGGCCCGACCTGCTGCGCGTCACCCTGCTCGGCGCCCTGCTGGGCCTGGGCAGCCACGGCGGCTACTACGCGCTGACCACCTTCCTGCCGACGTACCTGCGCACCACCCACGGCCTGTCGGTCCTCAAGACCAGCGGCTACCTGTCGGTCTTCATCGCCGCCGCGTTCCTCGGCTACCTCACCTCGGGCACCCTGGCCGACCGCATCGGCCGCCGCAGGAACATCATGTTCTTCGCGGTGATGTGCCTGGTCTCGGTCGTGACGTATCTGTTCCTGCCGATCAGCGACACGCAGATGTTCTTCCTCGGCATTCCGCTCGGCTTCTTCTCCGCCGGCATCCCCGCCGGACTCGGATCGCTCTTCGCCGAGCTGTACCCGACCGCGATCCGCGGCACCGGGCAGGGCTTCTGCTACAACTTCGGCCGCATCGTCGCGGCGGCGTTCCCCGCCTTCGTCGGCTTCCTCAGCGACCGGCTCGGCATGGGCACCAGCATCGGCCTCTTCGCGGGCAGCGCCTACGGCATCGCCGTCCTCGCCGTCGCGCTCCTGCCCGAGACCGCGCACAAGGAACTCGACGCCCCCGCGGACCCCGTGGACGGGGCGCCCGTGCCGCCGGTCGCGTCGGCCCGCTGAAGCATCTCTGGACCGGTCCACGGGCCGAGCCGCCCTGCGCGTCCCCGACCGGTCCACGGGCCGAGCCGCCCGCCGCGTTCCCGACCGGCCCACCGCCGGAATCCGAAAGGCACCCCCCGTATGACCCCGCACGCCTGGTCGCTGCTGCTCGTCCTGACAGTGGCGATCGCCGTGTTGATCGTCCTGATCAACTCCCGGCTCCGCATACATCCGTTCGTCGCGCTGATCGTCGTCACCGTCGGCACGGGACTGGCGGCCGGTGAACCCGTCGCCAAGCTGACGGCGTCCATCGAGGACGGCGCCGGCGGCACCCTGGGAGACGTCGGCATCACGCTGGCGCTGGGTGCCATGCTCGGCCGGCTGCTCTCCGACTCGGGCGCCACCGACGCCATCGCGCACGCCATCGTGGACCGGTCCAGCACCCGACGGCTGCCGTGGCTGGTCGCGGGCGCCGCCTTCGTCATCGGCGTGCCGATGTTCTTCGAGGTCGGCCTGATCGTGCTGCTGCCCCTGATCTTCGGCGTGGCACGCAGGCTGGAGGCGCAAGGCGGCACGAACGGTTCCCCGTACGTCCTGCTGGGGGTGCCCGCCATCGCGGCCCTCTCCACGCTGCACGGCATGCTCCCGCCCCACCCCGGCCCGCTGACCGCCATGACCGGCCTGCACGCCGACCTCGGCCTGACCCTCCTGGTCGGCATCGTCTGCGCCGTCCCGACCATCGTGCTGTCCGGCCCCGTCTACGCCCGGTGGATCGCGCCCCGGCTCGCCGACGTCCGCCCGGACCCCGAACTGGTGGCCCAGTTCACCGGCAACGGACCCCGGCCCGTCCCCGCCCCCCTCGGCCCGACCGGCCCCGGCGCGCAGAGCCGGACGGAGGCCGAACGCCGCTCCCCGGTACCCACGGCCCTCGCCGTGTCCGCCGTCCTGATCCCCGTCCTGCTCATGCTGCTGCGCACACTCGCCGAGACCACGCTCGACGAGTCCAGCGGGCTGCGCGCCGCGCTGACCTTCGCCGGTGAACCCCTCATCGCGATGCTCGCCGGATTCCTCTTCGCCCTGGGCGTCACCGTGTTCGGCGGGAACAGCGAGGGCGAGGAGACGCGCCGCTCGCTGACGGGGAGTCTGCAGTCCATCGCCTCCATCCTGCTGATCATCGGCGGTGGCGGTGCGTTCAAACAGGTCCTCCAGGACTCCGGCATCGGCGACGCCATCGCGTCGGCGGCCGAGGGGGCCCATCTGAACCTGATCGTCCTGGGCTGGCTGATCGCCCTGCTCCTGTCCCTGACCACCGGCTCGGCCACGGTCGGCATCGTCTCCGCCACCGGCATCGTCGCACCGATGATCGGCACCGGCGGCGGCCTGGAGGCGTCCTTGCTCGTGGTCGCGATCGGCTCGGGCTCGCTCGGCCTGAACTACGTCAACCACGCCGGATTCTGGCTGGTCAAGGAGTCCTTCGGCATGGACCTGACGCAGGCCGCGAAGACACAGACCGTCGTACAGACACTGGTGAGCGTGCTCGGCCTCGGGATGGCGCTGCTTCTGTCCGTGTTCGCCTGATGACGGCTCGTCGGCCCGTGCCGTGCACGGGCTGCCGGCCTTCGCCACCATGTTTCGTGATCGGCACGGACGCCTTCCTCGTCGCCCGCTGCTGCCCACCCTGGCCCGCACCTTCGACGTCTCCGGCGGTGTCTCCGGCTGGACGGTCAGCGCCTACGCGCTCGGCTACGCCCTGTTCGCCCTGGTCGCCGGACCGCTCTCGGACGGCCGCGACCGGCGCCGGGTGCTGGTGGGCGGGCTCGTCGGGTTCCTGGTGACGACCGCGCTGTGCGGTTTCGCGCAGGGCTTCTGGACGACGATCCTGTGCCGGTTCCTGTGCCGGTTCCTGGCCGGGGTGAGCACCGCGTTCGTCTCCCCGCAGATCTGGGCCTCCATCCCGGGCCTGGTCCGGCCCGAGCGGATCGCGCGCACCATGGGCTTCGCCACCGCCGACTCCTCCACCCCGACCGGGACGAGATCCCCCTGGACCGGGTGCTGCACGCGCTGAGTGATCCGATCCGGCGTGACATCGCGCGGGTGCTGTACGACGAGGGTTCGCGGGTCTGCGGTCAACTCGACTTCCCCGGCCTCCTGGACGCGGCCCAGGTGACGGCGCCGGCGCCCGCCCTCACGCCCGCCTGACGGGACTGTCCCGGCCTCAGTTCCCGGGGCGCCCGTAGACCGCGCTCATGAAGACCGCGACGAGCGTGTCCAGCAGCCGGTCCTCGGCGAGGGCCGGGCTCTGGCCGCCGAAGGTGCTGAACAGGGCGCGTTCCACCATCCAGTTCAGCGAGACGGCGAGGTCTCGGGCCGGGATGCCCTCGGGGGCGGCCCCGCGGCGGCGTTCGGACTCGATCGCCGCGGTCACCTCCGCCACGAACTGCTCCATCACCTGCGCCCACAGATCCTTGACGGCGGCGCTGGTGTACTGCGCCGCCGCTGCCGCCGACGCGATTGCGCGGTGGGAGGCGAAGGTCGCGCAGAACGGGCCGATCGCGTCCCGCCAGCCCTGCTCCGGGCCCTCGGTGAGCCGCAGGAGCGCGTCCCCGCGGTTGGACCGCGCCTCTTCCACGACCCGGTCGAACAGCGCGAGCAGCACCTGTTCCTTGGACGAGAAGTAGAAGTAGAAGGTCGGCCGGGACAGGCCCGCGCCCCTGGCCAGCTGGTCCACCGAGATCTCCGACAGCGGCCGCTCGGCGAACAGCCGCTCCGCGGTCGCCAGGATCGCCCGTTCCCGGTCGTCTCCGCCGAATCCGCGGGTCCTGCGTCCCCTCGGCGATGGTGCGGTGGTCGGCCCGGGCGCGGAGTCCATGGCGGGAGCCTACCAATCCCGTTCTCGACGGAGCGTTGACTTAATCAACACTGTGTCGAATGCTGTTCTCCGGCTGTTCCGCCGGTGCAACGGCCTTCCTCTGGACAAGGGTCACGTGATGAGCAGGCCGACACCCCCGGAACCCGTGCCGACCGTGTTCGCGGTGCCCACCACTGAACGCGTCCCTGAGCGCGTCCCCGCAGAGGAAGACCACATGGCGAACATCTCCAGCGACAGAGAACCCGCCGGGCGCGCCGCCTCCGAAGCCGCGGGTGCGGGTGCCGGACCGGTCAGGACCACCTCCTTCGTGGCCCCGGTCCTGCTCCGCACGGACCTGCCGCGGGAAGCCGCCCTGCGGTACTGGGCGGGACCGCACGCCGAGATCGTCGGCCGCTCGCCCAACATGGTCGAGTACGTCCAGCGCCCCTTCTCGCCGACCGACCACGGCTACTGGCCCTCGTCCCCGACGGTGGGCACCGCCGTCCCCGAGGGCTGGCGCTGCGACGGCGTCGCCGAGGTCCGCTTCGCGAGCACGGCCGCCCTGCTCGCCATGCCGCTGCTCATGCGGGAGGTCTACCTCGACGAACAGAACGTCTTCGAGCGGGTCCTCGGACAGCTCACCCACCCGGGCGGAGGCCGCTGGTGGACCGACGGGCACCACGACGCCGTCGGCCACCGTACGGTCCTGCTGCTGCGCCGACGGCAAGGGGTGGGCGGCCGGGCGTTCCGGGCCTACGTCCACCACCGCATCGGCCCCGCGCTCCACGCCGCCGGCGCGCGCGACCTGCGGACCTACACCTTCCTGCCCTGGTCGCGGCTCGTGCACCCCACCCCCGGTGTCTCCCACGACAACCCCGCCTTCCGCCGCTACCAGGGCTGCGCCGTGATCGGAACCGGCAGCCGTACGGCCATGGCCGAGCTGCTGGAGTCTCCGCAGGTCGCCGGGATCGTCGCCGACCAGCACACGGTCCTGACGGCCGCTCACGCGTACACCGTGGAACGAAGCGTGCCCGTCATCCGCGCCCGGCGGACGCGGACGCGGTCCTGCCGGTGACGTGGCTTCCCGCGAGGCAGGGACCGCGGATCCATGGACAAACCTTCCTCTCCCGCCCCCGGACGGGCGCTCCTACGGTCGAGGCTGCGGGCGGCTCATCTGCTCATCGGCTCATCGGCCCGCGGCCGGCGAAGGAGAGAAGACCCCCATGAAGATGACCGGCAACACGATCCTGCTCACCGGCGGCACCTCGGGCATCGGCCTCGGCCTGGCCCTGCGCCTGCACGAGGCCGGCAACAACGGGTCCCACGACCACGTGCTCGCCCTGCTCAGCGGGGTCTGAGCAGGAGGGCGAACCATGTGGTCGGCGCCCTCGGCCGTCGCTGAAAACGGGCCATCTGTTCTTCCGTTCGCTTCGGGAACGCCGGTCGTCGGTGGCGTGACACGGCCCGTCCCGCGGCGAGGGCCCGAGGGGCCGACCGTAGGAGCGTGCCTGCGTCGGCGGCGCGAGTCGCTGCGCCCCCGCGACGTCGGCCTGGTCGAGGGTCCGCGCAGGCGCACCTCGGGGCTGCGGCGCGAGGAGGTCGCCCATCTCGCGGGCATGTCGACCGACTACTACGCCCGTCTGGAACAGCAGCGCGCCCCGCAGTCCTCCGTCCGGATCACCACCGCCCTCGCCCGGGCGCTGCGGCTCACGCTGGACGAGCGCGACCATCTCTTCGTGCTCATCGGCCACAACGCCCCGGCCCGCCTCCACCGTTCCGAGCACGTCGCCCCGACGCTGCCCCTGTCCGCCCTGCGGACCGCGTACGCTGCCCCGGTGCCGCGCTGAGCACTTAACAGGCGTTCCGCTGCGGCCCGTTGGGGCGCAAGGGGCTTCGGGCGGTGTGCAGCAGGGGTGCCCAGTCGGCCGTACCCGTGAAGTCGTCGCCGCCGGACGGGACAACGTCCATGACGACGCGGTCGGGGCGCAGCAGTACGGCGTCCGCGTGTCCCTCGCGCAGCCAGGCGGTGAGGGGCGCGCCGTCGTCGCCGAGGTCGGTGACGGCGAGGATTCGGGCGCCGAGAGCGTCGGTGATCGCCTGCGGGACGGGGGAGAGCGGTGCGGCGGTCAGGACGGCGAAGGAGTCGCCGAGCAGGTCGTCGAGGCGGGTGCGGCGGCCGTCGACGCGCACCCACGGCTGCGGGCAGAAGCCGCCCGCGAGGTCGTGTCGGCGCGGGCGGATCCGGCGCCGGACGAGGGGGCCGGCGGCCAGCGCCGGGCTGAGTTCGCGGGCGGCGGCCGTGGCCAGGCCGGGGATGCGGACGGCCGCGCCCACCAGGCCGCGGCGGAGGGCCGCGCGGCGGTCCTGGCCGCCGGTCATGGCCCAGCCCATGGCGACCGCCAGGCGGATCACCTGCCGGGCGTGCGGCCCGCGTTCGCGCTCGTAGGTCTCCAACAGCCGTTCGTCCGCGCCCTGTTGCAGGACCCGGGCCAGCTTCCAGGTCAGGTTGTGGGCGTCGCGCAGCCCCGCGCACAGCCCCTGGCCGACGAAGGGCGGGGTGAGATGGGCCGCGTCGCCGAGCAGGAAGACGCGGCCCCGGCGCCAGCGGTCGGCGACGCGGGCCCGGAAGGTGTACCGCGCCTGCCGCATCAGCTCGAAGCCGGCGCCGTCCGCGAGGTCCACCCACGGGGCGAGCAGCTCCCGCAGCCGCTCGTGGTCGAGTTCGGCGTCGTCCCGCAGCCGGAATTCCCAGCGGTAGCGGTCCTCGCCGACGCGCATGAAGGTGGCGGGCCGCTCGGGGTCACAGATCTGTTCGACGCCTTCCCAGCAGCGGACCGGGAGACCGGTGCGCACGTCGAGGACCGTCCAGCGTTCCTCGAAGCGCAGGTCCTCCCACTCGGCGCCGACGGCCTCGCGGGTGACGCCGCCCGCGCCGTCGCAGCCGAGCACGGCGTCCGCCCGCACCAGGTGCCCGCCCTCGTCGTCGCGGTAGGTCACGCGGACCGGGCCGCCGCCGTCCTGCTCGACGCCGAAGACCTCGGCCCCGCCCCGCAGTTCGCACTCGCGGGCGCGGGCCAGGGCGGCGCGCAGCACGCGTTCCAGCTCCGGCTGGTCGAACATGCCGGTCTGCGGGAAGCCGTGCACGCCCCGCGCGGCGCGCGGGAACTCGGCCATCACCCGGTGTCGTGCGTCCAGCAGCCGCAGCCCCCGCGCGGGGCGGGAGATCGCGGCGAACTCCTCGTCCACGCCCGCGGCTTGAAGGATGCGGCGGACCTCGTCGTCGGCGGCGACGGCGCGGGGCAGGGGGTAGACGTCGTGGTGGCGTTCGAGGACGACGGTACGGACGCCGCGCCGGGCGAGCAGGAGGGCGGCGGTCACGCCCACCGGCCCGGCTCCGACGATCACCACGGGTACGGTTGCCGAGTCGTGCTCGACGGTCATGTGCGGCTCACTTCGGTCTCGGTGCGCGGCGGTCAGCTCGCGTCGGCCACGGGGGTGCGCTGCTCACCGAGGTCGATGCGGCCGTCCGGGGTGGCGATGGCGGCGGTCACGACGTCGCCCGCGTGCAGGTAGCGTGGGTTGCGGGCCTGGCTCTTGAAGAACGCCTTCCACTTCACGGCGGGCGGCAGCAGCGCACCGATCTTCTCGACCGCCTTGGGCGGCGCCTTCAGGGCCGTACCGCCGGGGGTGCCGGTCAGCAGCAGGTCGCCGGGGGCCAGGGTCTGGAACCGGGCCAGCAGGGTCAGCGCCCGCGCCGGGCGGACGATCATGTCGGCGAGGGTACGGTCCTGCCGCAGCACGCCGTTGACGCTCAACCGCAGCCGCAGGTCCAGGAGATGGGCGAAGTCCGCCGGCTCCAGCAGCGCCAGATACGGGCCGGTCGGCGTGAACGTCGGGTACGACTTGCTCTCGTAGAACTGCGTCTTCGTCAGCTGCACGTCCCGGGCGCTGACGTCGTTGGTGACGACGAGCCCGGCGACGTGGGCGGGAAGGTCCCGCTCCTCGACGACGGTCCCCACCGGCAGGAACGCCCCCATGACCAGACCGAGTTCGACCTCGTAGTCGAGCAACTTGACGTGCGCCGGGCGGACGACGGCCTCGCCCGGACCGCTGACCGAGCCGGACGCCTTGCGAAAGAAGGCGGGCGGGACCTCCCCCGTGAAGCCCGAATCGCGGGCGTGGCTGCGGTAGTTGACCATCTGCGCGACCACCCGGCAGGGCGTGGTCACGGGGGAGAGGGCGACCAGCTCGGCCACGGCGGTGCCCTCCTCGCCGGAGACGGCGGCCTCTCGTACGGCGTCGCGGTCGGCCAGCAGCTCGGCGGTGGTGAGGGCCTTGGTGTCGATGCGGACGGCGCGCGCGTCGCGCACCACCCACCAGCCGTCGGCGGTACGCAGGACGTTGGTGCTCATGTCGGTGCCTTTGTCGGGGAGTTGGGGGGTGTCAGGAGTTGGTGGCCCTGAGCAGGCCCAGGAGGCGCGCCGGGTCCAGTTCGTTGTCGCCGCGCAGCGCCTGGATCACGTCGCGGATTCGCTGCGGGGAGGGGCTCGCGCCGAGGAAGTCGCGGGTGGCGGGCGGCCCCCACTGGGCGAGACCGCTCGACGACATGGGTGCCCAGCCGGGTTCCAGGTCGTGGGAGAACAGGTCGCCGTCGGCGAAGTGCTCCAGCATGAGGCGGTCGGGGTCGCGCCAGTAGTCGAACAGCTGACTGCCCTGGATGTGCCGCCCGATGCCCCAACTGCGCTGGTAGCCACGCTCGTCGAGGTACTCGCCACCCGCCGCGATCGAGTCCAGGTCGGTCACCTGGTAGGCGGAGTGGACATAGCCGTTGCCCGGTCCCAGGTGCATGGCCAGGGTGTGGTGGTCGACCGCCGTACTGCCTTGGTCGCAGCGGACGAACGCCATCGTCGGACCCCGGTCGCGCTGCCCGTCGAGGAACAGGAAGTCGGACACGATCATCCCGAGCGTGTCCAGGTACCAGTCCAGGGCGCGCGCGAACACCCGTGTCTCCAGGACCAGATGACCCAGGCGCTGGATACGGGACGGCTCGCGCGGCGGGCGCTGGGTGGCGTTCGTACGGCGGTGATCCGTACCGAAGTTGAGCCGCAGCGGCCGCTGTTCGGGCAGCGCGGGCAGGTGCCCGGCGCAGTGCACCACGCGTACGGGGAAGCCCGAGGGATCGAGGAGGTGCACGACACCGCCGCCGCCGGGGACGGCGGCTTCCTCGATGCGCCGTACGTCCGTTCCCGTCGCCCGCGCCAGCCGGTCCAGGTCGTTCCGCTCGGCCGCGCGGAACGCCGGGCCGACGAAACGGGACGTACGACCGCGCCGGATCACCATGCAGGGCGAACCCGCGAAGGTGCCCCGCAACCACAGCTCCCGCTTTGTCCGGGCGGCGATCCCGAAGCCGAAGTCCCGGGCGAAGACCTCGGCGCGGTCCAGGTCGGGCTTCTCGAACTCCAGCCACGCCAGGTCGGCCACCTTGACCACCGGGTTCCGCGAGCGCCCCGGATGCTCGCCGCGCAGGGCGCCCCGTTCGCTGTGGAGGTCCTGGTGGGCCGTCCTGACGTCCGTGACGCGGGCCGTGTTGACGCGGGTTCCGGACATGGTGTCCTCCAAGCGGCATCGCCATGATGAGGAAATCATCAGCTTTGATTTTTTGATCGTCAAGGGTTGGAACCGTGCGAGGTGATGAAGCCATCAGAACTGCGCTGACCGGTTCATCAGAACTGTGGTGGCGACTCGCCCATTGCTAAAGTCGCGCGTATGCCGACGTCAGCCCTGCCCCGCAACCGCTTCGAGCGGCGGCGCGCCGAGACCCGCCGGGCGCTCGTCCGCGCGGCCCGGCGGATCCTCGCCGAGACCGGGGACACCAGCGCCAGCATCCAGACGATCGCGGAGCGCGCGGACGTCGGCTTCGGCTCCTTCTACAACCACTTCGAGTCGAAGACGGAACTGTTCGACGCGGCGGTCCGGGACGCCCTCGAAGAGCTCGGCCAGACCTTCGACGAGCACCTGCGCGGCATCGACGACCCGGCGGAACTGGTCGCCGGGGGCTTCCGTCTCGGTGCGCGCCTGGCGGACACCCGGCCCGAGTTGATGCAGGTCCTGCGCCACCGCGGCCTCGGCCACATCCACTCCGACTCGGGCCTGGCGCCGCGCGCCGCGCGCGACCTGGAGGCCGGCATCGCCTCCGGCCGGTTCACCGTCGCCGATCCCGCGGTCGCGGTGGCCGCGCTGGGCGGCTCCCTGCTGGCGCTGGTGGAAATGCGGTTCGCCCGCCCGGAACTCGACGGTGACGAGGCCGCGTCGAACCTCGCCGAAATGCTGCTGCGCATGCTGGGCGTGCCGCCCGCCGACGCCCGCGACGTGGCCCGGCGTCCCCTGCCCGACCTCGGCTGACGGGGCGGAACACGCCCGGCTCGGCGGTGGGGCGGGCGCGGAGCCCTGAGCGCTTTCGGCCATAGATCTGACTCCCCGTCAGTTCTCTGCGTTCTCCCCCCCCCCCCACAGGCGGGACGGCAACAGTGAGGCCGCGGCCCTGGACCAGGGCCGCCGAGCCGCAGTCTGCCGTCCCCTCATGTCTGAGGAAGCCATGACTCCCACCCCCCACCTCACCGCATCCGCCGTCCGTACCGAGCGTCCGGCCGAGTTCCAGCCCGCCGGGCGTTCCGGGCTCCCGCACCCCGGGACCGCGACGGTGGACATCGTCGTGCCGGTCTACAACGAGGAACGCGCCCTGCCCGGCTGCCTGCGCACCCTCCACGCGCACCTGTCCCGGGGCTTTCCCTTCCCCTGGCGGATCACGGTGGCCGACAACGCCAGCACCGACGACACCCTCGCCACCGCCCGCCGCCTCGCGGACGAACTGTCCGGCGTCGGCGTCGTCCACCTGGACCGCAAGGGCCGCGGACTCGCCCTGCGCACCGTCTGGGGTGCCAGCGACGCCGACATCGTGGCCTACATGGACGTGGACCTGTCCACCGGTCTGGACGGGCTGCTCCCGCTGGTCGCCCCGCTGGCCAGTGGCCACTCGGACCTCGCGATCGGCTCCCGGCTGGCCCCGGGCGCGCGCACCGTGCGCGGCCCGCGCCGCGAGTTCGTCTCCCGCTGCTACAACGGCATCATCCGGCTCACCCACGGCGTCCGCTTCACCGACGCCCAGTGCGGATTCAAGGCGGCCCGCACGGAGGTGCTCCGACCGCTGCTCCAGGTCACCCGCGACGAGGCGTGGTTCTTCGACACCGAACTGCTCCTGCTCGCCGAGCACAACGGACTGCGCGTCCACGAGGTCCCGGTCGACTGGGTCGAGGACGTCGACACCCGGGTGGACGTGGTGAGCACCGCCACGGACGACCTGCGCGGCCTGTGGCGCATGGCGCGGCTCAAGGCGTCCGGCGACGCCCGGGTCGAGGTGCCGACCCGCCCCGAACCGGCCGCCGAGCATCCCGACGCCGTCCTCGCCCCCGCCGGGCGGCGCGGCGCGCTGTCGTGGGAAGTGGGCTGCTTCGTCGCGATCGGTGTCCTGTCCACGGCCGGACAGGCCCTGCTGTACTGGCTGTTGCGCGGCTGGTGGACACCGGCCGTCGCCAACCTGGTCTCGCTGCTCGTCCTCACCGTCCTCAACACCGAGGCCAACCGGCGGCTCACCTTCCGCCACTCCGCCGCGCCGCCCGCCCGCGTGCACCTCGGCGCCGGGGGCCTGTTCGTGCTCGGCTACCTGGTCACCTCGGCCGCGGTGCTCTGGTTCAAGCGGCTCGACCCCGGTGCCTCGACCGCCGCCGAGACCGCCGTCCTCGCCGCCGCGTCCGCCGTGGTCACCTGCGTCCGCTTCGCCGTGCTGCGGCTGGCCGTCTTCGCCGGCCCCCGTCGTCGTACCCCTTGACCGATGAGAGCGAATCCAGACATGAGTAAATCCGCGCACATCACGCCTGTTCCGGTGGCATCGGCGGACGAGGGCGGGCAGCCGGGTACGTCCCTCCGCGCGCTGCCCGCCTGGGCGGCACCGGCTGCGCTCGGAGCCGTCCTCGTGCTCGCGGCCGTCCTGTACGGCTGGGCGCTGGGCTCCCTGGGGTGGGCCAACAGCTACTACTCGGCGGCCGTGAAGTCGATGGGGACGAACTGGACCAACTTCCTCTTCGGCTCCTTCGACCCGGCCGGCGTGATCACGGTCGACAAGCCGCCGGCCGCGCTGTGGCCGCAGGTGATCAGCAGCAAGGTCTTCGGGCTGCACGGCTGGGCGCTGATCCTGCCGCAGGTGCTCGAAGGCGTGGCCGGGGTACTGGTGCTGCACCGCACGGTGCGCCGCTGGGCGGGGGAGGGCGCGGCGCTGCTCGCCGCGCTGGTGCTCACCCTGACGCCGATCACCGTGGCCATCAACCGGGACAACAACCCGGACACACTGCTCGTCCTGCTGCTGGTGTCGGCGGCGTACGCGCTGACCCGCGCCCTTCAGGCCGAGGGGTGGGCCGCGACCCGGTGGCTGTGCGCGAGCGGCTTCCTGACCGGGTGCGGGTTCCTCACCAAAATGCTCGCCGCCTGGATGGTCGTTCCCGCGTTCGCCGTCGCCTGGCTCGTGGGAGGAAGCGGCGCCTGGACACCGCGAGTACGGCGGCTGCTGGGCGCGGGGGCCATCCTGGCGGCGTCCTCCCTGTGGTGGGTCGCGATGGTGGCGCTGTGGCCGGGCGACCACCCCTACATCGGAGGCAGCAAGGACGGCTCGGCCTGGGATCTCGTGATCGGCTACAACGGGCTGGGCCGGGTCTTCGGTTCCAGCGACGGGACCTCGCAGACGATGGGCGGGATGGCCGGCGGATTCGGTGGCCGGTCCGGTCTCGGGCGGCTGTTCAACGCGCAGGTCGGCGGGCAGATCAGCTGGCTGCTGCCGGTCTGCGCACTGGCCCTCGCGGTCGCCGTCGCCTGCGCGGTACTGCGCCGCCGCGGCAGGCTGACCGGCGCCGCCGTACTGCCGGCCTCCGGCTGGCTGCTGTGGGGGACCTGGCTGGTGGTCTGCGCGGCGGTGTACTCGTCCCAGAAAGGCATCTTCCATCCCTACTACACCACCCAACTCGCCCCGGCTGTCGCGGCTCTGTGCGGCGGACTGACGGCCGCCCTCGTCCGCGTCCACCGGGCGGGCCCGCGCTGGGCGCCCCTGGTCGGCGTCGCCGCGGTCGTGGTGAGCGTGGGGTGGGCGGTGGCGCTGGTCCGCCGTGAACCCGACTGGAACGGCTGGCTGGTGTGGCCGGTGCTGCTGGCCGGCTGCGCCGCCGTCGTCCTGCTGCTGCTCTCGCGGCGCCGAGGCCGGCTGCTGACGGCCGCCGCGTCCGCCGCGGTCGTGTCGGTCCTGGCGGCCCCGGGAGCCTGGGCGGTGAGCGTGCCCGGTTCGGCCAACATGGGCGGCACCAACCCGACGGCCGGTCCGCTGACCTCCGGATTCGGCGGAGGCGGCGGCCTGCCGCGCCAGGGCGCGAGCGGCGGGGACCTCCCCTCGGGCCTGCCGTCCGGGGCGGCGTCGGCGCTGCCGGACCTCCCCGGCGGAGGAGAGCCCTCGTCCGGCGGTCTGCCCACCGCGGGAGCCAGTGGATTCCCCGGTGCCGCCGGAGGTTCCGGCTCCGACGGCACCGCCGTGCCCGCGTCCCCGGGCACCGGCTCGGGCACGAGGCCCGGCGGCGGCTTCGGCGGCGACGCCGAACTCACCGCCGACCAGCGCGAGATCCTCCAGTACGCGGTGGAACGGGCACCCGACGCGCGGATCAAGCTCGCCATCGAGGGCGGCGCCATCGCCGCCAGTCCCTTCATCCTGGGCACCGACGAGACCGTCGTCGGCATGGGCGGCTTCACCAACAGCGACAACGCGCCGTCGGTGGCGCAGCTGAAGAAGTGGACCAAGAACGGCGAACTACGCTACGTCCTGGGATCCGGCACGAGCGGCGGCGGACTCCCGGGCCTGTCCAACGGCGCCACCGAGCAGCGATCCCAGTGGATCGCCGACAACTGCGCGAAGGTCCCGGCGTCGGCCTACGGCGGCACCTCCGGCGCGTCGTCGCGGCAGACCGCCGGCGGTGCGACGGGATTCGGGGGCGAGCAGGTGCTCTACGACTGCGCCGCGAAGTAACCGACGGCCGGCGCCACGGCAGAACGGATCCAGCAGACCTCATGACCGAGCAGCCCGCAGCTCAACGGCCGCGCCACCGCCTCCTCGTGGTCGAGGACGAGCCCAGCATCCGCACCCTGCTGGAGGCCACGCTGCGGCTGACCGGATACGAGGTGAGCAGCACCGAGACGGGACAGTCGGCCCTCCTGGAGATCGAACGCCGGGAACCGCACCTGGTGCTGCTCGACGTGATGCTGCCCGACCTGGACGGCTTCGAGGTGACCCGCAGGCTGCGGGCGGTGGGCAACGACTGCCCGGTCCTGTTCCTGACCGCCCGCACCGGTCTCGACGACCGCCTTCGCGGCCTGGGCGCCGGCGGGGACGACTACGTCGCCAAACCGTTCAGCATCGAGGAGGTGCTGCTGCGCATCGAAGCCATCCTGCGCCGTACGGCACCGGCCGTCGAACCGGCCGCGTGGCACGGCGTCCTGCGCTACGCGGACCTGGAACTCGACGAGAGAGCCCACGAGGTGCACCGCGCGGGACAGTACATCCAGCTGTCACCGACCGAGTTCAAGCTCCTGGCCTACCTGCTGGGCAATGCGGGCCAGGTGGTGAGCAAGGCACAGATCCTCGACCACGTGTGGAGCTACGACTTCGCCGGTGACGCCCGGATCATCGAGACGTACGTCAGATACCTGCGGAGGAAGATCGACCGCTTCGATCCGCCGCTGCTCCACACCGTGCGCGGCGTCGGCTACTGCCTGCGGCTTCCCCGCGACGTGGCGGGGGCGTCGGACCAGTGACCCGGCTGCTGCCCCCGCCGCCCGGGTCGCTGCGGCGGCGCCTGATCCTGGGCGCCACCCTGCTCGCCACCGCGGCGGTGCTTGCCTCCCAGGCCATCGGCTTCGTGGTGCTCCGGTCCTGGCTGATGGACCGCGTCGACGAGCAACTCGTCGAGTTCCATCCCCCGGACCCCGCCTTCCAGGACGCACTCGACGGTACTCTCCCCTCCCCGGCCCAACGCCCGGACCTGCTGCCCTCGGACTTCCACGTCTACTTCTACGACTCCGCCGGGCACCGCCTCAACGACTCCCTGGGCTCCGAGACCAAGCCGGGGCCCCGGCTGGCCGACGAGGCGGGGGCCCTCGGGCTGCGGGACGGGCACCCCGAAACCGTCTCCGCTATCAGCGGCGACGGCCGCTGGCGGGTGCTGCTGAACCCCGGCCCGGACGGTATGAGCGCGGTGGTCACCCTCCCGCTCGACACCGTCGACGGCGCCACCTCCAAGATCCTCTGGCTGAACGCCGTACTGCTCGCCGTCACGGTCGTCGCCCTGTTCACCCTGGGCCGGTGGGCGGTCCGGCTGGGACTGCTGCCCCTGACCAGGATGGAGCGGACCGCACAGGACATCACCGCGGGCCGCCTCGACCTGCGGCTGCCGGACACCGATCCGCGCACCGAGATCGGCCGGCTGGGCCGGGTGCTGAACTCCATGCTCGACCGCCTCCAGAAGGCGCTGCTGGCCCGCGAGGCATCGGAGGCCCGGCTGCGCCGGTTCGTCGCCGACGCCGGGCACGAACTGCGCACCCCGCTCACCGCGATCCAGGGCTACGCCGAACTCGCCCTGCGCCCGGAGCGGCGCGCGGCCCACGAACAGCGGCAGGCCAACCGGGTCATCGCCCAGAACGCGGAACGCATGAGCCTGCTGGTCGACGACCTCCAACTGCTCGCCACGCTGGACCGGGAACCCTCCTACCGGCGGGAGCCGGTCGACCTGCTGTCCCTCGCGGCGGACGCCGTCAGCGCGGCGGCCGTCCACAACGAGTCCCATCCCGTCGACCTCGGCCCGCTGTGCACCGGGGCGGATCCGGCGGGCGCGGAGGAACTCGACCTCGCGGAGACCGTCGGCGACCCGCACCGGCTGCGGCAGATCCTGGAGAACCTGCTCTCCAACGCCCGCCTCCACACCCCGCCGGGCACCCGCGTCCACGTACGGGTCGGCACGGCCGAGGCCGGGCCGGACGCCGGCGGCACCGACCGCCCGGGGCGCACCGCCGTCTCGGCGCCGCTGCCGGAGCACCTCCCGATCGGCGTGATCGAGGTCGTGGACGAGGGGCCGGGCCTCGAACCCGTCGACGCCGAGCACGTCTTCGAACGCTTCTACCGCGTCGACCCGGCCCGCTCGCGCGTCCACGGCGGCAGCGGACTCGGCCTCGCCATCGCCGCGGCCATCGCCGAGGGCCACGGCGGCCGTCTCGAACTCGACACCGGCCCGGGGCGGGGCTGCACCTTTCGCCTGGTGCTTCCCACCGCCGGGGCGTGAGCGCGCGAAGTCCGCCGGCGCGGTGGACTTTCCGGGGGCGGGGGCCGATGCGCCACCGCGGCCCCCTGCCGGGCCCGATCGTCGGCTGAGCCGCCGCCACGCCCGGTCGTCGGCGCGACGGCCGGAGCCGGCGGTCCGGGACGGACTTCCCGGCGCGGTCCTCGCGTCAGCCCCGCCGCGGTTCCCGGACCACCGCGACCTCCCCGGCGGCGAGGGTCACCGAGCCCGGGACCGGTCGGCCGGTGAGGAGTTCCACGGCGTCCTCGGCGACGGCCACCTCCGCGCCGTGCCCGGCGTGGTCGATGAGGAACAGGTAGTCCGCGGACGGCGACCGGCGGCGCACCACCTCCACGCCCTCCGGCGCCGTGCGGACCGGCACCACACCGGCCTCGGTGCGGATCCGGGTCAGGAGGGAGGCGAGGGTGGCCGGATCCGGGCGGGTGGCCAGGTACCAGGCCGTGCCACTGCCGTACGCGTGGCGGGTCACGGCGGGGACGCCCGTCAACATGCCTTCCGTGTACGACGTCACCGCCTCCGCACCCGCCAGGCGCAGCCGCTCCGACCACAGCGACGCCGTGCCGCCCCCGCTCAGGCCGAGCGACTCGCCCGCGGCCAGCGGGAAGTACTCCTCCGACCGGACGCCCAGCGCCTCCCGGAACGCCCCCGGGTAACCACCCAGCCGTACATGGCAGTTCTCGTCCACCGTCCCGCTGTGGAAGCCCACCGCGAGCGTGCCGCCGCGCTCCGCGAAGCCGGTGAGGTTGGCGGCGCCCGCGTCGTCGACCAGGTACAGCGAGGGAACCAACACCAGGCGGTAGGCCGACAGTTCGGCGTCCGGGCGGACGAAGTCCACCGCGACACCCGACCGCCACAGCGGCTCGTACCAGGCGCGGACCAGGTCCTCGAAGCGGACCTCGGTGCTCGGCTGGGCCGGAGCCTCCAGGGCCCAACGGGCGTTCCAGTCCCAGGTGACGGCGACCTCGGCGGTGCCGGTGCTGCCGCGCACCTCCGCCAACGCCTGGAGATCGGCGCCCAGTTGCACCACGTCTTGCCAGATCCGGCTGTCCGTCCCCGGGTGCGGGACCATCGCCGAGTGCCACTGCTCGGCGCCCGCTTTCGACTGGCGCCACTGGAAGTACGCGATGCCGTCCGCGCCGTGCGCCACGTGGGCGAGGGCGTTGCGCCGCAACTGCCCAGGGTTCTTCGCCCTGTTGACGCGCTGCCAGTTCAGGGCGCCGGTGGAGTGCTCCATCAGGAACCAGGGGCCGCGCGCCAGGGAGCGCATCAGGTCGCCGTGGAGCGCGACGTCGATCTCCGGCTCGGGGTCGTCGTACATCAGGTAGTGGTCGTTGGAGACCACGTCCAACTCCGGGGCCCAGCGCCAGTAGTCGAGCTTGTCGGTGTTGTGCATGACCATGAAGTTGGTGGTGGCGGGCAGGGACGGGGCCGCCGCGCGCAGCACGTCCCGCTCGGCCCGGTACAGCGACAGCAACTCGTCGCTGCAGAAGCGGCGCCAGTCCAGCAGCTGGCTGGGGCTGGGACCGGCGCCGGTGGCCCGCGGGGGCAGGCTCTCGTCCCAGTCGTAGACCCACTGGCTCCAGAAGGCGTTGCCCCAGGCGTGGTTGAGCGCCGTCAGGTCCTGGTACTTCGAGCGCAGCCACCTCCGGAACTCCCGCGCGCCGGCGTCGCAGTAGCAGGCCGCGTTGTGGCAGCCGTACTCGTTGTGGACGTGCCACATCGCGACCGCCGGGTGGTCCGCGAACCGCTCGCCCAGCGCCCCCGCGATGCGCACGGCGGCCTCGCGGTAGGCGGGACTCGACGGGCAGAACGTCTGGCGGCTGCCGTACGACAGTCTCCTGCCGTCGCGGTCCACCGGCAGCGCCTCCGGGTGCGCGCGGAAGAACCAGGCCGGGGGCGCCGCCGTCGGAGTGGCCAGGTCGGCGGCGATGCCGTTCTGGTGGAGCAGGCCGAGGACCCGGTCCAGGAGCGTGAAGTCGTGGACGCCTTCGGCCGGTTCGAGCAGCGCCCAGGAGAAGATGCCGACACCGACCAGGTTCACCCCGGCCTCGCGCATCAGGCGCATGTCCTCCAGCCACACCTCCTCGGGCCACTGCTCGGGGTTGTAGTCGCCGCCGTAGGCGATGCCGGGGACGGAGAGGACGGGTTTCGTGGTCACTGGGCGGCTCCGAACGGGCGGGGGCGGCAGGTCACTTGAGGCCGGAGGTGGAGGCGCTCGTGATGAAGCCGCGCTGGAGGATCAGGAAGAGCAGCAGCACGGGCACGATGTACATCACCGAGCCCGCCGCGACGACGGTGTAGAGGCCGGTGCCGTGCTCGTTGACGTAACCGGTGGCGATCTTCACCGAGAGCGTGGTGCGGTCGTCGTCCAGCAGCAGGGCGGGGGCGATGTAGTCGCCCCAGCTCCAACTGAAGGAGAGGATCAGGCTGGTGGCGATGACCGGCCAGGACTGCGGCAGGAAGATCCGCCAGAAGATACGGATCTGGCCGCAGCCGTCGACGATCGCCGCCTCCTCCAGTTCCTTGGGCATGGTGGAGAAGAACTGCCGGAACAGGAAGATCAGATACGGCGCGCCGGCCAGCCCCCACAGCACCCACGGCACATAGCTGTTGATCAGGTCGGCCTTGGCGAACAGCAGATAGGTCGGGATGAGGGTGATGATCTGCGGCGTCATCATCGTCGACAGCACGAGGCCGAAGACGACGCGCTTGCCGGGTGCCTGCAGCCGCGCGAAACCGTACCCGGCCCAGGCCGAGGCCAGGGTGACCAGCGTCGAGTAGAGCCCGGCGATCGTCAGCGAGTTGCGGGCGTAGCCGAGGTAGTCGAAGAGGGTCAGGGCCTGCCGGAAGTTGTCCAGGGACGGGTGGTGCGGCCACCAGTGGACGGGGACGGCGCGCAGTTCGGACGGGGCCTTGAACGCGGTGATCACCAGCCAGCCGAAGGGGCTGAGGAAGAGCACGAGGCCCGCGGCCAGGAGCAGGTAGACGACTTTGCGTCGGGCGAGGACCATCACTTGTCTCCGATCGTCCGCGTCTTCGGCTTCGCCTGCTCGGGGTCCACGGAGTAGAAGACCGCGCCCTTGCCGATGCGGAAGACGAGGAGGGTGACGAGCATGATGAAGAGGAAGAGCACCCACAGCAGGGCCGAGGCGTAGCCGTAGCGGTTGTTGGCGAAGTACTGGGAGAAGACGTCGATCATGATCAGGTAATTGCTCTCGGGCACGGCCCCGACGCCCTGCGGGGTGGGGTCGAGCGAGATGAGCAGCGGGACGAACGTCTGGAGTGTGACGATGAGTTGGGTGACCACCTGGAAGAACAGCACGGGGGAGAGCAGCGGCAGGACGACCCGGGTGAAGGACTGCCACTGGCTCGCCCCGTCCACCCGCGCCGCGTCGAGCAGCTCCCGGGGGATGTCCTGCAACCCCGCCAGCGAGATGATCATGACGTTGCCCGCGCCCCACATCGTCAGCATGATCAGCACGTAGCGGGCGTACGGATCCCCCAGCCAGGTCAGCCCGTTGACGCCGAGCATGTCCAGCACGCCGTTGGCCGATCCGGAGTCGCGGTCGAAGATCAGCTTGAAGGTGAGGGCCGCGCCGACCGGCGGGACGACGGCGGGCAGGTAGAACAGGGTGCGGAACACACCGCGGGCGCGGATCGGCTGGTTCAGCAGGACCGCGAGGACCAGCCCCGTGACGATCGTCAGCGGTACCGTGATCGCGGCGAACAGGCCGGTGCGGGCCAGGGAGGCCAGCGTGTCCGGGTCGGAGAAGACCTCCCGGTAGTTGGCCAGTCCCACGAAGCGGGTGTGGGGGGACAGGCCGTCGGAGTTGGTGAAGCTCAGCCACAGCGCGTAGCCCAGCGGGAAGGCCGTCAGACCCAGGAAGCCCAGCAGCCAGGGGCCGGTGAACAGGTAGAAGGAGACGGCCCGCCGGGCCTGCCGCGAGCGCGGCCAGGGCGCCCGACGGAAGTGCGGTCGGCCCGTGGCCTGCCGGACGGAGGAGGAGGTGGCCGGTCCGGTCAGCTGGTCGGTGCTCACCCCACCAACTCCTTGCCCCGCGCGAGCTGTTCGTTCATCCGGGAGTTCAGAGTGTCCGCGATCCTCCCGGCCCTGGTACCGGACCTGATCGCGTCCGGCAGCACCTTGCTGAGGATCCCGTTCAACGAGTCCACCTGGGCGTACTGGCTCATCGGCAGGACCGAGAAGTACGGGGTCTCCTTCACCTGGACCTCGTATGCCTGCTTCTGGAAGGCGTTGTCCTTGGGCATCCTGGAGCGCATCGAGTTCAGCGAGGGCAGCCCCCAGCCCGCGGCCGCCCGGTCCCGGGCGGGCTTGCCGCCGAAGTACCACTCGAAGAGCTTCCAGGCCGCCTCCTTGTTCTTGGCGTCCTTGGGCATCCAGAAGCCGGTGCCGCTGAAACAGGGGCTGACGCGGTGGCTGCCGAGCTGCGGCGCGGGCGCGAACCGCGAGACCGCCGACAGCTTGGCGTCGGTGCCGATCACCCCGCCGAACCAGAAGCCGTCGCAGCTCATCGCCATCCGGCCGGCCTGGTAGGTCGGGCCGTCCCAGCCGTCCGGGTTGGGGTTGAGCAGGCTCGGACCGATGTCGGCCCTCGCGTAGTCGAGGTACCACTGGAGGGCCTTGAGCGCCTCGGGCGAGGAGAAGTCCACGGTGGCCAGGTCGTCGGCGAAGACGCTGCCGCCGGCCGTCGCGGTCCACGACATGAGCTGGGAGAAGAGCCCCAGGCTCATGGCGCTCAGGCCGTACACCTTCACCTTGCCGAGCCTGCGCCGCACCAGCCGCTCGCCGCGGTCCAGCCACTCGTCGAGGGTCAAGGGCTCGGTGTCGCTGGGGAGTTCGAGTCCGGCGTCCTCGAACAGGTCGGTGCGGTACCAGAACATGGAGTCCTGCGAGTAGTCCTTGGCGATGCCGTACCGGGGGCCGGAGCCCTGCTTCCTGCCGTCGAAGCGCCACACGTCGTTGGCGGCGGCGAGGTCGGAGGTCCTGAGCACGTCGCTCTTGGCGAAGTACGGGTCCAGGTCGGTCATCAGGCCGCGCGCGGCGAAGTAGGGGGTGTCCGTCGCGCCGATGCCGCGGACCACGTCCGGCGGGTTCTTGGCGGCCAGCATGGCGTTGAGCTTGGTGACGTCGTAGGTGACGACCCGGAGGTCCACGTCCAGCATCGTCTCGATGTTCTTCTTGGCCTTCGCGTCCCACTCGTCGACCAGCGTCATGACGGTGAGCGTCTTCGCGCCGCTGCCGGCGCCGCTGCCCGAGTCGACGGAGGCGGCGCAGCCGGGCAGGGCGGCGGCGGTGAGGGCGGCACCGGCAGAGGCGGTGAGGAAACGGCGTCGGCCGGGCAAGGCGGCTCTGGGGGAAACGGGCATGGCGGTGCTGCCTTTCGTGCGGAGAGTTGCGCGAAGACGGGGAGGGGAGGGCAGGGCAGAGGTGAGCCCCGGTGACAGGGGAGGGGAAGCGCCCGTCCGGACTCGGCCGGGGTGCCGGCGGCACGCGGGGACGAGCGTCGAGAAGTGAAGGACCGGTAGTTCGGCAGTGCGGCGTCGCGCCCCGAATCGCCCACCTGCGGAAACCGGTTGTGAAAACTTCGGCGAACGCTAGAGCGGGCCCGCGGACAGTGTCAAGAGGTCGGAACGCCCCTAAATCACAGCACTGGCCGGCCGTCGAATCCGGCGGCAGAACCTTCGCGCAACACCCTTGACGCATCGGACGGCGCAGTGACACCGTCCTTTTGTATCGCTACAAGAAACCGGTTGTTAACGGCTCATGACGCCGTGCGCCACGCCTCCATGGACCGGGTCGCCGCCCCATCCCCGCGTGCGCCCCGCAGACCGGCACCCCGCGCCCCGCACCCCCACCGAACCACTCACGCAGGAGTACGTCCGTGCCCAACGCCACCGCGGTCATCAACCTCGACATCGAAGGGCCGAGGATCAGCCGCCATCTCTACGGCCACTTCGCCGAGCATCTGGGCCGCTGCGTCTACGGCGGTTTCTGGGTCGGGGAGGACTCGCCGATACCCAACGAAGGAGGCATCCGGCTCGACGTGGTCGAGGCCCTGCGCGCCCTGAACATCCCCAACCTCCGCTGGCCGGGCGGCTGTTTCGCCGACGAGTACCACTGGAAGGACGGCATCGGGCCCAGGGACGTGCGGCCCACCATGGTCAACACGCACTGGGGCGACGTCGAGGAGAACAACCACTTCGGCACCCACGAGTTCATGGCCCTGTGCGAACTCCTGGGCGCCGAGCCGTACATCAGCGGCAACGTCGGCTCCGGCACCGTCCAGGAGATGAGCGAGTGGGTCGAGTACCTCACCCGCGACGGCGACAGCCCCATGGTGCGGCTGCGCCGGGCCAACGGCCGCGAAGAACCCTGGCGCGTGAAGTTCTGGGGCATCGGCAACGAGACCTGGGGCTGCGGCGGCAACATGCGCGCCGAGTACTCCGCCGACCTGGCCCGGCAGTACGCCACGTACTGCCGCGACCACGGCGGCAACAAGCTCTACCGCATCGCCTCGGGCGCCTCCGACGAGGACTACAGGTGGACCGAGACGCTGATGCGACAGATCAGCTGCTTCGGCTGCGAGGCCACCCCGAAGAACTTCTTCCAGGGCCTGTCCGTGCACTACTACACGATGGCCGGCCCCTGGGAGGCGAAGGGCAGTTCGACCGGCTTCGACACCGACGACTACTACCGGACGATGGTCCAGGCCCGCCGGATCGACCGCGTCCTCACCGGCCACTCCACCGTCATGGACATCTACGACCGGGGCCGCACGGTCGGCCTGGTCCTGGACGAGTGGGGCACCTGGTGGGACGTCGAACCGGGCACCAACCCCGGCTTCCTGTTCCAGCAGAACACCCTGCGCGACGCCCTCGTGGCGAGCACCCACTTCGACATCTTCCACAAGCACGCCGCACGCCTGTACATGGCCAACATCGCCCAGACCGTCAACGTCCTCCAGGCGATGCTCCTCACCGACGGCGACACCCTGGTCCTGACCCCGACCTACCACGTGTTCGAGATGAACAAGGGCCACCAGGACGCCACGTCACTCGCCGTGCACGTCCACGGCGACGGCATCCAACGCGCCGTCGGCGAAACGGAGTTGGAGACCCTGTCGGCCTCCGCCAGCGTCAAGGACGGGACGGTGCTGATCTCGTTGTCCAACCTCGACGCCGAGGAGCCCGTCGAGCTGAACCTCGACCTGCGCGGCGGCCTGCTCGGCGAGCCGGTCGCCCGCCTGCTGACGGCCGACAAGCTCCAGGCGCACAACACGCCCCAGGACCTCGCGGCGGTGGCCCCGCGCCTGTTCGACGGCCTGATCATCACCGACCGGGGTCTGATCCTGACGCTGCCGCCGCACTCCTTCGTCACCCTCCAGGCCCCGTTGGCCTGACCCCCCGGCTCGTTCTCCCGCCCCGCACTCCACCCGCAAGGAGCCGCACATGTCCCCAACCCTCTCCCGCCGTACGGCACTTCAGGCGGCCGGTGCCACGGCCCTCGCCGCCGGGCTCAGCAACCTGACGGCCGGTGCGGCCCACGCCACCGCCCCCGCACCCCAGCTGGTCACCTACCCGATCCCGTCGGGCGTGGCGACCCAGGCCAGTTTCAAGGTCCGGGTACGCACCGCACCCGACGGCGACTGGCAGACCCTCGACTGCTACGCACCCGGAGCGAAGGAGATCAACCCCACCACCGGCTCCGGGAAGGTGTGGGGTTCGTCGATGGTGTACTTCGACTTCTGCGGCCCGGTGGAACTGGAGGTCACCTACCTCAAGGGCGGCTCCACCAAGGCCAGGGTGAGACCGGACTCGTACGGCATCACGCCCGAACTCCTCGGTGACACCCTGCGGTTCACGCTCGACGAGCCGAAGGACGTCGTCGTCCAGATCAACGACGAGATCTTCGACTGCCTGCACGTCATCACCAACTCCCCCGAACGGCACGCCCCTTCGGCCGACGACCCGGACGTCCTCTACTACGGCCCCGGCCTGCACACCGTCCCCGGCAACGTCCTCACCGTCACCAGCGGCCAGACCGTGTACCTGGCCGGTGGCGCCGTCCTCAAGGCGGAGATCGACGTCAAGGGCGTCGAGAACGCGACGGTCACGGGTCACGGCGTACTGCTGGCCCCTACCTCCACGGTCGGCGGCGTGCACATCGAGCACAGCCGGAACTGCCGGGTCGAGAACGTCATCTTCCTCGCCAACGGCATCGGCCTCGGTGAGGCGGAGAACGTCCACGTCAAGAAGGCCCGGGTGTTCACCTGGGGCCAGTGGGGCGACGGCCTCACCATGTACTGCTCCAAGAACATCACCTTCGACGGCTGCTTCGCGCGCACCTCCGACGACTGCTTCTCCATCTACGCCCACCGCGGGGACTTCTACGGCGACACCCGCGACCTCACCATCAAGAACTGCACCCTGTGGGCCGATGTCGCCCACCCCGTCAACGTCGGCACGCACGGCAACAGCGACGACCCCGAGACGATCGCGAACCTGCTGATCAAGAACGTCGACATCCTCGACCACCGCGAGCCCCAACTGAACTACCAGGGCTGCATCGCGCTCAACGCGGGCGACTCCAACCTGATCAAGAACGTCCGGATCGAGGACGTGCGCATCGAGGACTTCCGCTGGGGCCAGGTCATCAACCTGCGGGTCATGTTCAACGCGAAGTACAACACGTCGGCCGGTCGCGGCGTCGAGGACGTGTACGTCAAGAACCTCACCTACACGGGCACGCACGCCAACCCCTCGCTGTTCCTCGGCTACGACGCCGAACACGCCGTCAAGAACGTCACCTTCGAGAACCTCGTGGTCAACGGCGTGGTCATCGCCGACTCGATGCGCAAGCCCACCTGGTACTACACCACCGACACCGTCCAGTGGTACGCCAACGAGCACGTGCTCGGCATGAGGTTCCTGACGACCGCCGAGGCCACGGCGGAACGGGGCGCCGCGTCATGACCACGCCCGACCGGAACCCTTCCCCGCGCACCGGACCCAGCCGCCGGGGCCTCCTGCGCGCCGCCGGCGGACTCACCCTCGCCGGGGCACTCGGGGCCGCCACCGCACGCTCCGCCGGCGCCGCGCCGACCGTCTGGCACCACCCCGGCGCCCTGCACCACCCCGGTGACATCAACCGGGCCCGGGTCAAGGTCGCCGCGGGCATCGACCCGTGGCTGGCCGGCTGGAACCGGCTGACCGCCAACGCCCACTCCGCGCCCACCTGGACGGCAAACCCCCAGGCCACCGTCTACCGGGGCTCGGGAACCAGCAACAACTACACGATCCTCTACAACGACATCGCCGCCGCCTACCAGAACGCGCTGCGCTGGCTGATCGGCGGCGACAGTGCCCACGCCGACTGCGCGGTGGCCATCTGCAACGCCTGGTCGGGCACCCTGACCGCGCTCGACGGAACCACCGACGCGTGTCTGCTCGCCGGGCTCCAGGGCTGGCAGTTCGCCAACGTCGGTGAACTCCTGCGCGACCACCCGGACTTCGACCTCGCCGCCTTCCAGGAGATGATGACCGACGTCTTCTACCCGTGGAACCACGGGTTCCTGACCGACCACAACTTCACCTGCATCACCCACTACTGGGCCAACTGGGACCTGTGCAACCTCGCGTCCGTCCTGGCCATCGCGATCCTGTGCGAGGACGCCGACAAGTTCGACGAGGCCGTCACCTACTTCCGGAGCGGCGCGGGCAACGGGGCCGTCAAGAACGCCGTCCCCTTCCTCCACACCGACGACGACGGCTACGCGCTGGGCCAGTGGCAGGAGGCCGGCCGCGACCAGGCGCACAGCGTCCTGGGCATCGGCCAGATGGCCGCGGTCTGCGAGATGGCCTGGAACCAGGGCGTCGACCTGTACGGCTACGACGACAACCGCTTCTTCAAGGGAGCCCAGTACGTCGCCAAGTACAACGTCGGTCTGGACGTGCCCTTCACCACCTACAGCTGGGGCAGCGGCCACAACTGCGCGTACAACGAGCAGACCGTCATCAACGACTACGCCCGCGGCACCATCCGCCCGATCTGGGCCATGGTCCACGCGCACTACAACCGCATCAAGCGACTGGACGACAAGTACATCGCGGCCATGTGCGACCTGGTCGGCGTCGAGGGCGGCGGCGGTGACTACGGCGCCAACTCCGGCGGCTACGACCAACTCGGCTTCGGCACCCTGATGTACACCAAGTAGCACAAGGAGAGTTGACGACCATGAGCGGATCCGGCCGCCCCGTCGAGTCGGCCATCGAGACGGTCATCGAGGTGGACACCGCCTCTCCCGGTACCCCCATCTCGCCCGATTTGTTCGGCGTGTTCTTCGAGGACCTCAACTACGCGGCGGACGGCGGACTCTACGCCGAACTCGTGCAGAACAGGTCCTTCGAGTACAGCCCCGCCGACCGGCCCGAGTGGCACGCCCTCAGGGCGTGGGAGCGGCTGGCCGGATCCCTCACGGTCGCCACCGACGACCCGCTGCACCCGGCCAACCCGCACTACGCGGTCCTGCGCGACGGCACCGTGCGGAACGAGGGCTTCGACGGCATCCCCGTCCGGGCGGGGGAGTCGTACGACATCGGTCTCTTCGCCCGGCTCGCCGACGGCATCGCGGACCGGCTGATCGCCCGGATCGAGAGCCGGGACGGCGAACACGTCCACGGCGAGGCCGAGTTGGGGCCTCTTGGCGGTTCCTGGCAGCGGTACGCCGCCGTCGTCACCAGCCAGGTGACCGACCCCGACGCCCGCCTGACCCTCACCACGGCCGGCACCGTCCACCTCGACCTGGTCTCCCTCTTTCCGAAGGACACCTTCCGGGGCCGCCCCGGCGGCCTGCGCGCCGACCTCGCCCGGGTGATCGCCGACCTGAAGCCCAAGTTCGTCCGCTTCCCCGGCGGTTGCCTCGCCCACGGGCAGGGGCTCGGCAACATGTACCGCTGGTCCGAGACCATCGGCCAACTGCACGAGCGCCGCCAGCAGTCCAACATCTGGCACTACCACCAGTCCATGGGGCTGGGCTACTTCGAGTACTTCCAGTTCTGCGAGGACATCGGCGCCAAACCGCTGCCCGTCGTCCCCGCCGCCGTCTGCTGCCAGAACAGCGAGGTCACCGGCCAACTCGGCCTGCCCAACGAGGAGATGCCCGCCTACATCGCCGAGGTCCTGGCCCTGGTGGAGTGGGCCAACGGCCCCGCCGACTCGCCCTGGGGCGCCCGGCGCGCCGCCGCCGGACACCCCGAACCCTTCGGCCTCCAATACCTGGGCGTCGGCAACGAGGACACCCTCACCGACACCTTCCGCGACCGGTTCTCCCGCATCCACGACGCCCTGCGCGAGCACCACCCCGAGATCACGGTCGTCGGCACCCTCGGCCCGGCCACCTTCGGCGAGGACTGGGAGAAGGGCTGGGCGTTCGCCCGCGAACGGGACCTCCCCGTCGTCGACGAACACGCCTACAAATCGCCCCGCTGGCTGCTGGAGAACACCCGCCGCTTCGACGGCATTGACCGCGAGGGCCCGCACCTGTACATCGGCGAGTACGGCAGCTGGCGCAACAACGGCCGCAGCGCCATCGCCGAGGCGGCCTACATGATCGCCATGGAACGCAACGGCGACGTCGTCCGGCTGGCCTCCTACGCCCCGCTGCTCGCCAAACGCGGCCACACCCAGTGGCTGCCCGACCTGATCTACTTCGACAACACGAACGTCTGGCCGACCCTCAACTACCACGTCCAGCGCATGCATTCGGTGAACGCGGGCGACACGGCCCTGCCCGTCACGGTCACTGGAGCACCGCGGGCGCCGTCGGCGGCGGAGGGCCTCCGGCACACCGTCCACCTCGCCACCGGTGCCGACACCCGCGCCGAGTTCACCGGCGTGACCGTAGGCACCTTGGGCGGCGAGCCCGCACCGCTCCCGGAGTTCGTCAACTGGCATGCCGAGTCCGGCACTTGGGAACCGGATGGCGGGGGCGGCGTCCGGCAGACGGCGAGCGGGACGGAGGGGGCCAGGCTGCTGCTGCCGGAGGCGGTGGACGGGCGGTCGTACGCCTTCTCCGTGCGGGCCCGGAAGACGGCCGGCGCCGAGGGGATCGTGCTGGGCTTCGCCGGGACGGTGCCCGGGACCTGGTGCCAGTGGACCCTCGGCGGCTGGGGCAACCGTTCCACGTGGCTCCAGCGCGTGGACGACGGCGTACCGGACGACCTCAGCGAACGCCTGGCCGAGTCCGTCGAGACCGGCCGCTGGTACGACCTGCGGGTCGAGGTGGACGGCCGCCGCATCCGCTGCTTCCGCGACGGCGTCCTGGTCCACGACGTCGAGGACGTGCGGCCGGACCCGGAGGTCTTCGCCGTTTCGGCCGTGCGGGACACGGCCGCGGGCGACGTGATCGTCAAGATCGCGAACACCACGCCCGAAGCCGTCGCGGTCCGGCTCCGGCTGAACGGCGCGGACGACGGCCCCGGGTTCGCGCGCACCACCCTCACCGCCGCCCCGGACGCCGACAGCCGCTTCGGCCCCGCCCCGGCCGCCCCCGTCGAGGACCGGCCGACCGGACCGCACCTCGATCTCCCGCCGCACTCCTTCACGGTCCTGCGCACCCGGGCCGGAAGCGGCCGGGGCCGACCTCGATGAGCATTCGCGGCATAGCATGCGAGGGGGATCCAGGACCGCAGACCAGGGGCGAACGTGGCAACGATTCAGGACGTGGCCAAGGAGGCCGGAGTCTCGCCGATGACCGTCTCGAACGTCATCAACGACCATCCGAACGTGCGCCGTTCGACACGGGAGAAGGTCCTGGAGGCGATGGCCCGGCTCGACTACCGCGTCAACGTCGCCGCCCGCAATCTGCGCAAGGGCCGCACCGGAACCATCGGCCTGGCCGTGCCCGAGGTGGACAGCCCCTACTACGGGCGGCTCGCGGCCACCATCATCACCGCGGCCGAGCGGCGCGGCCTGCGGGTGAGCATCGAGCGGACCGGCTCCCGGGAGAACGAACTGGACGCGCTCTCCCTCTCGCGCAACCGGCTCTACGACGGGCTCATCCTCAGCGCCGCGGGCATGGGCCAGGCCGACATGGACCGGCTCCGGGTGGACCACCCGGTGGTCATCCTCGGCGACCGGATCTTCGGCGGGCCCGTGGACCACGTCGCCATGCCCAACCTCGACGCCTCCCGGGCCGCCACCCGCCACCTGATCGAACGCGGCTGCCGCCGCATCGCGATCCTGTGCGGGGCGGTGGAGGAGGTCGACACCTCCAGCCTCCGGCTCACCGGCTACCGGCAGGCGCTGGAGGAGGCCGGGTTGCCGCAGGACCCCGGGCTGGTCCAGCACGTGACCAAACTCGGCATGCACGACGGCGCGCACCGCGCCCGGGAGATGGCACGCGACGGACTCGCGTTCGACGGCGTGTTCTGTGTGACCGACTCTCTGGCCATGGGCGTCCTGCGGGGTCTGGCCGACGCCGGAATCCGCGTACCCGACCAGGTGAAGGTGATCGGCTTCGACAACGTCGCCGAGAGCGAGTTCCTCGTCCCGTCGCTGTCCACGGTCGATCCGGACCACGAGGCCATGGCGGACCGGGCCGTCGACCTGCTGACCCGGCGCATCGAACAGACCGAACCAGCCGCGGGGCACGAGGAGTTCGTGGGCGACTTCTCCTTGGTGATCCGGGAGTCCACGGGCGGCGGCTGAACAGCCCGAGCCCCACCCAGCCCGTCGTACAGACAAGGGAGACCCCTGTGCTGCCTGAGACTCCTGTGACCTCTGAGACCCCTGTGTCCTCCGTGCCCGACGGTCCGCTCTTCCGTGACCCCGTGCACGACGGTGCCGCCGACCCCGTGGCCGTCTTCAACCGTGGGACCGGCGAGTGGTGGCTCGTCTACACCAACCGCCGCACCACCGCCCCCGGCTCCGGCGTCACCTGGGTGCACGGCACCGACCTGGGCGTGGCCGCGTCGGCGGACGGCGGTCGCACCTGGACCTACCGAGGGATCCTCGACGGCCTGAACACCGAGGAGGGGCGGAACACCTTCTGGGCACCGGAGATCGTCCGGCACGACGGGCTGTACCACCTCTACGTCAGCTACCTCCCAGGCGTACCGGACTCCTGGACCGGCCCCGCCCGCATCCGCCACTACACCAGCCCCGACCTGCTGGACTGGACCCATCACGGCGCCCTGGACCTCGACTCCGACCGGGTTATCGACGCGTGCGTGTACCCGCTGCCGGGCGGCGGCTGGCGGATGTGGTTCAAGGACGAGACCCGGGGTTCGCTCACGTACGCCGCCGACAGCACCGACCTGTACCACTGGAAACCGACCGGCCCTGCGGTCACCCATCGCCCGCACGAGGGCCCCAACGTCTTCGAACTCGGCGGCCACTACTGGATGCTCGTCGACGAGTGGCGCGGCCAGGGCGTCCTGCGCTCGGACGACCTGACCACCTGGGAACACCAGGGCCTCATCCTGGACAAGCCCGGCACCCGCCCCGACGACGGCACCATCGGCCTCCACGCGGACGTGGTCGTCCAGGAGGACACGGCCTACATCTTCTACTTCACCCATCCGGGCCGCACGGACACGGCCACGGAGGACGACGGCGCCTATGCCACCCGCCGCTCCTCACTTCAGGTGGCTGTTGCGCGGGTTGTCGACGGGAGGTTGTGTTGTGATCGGGATGAGCGGGTGCGGCTTGATCTGAGTCCTGAGTCCTGAGTTCTGAGCTTTGGGTTCCAGGGGGTGCGTGGTCCGGGCCGCTCGGAGGGAATGCCGATTAACGTTCGTAGGGGTCGTCCCTCATGGCCGGGTCGGATATCTCGGGGCAGACGCGTTTCATTTCCTTCCACTCCGCCTTGGTGAACCCGAGCCCGTCCGGCTGTTTCTGCGGTACCGCTGTTCGTCTGATCATGTCCCGGAACTCCTCCGAGATCTTGAACGCGACGATCTGGCCGCTTTCGCCGCGGAACCGGACCGTATGGCCGATGTCTCCGCTCAGGTTGACATACAGCGCCCCCTTCCCGGTGATAGTTGTAGTGCAGGCCGGTTTCCGGGGCGAAGTACTGGCCGGGGAAACGCAGCGGGGTGCACGTCGTGCTGTCGGCGGCCCGCGCGGTCGGTGACGATCGCGAAGAAGCGGGAATCGCGGCCTACGCGGTTGTGGCGATGCCGCCGTCGACGGGGATCACGGTGCCCGTCAGGTACGCGCCTGCCCGGCTGGCGAGGAACACGGCGACGCCCGCCATGTCGTCGTCGCGGCCGATCCGGCGTAGTGGGGCCGACGCCGCGATTGCCTCGCCGAACTCATCGAGGGTTGCAGCCATCATCGCCGAGGGGAACGGTCCCGGCGCCACCGCGTTCACGGTGACGTGCTGCGGTCCCAGTTCCTTGGCGAGCACTCTGGTGAGTTGATGCAGTGCGGCCTTGCTGCTGGAATACGAGTAGTTGGGGCGCTGGGGGATGTGGATGGCGGCGATGCTGCCGATGTTGATGATCCGCGCGGGATCGTCGGCGGTGCCCGCCTTGCGAAGTGCGGGCAGCAGTGCCTGGACCAGCCAGAACGGCGACTTCAGGTTGAGGTCGACGACCGTGTCCCAGGCCGCGTCCGGGAACGTCGCCAGCGGCTCGTCCCACAGGGCGCCCGCGTTGTTGACGAGGATGTCGAGACGCTCGGAGTCGGCGGTGACGAGGTCGGACAGTCGCCGGCACTCGTCGTGGCGGGACAGGTCGGCGGGGATGGCCCGCACCTCACCGAATGCGGACAGCTGCTCCTGCGCCTGGGCGCACGCTTCCGCGTTGCGTGAGCTGATGACCACGCGGACGCCCGCCTGGAGAAGGCCACGCGCGATCATCATCCCGATGCCTCTGGTGCCCCCGGTGACGAGCGCGCGCTTTCCGTGCAGATCGAAAAGTTCTGCATGCGTCGTGAATTGGTTGTCTATCACTTGCCGTCTTTCTCGTTTCTCATTGGTCGTGCGGGATGATGTGTCGACGCGTCGGGTGTTCGGTTCAGCTGTCTCAACGCTATGGCTTTGGAGTGCACTTCAAGCAAGCGGATCAGCCCCTACCCTCGCCCGTACGACGCGCCCGCCGAGCCGGTCACCACGCAGGGAGCCGACGAACACCTGCTTGTGATGTTGGGCGAGTCAGCGGTCCTTGGCCCTCAGCAGGGCGCGACCCGCCTCCTGCGACTGGTGAAATCCGCGGTGTCATCGAGTTCCGCAACAGACCCTGGAGCGGCTCGTCGCCAGATGAGGGTGTGGCTGGCGCGGCGGTCCCAGATGGATATCGAGGCTGGCCGGCGACGCGCTCGATCGGTGCCGGCACCGGGTCCAGCAGGCGGCCATCCACGAACACCGGGACCACAAAGCGATCCGCTCTCCTCCGCGCGCCGGACGCTGCCTACCGGGGCCGGGCTGCTCACCGACAAGCAGATCCACCGGCTGCGGGCGCTGTTCGCCGTCGCGGAGCATGTCGAGGTCGAGGCGACCGGGAGGGGGGCATCTACCAGCGGATGATCGCCGCCTACCGCCACGAAGACCGCCGACGTGGCCGGGACCTGATGACCGCACTGATCGACTCGGTCAGCAAGGGTGTCCCGGCCGCTCTTGTCGGGGTCGTCACTCCAGGTCGGACGCTGAAGAAGCGTGCCGACGACGTGCTCGCCCACTTCGACCGGCCCGGTACCAGCAACGGGCCCACGGAGGCGATCAACGGACGCCTCGAACACCTCCGTGGCTCAGCACTCGGGTTCCGCCAACTCACCAACTACATCGCCCGAGGTCCGTGCGGCCCGAGGGGTCCCTCAGACGGCCATCAGCGCCGCCAGGGCGCGGCCCATTGCGGCGTTGAACTCTTCCGGCGTCAGCGGCAGACGGGACTTGACGTCCCGGCTCCACTGGTCGGCGAGGACCTCGGCGGAGCCCGTCTCGACACCGTCGAGCGCCGCGTCGGCCAGGTCCGACGGGGCGATCTTGTCCACGGGCCAGCCCGCCGCCATGTCGGTGTCGGCCAGGCCGAGGTGAACCGCTGTGACGAGCGTGCCCTGCTCGGCGAGCTCCAGGCGGACGCCGTTGGTCATGGCCCAGGCGGCGGCCTTGGTCAGGTGGTAGGCATTGGCGCCCTTGCCCCCGAACCACGACATGGCGGAGAGGACGTTGACGATCGCGCCCCCGCCGTTACTGGCGAGCGTCGGCGCGAACTCCCGGATCATTCCCAGGTGGCCGAACATGTTGGTCTCCAGCTCGTGCCGCACCGCGTCCAGCGAACCGGTCACCAGGTCGGTTCCCGTACTGATTCCCGCGTTGTTGATGAGTAGCGAGACGTCCGGGGCGGCCTCGGCGGCGGCCCTCACGGATGCGGGATCGGCGATGTCGAGGGGCAGCACCTCGACCCCGGGCAGGTCCACGGTCTCCGGTCGGCGGGCCGTCGCGTAGACCTTGCGGGCGCCCCGTTCGAGCAGGCGCTGGGCGAAGGCGCGGCCCAGGCCGCGGTTGGCTCCGGTGACAAGGGCGACGGAGTTGTTGATGTCCATGACCGGTACGCTAAAACCTGACGCTGGCGTCAGAGGCAAGTGCTGGTCGTCAGGGCCAGGGGTGAGAGGATTCGCCATGACTGTCACAGTGGCCGCAGCCGAGCGGTTGATCCGCATCGGCGAGGTGGCACGAGGTGCCGGCGTCTCGGTGCGCGCCGTGCGCTACTACGAGCAGCAAGGGCTGCTCATCGCGGAACGCAGCCCGTCCGGCCAACGCCTGTACCGGCAGGACGCCATCTCCCTGGTCCGCTTCTTCCAGCAGATGTTCGCCGCCGGCCTCACCAGCCGGAGGATCACCGAACTCCTGCCGTGCTTTGACTCCGGGCACACCGACGCCGAGCAACGAGCCATGCTGCGAACCGAGCGCGAGCGCATCCAGGCCAAGATCGACGACCTGCAGGCCGCCCTGGACCACCTCGACGAGGTCATCGCGATCACGGACACGCACCCGTAGGCGCGGTCGGCCAGATGTCTCATCAGCGATCTGACCTCGCTGCCTTGGTCTGGGGCGATGGGGAGTCGTTGAGGGGGAACTGTTGGCGGGCGGCCGACGCGTTTTCGGTGTTCGGGCAGGGCGGAGACCAGCGCGGTGGTCCGGTTCTCCAGGGGCATTCCGGTCGTAGGGGTCCGTCTGCCCCGACGACGGTACGGGTCTGGTCCCGTGCGCGCGGACGACCGTGGCCGCCACCGGCCGTCCAACGCGCCGTCCCGCGCAGAGGCGGAGACCATCGCGGAACTGCTCCAGGTGCCGGACGCCCAAGCTGCGGCAGTCGAGAGGCTTCGGCCCCGCGCCTCTGGAACGCGTGCGCGACGCTCGACTCGGCCGTTCGGCCGTACGGGGCGCACCGGCCATTGGGCTCCGCCGATGACGTCACCGGTGAACCCACATCCCCATCCCCGTCCTGACACCGTGGCCCACCGCGTCCGCGTCCAGAAGAACGCCTGCGGGCACCCGAGACCGAACGTCGTCACCGGGCAGTACCGGGGCAGCGTCAGGCGCCGTGGGACGTCAGAGCCGCCCCGGCGGAGGCCGGGTGACCGAGGTCGTGTTCTCGCCCCGGGCGCCCGCACCTACATGGCGACACCACGCCCGCGAACGGGCGGGCAGCCTGCACACCAGCCGCACACCCAGGCCAAGCTCCCCCCCCCCGCCCCCGCCACGAACTCCCCACCCACCGCAGGCATCACAGGCCACCGCTACCCATTGCCCCCAGAGGCCCCAACCCCAGCCCCAGCCCCAGCCGATCCCACCGACTCCGGAGCACCAGGCAGATCGTCGAGGAAGTCGGCGGTAGGCACGTAGAAGAGCGCACCGGTGACCGCCGTGGAGAAGTCGAGGAGGCGGTCGTGGGTGCCCGGTGGGTCGCCGATGAACATGTTCTGGAGCATGCGTTCGGTGACCGACGGGGTGCTGGAGTAGCCGATGAAGTACGTGCCGAACTCGTCGCGTCCGGGGGCGCCGAAGGGCATGTTGTCGCGCAGGATCTGCCGTTCGGTGCCGTCGGGGTCGGTGATCGAGGTGAGGACTACGTGCGCGCCGGCCGGTTTGAGGTCGTCGGGGAGTTCGATGTCGGAGAGCTTGCGGCGGCCGACCGCCCGTTCCTGTGCCTCGACCGGCAGGGCGTTCCACGCGGTCAGGTCGTGCAGGTACTTCTGTACGACGACGTAGCTGCCGCCGGTGAAGTCCGGGTCCTGGTCCGGATCCGCGGCGCCGATCACGACGGCGGTGTGTGCGGCGGATCCGGTGGGGTTCTCGGTGCCGTCGACGAAGCCGAGCAGGTCGCGCTCGTCGAAGTACTTGAACCCGGACACCTCGTCGCGGACGGTGACCGCCCCGCGCAGCCGGTCCATCAGCTGGGTCGTCAGTTCGAAGCAGAGGTCCGTCTGCCGGGCCCTGATGTGGAAGAGCAGGTCACCCGGGGTGGCGGGCGCGGTGTGCCGGGCGCCAGCCACCTCCCGGAAGGGGTGCAGCTCGGCGGGCCTGGGGCCGGTGAACAGCCGGTCCCAGGCGTCGGAGCCGATACCGGTGACGCAGGTCAGCGCCCCTTCCGGAACCCGGAAGCCGACCGACCGGACCAGACCGGCGAGGTCGCCCAGCAGCTCCCGTACGACCGCCTCCCCGCCGGGATCGACGGTCACGACCAGGAAGACGGCGGAACTGGTGAGGGGGGTCAGTACCGCCTGCGGTACGGGCTGCGGCTCGGGCATGGACGCTCCTGATCCTTCGGTGCACGGGAGGCCGGACTCGGCTCCGCCGTGCGACAGGGGGCTGGTGGTGGACGAGGGCGGGACGCTGTGCGGCGGCTCCTCGACCGCCCCTGCGTTCGCCCATACGTTTGTACGCCGCCCCGCGCACTCCGGGGCGGCAAGGCTCGCCAACGGTGCGCGCTCGGACCGGCCGTCCCGCCCGGACGGGCCGGTCCGAACGACCCTCGCCCGGAAGGCTATGGGGCCGCGCCGGGCAGGCAGAGGTGCGAATCATCCACTGGGGTCGGCCATCCGGCGTATGATCCGCACACCCTGCGGAGCGCTGGAACGGACGTCTCATGGATCGCGTCGAAGATGGCCCAACCGACGATTTTGAGGACCACTACCCCGCGGCACGCGTCCGGGAGCTGATCGAACGACAGCGGCGGCGCGAGCGCGAGCTGTCCAGCCTGTACGCCACCGCCCGCTCCGTGACCGTCCTGCGGGGGCTGGACGAGGTGCTGGCCAGTGTCGTCGAGAACGCCCACGACCTGATCGGCACCGACATCGCCTACCTGGCGGTGCTGGAGGAGGACGGGACCCACCTGCGGGTGCGCGCCACGGTCGGCACGCTCAGCCCCGGGTTCGACGAGCGGGTGCACGCGCCGGCCCATGTCGGCATCGCCGGGCGGGTGGCCACCACACGGGCCCCGTACTCGGAGACCGACTACCTGGCGTCGACCGAGATCGTCCACGATCCGGTGGTCGACGGCGCCATCGAGGCGGAGGGCATCGTGTCGATGCTCGGGGTCCCGCTGGTCGCCGGCGACCGGTTCCTCGGCACCCTGATCGCGGCCAACCGGCAGGAACGTCCGTTCGTCCGGGAGGACGTCGCCCTGCTGAGCGCCTTCGGCGACCACGCCGCCGTCGCGCTGGAGAACGCCCGGCTCTACGACGAGAGCCGCCGCGCGCTGCAAGCCCTGGAGAAGGCGTACGCGACGATCGAGGCGGCCGAGTCCGTCCACGAGGCGCTCACCCGCGTGGTGCTGGCCGGCGGCGACGTGGGCGCGGTCGCGGACCTCGTCGCGGACACCCTGGGCGGCGGTGTGCTGGTCCTCGACCACGCCGAACGGGTCCTCGTCGCGCGCGGGCGACCCGCCGACGAGGACGAGGCGCGGGTGCGCGAACGCGCCGTCCTCGCCGCCGCCCCGCGCATGGCCGCGGCGGTCGTCGGCGGCATCGAGGAGAGCCGCAGGTCCGGACGGTGTGTCACCGTCGACCGCGGCGACACGCTGCGGCACACCGTGGCGGCGGTCATGGTCGGCGCGACCCACATGGGCGCCCTGGTCCTGTCCCGCCACGGCGACCCGGACCCGGTCGAGGCACGCACCCTCGAACGCGCCGCACAGACCGCGGCCCTGCTGACCCTCACCCAGGACGCCGTCGTCCGCGCCGAGGAACGCGTACGGGGCGAACTGCTCACCCAACTCCTCACCGCCGCACGCCCGTTCCCCTCCGAACTGGCGCTGCGCGCCCGCACCCGGCACATCGAGCCCTCGCGACTCGACACCGTCCTGGTCGCGGACACCGCGGACGACCGCCTGAGCGACACCACCCGCCTCCTGCACGCCGTCGCGGATGAGTACGACGGCCTGGCGGGCGAATACCTCGGCCTGCCCGTCGCACTGATCCGCACCCCGGCCACCGAGGACGCCGAACAGGCCGCCAGAAGCGTCCACCAGCGCCTCGGCCGCGGGCTCGGCGCCCCCGTCCTCGTCTGCGCCGAACCCGTCCCGCCCGCCCCGGAACCACTCGGCGCCGGCGTCACCCTGGCAAGCCGCTGCTGCCGACTGCTGCGCGGCATCGGGGTGTTCGACGGCGGCGCCGGCACCGAGCGCCTCGCGATGTACGCCATCCTGTTCGACCCGGACCGGTCCCAGGACCTGGAGTCGTTCCTGGACCAGGCCATGGGCCGGATCGTCGCCCACGACACGGAACGGGGAACCGACCTCCTGGGCACCCTCACCGCGTACTTCGCCCACTCCCGCAACGTCGCCGCCACCGCCCGCGCCCTCCACATCCACACCAACACCCTCCTCAAACGCATCGAGCGCATCGGCGGCCTCCTCGGCCAGGACTGGCAGCGGCCCGACCACGCGCTGAGGCTCCAACTCGCCGTCCACCTGCGGGACCTGGCCCGACAGGTCGAGCAGGGCGACGTCGCTCAGGGCTGAGGACGCGGGGGGACGGGAACTCCGGGACCTGCTCGCGCCGCTGAAGCTCACCACCGGCTCCCAGAAACCCCCGAACGGAGCCCAGCACCCCAACGGCGACATCCCGGCCGTGGCCCCCTCGTTCTTCCGCGACGGCGGCGGGACGATGTACACCAACATCCAGGACGAGTACTCCGACTGGCCCTACCAGAACCTGGGCCTGAGCGACTACCTCACCGAGGTCGACACCGCGGTCGGCGCCGTCAAGGCGACCTCCTGCGCGAGCCAGGTGGTCGTCGTCCCGTTCAACGAACCGGACGGCAACCGGTACACCGGACTGGGCGGTTCGGACACCGCCACCTACACCAGTGCCCGCGACGCGTTCCTCGCCGACTGGAAGACCGTCTACCAGCGGATACACGCCGACTACCCGGGCGCTCCACCGTGACCGTCCCCGTCACCCTGAGCGCCGGCAGCCACACCGTCGCGCTCGCCGTCTCCAACCCCTCCCTCGGCACCGCCACCGGCGAGGTCACCCTCGACAAGATCGACCTGACCGCCGCGCAGAGCAGTCCCGAGACGGTGTACGACGCGGCCTTCGCCGACACCAGCGGCAACGCCTCGTACGCGTACGGCAGCATCGGCGAGACCGGCACCGGCGCCGTCGTGCTCACCAGCGGCGGCACCACCACCTTCGACGCCTACGCGCCCGCCGACGGCTACTACACCGTCAAGACCGACTACACCTCGGCCGGCGGCTCCACGGCGCTTGCCCTGAACGGCACCACGGTCGCCACCTACGGCTCCTCGGGCGGCGCGGCGACCACGTCGAGCACCAGGCTCTACCTGGCCGCCGGCATCAACCGGATCAAGCTCACCCCGAACAGCGGCACCGCCCTCTCGCTGCGCGACCTGAAGGTCGACGGCGCCCGGTCCACCACGGGCGTCACCGCCTACCAGGCCGAGAGCGCCACCCTGGCCGGCACGGCGGTCGTCCAGTCCGACAGCTGGGCCTCGGGCGGCAAGAACGTCGGGTATGTGGGCAACGGCTCGGCGAACAAGCTCACCTTCGGCAGCGTCAACGCCCCGGCCGCGGGCCGCTACACGGTCCTGGTCCACTACTCGAACAACGACCGTGCGGGCACCGGGAACTACAACACCAACGTCGAGTCCCGCACCGCCGACCTGTCGGTGCACGGCGGCACCGCCACCACCCTCATCTTCCGCAACACCTACAGCTGGCACGACTACTGGGCGCTGCCCACCACCGTCACGCTCGCGGCGGGCACCAACTCCCTGGCGTTCACCAACTCCTCCGGCTACGCCCCCGGCATCGACTACATCGAGGTGGCGCCCGTGCTCGGCTGACGCCTGACGCCCAGGGCCGCCGCCGCACCGTGCGGC
>LJCV01000250.1 GCA_001298575.1 Actinobacteria bacterium OK074
GCCCCCGCGCGCGCCCCCGCCGCGAACCCCGAACCCCACCCCTCGCTTGACGAAAGACATACCGCCCCCCCCCCCGGGACCGCGCCGATCCACTCGCCCCCTACGACCCCGATGGTCTCTACGACCTACGACCCCGACGGTCCTGGCGGTCCCGACTGCCCCGACGAGCGCGAACCCACCCACCGCCGCCCCCCGTACGACACCACCCCCACCGCCCGCACCCCAGCACCCACGCCCACGGAAACCTCGGGCAGGGCGAAGGCGAGCGTCACGCAGCCCAGCAGTCCCAGCGCCGGTAGGACGCGCGAGGCCGGCGCCGAACTCAACGTCCAGGCGGACGCGTTGGTGATCGCGTAATAGACCAGCACCCCGAAGGAGGAGAAGCCGACAGCACCTCGTACATCAACCGTCGCGGCCACCACGGCCACCACAGCGCCCACGGCCAGCTCCGCCCGGTGCGGCACCAGGAACCGCGGGTGCACGGCCGCCAGAGCACCTGGCAGATGCCGGTCACGGGCCATGGCCAGCGTTGTCCGGGAGACCCCCAGGACGAGCGCCAGCAACGACCCGAGCGCGGCCACCGCGGCCCCGACCCGCACCACGGGCACGAGCCCCGCCGCACCGGCCGCCCGCACGGCGTCCACCAGCGGCGCCGTCGACCGACCGAGCACATCCGCCCCCAGCACGGAAAGGACACCGACCGCCACCGCCACGTACACCACCAGCGCGATGCCCAGGGCCAGGGGGATCGCCCGCGGGATGGTGCGCGCGGGATCCTGTACCTCCTCACCGAGGGTCGCGATCCTGGCGTACCCGGCGAACGCGAAGAACAGCAGCCCCGCCGCCTGAAGCACGCCGCCTGCCCCGGCGGAGGCCCCGACGTCCAGCCGCGCGGCGTCGGACTCCCCGGAGCCGAGACACACGACCACCACGGAAGCGAGGACCACCAGGACGACCGCCACGATCACCCGCGTCAGCAGGGCCGACTTCTGCACGCCGCCGTAGTTCACCGCGGTCAGCGTCACCACCGCGGCGACCGCCACCGCGTGCGCCTGCCCCGGCCAGACGTACGCCCCCACGGTGAGCGCCATCGCCGCACAGGAGGCCGTCTTGCCCACGACGAAGGCCCAGCCCGCGAGATGACCCCAGAACGGTCCGAGCCGCTCGCGCCCGTACACGTAGGTGCCGCCCGAGGCGGGATACCGGGCGGCCAGCCGGGCCGAGGACATGGCGTTGCAGTAGGCGACCACGGCCGCGACCGCGAGCCCGAGCAGCAGCCCGGACCCGGCCGCGCGGGCCGCGGGGCCCAGCACGGCGAAGACACCCGCGCCGACCATCGAGCCGAGCCTGACGACGACGGCGTCCCGCACGCCAAGAGACCGCCGCAGCCGACCGTTTGTGACCGAACCCGCTCCGGACCGATCCATGAACCGCACCCTACTGATCACTGTCACTGCAACCGACAACTACGACTGGGACGTCATCCCAGACAAGCGCGACGCCACGGACAACGAAGCGAAGACGCGACCACACCGGCACACCAACACCGCACAACCACCCACGAACACGTTCACCGCCCGCAACGCATGAACACAGGCCGGCCGGAGCAGCAGCACAGTACGAGCACAGCACGGAGAGGCAGGGTTTACGGCATGACGATTGTCAGCTGGATCATTCTGGGGTTGTTGGCAGGCGCCGTGGCCAAATTCCTGCTCCCGGGCAAGGACCCGGGCGGCTTCATCGGCACGACCATCATCGGGGTCGCGGGAGCTTTCATCGGCGGCTGGATATCCGCGCGCTGGCTCGACCACCCGATCGCGAAGAACTTCTACGACGGTGCGACGTGGGCGGCCGCGATCGGCGGTTCACTCGTCCTGCTGATCGTCTCCCGCCTCCTGTTCGGAGACTCCCACCGCTGACCGGCCTGCCCGCCGCTGACCGGCCTGACCGCCCTGCCCGCCGGACACCGCTGATCGTTGCCGAGCACTGCTGATCGCCGTTGATCGCATCCTGCATCCCACAGCCCGCAGCCAGCGGAAGAAAAGAAGCGCGGGGTGGGCGCCCCGACCCCGGAGCGCCCACCCTCCGCCGCACCCCGCGCCACGGCTCCCACCACCGCCAACGCCCCCGGCCAACCTCCGGACAACCCCGGCTTCCCACCCACCCGAAGCAGATCAACCGAGTGGCGAAGCACCCCCTGGCATCGGGTATTGTTTACATCGTTGCCAGGGAGCACCGCACAAGCGGAGGAGCCCGAAGCAGCATCCCAGGCGGTGTGCCCGAGCGGCCAAAGGGAGCAGACTGTAAATCTGCCGGCTCAGCCTTCCGTGGTTCGAATCCACGCGCCGCCACATCTGGGACAGACCCCCTCTGAACTGCGGAGACGCAGAGCAGAGGGGGTCTTTCGTCTGCCCTGCTCCGTCGGACTCGCCCCTTGGCGCGGACCGGCTCCGGACACGCAGCGGGCGTGACATGGACGTGGTGCGGACGGCAACGTCAGCCGCGGCGCATGTCCGGCAGGGCCGGGAGTTCGACCTCCGCCCGGGCGGCGTTGAGGAGTTCGTGTTCCGCCGTCCAGAGGGTCTCGAACAGTTCCGCGGGGACCTCGCCCGCGGGGACGGTGGCCCGGGCGGCGGCGACCTGGCGGGCCGCGGCGACCACCGCGATGCACGCCCGCACCGTCTCCAGGCGGGACGAGACGAGGCGGACCGCCATCAGCGCGGCCTCCAGATCCTCCTTGTACGGCCGGCCCTCGCTGTCGAAGGACGGCAGCTGCTCGCCGGGCACCCGAGGATGCGCAACGGCCGTCACCTGCACGTTCGCCTCGTTGACGAAGGCGACATAGCGCCGCAGCGCGGTGAGGAAGTCGTTGTAGGTGCGCAGCCGGATGTCCCGCCAGTGCCGTTCGTGATCGCGCTTCCACATGCGGTCCTGGTTGCGCAGGGAGAGCCACCCGCCGAGCGCCACCCCGATCAACGCGACAAGACCCGTAATGGCCGTCCCCAGCACATCCACGCCGTCCCCCGACCGCTCTCGTACGCTGTGGGCATGTCCTCACGTCGTAGGAACTGCCCCGAGTGCCGTCGGGAAATCGCCGTCGTCGCGGGGCGGTTCGCGCGGCACGACCCGCCGGCGCCGGGTGGTGGGGCGCGTGGGCCCGGTGGGCTGGTCTCCTGCCCGGGGTCGCGCCAGTTCGCCCAGGTCGGGGCCGCACAGCCGTCGCTCGACGGGTACGTCGTCCCCGACTTTCCCGGGCAACTGCCCCTCTTTTAAAGCCGCTAAGTCACGCAGCTACAGCTGGCTCAGTTTCCCGCGCCTCAGTTTCCCGCCACCGACTTCACCGCCACCGACACCGGCGTCGAACCCGTAATCAGTTCGAGGGTGAGGCCCGCCGTCGCGGGGGTGTCGAGCAGCTCCGCAAGGACCGCCGCCACGTCGTCGCGGGGGATCGGGCCGCGGCCCGTGGCAGCCTCCAGGCGGACCGTGCCCCGGCCGGCGTCGTCGGTCAGCATGCCGGGGCGCAGGATCGTCCAGTCCAGGGACGTGTGGGCACGTACGTACGCGTCGGCCTCGCCCTTCGCGCGCAGGTAGACGTCGAAGACCTCGTCGCCCGGGTGCTCCGGGTCCGCGCCCATCGACGACACGACCAGGAAACGCCGTACGCCCGCGCGGGCCGCCGCCGCGGCGAACAGGACCGCGGCGCCCCGGTCCACCGTCCCCTTGCGGGCCACCCCGCTGGCCGGGCCCGCGCCCGCCGCGAACACCGCCGCGTCGGCACCCGACAGGTGCGCGGCGACCTCCTCGACCGACGCCGACTCCAGGTCGCACACCACCGGCTCGGCACCCGCGGCCCGCAGATCCGCACCCTGCTCGGCGCGCCGGATGACGCCCGCGACCTCGTCACCGCGCGCGGCGAGCAACCGCTCCAGCCGCAACGCGATCTGACCATGACCTCCAGCGATGACAATGCGCATGTTTCCGACCGTACGCCCCCGAGCCCGAAGGAGCGCGTCCGTCGCACGACTTCGGCCACGGCCCGTCCGGCGTGCTACGACAGCCCGCTCCGCCCCTGCCTCGGCAGTTCCAGCGCCGCGGCCCCCGCCCCCGCCGTCGAGCCGCAGTACTCCCGCACCGCGCTGGTCCGCGCCACCACGCGCCCCCGGTGCACCACGATGCGGCTGTACGCCAGCGACAACGCGCCCGCCAGCCCGTCCCCGCGCACCGCGAGCAGCTCCGCCGGGAACCCCGCCTCCACCCGCACCTCCGGCAGGCCCAGCACCGCCCGCGCCGCCGCGCTCACGCTGTCGTACGCCACCTCGGGCCGCAGCCCGTGGCGCGAGGCCAGCAGGTACGCTGCCTCCAGCGGATCGCCGCGCCCCACCGGGTTCGACACGTCCCGCAGCGCCCCGCTGCCCGCCGCCACCCGCACCCCGGCCGACCGCAGCAGCCGTACCGGCGCGACCTCCCGCCGCTCGGCGCTGCCGCAGCCGCCCTGCGGGAGGCAGACGACCGTCACGCCGGCCGCGGCGAGCAGGTCGGCCGCCCGGCCCGCGACGTCCGGCGTAAGCAGGCCCAGGCCCCCGCACGGGCCCAGCGTCACCCCCGGTCGCAGCCCGCCCGCCATCGCCGCCAGCCGGGCCAGCCGGGCCGGGTCGGTGGCGTCGGTGTGCAGGTCGACGGGGCAGCCGTGTTCGGACGCCAGTTCCAGCACCGCCTCCACGTACCCCGTCGGATCGGGGTCCGTGTCCGGGCAGCCGCCCACCGCCGCCGCGCCCATCTTCATCGCGTCCCGCAGCATCGCGAGCCCGTCCGCGCCGGCCAGCCCCGTCAGCAGCCGCGGCATCGCCACCGCCGTCAACTCCGCGAGCCCGCGCAGCGACCGGCGCGCCTGCAACACCGCCGCGAGCGCGTCCAGCCCCTGCACGTCCCCCACCCGGACGTGTGAACGCAGGGCCGTGGCTCCGTGCCCGAGCTGGAGCAACGCCGCCTCCGTCGTACGGCGTTGGACGTCCTGGACGTCGTACGGCAGCGGTCCGTCGCCGTCGGCCGACAGGGCCGTGTCGCCGTGCGCGTGCGGCTCGGCGGGGGCGGGCAGGAGCAGGAAACCGGACAGGTCCACGCGCGTGCCGGTCGCACCCGCCGCGAGGCTGCCCGCGGTGCCGACCGCCTCGATACGGCCACCGTCCAGCCGTACGTCCACGGTCCGGCCGTCGACGAGGCGCGCCCCGCACAGCAGCAGGGGAGTGGGGCCGCTGGGGGCCTTGTCCGGGCCGTCCGAACCGCCCTGCCGGTTCGGACCGGGCAGGCCGTCCGCACCGGACGACGACGGATGGGGCTGCTGCGGCTGACTGTCGGGCATCGCGCTCCTGGGGCTGGGGAACGGCTGTGCGGGTCCGGTGCGGGAGGAGGGCAAGATCACGCAGAGTGAGTCGAGCCTAGGGTGGCGAGCCGTCGGGGGCGGGGAGGAGCGCAATAGTCGTACTGGTGGGGTCGGGAGGTGGGGTCGGGCCCTTCGGAGGTCCCTCAAGACCCGTCCGTCCCAGGGGTGATGCCGCTCCCGAAGCGTCCCTGAAGCGGCGGTGCACAAGGCGTGACGGCTGCCGCGAAACGGATTTGGGCGAACGGCGGGCGACCGTGTAATGTCTTCATCGCTCGCCCCAATAGCTCAGTCGGTAGAGCGTCTCCATGGTAAGGAGAAGGTCTACGGTTCGATTCCGTATTGGGGCTCTGGTGTGGGAGGTTCCCGTCGCGAGGCGGGGACCGATCGCATCACAGCGGTGTAGCTCAGTCGGTAGAGCAAGCGGCTCATAATCGCTGTGTCACCGGTTCAAGTCCGGTCACCGCTACTCGTAGTAGCCGATTGTGGGGTCGGTCCTTCGATCGGCTACTCTTCATGCGTTAATCACATCTATCCGTTCGTCAAGGAGCACTCACGTGGCTGCCACCGACGTCCGCCCGAAGATCACGCTGGCCTGCGTGGAGTGCAAGGAGCGGAACTACATCACCAAGAAGAACCGGCGTAATGACCCGGATCGTCTTGAACTCAAGAAGCACTGCCCGCGTTGCAAGGCGCACACCGCGCACCGCGAAACGCGATAACCAGGCTCGTATGTGAGGCCGCCCCCGGCAAGCCCGGGGGCGGCCTCACGTCGTTGTGGCGACCGGGCCCCGACGGCGACGACGACCGGCCGTCGGCCGAGTAGCGGACGGCGGCGGGTCCGGGGGCCCGCGGGATCGGCGCAACCGGCAGGATGGACCTCGGCCGGCACAACCGGACGACGACGGGCGGACGACGACGGCTGGACGACGACGGGCGGCACGCACGCGTGCACGCCCGTTCGGTGACCGGCGGGGACCGTCCGTACATCCGTAACTGCGCGTGACGGTGGGCGGTCGCCCCGACGCCCGCCCTGTACTGCCGTACCGCACAAGCCCCGTACCGGTACCCGTACGGGTACCAGTACTCGCCGAACAAGCAGGAGGTGCCGAGCCCATGGCGCTCGACCAGTCCTTCGTGGGACGGACCTATCCGTCCACCGACCCCTACGAGGTGGGGCGGGAGAAGATCCGTGAGTTCGCGGAGGCCGTGGGGGACGACAACCCGGTGTACACGGACCCGGAGGTCGCCAAGGCGTTCGGGCACCCCGAGGTGATCGCCCCGCCGACCTTCGTGTTCTCGATCACGTACAAGGCTGCGGGCCAGGTCATCGCCGACCCGCAACTGGGCCTGGACTACAGCCGCGTGGTGCACGGCGACCAGAAGTTCGCCTACAGCCGCCCGGTGCGCGCCGGGGACCGGCTCAGGGTCACCTCGACCATCGAGGCGATCAAGTCCATGGCGGGCAACGATATTCTGGACATCCGCGGAGAGGTCCACGACGAGGCGGGCGAGCACGTCGTGACCGCCTGGACCAAGCTCGTGGCCCGCGCGGCCGAGGAGGGCTGACCCGACATGACGGCGAAGATCGCGTACGACGACGTAGAGGTCGGCACGGAACTGCCGGCCCACAGCGTTGCGGTGACCCGCGCCACCCTCGTCCAGTACGCGGGTGCCTCCGGGGACTTCAACCCGATCCACTGGAACGAGAAGTTCGCCAAGGAGGTCGGGCTGCCGGACGTCATCGCGCACGGCATGTTCACCATGGCCCAGGCCATCCGCGTCGTCACCGACTGGACCGGCGACCCGGGCGCGGTCGTCGAGTACGGCGTCCGCTTCACCCGCCCCGTCGTCGTCCCGAACGACGAGCAGGGGGCGACCGTCGAGATCACCGGCAAGGTCGCCGCCAAACTCGACGACAACACCGTACGAGTGGACCTCACGGCGACCAGCGCGGGCCAGAAGGTGCTGGGGATGTCGCGGGCGGTTGTACGACTGGGGTGAGGGGACGGTGTTGCGCGGGGGTGGGGTGCCGGTGTGTGGGGTGGGGTGTGTAAGGGGCGTTGTCCATGGTGGGGCGCCCCTTACGGTTTTTGGGCCCCCTTACGGGCCACAACGCTTTCCGGCTGGGCTGGGTTCCTAGCCGAGCAAAGCCGGGTTCTGAACCAGGCCCAGGCTCTGAGCCCGGCCCAGCTCCCGAACCGCCTCAACTCCCGAACCGCCTCAACTCCCGAACCGAGCCAGCTCCCGAACCGAGCCGGGTCTCGGGCCAAACCGGCTCCCGAACCAGGCCAGGCCCCGCCGACTCCCTCCCTCCCTCGCAACTTCCCTCACTTCCCTGCCTTCCCCAACTTCCCCAAGGCGGAGCTCCCCAAGGCGAAGCGAGCGCCCTCCCTTGACGAAGTTAGTGATTGAGCACTAACTTACGAACATGGTCAGGATGAGCGCGGAAGAGCGGCGGGAGAGTGTCGTTCGTGCGGCGGTCGCGGAGTTCTCGCGGCGGGGGTACTACGGCACCTCCACCGAGGCGATCGCCCAGCGGGTGGGAGTCTCGCAGCCGTACCTCTTCCGGCTCTTCCCGGGCAAGAAGGCGATGTTCATGGCCGCCACGCGGCGGTGCACTGAGGAGATCTGCCGGGTCTTCGCGGAGGCGTCCAAGGGGCTGCAGGGCGAAGAGGCCCTGCATGCCATGGCGGAGGCGTACGTGCGGCTCATCGCGGAGAACCCTGAACTGCTCATGATGCAGATGCAGACATACATCACCGTCGCGGCGGTGGAGGCCGAGGGGGACCACGAGTTCGGCGAGGTCGTGCGGGCCGGGTGGATGGAACTCTGGGAGACCGTGCACCTGCCGCTCGGGGCGGACGACGGCGAGACGACGACCTTCCTGGCGTACGGCATGCTCATCAACACCCTCGCGGCGCTCGGCTTCCCGGCCGAGCACCGCGTCTGGCAGGCGATGTACCCGTCCGCGCGGATCCCGGGCGCCGAGGAGATCCAAGGGGCGGCCGGGGACTGAAAACGCGGCTCACGCGCGTGTGGCAGCGTTTTTCGTGGCTTTTTCATGAGCGCAAAAGTTAGTGATCAATAACTATCTGTCCATGGCAAGTGATCGCCCGTAGGGGGAGCGATGTCACAGCGAGAGACTCCGCAAGAGGCACAGCGCACGACGCCGGACACCCGGCGGCAGGAGCAGGGCCCGGCGTCCCGGCACGGTGTCGTCTGGGCGCTCGTGATCACCAGCGTCGCCGGTTTCATGGCCGCGCTCGACAACCTCGTCGTCACCACGGCGCTGCCCTCCATCCGCAAGGACCTCGGGGGAGCCCTCGACGACCTGGAGTGGACCGTGAGCGCCTACACGCTCACCTTCGCCGTCCTCCTGATGTTCGGCTCGGCACTCGGCGACCGCTTCGGCCGCCGTCGGCTCTTCCTGGCCGGGATCACCGTCTTCACCGGGGCCTCCGCCGCCGCGGCCATGGCACCGGGCATCGACTCCCTGATCGCGGCCCGCGCGGTCCAGGGCGTGGGCGCGGCCGTCATGATGCCGCTCACCCTCACCCTGCTCACCGCCGCCGTCCCCGCGGCCAAGCGCGGCATGGCGTACGGCATCTGGGGCGCCGTCAACGGGCTCGCCGTGGCCTCCGGCCCGCTCATCGGCGGCAGCCTCACCGAACACGTCTCCTGGAACTGGATCTTCTGGCTGAACGTCCCCCTCGGCCTGGCCCTCCTCCCGCTCGCCCGCCTGCGCCTGGCCGAGTCCTACGGCAGCGGCGCCCCGCTCGACATCCCCGGCACCCTGCTCGCCAGCGGCGGCCTCTTCGGGATCGTCTACGGCCTGGTCCGCGGCCCCGCCGACGGCTGGACCGCCCCGCTGGTCCTGACCGGCCTGTTCGCGGGATCCGCACTGCTCGTCGGGTTCGTCGTCCACGGCACGCGCGCGAAGAACCCCATGCTGCCCATGCGCCTGTTCCGCTCCCGGGCCTTTGCCGGGATCAACGCGGCGAGCCTGCTGATGTTCCTCGGCATGTTCGGCTCGATCTTCCTGCTCAGCCAGTACATGCAGGGCGTGCTCGGCTACTCGCCCACCGAGGCGGGCCTGCGCATGCTGCCCTGGACCGGCATGCCGATGCTCATCGCCCCGATCGCGGGCATCCTCTCCGACCGCATCGGAGGCCGCCCGGTCGTAGCCGCCGGCCTCTTCTTCCAGGCCGCCGGCCTCGGCTACATGGCCCACGCGGCCACCGCCGACGCCTCCTACGCCAGCCAGCTCCCCGGCCTGATCCTCAGCGGCATCGGCATGGCCCTCTACTTCGCCCCCGCGGCCAACCTCGTCATGTCCAGCGTCCTCCCCAAGGAACAGGGCATAGCCTCCGGCGCCAACAACGCCCTGCGCGAGGTGGGCGGCGCCCTGGGCATCGCGATCATGTCCTCGATCTTCGCGGCCCAGGGCAGCTACGAAACCGCCCAGACCTTCGTAGACGGCCTCCGCCCCGCCCTGGTGGTAGGCGCAGCCGTAGTAGCCCTGGCAGGCACAGCAGCCCTGGCCATCCCAAGGCGCACCCTTACCCCCCACCCGACCAACGAGCCCCCGACCGACGAAACCTCAACTCCGTCCCTGGAGACGATCGCGGCCTGAACCTCCAACCACGAACACACACAGGGCACAGGGCACAGGGCTGCGGCCCCACTCGACAGGGTGGGGCCGCAGCCCTGTGCCCTGCATGCCCACGCCCCCAGCACGCGCGCGTGGCCGACCCACAACACCCCGCACACACAAACCCGCACCCCCACCCCCTGTCAGCCCCGTCTCGTACCCTTGGCCGCGTGCAGGAACTCCAAGACGCCCCCCTCGCCCCGCTGACCACCTTCCGGCTGGGCGGCCCGGTGACCCGCCTGGTCACAGCCGTCACCGACGCCGAGGTGATCGCCACCGTGCGCGCGGCCGACGACAGCGGCACCCCCCTGCTGATCGTCGGCGGCGGCTCCAACCTCGTCATCGGCGACACCGGCTTCAAGGGCACCGCCCTGCGCATCGCCACCCGAGGCGTCACCCTGGACGGCACGACCCTGGAACTGGCCGCGGGCGAGACCTGGACCGACGCGGTCGCCCGCACCGTAGAGGCCGGGCTCGCCGGACTTGAGTGCCTGGCCGGAATCCCCGGCTCCGCCGGCGCGACCCCCATCCAGAACGTCGGCGCCTACGGCCAGGAAGTCGCCTCCACGATCACCGAGGTGGTCGCCTACGACCGACACGCGCGCGAGACGGTCACCCTCACCAACGCCGAGTGCGCGTTCTCGTACCGCCACAGCCGCTTCAAGACCGACCCCGAGCGCTACGTCGTCCTGCGCGTCCGCTTCCGGCTGGAAGACGCGAACGGCCTCTCCGGCCCCGTCAAGTACGCCGAGACGGCCCGCGCGCTCGGTGTGGAACCCGGCGACCGTGTCCCCCTGGCCGACGCCCGCGAGACGGTGCTGAAGCTGCGCGCGGGCAAGGGCATGGTCCTGGACCCCGAGGACCACGACACCTGGTCGGCCGGTTCCTTCTTCACCAACCCGATCCTCACCGACGCCGAGTTCACCGCGTTCCACGCGCGCGTGGAGGCACGACTGGGCCCGGACGCCACACCCCCCGCGTACCCGGCGGGGGAGGGCCACACCAAGACCTCCGCGGCCTGGCTGATCGACAAGGCCGGCTTCACCAAGGGCTACGGCACCGGCCCCGCCCGCATCTCCACCAAGCACACCCTCGCCCTGACCAACCGGGGCAACGCCACCACGGAGGACCTCCTGACCCTGGCCCGCGAGGTCGTGGCAGGTGTACACAAGGCATTCGGGATCACCCTGGTCAACGAGCCGGTGATGGTGAGCGCGGAGCTGTAGGAAGCAGAGCCGTAAGAGCCAGAACCGTAAGAACCAGAGCCGTAAGAGCCAGAACCGTAAGAAATGGCACCCCCTACAACCCACTACACCCCCCACACCCCCTAAGCCCCCTCCGCCAACCACCCCTCAACCCCCGCCAACAACCCCGCCTTGACCCCCTCCGGCGCAGCCGACCCCCGTACGGACTGCCGGGCCAGCTCCGCCAACTCCTCGTCGGTGAAGCCGTGATACCGCCGGGCGATCTCGTACTGGGCCGTCAGCCGGGCTCCGAAGAGAAGCGGGTCGTCGGCCCCCAGGGCCATGGGGACACCCGCGTCGAACAGAGTGCGCAGAGGAACGTCCTCGGGCTTCTCGTAAACGCCCAGGGCCACGTTCGACGCCGGGCAGACCTCGCACGTCACCCCCCGCTCCGCGAGCCGCTTCAGCAGCCGGGGGTCCTCCGCCGCGCGCACCCCGTGCCCCAGCCGTGTCGCGTGCAGGTCGTCCAGGCAGTCGCGGACCGAGGCCGGGCCCGTCAGCTCGCCGCCGTGCGGTGCGGACAGCAGCCCGCCGTCCCGCGCAATCGCGAACGCGCGGTCGAAGTCCCTTGCCATGCCCCGGCGTTCGTCGTTCGACAGCCCGAAGCCGACCACGCCCCGGTCCGCGTACCGCACCGCGAGCCGGGCCAGCGTGCGCGCCTCCAGGGGGTGCTTCATGCGGTTCGCGGCCACCAGCACCCGCATGCCCAGGCCGGTGTCCCGGCTCGTCGTCTCCACCGCGTCCAGGATGACTTCGAGCGCCGGGATCAGACCGCCGAGACGGGGCGCGTACGACGTCGGGTCGACCTGGATCTCCAGCCAGCCGGAGCCGTCCCGTACGTCCTCCTCCGCGGCCTCCCGCACCAAACGCTGGATGTCCTCGGGCCCGCGCACGCACGAGCGCGCCGCGTCGTACAGCCGCTGGAAACGGAACCAGCCCCGTTCGTCCGTCGCCCGCAGCCGCGGCGGCTCCCCGCTGGTCAGCGCCTCCGTCAGCGCGTCGGGCAGCCGCACGCCGTACTTGTCGGCCAGTTCGAGGACGGTGCCGGGCCGCATCGAGCCTGTGAAGTGCAGGTGCAGATGGGCCTTCGGCAGTTCAGAGACATCACGTACACGCTCCATTGGGGAATCCTGCCGTACGTTCCTGTACTCCCGGTACCGGATTCCCCGTTAGTGGCGTTGCTCGCACAAAGCAACGGGTCCGGCCCGCTCACCCAGAGCGGACCGGACCCGACGCGGAAGGACCTCAGTCCGTCGCCTCCGCCAGCAGCTTCTGGATCCGGCTCACGCCCTCGACGAGATCCTCGTCGCCCAGCGCGTACGACAGCCGCAGGTAGCCGGGGGTGCCGAACGCCTCGCCGGGTACGACCGCGACCTCCACCTCGTCCAGGATCAGCGCGGCCAGCTCGACCGAGGTCTGCGGGCGCTTGCCGCGGATCTCCTTGCCGAGCAGGGCCTTCACCGACGGGTACACGTAGAAGGCGCCCTCGGGCTCGGGGCACAGCAGGCCGTCGATCTCGTTCAGCATGCGCACGATGGTCTTGCGGCGGCGGTCGAACGCCTCGCCCATCTTCGCGACGGCCGACAGGTCGCCGGAGACGGCGGCCAGGGCGGCGACCTGCGCCACGTTCGACACGTTCGACGTCGCGTGCGACTGGAGGTTGGTGGCCGCCTTGACGACGTCCTTCGGGCCGATGATCCAGCCCACCCGCCAGCCCGTCATCGCGTACGTCTTGGCGACGCCGTTGACGACGATGCACTTGTCGCGCAGCTCCGGCAGGATCGCGGGCAGCGAGGTGAACTTCGCGTCGCCGTAGACGAGGTGCTCGTAGATCTCGTCCGTCAGCACCCACAGGCCGTGCTCGACGGCCCAGCGGCCGATCGCCTCGGCCTCGGCCTCGCTGTAGACGGCGCCGGTCGGGTTGGACGGCGACACGAAGAGCACGACCTTGGTGTTCTCGGTGCGCGCGGCCTCCAGCTGCTCGACCGTGACGCGGTAGCCGGTCGTCTCGTCGGCCACGACGTCGACCGGGACACCGCCGGCGAGACGGATCGACTCGGGGTACGTCGTCCAGTACGGCGCCGGGACGATGACCTCGTCGCCCGGGTCGAGGATCGCGGCGAACGCCTCGTAGATGGCCTGCTTGCCGCCGTTGGTGACCAGGATCTGCGAGGCGTCCACCTCGTAGCCCGAGTCGCGCAGCGTCTTCGCGGCGATCGCGGCCTTCAGCTCCGGCAGACCGCCGGCCGGCGTGTAGCGGTGGTACTTCGGGTTCGAGCAGGCCGCGACGGCGGCCTGGACGATGTAGTCCGGGGTCGGGAAGTCCGGTTCACCTGCGCCGAAGCCGATCACCGGTCGCCCGGCGGCCTTGAGGGCCTTGGCCTTGGCGTCCACGGCGAGGGTGGCGGACTCGGAGATCGCGCCGACTCGGGCGGAGACCCGGCGCTCGGTGGGTGGGATTGCAGCGCTCATGGGGCCCATCGTTTCAGACTCGAAACCACCCCGGCACGCGGGTTTCACAGACTGGTCCAGGGGGCACGCCGTGCGGCCACAGAAGTCGCACAGCCCGCCCGCACAGCCGTACGGCCCGCCCGTACACCCCTTGTACGCCACCCGTACACGGTTCGAACAGCGGCGCGGGATCGCCGTACCGACGCTTTCCGTTCGACGACCGGCCCGGGACCACGTACACTCTCACGTCGTTGGCCTTCGACGGCCGTACTCACCAGGTGCACACCGAGCACCCGGTCGGATGCGGTACGTTGGGGACGCACCAAAGGGTCGTAGCTCAATTGGTAGAGCACTGGTCTCCAAAACCAGCGGTTGGGGGTTCAAGTCCCTCCGGCCCTGCTACACACTCCTGCACAACAGGATGTGTGCGCACTGTACGTACGCAATGCACCCGCCGTGCGGCTCCACCGGGCGCGGCACGGCCACGACCCGGAATCAGGTGAGGACGCATGACGGACGCCGTGGGCTCCATCGATACGCCTGATGCCCAGGACGAGGCGCTGGAGTCGACGCAGCAGAAGTCCCGCAAGGGCGGCAAGCGTGCGAAGAAGGGCCCGTTCAAGCGTCTCGGCCTGTTCTACCGTCAGATCGTCGCCGAACTGCGCAAGGTCGTCTGGCCGACGCGCAACCAGCTGACGTCCTACACCACCGTGGTGATCTTTTTCGTCGCGATCATGATCGGCTTGGTGACCCTGATCGACTACGGGCTCAACCACGCCGCCAAGTACGTCTTCGGCTGAGCCGAGAGCGAAGGGCGCCGTAACCGGCGCCCCTTTCGCATGTTCCACCTCAAAGTAACCAGGAAGAAGCAGCCACCGTGTCTGACCCGAACCTGAACGACGCCATCGAGCCTGTCGAGTCCGTCGAGGACGAGCTCGACATCGTCGAGGGCGCGGACACCGAGGACACCGAGCCCTCCATCGAGGCCGAGGCTGCCGACGACGCCGTAGTCGTGGACGAAGAAGAAGAGACCGAGTCCGAGGTCGAGGACGAGGACGACGAGTCCGGCGAAGAGGCCGACGCGGAGACCGACGACGAGGCCGCTGCCGACGTCGACGACGAGCCCGAGGGTGAGCCCGAGCCCGCCCTCGACCCCGTCGAGGCGCTCCGCCAGGAACTGCGCGCCCTGCCCGGCGAGTGGTACGTCATCCACACCTACGCCGGTTACGAGAACCGCGTGAAGACCAACCTCGAACAGCGTGCCGTCTCGCTGAACGTCGAGGACTTCATCTTCCAGGCCGAGGTGCCGCAGGAAGAGGTCGCGCAGATCAAGAACGGCGAGCGCAAGACCATCCGCCAGAACAAGCTCCCCGGCTACGTCCTGGTGCGCATGGACCTCACCAACGAGTCCTGGGGCGTCGTCCGCAACACGCCGGGCGTCACGGGCTTCGTCGGCAACGCGTACGACCCCTACCCGCTGACCCTGGACGAGATCGTCAAGATGCTCGCGCCGGAGGCCGAGGAGAAGGCGGCGCGCGAGGCGGCGGAGGCCGAGGGCAAGCCGGTGCCGCAGCGCAAGGTCGAGGTGCAGGTGCTCGACTTCGAGGTGGGCGACTCGGTGACCGTGACCGACGGTCCGTTCGCCACGCTCCAGGCGACGATCAACGAGATCAACGCCGACTCGAAGAAGGTCAAGGGTCTCGTGGAGATCTTCGGCCGCGAGACGCCGGTCGAACTGTCCTTCGACCAGATCCAGAAGAACTAGCTCCAGAAGAGCTGACCCTTCCCGTCTCTCTGGACATACGACTTCCGAGCAGGTCAGGTGTGCCTTCACGGGCCGCCTGACCTCTCGGTTTTTGGCCGCGCATCCATACCCGTTATCGTTGTGCGGTATGCCTGCATCCGGGTGGTCCCCGAATGTGGGCAGGACCCGAATCGAAAGGACCCGGAGAGCTATGCCTCCCAAGAAGAAGAAGGTCACGGGGCTCATCAAGCTCCAGATCCAGGCCGGTGCCGCCAACCCGGCTCCGCCGGTCGGCCCCGCGCTGGGTCAGCACGGCGTCAACATCATGGAGTTCTGCAAGGCGTACAACGCCGCGACCGAGTCGCAGCGTGGCTGGGTCATCCCGGTGGAGATCACGGTCTACGAGGACCGCTCCTTCACCTTCATCACCAAGACCCCGCCGGCCGCGCGCATGATCCTCAAGGCCGCGGGCGTGGAGAAGGGCTCCGGCGAGCCGCACAAGACCAAGGTCGCCAAGATCACCCAGGCGCAGGTCCGCGAGATCGCCACCACCAAGCTCCCCGACCTCAACGCCAACGACCTGGACGCCGCCGCGAAGATCATCGCCGGCACCGCGCGTTCCATGGGCATCACGGTCGAGGGCTGAGCCCCACCCCGCAGCAAGTACGTCGTAGAACCCGTGGCAGGGCCTGCTCGGCCCGTACCACGACTCCTCTCACAGACCACACAGGAGCAGTTGTGAGCAAGCGCAGCAAGGCTCTCCGCGCTGCGGACGCCAAGATCGACCGGGACAAGCAGTACGCCCCGCTCGAGGCGGTCCGTCTCGCCAAGGAGACCTCCACCAGCAAGTTCGACGGCACCGTCGAGGTCGCCTTCCGCCTGGGTGTCGACCCGCGCAAGGCGGACCAGATGGTCCGTGGCACCGTGAACCTCCCGCACGGCACCGGCAAGACCGCCCGGGTCCTGGTCTTCGCGACCGGTGACCGTGCCGAGGCCGCGACCGCCGCGGGCGCCGACATCGTCGGCTCCGACGAACTCATCGACGAGGTGGCGAAGGGCCGGCTGGACTTCGACGCCGTCGTCGCCACCCCGGACCTCATGGGCAAGGTCGGCCGCCTCGGCCGCGTCCTCGGCCCGCGTGGTCTGATGCCGAACCCGAAGACGGGCACCGTGACCCCGGACGTGGCCAAGGCCGTGACCGAGATCAAGGGCGGCAAGATCGAGTTCCGCGTCGACAAGCACTCGAACCTGCACTTCATCATCGGCAAGACGTCGTTCGACGACACCAAGCTGGTCGAGAACTACGGCGCGGCCCTGGAGGAGATCCTCCGTCTCAAGCCGTCCGCCGCCAAGGGCCGGTACATCAAGAAGGCCGCGATCAGCACCACGATCGGCCCCGGTGTCCCCGTCGACCCGAACCGCACCCGCAACCTCCTCGCCGAGGAGGACCCGGCGGCCGTCTGAGCCACCGAGTCCGCGGGCCCGGATCGGCCGTCGGTTCCCTGACGGCCCCGTGTTCGTACGACGGGCCCCGCACCTTTTCCGGTGCGGGGCCCGTCGTCGTATGTGCGGGATGTGTGGGCCCAGGCCCCTTCCCGGAGTTAGCGTGAAGATCACGCGGGGCGTACCTGGGGTGTACGAGGGGGGTAGCGATGAGGGACCGGGGGCAGGCCGGGTGGCGGGCGGCCGTCGTCTGCGGGGCCGTACTGGCCGCGGTGGCGGCGTGCAGCCTCCAGGACGGCGACGACGGCCCGGACAGGGGTGCTCAGGCGACGCCCACCCGGCGGGCCACCCCCGAGGACACCGCGGCCCTGCGCGCCGTCCAGAAGGCCACCGAGGCGGCCGGCTCCGCCCGGATCGACTCGGCGACGGTCATGGGCGGCACCCTCTCGCTCACCACCACCGGCACCCTCGGCTGGTCCGGCGACCCGGTCGGCCTGCTCCGCATCACCTACACCGGCGGCGAACTCGCCACCACCATGCGGGCGTTGAGCAGCACCTCGATGGAGGCCCGGCTGCTCCCGGACGCCTACTACGCCAAGGTCGGCGCCAAGTTCGCCGCGAGCATCCAGGGCAAGCACTGGATCCGCTACGACTACGACGACCTCTCCGCGCTGCCCGACGGCTCCGGCGTGTACCTGACCGAGTCGTTCCGCAACACCGCCCCCGTCCAGCCGGTCGAACTGCTGCTCGCGGCGGGGACCGTCCGCCGGGTCGGGCGCGAGCGGGTGCGGGGCGAGAGCACCACGCACTACACCGGCACCGTGGACCCGGTCGCCCTCACCGGCCCCGACGCGGCCGACCTGAAGAAACAGCTCCAGCAGGCCCAGCTCGCCTCCGAAACCGTCGACCTGTGGGTGAACAAGCGAAACCTCCTGGTCAAGAAGGTCGAACAGGGCACCCTCGCCTCCGGCCGGATGTCCGCCACCACGTACTACGACGACTACGGCGTCAAGGTCTCGGTGACGAAACCCGCCGCCGACGACACGGCGGACTTCCAGCACCTGCTGGACGAGGAGACTTCCTGAAGCGCGATTTGCCTTGCCAATCCCGTGTCACGTACTCTCACGGAGAAGCCAAAGACCGCTGGTCGTTGCCGTGTTCTCTTCGAGGACGCGGTGGCCGAAGGATCCGTAGAAGTACGGGCGACCCGCGCAGGTGAATGTGGAAGTACTCCCGGAGTGCGTGCCTCGCGGCATGTGCGATCGGTCGAGTCCGCCCCGTGCGCCTGCGCCGGGGCGTTTCGTTTTCTCCAGCCCCTTCTGAGCGGTCCTCATCACCCGGAAGGAGGCCGACGCTCTATGGCAAGGCCCGACAAGGCTGCCGCGGTGGCCGAGCTCACGGAGCAGTTCCGTAGCTCGAACGCCGCCGTGCTGACCGAGTACCGGGGTCTCACCGTGGCGCAGCTCAAGACGCTGCGCCGTTCGCTCGGTGAAGACGCCCAGTACGCCGTGGTGAAGAACACGCTGACCAAGATTGCGGCCAATGAGGCCGGCATCTCGACGCTCGACGACCTGTTCAACGGTCCGACGGCGGTCGCCTTCATCACTGGTGACCCGGTGACGTCGGCGAAGGGTCTTCGTGACTTCGCCAAGGACAACCCCAACCTCGTCATCAAGGGCGGTGTCCTTGACGGCAAGGCGCTGTCCGCCGACGAGATCAAGAAGCTCGCGGACCTTGAGTCCCGCGAGGTTCTGCTCGCCAAGCTGGCGGGTGCCTTCAAGGGCAAGCAGACGCAGGCTGCACAGCTCTTCCAGGCGCTCCCCGCGAAGTTCGCCCGCACCGTGGAAGCGCTTCGCGTCAAGCAAGAAGAGCAGGGCGGTGCCGAGTAACTCGGCTCGCACAGTGACCGCGGCCGCCTGAGTTCCCTCACCGCAGTCGTGGTCTACGCGGGCCGACCGTACGCCCGCCGACAAGTACATCCGGCACCAGCCGATTTAGTGGAAGGATCGCCCTCATGGCGACGAAGCTGTCCCAGGAAGAGCTGCTTGAGCAGTTCGAGGCCCTCACCCTCATCGAGCTCTCCGAGTTCCTGAAGGCGTTCGAGGAGAAGTTCGACGTCACCGCCGCCGCCGCGGTCGCCGTGGCCGGCCCCGCCGCCCCCGGCGCCCCGGTCGAGGCCGCTGAGGAGCAGGACGAGTTCGACGTCATCCTCACCGGCGCCGGCGAGAAGAAGATCCAGGTCATCAAGGTCGTGCGTGAGCTGACCTCGCTGGGTCTGAAGGAAGCCAAGGACCTCGTGGACGGCGCCCCCAAGCCCGTCCTGGAGAAGGCCACCAAGGAAGCCGCGGACAAGGCCGCCGAGGCCCTCAAGGGCGCCGGCGCGTCCGTCGAGGTCAAGTAAGACCTCACGGGACCGCAAGGTTCCAACGGTCCGTGGAGCCCCCTTTGCGGGGCTCCGGCAGGACTTTCGCGCAGGCTGAGGACAGGGCCCTGAAAGCCCTGTAACGCCGGTGCGGCGAAGAGCGATCATCCAATCGGGTGGTCGCTCTTCGGCGTTCGGGGGACCGTGCGGCGGCTGCCTTGCACAGGGTCGTGCGGGGAGTATGGTGATCTTCGTTGTGCCTCCGGACGCCCCAGGTGACAGGCCCCGGGCAGACGGGCACGTGACGATGGCAGGGGCCGGTTCGGGCAAGGGGGGCCTTGACGAACCGCACGCAGCGCGCAATTCTCAGGACGCGTCGTCACAACGATCCGGATCCGAGGCATGGATCGGCGGCGAAGAGGGCAGTATCGATGTGCACCAACGAGGGCGTGGCTTGACACAGGCAATGAGGACTCACGGTGGCCCGAAGAGGGTCGCCGGGAACCCGAAAAATCCGGGCTGGACATCAGTGCGCCAAGTGGCTACACTGACCCTTTGCGCTGCCTGTTAGCTGCCCTCTGCCCGTCACCAGGGGCATGCCCTCGCCTGAGCACCGACGACCGCATCGTCTTCGACCTGGCCTTTTTGGCCGGATCGGGACCGTCTGTCTTTGTTGGTCGGACGAGGGGGCCGGTACGCGCGTAGTGAGTCCGAGCCCTCGGAAGGACCCCCTCTTGGCCGCCTCGCGCACTGCCTCGACCGCGAATACGAACAACGGCGCCAGCACCGCCCCGCTGCGCATCTCCTTTGCAAAGATCAAGGAGCCCCTCGAGGTTCCCAACCTGCTCGCGTTGCAGACCGAGAGCTTCGACTGGCTGCTCGGCAACACCGCCTGGCAGAGTCGGGTCGAGGCGGCTCTGGAGTCGGGTCAGGACGTCCCCACCAAGTCCGGTCTGGAGGAGATCTTCGAGGAGATCTCCCCGATCGAGGACTTCTCCGGGTCGATGTCGCTGACCTTCCGCGACCACCGCTTCGAGCCCCCGAAGAACTCCATCGACGAGTGCAAGGAGCGCGACTTCACGTACGCGGCCCCGCTCTTCGTCACCGCCGAGTTCACCAACAACGAGACCGGCGAGATCAAGTCCCAGACGGTCTTCATGGGCGACTTCCCGCTCATGACCAACAAGGGCACCTTCGTCATCAACGGCACCGAGCGTGTCGTGGTGTCGCAGCTGGTCCGGTCGCCGGGCGTCTACTTCGACTCCTCCATCGACAAGACCTCCGACAAGGACATCTTCTCCGCCAAGGTGATCCCCTCCCGGGGCGCCTGGCTGGAGCTGGAGATCGACAAGCGCGACATGGTCGGTGTCCGCATCGACCGCAAGCGCAAGCAGTCGGTCACCGTGCTGCTCAAGGCGCTCGGCTGGTCGACCGAGCAGATCCTGGAGGAGTTCGGCGAGTACGAGTCGATGCGCGCCACCCTGGAGAAGGACCACACCCAGGGCCAGGACGACGCGCTGCTCGACATCTACCGCAAGCTGCGTCCGGGCGAGCCCCCCACGCGCGAGGCCGCGCAGACGCTTCTGGAGAACCTCTACTTCAACCCGAAGCGCTACGACCTCGCGAAGGTCGGCCGTTACAAGGTCAACAAGAAGCTCGGCAGCGACGCCCCGCTGGACGCCGGTGTCCTGACCGTCGAGGACGTCATCTCGACGATCAAGTACCTGGTCAAGCTGCACGCCGGTGAGACCGAGACGGTCGGCGACAACGGCACGCAGATCGTCGTCGAGACCGACGACATCGACCACTTCGGCAACCGTCGTCTGCGTAACGTCGGCGAGCTCATCCAGAACCAGGTCCGTACGGGTCTGGCTCGTATGGAGCGCGTCGTGCGTGAGCGGATGACGACCCAGGACGTCGAGGCGATCACGCCGCAGACCCTGATCAACATCCGGCCGGTCGTCGCCTCCATCAAGGAGTTCTTCGGCACCAGCCAGCTGTCGCAGTTCATGGACCAGAACAACCCGCTGTCGGGTCTCACCCACAAGCGCCGCCTGTCGGCTCTTGGCCCGGGTGGTCTCTCCCGTGAGCGGGCCGGCTTCGAGGTCCGTGACGTGCACCCCTCGCACTACGGCCGCATGTGCCCGATCGAGACCCCCGAAGGCCCGAACATCGGCCTGATCGGCTCGCTCGCCTCCTACGGCCGCGTCAACGCGTTCGGTTTCGTCGAGACGCCCTACCGCCGGGTCACCGACGGCATCGTCACCGACGAGGTCGACTACCTGACGGCCGACGAAGAGGACCGATTCGTCATCGCGCAGGCGAACGCCACGCTGACGGACGACCTGCACTTCGAGGAGTCCCGCGTCCTGGTCCGCCGCCGTGGCGGTGAGGTCGACTACGTCCCCGGTGACGACGTCGACTACATGGACGTCTCGCCGCGCCAGATGGTGTCGGTCGCGACCGCGATGATCCCGTTCCTGGAGCACGATGACGCCAACCGTGCCCTCATGGGCGCGAACATGATGCGTCAGGCCGTGCCCCTCATCAAGAGCGAGTCCCCGCTCGTCGGCACCGGCATGGAGTACCGCTCCGCCGTGGACGCCGGTGACGTGGTCAAGGCCGAGAAGGACGGTGTGGTCCAGGAGGTCTCCGCGGACTACATCACCACCGCCAACGACGACGGCACGTACATCACGTACCGCCTGGCCAAGTTCTCCCGGTCCAACCAGGGCACCTCGGTCAACCAGAAGGTCATCGTCAACGAGGGCGACCGGATCATCGAGGGCCAGGTCCTGGCCGACGGTCCCGCCACCCAGAACGGCGAGATGGCGCTCGGCAAGAACCTGCTCGTCGCGTTCATGCCGTGGGAGGGTCACAACTACGAGGACGCGATCATCCTGTCGCAGCGCCTCGTGCAGGACGACGTCCTCTCCTCGATCCACATCGAGGAGCACGAGGTCGACGCCCGTGACACCAAGCTCGGCCCCGAGGAGATCACCCGGGACATCCCGAACGTCTCCGAGGAGGTCCTCGCCGACCTCGACGAGCGCGGCATCATCCGTATCGGTGCCGAGGTCGTCGCCGGTGACATCCTCGTCGGCAAGGTCACGCCCAAGGGTGAGACCGAGCTGACGCCGGAAGAGCGCCTGCTGCGCGCGATCTTCGGTGAGAAGGCGCGCGAGGTGCGCGACACCTCGCTGAAGGTGCCGCACGGCGAGATCGGCAAGGTCATCGGCGTCCGCGTCTTCGACCGCGAGGAGGGCGACGAACTGCCGCCCGGCGTCAACCAGCTGGTCCGGGTGTACGTTGCGCAGAAGCGCAAGATCACCGACGGCGACAAGCTGGCCGGCCGCCACGGCAACAAGGGCGTCATCTCGAAGATCCTGCCGATCGAGGACATGCCGTTCCTGGAGGACGGCACCCCGGTCGACATCATCCTCAACCCCCTCGGTGTCCCGTCCCGAATGAACCCGGGACAGGTCCTGGAGATCCACCTCGGCTGGCTCGCCAGCCGCGGCTGGGACGTCTCCGGGCTCGCCGAGGACTGGGCGCAGCGCCTCCAGGCCATCGAGGCCGACCAGGTCGCCCCCGGCACGAACGTCGCCACCCCCGTCTTCGACGGTGCGCGTGAGGACGAGCTGGCCGGTCTGCTCCAGCACACCATCCCGAACCGCGACGGCTCGCGCATGGTGCTCCCGACCGGTAAGGCCCCGCTGTTCGACGGCCGCTCCGGCGAGCCGTTCCCGGAGCCCGTCTCCGTCGGCTACATGTACATCCTCAAGCTCCACCACCTGGTCGACGACAAGCTGCACGCCCGCTCGACCGGTCCGTACTCGATGATCACCCAGCAGCCGCTGGGTGGTAAGGCCCAGTTCGGTGGCCAGCGCTTCGGTGAGATGGAGGTGTGGGCGCTTGAGGCGTACGGCGCCGCCTACGCCCTCCAGGAGCTGCTGACCATCAAGTCCGACGACGTCACCGGCCGCGTGAAGGTCTACGAGGCCATCGTCAAGGGCGAGAACATCCCCGAGCCCGGCATCCCCGAGTCCTTCAAGGTGCTCATCAAGGAGATGCAGTCTCTCTGCCTGAACGTGGAGGTGCTGTCCAGCGACGGTATGTCCATCGAAATGCGTGACACCGACGAGGACGTCTTCCGCGCGGCGGAGGAGCTCGGCATCGACCTGTCCCGGCGTGAGCCGAGCAGCGTCGAAGAGGTCTGACGGGACTTCGGCAGACCTTGAGCGATCAAGGTCTGCCGGCCCCGGGACCCCCGTATCAGACCCCAAGACTTACAACCCTGAGAGGGATTGACGCATAGTGCTCGACGTCAACTTCTTCGACGAGCTCCGGATCGGCCTGGCCACCGCTGACGACATCCGTCAGTGGAGCCACGGCGAGGTCAAGAAGCCCGAGACGATCAACTACCGCACCCTCAAGCCGGAAAAGGACGGGCTCTTCTGCGAGAAGATCTTCGGTCCCACCCGGGACTGGGAGTGCTACTGCGGCAAGTACAAGCGCGTCCGCTTCAAGGGCATCATCTGTGAGCGCTGTGGCGTCGAGGTCACGCGCGCCAAGGTGCGCCGTGAGCGGATGGGCCACATCGAGCTTGCCGCGCCCGTCACGCACATCTGGTACTTCAAGGGCGTTCCGTCGCGCTTGGGCTACCTGCTCGACCTCGCTCCGAAGGACCTGGAGAAGGTCATCTACTTCGCGGCGTACATGATCACGTACGTCGACGAGGAGCGCCGCACCCGCGACCTGCCCTCCCTGGAGGCGCACGTCTCCGTCGAGCGGCAGCAGGTCGAGAACCGCCGCGACGCCGACCTGGAAGGCCGGGCCAAGAAGCTCGAGACCGACCTGGCCGAGCTGGAGGCCGAGGGCGCCAAGGCCGACGTCCGCCGCAAGGTGCGCGAAGGCGCCGAGCGGGAGATGAAGCAGCTGCGCGACCGTGCGCAGCGCGAGATCGACCGCCTGGACGAGGTGTGGACCCGGTTCAAGAACCTCAAGGTCCAGGACCTCGAGGGTGACGAGCTGCTCTACCGCGAGCTGCGGGACCGCTTCGGCACCTACTTCGACGGTTCGATGGGCGCCGCCGCGCTGCAGAAGCGCCTGGAGTCCTTCGACCTGGATGAAGAGGCCGAGCGGCTTCGCGAGATCATCCGCACCGGCAAGGGCCAGAAGAAGACCCGTGCGCTCAAGCGCCTCAAGGTCGTCTCCGCGTTCCTCCAGACCAGCAACAGCCCCAAGGGCATGGTGCTCGACTGCGTGCCGGTCATCCCGCCGGACCTCCGTCCGATGGTGCAGCTGGACGGTGGCCGCTTCGCGACCTCCGACCTGAACGACCTGTACCGCCGTGTGATCAACCGCAACAACCGCCTGAAGCGGCTTCTCGACCTCGGTGCGCCCGAGATCATCGTCAACAACGAGAAGCGCATGCTCCAGGAGGCTGTCGACGCCCTCTTCGACAACGGCCGTCGTGGTCGTCCGGTCACCGGTCCCGGTAACCGCCCCCTGAAGTCCCTGAGCGACATGCTCAAGGGCAAGCAGGGTCGTTTCCGCCAGAACCTGCTCGGCAAGCGCGTGGACTACTCCGCGCGTTCCGTGATCGTCGTCGGTCCGCAGCTCAAGCTGCACCAGTGCGGTCTGCCGAAGGCCATGGCGCTGGAGCTCTTCAAGCCGTTCGTGATGAAGCGGCTCGTGGACCTCAACCACGCGCAGAACATCAAGTCCGCCAAGCGCATGGTCGAGCGCGGCCGGACCGTGGTGTACGACGTCCTCGAAGAGGTCATCGCCGAGCACCCGGTCCTGCTGAACCGCGCGCCCACGCTGCACCGCCTCGGCATCCAGGCTTTCGAGCCGCAGCTGGTCGAGGGCAAGGCCATCCAGATCCACCCGCTCGTCTGCACCGCGTTCAACGCGGACTTCGACGGCGACCAGATGGCCGTCCACCTGCCGCTGTCCGCGGAGGCGCAGGCCGAGGCCCGCATCCTGATGCTGTCCTCGAACAACATCCTGAAGCCGGCCGACGGTCGTCCCGTCACCATGCCGACCCAGGACATGGTGCTGGGCCTGTTCTTCCTCACCACCGACGGCGAACTCCGCGACGTCAAGGGCGAGGGCCGCGCGTTCGGCTCCACCGCCGAGGCGACGATGGCGTTCGACGCCGGGGAGCTGGCGCTCCAGTCGGCCGTCGACATCCGCTTCCCGGTGGGCACCATCCCGCCGCGCGGCTGGACGCCGCCGGAGCGCGAGGAGGGCGAGCCGGAGTGGCAGCAGGGTGACACCTTCCGCCTGAAGACGACCCTGGGCCGCGCGCTCTTCAACGAGCTGCTGCCCGAGGACTACCCGTTCGTCGACTACTCGGTGGGCAAGAAGCAGCTCGGCGAGATCGTCAACGACCTGGCCGAGCGCTACCCCAAGGTCATCGTGGCGGCGACGCTCGACAACCTGAAGGCGGCCGGCTTCTACTGGGGCACCCGCTCCGGCGTCACCGTGGCCATCTCCGACATCGTCGTCCCCGACGCGAAGAAGGAGATCGTCGCCGGGTACGAGGCCAAGGACGAGAAGGTCCAGAAGCAGTACGAGCGCGGTCTGATCACCAAGGAAGAGCGCACCCAGGAGCTCATCCAGATCTGGACCCAGGCGACCAACGAGGTCGCCGAGGCGATGAACGAGAACTTCCCCAAGACGAACCCCATCTTCATGATGGTTGACTCGGGCGCCCGAGGAAACATGATGCAGATGCGTCAGATCGCCGGTATGCGCGGTCTGGTGTCGAACGCCAAGAACGAGACGATTCCGCGTCCCATCAAGGCGTCCTTCCGCGAGGGTCTGTCGGTTCTCGAGTACTTCATCTCCACCCACGGTGCCCGTAAGGGTCTCGCGGACACCGCCCTGCGTACCGCCGACTCGGGTTACCTGACCCGTCGTCTGGTGGACGTCTCGCAGGACGTCATCATCCGCGAGGAGGACTGCGGCACCGAGCGCGGTCTCAAGCTGGCCATCGCCGAGCGCGGCGAGGACGGCGTGCTGCGCAAGGCCGACAACGTCGAGACCAGCGTGTACGCCCGTGCGCTGGCCGAGGACATCACCGTCGACGGCAAGGTGCTGGCCCCGGCCAACACCGACCTCGGCGACGTCCTCATCGACGAGCTGGTCCGCTACGGCATCGAGGAGGTCAAGACCCGCTCGGTCCTGACCTGCGAGTCCGCCGTCGGCACCTGCGCCATGTGCTACGGCCGCTCGCTGGCCACCGGCAAGCTGGTCGACATCGGTGAGGCGGTCGGCATCATCGCCGCCCAGTCCATCGGTGAGCCCGGCACCCAGCTGACGATGCGTACCTTCCACACCGGTGGTGTGGCCGGTGACGACATCACCCAGGGTCTGCCGCGTGTCGTCGAGCTCTTCGAGGCCCGTACGCCCAAGGGTGTCGCCCCGATCTCCGAGGCTTCCGGCCGCGTCCGGATCGAGGAGACCGAGAAGACCAAGAAGATCGTCATCACGCCGGACGACGGCAGCGACGAGACGGCGTTCCCGATCTCGAAGCGTGCCCGGCTCCACGTCAGCGAGGGCGACCACGTCGAGGTGGGCCAGAAGCTCACCGTGGGTGCCACCAACCCGCACGACGTGCTGCGGATCCTCGGTCAGCGCGCGGTCCAGGTCCACCTGGTCGGCGAGGTCCAGAAGGTCTACAACTCGCAGGGTGTGTCGATCCACGACAAGCACATCGAGATCATCATCCGGCAGATGCTGCGCCGCGTGACGATCATCGAGTCGGGCGACGCGGAGCTGCTGCCCGGCGAGCTGGTCGAGCGGTCGAAGTTCGAGACCGAGAACCGTCGTGTGGTCCAGGAAGGCGGCCACCCGGCCTCCGGCCGTCCGCAGCTGATGGGTATCACCAAGGCATCGCTGGCGACGGAGTCCTGGCTGTCGGCCGCCTCCTTCCAGGAGACGACCCGAGTGCTGACGGACGCGGCGATCAACGCCAAGTCCGACAGCCTCATCGGCCTCAAGGAGAACGTCATCATCGGTAAGCTCATCCCGGCCGGTACGGGTCTGTCCCGTTACCGCAACATCCGGGTCGAGCCCACCGAAGAGGCCAAGGCCGCGATGTACTCGGCCGTCGGTTACGACGACATCGACTACTCGCCGTTCGGCACCGGCTCCGGCCAGGCGGTCCCGCTGGAGGACTACGACTACGGTCCGTACAACCAGTAAGTCCCGCACGGCGCAAGCCGGTTGAGGGAACCAGTTGAAGGGCGGCCGTCCGTTTCGCAACGGATGGCCGCCCTTCGGCATGCGTCGGTGTTAACGCCAAGTGAAGCCTGATAACAACTGAGTTACTGCTGTCCATGAGGTATGTATGAGCGGGCTAAGGTGCGCAGAGACTGCATAGAGGCACCGGACCGTTACGCATGCACATGTGTGTGGCGGAACATGGGGGACCGAGGGCGCCAAGGGGGACCGCGTGCCGTTCAGTGACGCGCGGGCCGAGGGCGCGTTCGGCGGCGGGCAAGGGGGCCCGCGATTCCTCCCCGATGCCTCAACGAGCATCTGTGCTAGTGCTCTTGGGGGGCACCTTGAGATCTCTGTCCATCGTCATACCCGCGCTCAACGAGGCCGAGAACCTGCCCGCGGTGATGGCGTCCATACCGCGAAGAGAGCTGGCCCAGGCCGGCTGGACCACCGAGGTCGTCGTCGTCGACAACGCCTCGACCGACGACACCGCGAAGATCGCCCGCCAGCTCGGCGCGAACGTCGTCTCCCAGCCCAACCGCGGTTACGGCAACGCCTACCAGGCCGGATTCGACGCCGCCACCGGTGACGTCATCGCCACCGGGGACGCCGACTGCACCTACCCCTTCGACGCGTTGCCGCACCTGCTGCACATCCTGGACGCGCGCAAGGTCGAGTTCATGACGACCAACCGGCTCGGCCGCGAGAACCGGCACGCCATGAAGCCGTCCCACACCTACGCCAACCACGCGCTCAGCGCCCTCAGTCGGGCCCTGTTCCGCAACGGGCTGCGGGACTCCCAGTCCGGGATGTGGATCTTCCAGCGTCATGTGTGGGAGGGCATCGAGGTCACCTCGCCCGGCATGGCCTTCTCCCAGGAGATCAAGAACGCGGCCACCCGCGCCGGGTTCCGCTGCCTCGAAGTCCCCATCGAATACCGGGTGCGCGGCGGCGAGGTCAAGCTGAACGCGCTGCCCGACGGCGTCGCCAACCTGCGCCAGCTGTTCGAGCACAAGCTGCGCGACAACCGGCTGCGCACCGAGCCCGCCCGGATGGTGCCCGTCGCCGCCGTGGCCCGCGCCAACGCCGCCGCCGAGCCGCCCGCGGAGGCCGCCGAGCGCGCCGCCGCGCTGGTCGCCGAACTCACCGCGAAGGCCGCGGGCCCCGTCCCCGTGAACGGGTCGCTGCGCCCGCTGCCGGTGCCACGGGCCGCCGACGAGGCGCCGCTGGAGATGGCGTGACATGAGCGGTACGCCACGCCGGCACGGGCCGGACCCGAAGACGACCGTGTCCGCGCTCCACCGGGTTGCGTTCGGCCGGTTCACGCTCCGGCAGTTGCTCACCTGGTCGGTCGTGGCCGTCGCCGTCCTCGGGATGTCCGGCGCGGCGTGGGCCGTTCCCCAGGTGCGCGGTGTGCTGCGGGACTCCTTCACCGAGCGCCAGGAGCCGTACCTGGAGCTGTACTTCGCGAAGGACCCGTACTTCGACGGCGACCAACTCGTCGTGCCGGTGGACCTGTTCGACCACGAGTCCACCACCGCGCGGCGGGAGGTCGTGGTCTCCGTGACCACGGTCGCCGACAAGCCGCTGGCCAGCCGCACGGTCACGGTCACCACCCGGCCCGGCGTCAAGGTCACCACCGACGTACGGCTGCTGCTGCGCGGCCGGGCGGCGGACCGGGCCGCCGAGGTCCGGGTGACGTTGCCGGGGCATCCGCAGCACCTGCGCCTGCATCTTCAGTGATCCTTCGCGGATCGGTGGATCCGTCGGTGAGCCGTCGTCGAGACCCCGCGACGCCTCGCCGGACCTCCGCCGCCGAGCCGTTCTTCCGCCGCCGAGCCGATCCTTCTCCACCGCGCGGCACCAGCCCCCTGGGGAGCACCCTTTGCGCACCATCGTCCAGATCACGCCCTACTACCCGCCCCACCTGGGCGGGCTCGAACGCGTGGTCTCCCATCTCGCCCAGGAGCAGGCCCGCCGGCACGACGTCCGCGTCCTGACCACCGCGCTCGGCTCCGCGGGCGCCCCGCGCACGGCCGTCGAGGGCGGGGTCACCGTGCGCCGCCACCGCGCGGTGGAAGTCGCCCACACCGCGATTGCCCCGGGCCTCGCGGCGGGCCTGGCCCGGCTGCCGCGCGACGCCGTGCTGCACCTGCACTGCGCGCACGCCCTGCTGCCCGAACTGGTCGCCCTCACCGCGAAGTTGAGGCGGACCCCGTTCCTGCTCCACTTCCACCTCGACGTGGACGCCTCCGGCCGCCTCGGCGCGCTGCTGCCGCTCTACAAGCGCCATGTCTTCGGCCGCGTGCTGCGGGCCGCCGCCGGGGTCGTCGTCCTCACCGCCGCCCAGGCCGCCTTCGTCACCGAGACCTACCGGGTGCCCGCCGACCGCGTCCACGTCGTGCCCAACGGCGTCGACGAGGCGTACTTCCGCCCGGTCCGCACACCGCGCAACGGACCTCTGAACCTCCTCTACGTCGGCCGGCTCAGCGCCCAGAAGAACGTGGCCCGGCTGCTGGACGCGATGAGCCTGGTCGAGAACGACGTACGGCTGCGGATCGTCGGGGACGGCGAACTGCGCGGGCGGCTGGAGAAACAGGCCGCCGGGCTCGGGCTGGTGAACGTCGAGTTCGCGGGCGGACTGCTCGGCGACGACCTCGTCGACGCGTACGCCGCCGCCGACGCCTTCGTCAGCTCCTCCGACAAGGAGGGCATGCCGCTGGTGGTCCTTGAGGCGATGGCGGCCGCACTGCCCGTCGTCGCCACGGACGTGCCCGGCACCCGCGAACTGGTCGCCGGTACGGGCCTGTTGGCGGCGCCCGAGCCGGGCGCGCTGGCCGGTGCGATCGACACCCTCGCCGCCGATCCCGCCCTCGCCGCCCGGCTGGGCCGGGCCAGCGCGGAACACGCCCGCGCGTACGCCTGGGAGACGGTGGCCGGGCTGGTCGAGGACGTCTACGTCAGGGCAGGGCTGTGACCACGGAGGAGACGCTGGGGCTGCGGACGGTCTCTGTTTCCGGGGCGCGGGCGGGTGGGGCCCCTGACGAAACCCTGCGGCTGAACGTCGGCGCGCTGCGGGCCGCCGGTGGCGAACCTCCGGCCGAGCCTCCCGCCGCCGCCCCCGGGCCCGGCCCCCGTCGCCCCGCCGCCCTGAGCCGCCGTTTCGCCGTGCTGCTCAGCCTCGCGCCCGCCGTCGTCGTCGAACTGCTGCCCAGTCCGCCCGCGTTGGTGCACACGCCGGCCGGGCTGTGGCTGCTGTTCGGGGCGCCCGTGGTGCTGTGGCGGGGATTGGCGCGGCGGATCGTGACCACGGGGACGGCGACCTTCCTGCTCGCCGTCGGGTTCAGCGTGATGACGGACATCGTCGTCGCGCTGACCGTGAACACCACGCTGCCGCTGCTCGGCGTCGACCGGCCGCTGACCCGGCTGATCCTCACCCTCGCCACCGCGCTCGCCCTGGTGGTGCTCGGCCTGCTGGCGCCCGAAATGCCGCGCGCGCAGCGGCAGTCGGGGCCCTGGCGGGCGCCCCGGGGGCTGAAGCCGGTCGGTGCGGTCGGCGCCCTCGCGCTGCTGCTCTCCGTGGCCGGGCCGATCCGGCTCAACAACGGGCTGGGCGGCGGTGTCAGCACCGTCGGCATGGTCGTGGTGGCCGCGCTCGTCGTGCTGCTCCTGCTGCGGCGGGGCCAATACCCCGTGCCCGTGCTGGAGTTCGGGCTGTACTGCGCGTCCGCCGCGCTGCTGCTGCTGACCTCGTTGCGCGGGCAGTACATCACCGGGCACGACATCCAGAAGGAGTACCTGTACTTCCGGCTCACGCTCGGCGGGGAGTTCTGGGACATCCACGCGTACCCGGACCCGTACAACGCCTGCCTGAGCATCACGATGCTGCCCGTCAGCATCTTCCAGCTCACCGCGATACCCGACGTGATCATCTTCAAGGCGGTGCTGCCGCTGCTGTTCGCGCTCACCCCGGTGCTCGTGCACCGGGCGGTGCGCAACGTGGCGCCGCGCGTGGTCGCGCTGATCTCGGCGGTGTACTTCATCGTCTTCCCGACGTACTTCACCGACATGCCCTACCTCGGCCGCCAGGAGATCGCCTTCCTGCTGCTGGGCTGCGCGATGGTCGTGCTCACCGACTCCAAGGGCCAACTCCTGCGCCGCCGCGTCGTGTTCGTGGTGCTGCTCGGCGGGATCGTGCTCTCGCACTACTCCACGACGTACGTCGTCGTCGGCACCCTCGCGGTGTCCTTCGTGCTCGACAAGGCGTGGCGGCTGCTGTCGCGGCGCGGGCGCTGGCGGTGGCACCGGAAGCGGCGCGAGGACCGGATGCTGTCCTTCCTGACCTGGTGGATGGTGGCGATCCCGGCGGTGCTCGCGCTGGTGTGGTCCGGGCCAATCACCCACACCGGTGGGCAAGTTGAACGCACCCTGTCCGCCGTCGCGTCCGCGATGACCGGCGGGCCCTCGGAACCGGGCTCCTCGGACACCTCGTACAGCATCCTCGGCGGGGCCAAGACCACCCCCGACGAACGCATGAAGGAACTCCGCAAGGACTTGTTGAAGCAGACCGCCGCCGGGCGGGCCGACGGGGACGCCTACTTGTCGCTGAAGGAGATCAACAGCCTGGCCACGCCCGCCGTCGAGGAACCCAACCTGCCGCTGACACCGGTCGGCCGGGCCCTGGACTCGGTCGGGATCAGCGTGGTCGGGCTCAACGGCGGGCTGCGGCAAGGGGCCGCGCTGATCTTCCAGGTGCTGGCGCTCGCCGGGTTCGCGGTCGCGCTGTGGGCGCGGCGCTCCGCGTTCCGGCCGGTGCGCGACCAGGTGACCATCGCCGGGGGCGCCTGGTTCATGGTCGCGCTGGTCACGGCCATACCCCAATTCTCCGTGGACTACAGCCTGTTGCGCGCCTTCCAGCAGGGGCTGTTCTTCTTCGCGCCGTTCCTGGCCACCGCCACGCTGTGGGCGCTGCGCTGGACCCGCCGCTACGCCGTACCGCTGGCGTGCGTGCTGCTGGCCGGGCTGCTGCTCGACCTCGGCGGCGTCGTACCGAAGGTCCTCGGCGGCTATCCGGCTCAGGTGCAGCTCTCCAACTCCGGCCAGTACTACGACATCTACTACCCGCACGAGGACGAACGGCAGGCCGCGCTGTGGCTGGAGGCGCTGCTCAAACGCGAGGGCGGCGGCGAGGTGCAGTCGGACGAGTTCACCGAGAGCCGCGTCCAGGCCCTGCTGACCTTCCCGACCGTCGCCGAGGTCCATCCGGCCGCGCTGCGCACCGATTCGTACGTGTTCTTCGGCGACACCCCCACCAGAACCGGTGAGGTGACGATCTTCTACCGGGGCGACCTCATCACCTACCGCTACCCGATGAAGGCCCTGGACGACCGCGACCTGATCTACAGCAACGGGGGAGCGCTGATCTACCGATGAGCAACCGACCTCCGCTGCGGGTCCTGCTGGTCTCCCACTACTACCCGCCGCACGTGGGCGGCATCGAGAACGTCGTCCACCACGAGGCCGTCGAACTCGCCGCCCAGGGCGCCGAGGTGACCGTCCTCACCAGCGGCGAGCGCTCCTGCGTCACGGTCGGCGCGGACGGCGTCCGGGTGGTGCGCGTCGCCGCCTGGAACGGCCCCGAACGCCGCGCCGGGGTCCCCTACCCCGTCTTCTCGCCGACGCTCCTGACCGCCGCCCTGCGCGAGGCCCGCCGCGCCGACGCCGTCCACCTCCACGACTGCCTCTACCTCAGCACCTGGTCGGCCGCGCTCGCCGCGACCCTCACCCGCACCCCGTACGTCCTCACCCAGCACGTCGCGGTCGTCAACCACCCTTCCTGGCTGGTGAAAACCGTCCAGCGGGCCTTCTACGGCGTCGTCGGCCGGCTCCTGCTGCGCCGGGCCCGCGCGGTCCTCACCATGAACGCCCGCGTCGCCGCCTTCGTCCGCGGGCTCGGCGCCCCCGCGGAGCGCACCCGCCACCTCCCCAACGGCGTCGACATCGAACTCTTCCGCCCCGCCCGGGACCTGACGGAACGTCAACTCATTCGCAAACGCCTCGGCCTGCCCGCCGACCGCGTCCTCGCCCTGTTCGTCGGCCGGTTCGTACCCAAGAAGGGCTACGACATCCTGCTCGACGCACACGGCCAACAGGCGGACTACGACCTCGTGTTCGCGGGCGACGGCGACGCCTCCGCCCTGGCCGGACACCCCGGCGTCCACCACCTCGGCGCCCTGCCACCGGACGTCATCGCCGAGGCGTACCGCGCCTGCGACCTCTTCGCCCTGCCCTCCACCGACGAGGGCTTCCCGCTCAGCGTCCAGGAGGCGATGGCCTCCGGGCTGCCGCTGGTCACCACCGACGACCCCGGGTACGCGCCCTACGGCCTCGACCGCGACCGGGTGTGCCTCCTGCCGCGCCGGGCACGGGAGTTGGGCGAGACCCTGGACGCGCTGGCCGCCGACGAGGACCGCCGCCGGGCGATGGGCCAGTACGCGCGGGCGTACGCGGAACGGGACTTCGCGTGGCCCGAACACGCGGCGGCACTGGTGGAGTTGTACGGCGGGGGTGTGCGATGACGGTCGTGGAGGAGCGGGCCGACGCGTACGGCCGCGACGGCGGCGACCATGCCCGGCACGCCAAGCCCAAGGACAAGATCTACCGCAGCTCCTTCTTCCTGCTCGCCTCGATGGTGATCACGGCCGGGCTCGGCTTCCTGTTCTGGGTGGTGGTGGCCCGGTTCTACAGCCCCGCCCAGGTCGGGCTCGCCACCTCGCTGATCTCGGCGGTCTCGCTGCTCGCCTCGCTCAGCCTGCTCGGCTTCGAGTCCATCCTGATCCGGTTCCCGGCCCGCGCCGAGGCCCGCAACGCGCAGATCACCCAGGCGATGATCGTGGTCGCCCTCGTCGCGTGCGTGGCGGGCTCGCTCTACCTGGCCGGACTGCCGCTGTACGGCGGTAAGTTGCTCTTCGTGCGGGACGACTGGCGCACCGCGGTCGCGTTCGTCGGCTTCTGCGGCTGCGCGGGCGTGTGCCTGCTCAACCGCTCGGTGTTCACCGCCGGACGGGTCGCCGAGTTCAACACCCTTGTCGACGGGCTCACTCAGGGCCTGGTCAAACTCGCCCTGCCCGCCGCGCTCACCACCTTCGGCGTGTTCGGCATCGTCGCCGCGGCGGGGGTCGGCTACGCGGTCACCGCGCTCACCGCGATCCTGGTGATGCGCCGCCGTCTCGGCTTCCGCCCCGACCTGCGGACCCGTGGCACCCGGCTGCGCGAACAGTTCCGCTTCTCCTTCGCGAGCTACGTCGCCAGCCTGCTCGTGCTCTCGCCCATCCTGGTCATGCCGCTGATCGTGCTGCACAACCTCGGTGCGGCGGCCTCCGGTTACTACTTCATCGCCTTCCAGATCGCGGCCATCCTGAACGCCATCGCCACCGCCGTCGGCGAGGCCGTGTTCGCGGAGGTCTCCCACGAGGAGTCCCGCTTCCGGGAGTTGCTGCTGCGGGCGGCGCGGATCATCGCCGCGATCCAACTGCCCGCCGCGGCCGTGGTGGCCCTGGGCGGCGGACTGCTGCTGCGCATGTTCGGCGGCCCCTACGCGGACAACGCCCGGCCCCTGCTCACCGTCCTCGCCGTCGCCGCCCTCCCCGCCGCCCTGAACACCTGGGCCTGCGTCGCCCTCAAACTCGCCCAGCGGCTACGGCCGTTGCTGGCCGCCAACCTCCTCATGGCCTCGCTCAGCATCGGGCTCGCGGCGGCCTGGGCGGACCGGGGCCTGGTGTGGGTCGGCTTCGCGTGGGGCGCGGGCAACGCGACGGCGGGCGTGTTCGCGACGGTGTGCCTGCTGTGGCGGCGGAGTTCGGGGGAGGTGCCGGCGGACCTGTCGGGGCTGCCGCCCACGACCTCGGGCGACCCGACGGGTGCCTCCGCCGCCGTAGCGCCGTCTCCCGAACCAACGCCCCCCGACCCGGACGGCCCCGCCACCCTGGCCCTGCGGACCAACAAGCCTGAGAGGCCGACGAGTTGAGCACCGAAACGAAGACCGAGAGCGCACCCCGCCGCCGTACCGTCGCCGTCGTGGCCCCCTACTACCCGCCCGGCATCGGCGGCGTCGAACACTACTCCTCGCGGGTCGCCGGAGCCGTCGCCGCCGCGCCCGATCTGCGGGCCGTCGTGATCACCACGCGGGCGGACGGGCTGCGCACCACCGTGACCGACGAGGACGGCGTCCGAGTCGTCCGCCTCGGCGCCTGGCTGAAGCTGTCCAACACCCCGCTCAGCCCGCTCTGGCCGCTCCAACTGCGCCGCTGGCTGCGCCGGTTGGACGTCGACGTCGTCAACGCGCACGCCCCCGTGCCCGGCCTCGGCGACCTGGCCGTCGCGTTCTCGGGCAGCCGCCCCGCCGTGTTCACCTACCACTCGGGCACCATGCACAAGGGCGAGAAGGACAGCGGCCTCGCCGACCGCCTGATCGGTTTCTACGAACGCACCGTGCTGCCAAGGGTGTTCGCCCGCGCCCGCCGCCTCGTGGCCGTCTCCCCGGTGTCGCTGGCCGACGGGCACGCCAAGGCCGTGCGGATCACGCCGGGCGTCGACACGGGACTCTTCACCCCGGGTGTGCCCGCCTCGCAGCGGGCCAAGACCGTCGTCTTCGTCGGGCGGATGTCCCGTTCGTCCGCGTGGAAGGGCGTGGACGTGCTGATCCGGGCCTTCGCCCTGCTCGTCGACGAGGTGCCCGAGGCGCGCCTGAAGCTGGTGGGCGACGGCGACGCCGTACCGGATCTGCTCGCGCTCGCGGACCAACTCGGCGTCGCCGACCGGGTGGAGACCACCGGCTCGCTCGGCGGCGAACGGCTCGCGGACGCGGTGCGCACCGCGTCCGTGCTCGCGCTGCCGTCGCTCACCGACGCCGAGTCCTTCGGCATGACCCTGATCGAGGGCATGGCCTGCGCGACCCCCGTGGTCGGCTCCGAGGCCGGCGGCATCCCCCTCGTCGTCGACGACGGCGAGACCGGCTTCCTGGTACCGCCCGGCGACCCGGCCGCCCTCGCCACGGCGTGCGGAAAGCTGCTCACCGACGGGGAGTTGGCGGACCGGATGGGCGCGGCGGGCCGGCAGGCGGCCGAACAGCGGTACGCCTGGCCCGCGTTGACGGAGCGGTACCTGGAACTGTTCCGGTCGGTGTAGACCGGTGTGACCGCAACTACCCCAACTACCGCTACTGGCGCTGCTTCTCGTAGGCGGCGATGGCCTTCTTGTACGCCGTGAACGACGGTTTGTGCGTGCCGTCGTAGCGCGTGAGGCCGTAGAAGAGGGACTGGCGGTCGTCCTGGCCCTCGGCGGCGCCGTCCTGGTACGAGTACCAGAACACCGCCTGGACGGACGGCTCGGCCGCCGCCGCCGTCACCGTGTCCGCGGCGATCTCCGCCTGGAGCCGCTCGGTGACGTGGGTGGTGCCCTGGTCCTCCTGGGCGCTCGCGGCCTTGCCCTTCGCCCAGGTCGGGGCGCCCGTCTCGGTCAGCCACACCGGCATGTCCGGGGCGCCGTACCGCCGCAGTGTGGCCACGAGACTGTTCTTGGGGCTGTCGATCCGCTGGAACGCGGTGCCCTCGGCGGTCGTCGTGCTCGGCAACAGCGGGTAGGTGTACGGGTGGTAGCCGATCGCGTCCACCTCCTTCAGGGCGCCGTCGCGCGCGAGCCGGCCGAGGAACTCCGCCGGGGCCACCGACTTGCGCGACGGCACCGTGTCCACCGCGGCGAACCCGCCCATGACCAGGTACGCGTCCTGGTCCACGGAACGGATCGCCTGCGAGGTCGCCGTCAGTAGCGCGGTGTAGCGGGCGGGGTCGGGACCGGTGCCGGTGCGCCAGAAGCCGCGGATGTTGGGCTCGTTCCAGATCTCCCAGGTGTGCACGCCCAGGGGCGCGTACCGCTGGGCGGCCAGCCGCGCGAACTCGGCGAACTTCGCGTTGTCCGCGGGCGGGCACGCCTGGCTGGTGGCCGCACAGGAGGGGTCGCCCGCCCACTCGGGGGTGTACGCGATCGTCGGCAGCACTTCGAGGCCGTCGGCGCGGGCGGCGGCCACCACGCGGTCGAAGCGCTCCCAGAGGTACTGGGTGGGGGAGTCGGGCTGGATGTTGCGCCACGAGAGGTCCACCCGCAGCCACTGGACGCCGAGTTCCTTCGCGTCGGCCATGGCCTGGGTGAGCTTCGCCTCGGGCATCCAGGTCAGCGCGTCGCCGTAGGAGACCCCGAAGCGCAGGGTGCGGGCGGGGTCGGCCGGGGACCGCGCGCCGCTTCCGTCGGCGCTCTCGGCGGAGCCCGGGGCGCCGGTCGTGGCGGAAGCGGAAGCGGAAGTGGAACCGGAGGCGCCCGCGGAGGTGGAAGTGGACGTACCGCTTCCGATGCCTTCGTCCGGCGTACGGGACCGGGGGCCGCCCCCGGTCAGCGCCACGACGGCGGCCGCGCAGCCGCCCACGACCAGCAGGGAGACCAGGGCGGCGAACAGCCGGGAGCGGACTCCGGAGAGGAACCGGCGGCGGATCCCGGCGAGACGGGAGCGGCCGGGGCCCGCGGAACGATCGCGACCGGAACCACCGGAATGACGGCGGCCGGGTCTTCGCCCGGAAGGCCCGGATCCGGGCCCGGGCCCGGACCCCGGCTCCGGCAGGGAAGGGGTGTTGCGCTGCTGCGACACCCGCGCAGCTTAAATGCGCCACGGCGGCGGTGTGCCGGTTTGTGTCGGAGTCGTGATGACGGGCGTTCGGCGGCGATCGGAAATGTCGGTGTACGGCGGATCGGGACACCGACGTGAGGAGAAGCCGTGGCTCGGGAACCAGGGCCGACTCCGCCGCGTTGGAGGATGATGGAGGGGTAATCAGCCGGTATGGGGGAGGTATGGCCGTGTCGTACCCGCAGCCGTGGCAGCCGTGGCAGGGACAGAACGGTGGCGGTGGTGCCCCACAGCCCTGGCAGGGGCAGCACCACCCGCAGCAGAGCAACGCCTCGATGCTGGCCTCCACCGCCGACCGGGAGCGTGCCGTCGACGTGCTCCGGGCCGGGTTCGGCGAGGGTCGCCTCCAGGAGGACGAACTCGACCGCAGAGTGGCACGCGCGTACGAGGCGCGAACGCTCGGTGAACTGTCCCTGCTCGTCGCCGACCTGCCGCAGGGCCCGGTGCCGATGACCGCCACCGCCCAGCAGCAGCAACCGCCGGTGCCGCGTACGTTCCTGGCGGCCCCGCCCCCGCCGAACAACGCCAAGGCGGTCGGCGCGGTGGTCTGCGGGGCGCTGGTCCCCTTCACCGCCGGGCTCACGGGCATACCCGCGGTGATCCTGGGCCACCAGGCCAGGGCGGAGATACGCCGTACCGGAGAGAGCGGTGACGGCTTCGCCACGGCCGGACTGGTCCTGGGCTGGCTGGCGGTGGCGGGCTGGGCCCTGCTGTTGCTGCTGGTGATGGTGGCGGCGGTGGCGACGAGCCACGGCTGACGGTGGTGGTGGCGGTGGCGACGAGCCACGGCTGACGATGGTGGCGGTCGGGGCGAGCCACGGCTGACAGTGGTGGCGGCGGTCGCGGCGAGCCACCGCTGACATCCAGTGACATCCAGGCTTCACAGGAGCCCGCCGCATTCGCCCGAATCGTCGTCCTTGCCTATTTGTTTTGACCGCAGCGAATGAGGTAGGTACGCTCAGACCTTGTGCCTGGGGTGTGCCCTGGCTCTCGTGCGTGCCTTCACACCGCACCGTGCCTCACGGCGCTGAGAGCCGTCACCGGCCACCGCAACCCGCGCTCTTTTCGCCTCGCGGCGGCAATGCGCACGGTTCGACACACCCGACCGCGTGGGTCGGCGAAGTTCCAGGTTAGCTATACGTGATCGGCACACAGAAACCGGAGAAGTAGTGCCTACGATCCAGCAGCTGGTCCGCAAGGGCCGGCAGGACAAGGTCGAGAAGAACAAGACGCCCGCACTGGAGGGTTCCCCCCAGCGCCGTGGCGTCTGCACGCGTGTGTTCACGACCACCCCGAAGAAGCCGAACTCGGCCCTGCGTAAGGTCGCGCGTGTGCGTCTGACCAGTGGGATCGAGGTCACCGCTTACATTCCGGGTGAGGGACACAACCTGCAGGAGCACTCCATCGTGCTCGTGCGTGGTGGCCGTGTGAAGGACCTGCCCGGTGTTCGCTACAAGATCATCCGCGGTTCCCTCGACACCCAGGGTGTCAAGAACCGCAAGCAGGCCCGCAGCCGCTACGGCGCCAAGAAGGAGAAGTAAGAATGCCTCGTAAGGGCCCTGCCCCGAAGCGCCCGGTCATCATCGACCCGGTCTACGGTTCTCCTCTTGTCACCTCCCTCATCAACAAGGTGCTGCTGAACGGCAAGCGCTCCACCGCCGAGCGCATCGTGTACGGCGCCATGGAGGGCCTGCGCGAGAAGACCAGCAACGACCCGGTCATCACGCTGAAGCGCGCGCTGGAGAACATCAAGCCCACGCTTGAGGTCAAGTCCCGCCGTGTCGGTGGCGCCACCTACCAGGTGCCGGTCGAGGTCAAGCCCGGCCGCGCCAACACCCTGGCGCTGCGCTGGCTGGTCGGTTACTCCCGCGCCCGTCGCGAGAAGACCATGACCGAGCGCCTGCTCAACGAGCTTCTCGACGCGTCCAACGGCCTCGGTGCCGCTGTGAAGAAGCGCGAGGACACCCACAAGATGGCCGAGTCCAACAAGGCCTTCGCGCACTACCGCTGGTAGTCGCTACCCACGACGAGACCGAGAGAAGACCGAAGCCTTATGGCTACCACTTCACTTGACCTGGCCAAGGTCCGCAACATCGGGATCATGGCCCACATCGACGCGGGCAAGACGACCACCACCGAGCGGATCCTGTTCTACACCGGCGTTTCGTACAAGATCGGTGAGGTCCACGACGGCGCCGCGACCATGGACTGGATGGAGCAGGAGCAGGAGCGTGGCATCACGATCACCTCTGCTGCCACCACCTGTCACTGGCCGCTCGAAGACGTCGACCACACCATCAACATCATCGACACCCCGGGCCACGTCGACTTCACCGTAGAGGTGGAGCGCTCCCTTCGTGTGCTCGACGGTGCCGTGACGGTGTTCGACGGCGTCGCCGGTGTCGAGCCCCAGTCCGAGACGGTCTGGCGGCAGGCGGACCGCTACGGCGTGCCGCGCATCTGCTTCGTCAACAAGCTCGACCGGACCGGTGCGGAGTTCCACCGCTGCGTCGACATGATCGTCGACCGGCTGGGTGCCGTGCCGCTGGTCATGCAGCTGCCGATCGGTGCCGAGGCCGACTTCAAGGGTGTCGTCGACCTCGTCACCATGAAGGCGTTCGTCTGGTCCGCCGAGGCCACCAAGGGCGAGATGTACGACATCGTCGACATCCCGGCCACGCACACCGAGGCTGCCGAGGAGTACCGCGGCAAGCTGATCGAGGCTGTGGCCGAGAACGACGACGAGGTCATGGAGCTGTTCCTGGAGGGCCAGGAGCCCACCGTGGAGCAGCTGTACGCCGCGATCCGTCGTATCACCATCGCGTCCGGCAAGAGCGACGGCGTCACGATCACCCCGGTGTTCTGTGGCACCGCGTTCAAGAACAAGGGCGTCCAGCCCCTGCTCGACGCGGTCGTGCGCTACCTCCCGTCCCCGATCGACGTCGAGGCCATCGAGGGCCACGCCGTCAACAGCCCGGACGAGGTCGTCAAGCGCAAGCCGTCCGACGACGAGCCGCTGGCCGCGCTGGCGTTCAAGATCATGAGCGACCCGCACCTCGGCAAGCTCACCTTCGTCCGGGTGTACTCCGGCCGCCTGGAGTCCGGCACCGCGGTGCTGAACTCCGTCAAGGGCCGCAAGGAGCGCATCGGCAAGATCTACCGCATGCACGCGAACAAGCGTGAGGAGATCGAGTCGGTGGGCGCCGGCGACATCGTCGCCGTGATGGGTCTGAAGCAGACCACGACCGGCGAGACGCTGTGCGACGACAAGAACCCGGTGATCCTGGAGTCCATGGACTTCCCGGCGCCGGTCATCCAGGTCGCCATCGAGCCCAAGTCCAAGGGTGACCAGGAGAAGCTGGGCATCGCGATCCAGCGCCTGGCCGAGGAGGACCCGTCCTTCCAGGTTCACTCGGACGAGGAGACCGGCCAGACCATCATCGGCGGCATGGGCGAACTGCACCTCGAGGTGCTGGTCGACCGGATGCGCCGTGAGTTCAAGGTCGAGGCCAACGTCGGCAAGCCGCAGGTCGCCTACCGCGAGACCATCCGCAAGGCGGTCGAGCGGGTCGACTACACGCACAAGAAGCAGACTGGTGGTACCGGCCAGTTCGCCAAGGTGCAGATCGCGATCGAGCCCATCGAGGGTGGCGACACCTCGTACGAGTTCGTGAACAAGGTCACCGGTGGCCGTATCCCGAAGGAGTACATCCCTTCGGTGGACGCCGGTGCGCAGGAGGCCATGCAGTTCGGCATCCTCGCCGGGTACGAGATGACGGGTGTCCGCATCATTCTTCTCGACGGTGCCTACCACGAGGTCGACTCCTCCGAGCTCGCCTTCAAGATCGCCGGTTCGCAGGCGTTCAAGGAGGCCGCGCGGAAGGCCAGCCCCGTGCTCCTCGAACCGATGATGGCCGTCGAGGTCACCACGCCCGAGGACTACATGGGCGACGTCATCGGCGACATCAACTCCCGCCGTGGCCAGATCCAGGCCATGGAGGAGCGGGCGGGCGCCCGTGTCGTCAAGGGCCTCGTCCCCCTCTCGGAGATGTTCGGCTACGTCGGCGACCTCCGCAGCAAGACGTCGGGTCGCGCGAGCTACTCGATGCAGTTCGACTCCTACGCCGAGGTTCCGCGGAACGTCGCCGAGGAGATCATCGCGAAGGCCAAGGGCGAGTAACTCACCCGAGTTTCAGCCCGTAGGCTTGACGCCGTACGCCGGGATTCCCGTAGCCACGGAAATCCCGGCGGGCGGCACCACCAGCAAAGATCACCTGGCGCCGATGAGTAAGGCGTACCAGAACCACTCAGCAGGAGGACCACAGTGGCGAAGGCGAAGTTCGAGCGGACTAAGCCGCACGTCAACATCGGCACCATCGGTCACATCGACCACGGTAAGACGACCCTCACGGCCGCCATTACCAAGGTGCTGCACGACGAATTCCCCGACCTGAACGAGGCTTCGGCCTTCGACCAGATCGACAAGGCTCCTGAGGAGCGGCAGCGCGGTATCACCATCTCCATCGCGCACGTCGAATACCAGACGGAGTCGCGTCACTACGCGCACGTCGACTGCCCGGGTCACGCGGACTACATCAAGAACATGATCACCGGTGCCGCCCAGATGGACGGTGCGATCCTGGTCGTGGCCGCCACCGACGGCCCGATGCCGCAGACGAAGGAGCACGTGCTCCTCGCCCGTCAGGTCGGCGTTCCGTACATCGTCGTCGCCCTGAACAAGGCCGACATGGTGGACGACGAGGAGATCCTGGAGCTCGTCGAGCTCGAGGTCCGTGAGCTCCTCTCCGAGTACGAGTTCCCGGGCGACGACCTGCCGGTCGTCAAGGTCTCGGCGCTCAAGGCGCTCGAGGGCGACCCGGAGTGGGCCAAGACGGTTCTCGAGCTCATGAAGGCCGTCGACGAGTCCATCCCGCAGCCCGAGCGTGACGTCGACAAGCCGTTCCTGATGCCGATCGAGGACGTCTTCACGATCACCGGTCGTGGCACGGTCGTCACCGGTCGTATCGAGCGTGGTGTCCTCAAGGTCAACGAGACCGTCGACATCATCGGCATCAAGACCGAGAAGACCACCACCACGGTCACCGGCATCGAGATGTTCCGCAAGCTGCTCGACGAGGGCCAGGCGGGCGAGAACGTCGGCCTCCTCCTCCGTGGCATCAAGCGCGAGGACGTCGAGCGCGGCCAGGTCATCATCAAGCCCGGCTCGGTCACCCCGCACACGGAGTTCGAGGCCCAGGCGTACATCCTGTCCAAGGACGAGGGTGGCCGTCACACGCCGTTCTTCAACAACTACCGTCCCCAGTTCTACTTCCGTACGACGGACGTGACCGGCGTCGTGACCCTCCCCGAGGGCACCGAGATGGTCATGCCGGGTGACAACACCGAGATGAAGGTGGACCTCATCCAGCCCGTCGCCATGGAAGAGGGCCTGAAGTTCGCCATCCGTGAGGGTGGCCGGACGGTCGGCGCCGGCCAGGTCACCAAGATCGTCAAGTAAGTTCCTTTGCTTGAGGGTCGATTGACCTGGTAGCTCCGCCGCGAGCGCCTGAAGGGGCCCGTACGACTTCGGTCGTACGGGCCCCTTTGCCGTCGCCTCTACCGGGGGACGAAGGTGTGTTCTTCCGCCGGGTCCAGGCACCACTCCAGCATCGACGGCCAGGAGCCGTAGCCCGCGGGGAGGTCGAGGTGGGCCTCGGAGGCGGGGAGTACGTCGGTGCGGATGCGGAGGGGTTCGCCGTAGACCTTCGCGGCGCCGCCGGGGCAGTACGGGTCACCGGCGGAGGCGACGAGCCGGGTGCGGTGGAGGCGTTCCGGGGCGAGCGGGGGCGGCGCGAAGGCGCTCACCTCCGGGTACCGCGCGAGGATCTCGGGGGCGGGGGGTGCGACGAGCAGCACGCGGTCCGGCTGGACGGTGACGAGGTCGCGGTGCAGGGCGTGCAGCCAGAGTACGCAGGCGAGGCTGTGGCAGATGACGGTGCGGTCGTCGGCCTTCAACTCACCGAGGTGGCGGGTGAGTTCGGCGAGCCAGGTGTCGAGGTCGGGGGTGTCGGGGTCGGGGAGCTGGGGGTGGTGGACCTCGTGGCCGGGGGCACGGAGGTCTGTGGTGAGGTGGTGTTGCCAGTGGGGGGTGGGGCGGTGGTTCTGCCAGCCGTGGAGGATGAGGTAGGCGCGGGTGGGTGAGGTGGGCATGCGGGTTATTGTGCGGGGTGGTGGGGGTGCCTAATCGCTCGGGGGTTCGGGTGCGTGGGCGGGTGCGGGTTCGTTGTGGTTGCTCGCGCAGTTCCCCGCGCCCCTGAAAACGCGTGGGTGCCCGGGGTGTCGAGGGCCCATGGGTGCCTGGGAGGTCAAGATCCGCGGACGCCCGCGCCCCAGAGAGCTGGGGACGCGGGGCTGTGTCCGATGTGCGGCTCCGCCGCGTGGCCGCGGCCAGCCCGCACCCGGTCGCGGCCCTGAAAAGCGGGGCGCAGCCCCTGCTTTCAGGGGCGCGGGGAAGGGCGCGATCAGCCCCCACCGGACGCGCACTCGCTCACCGCCCCGATAAAGCCGGGCGCAGCCCCCGCCTTTAGGGGCGCGGGGAACTGCGCGAGCAACCCCCACCGAACCCGCACCCACCACGAACTCACCCCACGTGCACCCGCACACCCCCCTGCCCCTGCCGACCCCCGTTGATGGCCAACGCAGTGACCAGCAGGCCCGCCAGGAACACACCCCCGGCCGCGACGAAGGCCGTCGTATAGCCATGGGTCAACGCATCCCCCGCGCGCGCGACCAGCGCGGAGTCCCGCGTGGCCAGACCCCGGTACAGCGCGGCAGCCGCACCCGGTAGCCGATCGTCCGCCGCGGACGTGGAGATCGTCGACAGCACCGCCAACCCCAGCGCACCACCGATCTGCTGGGCGGTGTTGAGGAGCGCGGACGCCACCCCGGTGTCCAGGTGGTCGACCCCGCTGACCGCGCCGAGCGTCATCGGCACGAAGCTCATGCCGAGCCCGAGCGCGGTGACGAACATCGCCGGCATCAGATGCCCGGCGTACGACGAGTCCGGCGACAGCGTGGCGAACCAGAACGTGCCCGCGGCCGCCACCAGCAGCCCCGGCCCGGCGATCAGCCGCGGCGCGACATGCGTGACGAGCTTGGCGCTGACGCCCGCCGCGATCCCCATGCCGAGGCTGAACGGCAGGTACGCGAAACCGGTCCTGATGGGGCTGTAGCCGAGGATCAGCTGCATGTAGAGGGTCAGGAAGTAGAAGAAGGCGAACATGCCGGAGCCGATGAACAGCATCGTCGCGTAACTGCCCCACCGGTTGCGGTCCTTGAACAGCCGCAGTGGCATCATCGGGTCCGGGGTGCGGGCCTGGAGGAGCAGGAAGGCGACCAGCAGGACGGCCGCGCCGAAGAACGAGAGCAGGGTCAGGGTGTTCGTCCAGCCGTGGTCGCCGCCGCGCGTGATGCCGTAGACCAGGGCGATCAGGCCGCCGGTGCCGGTGACCGCGCCGGGGAGGTCGAGGCGGCCGGGGTGCCGTTCGGCCTCTACGAGGGAGCGGGTGCCGGCCAGCACGGCGAGGCCGATCGGGATGTTGACGAAGAACACCCAGCGCCAGCTCAGCACGTCGGTGAGCGTGCCGCCCAGCAGCAGCCCGACCGTCGCGCCGACGCCGCCCATCGCCGCGTACACCCCCATCGCGGTGTTGCGCGACTTGCCCGCCGGGAACGTGGTGGTGATCAGCGCGAGCGCGCTGGGCGCGGCGAAGGCGGCGCCGATGCCTTGCAGGATGCGCGCGCCGATCAACAGGCCCTCGTTCGGGGCGAGTCCGCCGAGCAGCGAGGCGAGAGTGAAGACGGCGATGCCGACCTGGAACATCCGGCGCCGCCCGAACAGGTCACCCGCCTTGCCGCCGAACAGCAGCAGACCGCCGAAGGCCAGCGCGTAGGAGTTGACGACCCACGCGAGGTTCGCGTCGGAGACGCCCAGGTCGGTCTGGATGGCGGGCAGCGCGATGTTGGTGATGGTCGCGTCGAGGATCACCATCAGCTGGGCCGCGGCGATCACGAACAGCGCGAGACCGAGATGCCGCCCACCGGGCGCGGCCCCGGACGTATCGAGTCCGGAGGACTCGGCTTGGGCAGCCGTGGTCACACTTTCCGCAGACATGGTTCAGGGACTCCAATGAATGGACCGGAGGCGAATTCGAGGAGAAAAGCAAGAGTGAACGGAGTCTGTCGAGAAACGGGACACTCGCTGTGACCTCGGAGAGAAGGTGCAGCGTAACAGCGATTTCGCCGCGTCCCCGGTGTAATCAATATCGCGCTTGACGGGGCGGGGAGACGTATGTGCACACGGAACACGACCGGACGCGCGCACACGGAACCCCACCGGACGCGCCCGTGCGGAATGCAAACGGACTCGCGGAATATGTGCGGGCGCGCCGAATTGCCCACACTTTTCGATAAAAAGCAAACGGCCGGAATTACCGCCCGTTGATGATCTCCACCGGCCGGTACGGCACGTCCAGACCGAAGCAGGCCGGACCGAAGACCGCGAGGGCCTCCGGGGTGCGCATGAGCGGCGGGGTGGAGATCCCGACGACGGTGACGCGCTGCCCGGCCCGGAGGGCCTCGGTGGTGACGGGTTCGCCGGTGCCGGCGTCCAGGACACAGATCAGATCGGGGACGACACACCGCACCTCACCGTCGACCCGGGCCACCAAGTGCTCGTTCTGAAAGGTCAGTTCGAGCGACGCGGCAGCCGTAAGCCGGTCGCGGCCGTCGTCCCCGTCCCACCCGTCCCACCCGTCCCACCCGTCGAACCGTGCGTGACCGCGGGTGAACCCTTCCTCCGTACGGTGTTCGACCGCGACCGCCGTGCCGCGGAAGAGGACCCGGAGGTGGGAGTAGTGGGTCCCGGCGAGGGCGTCCGCCAGCGCGGCCACGGGATCGCGGCGGGACTCGCGGGCGAGACGCAGCGCGCGCCCGAGCCCGAGAGCGAGCGAGAGCGTGCGCGGCACGGCGGTCCGCTTCACCTGTGCACCGGTCATCGCGTACTCGGCTATGTGCGCGACCCCGCCGAGCCGGACGGTGAGGGCCCGGGCGAGGGACTCCATGCGCGCGGTGTCCCGCCCGGTGTCGACGATCGCGGTGTCGTCGTCCTCGCCGACGAGGGCGATGGGCGAGCCGGGAACGCCGTAGACGTTGAAGGTCTCCATCTGGAGTTCGGGAAAGGCCCGGCCCATCCCGTCGGCGTCGACGACGGGCAGTCCGGTCCGGGCCGCGACGATCAGCGGGATCATCGAGTTGAGCCCGCCGCACTCGATGGGCATGGTCGCGTCGGCACTCCGCCCCGCGTACCGCTCCAGCGCCCGCAGAGCGGTGACGCCCTCGGTACCGCGGATGGCCTTCTCGACGGCGACGGTGGGGGCACCCATCATCGCGGTGGGGACGACGAACGCGTCGTCGTCCAACTCGTCGGGATCGAGCACGGTCACCGGCCGCCCCCCGTTCTCCCGCATCGCCGCCTCCACCTGCCGCCGCCCGATGAGCGGGTCACCACCGCCACCGGTCCCCAGCAACGTGGCACCACGGGCGAGGTCTTCGAGATGCGCAGGGGTCAGGGTCCAGGGCATGGGCGACGGCTCCAGAGGTGGGGGGAGCGACGCCGGGCGATGCGGTGCGGTGCGTCCGTGGGGGTGGCGATCGCCTCGAAATCGTCTCAAAGGACCGCGGGGGTACGGGTGTTGGTGAGACGGAGATCACGAGAGAACGAGGCCACGGGTAGGAGCCCTGTGCCGGCCGAGCAGGGCGGTCACGGACCGAGCAGAGCTGTCACGGCCCGGTACACCTCCGTGGCCTTTCCGCCCACGGGTCCTTCGGAACGGCCCATGGCCGCGATGGTGTCGGCCCCGCTTTCGATGGTGTCACGCAGCTTCGCCGGATCCGCCAGTCCGCGCTCGATCCGGTCGGCGGCACGTTTCCCGAGGGCGCGCTCGTCGCTCGACGCGAACTGTTCGAGGATCTCGCGGAACTGCTGGAGGCCGGCTCGGACCTTCGCCAGTGCCGGATCCTCCGCGGCCCGCGGCCCTGTCTGACGGGCATCCTGGCTGATGCCCTCGGCACTCCCGCCGACGGCGCTCGACTGGATGATGTTGCCGCTTCCGGCATTCACCGTCGACGACACCCGCGCACTGCCGCTGCCGCCGCGGTTGCTGTTCCCGCCGTCGTTGCCGTCACTGTTCCTGTTCCTGCTCCGCCAGCCGTCTTCGCGCCGCGGTGGTTTCATTCCGTGTCGCCCTTCCCCTGCGTTGCCGTTGTGTCGCTCGCCTCGCGCTTGTCCGGTCGGCTCGGCTCCAGGTCCTCGGACGCCTCCGACTGCTGCCGGACGTCCTTCGCGTCGTGCCCGACGGCGACGGCCTGGATGATGTTGTTGTCACCGGCGTGGATGATGTTCATGACCTTCTGCACCTGCCGCTTGAAGTCCGTCACGTCGACGCCCTTGTCCTCCAGGAACTCCTCGACCGTCGTGAACATGGACGACTCGACGATGGCGACGTGCCGCACCGCGTCCTCCGACACGTGCATGTCGCTGGTGTAGACGGGCGAATAGCGCTCCCGCAGGCTTGTCGGCAGCGGTCGCCCGGGTATCTGCGTCAGCTCCTCGTCGGGCACGGTCTCCCTACTGCGCTCCCGCGTCCACCACCGCAGGAAGCGCCAGCAGCCGAGCCCCAGCGCCAGCAGGTCCCCGAGGGCCTGTACCGGGATCTGTACGAAGGCGGTGACCCGGCGGAGCTGCTCCGGGTCCACGGCCTCCTCGACCTCCTCGAAGAGAGGCGAGAGCACGTGCGGCCGTACGACGAAGTGGAGTTCCTGCCCTTCGATCACCGCCGAGGCGAGGACCGTGACGACCAGTTGGCCCGACCAGGTGGAGACCTGCGCGGACAGATAGGAGCGGACTTCGTGCCCGGAAGCCTTCGGGTCCTGCGGCCGCTCCCAGCCGCCGTTCGTGCTGGATTGGCCGCCGCCCGGGTTTCGCGGCAGGCGTGCCCACCGCCGGTCCGGGCCGCCCCGTATCTCCTCGACCTCGCAGCGCAGTGGATGGAACGGTGGTTCGCTCAGCCGTAGGTCCTCCAGTTCCTCGCGCACCGCTTCGAGTAGTTCTTCGATGTCGAACGCCTTGAAGTCCTTGCGGACGCTCCCGTCCTCGTCGTCCTTCTCGCCCTGGAGCTTGATGCTGATGGTCGAGCGGCCCCACGGGGACTTGCCCGCGCCGATGAAACGCCAGTGGGTCTCGTACAGCTCGTAGGGAAGGGACCTGCCCAGCTGCGCCCGCTCGATCGCGGTGATACGACGGCGGATGCGCGGTCCTGTCCACGGACTGCGGGAACGCCGCTCACAGGCCAGGGCGTAGCCGAGCGCGACGAGCCGGTCCACGACGCGCGCCGCCAGGAAGGAGAGCATGGTGCAGCCGGCCGCCCAGAAGGTCTCCCGGCCGGGTCGGCTGTCGGGCCGGAGCAGCATCACCAGCCCGGGAAGCAGCACGAACAGCAGCGCCGCCACCCATGCCCGGCCCGCCCAACTGCCCCTCCGCTGCCGCCACGTGGGCCTCCTCGGGGGCCACGCGACCACCAGCGCGAGCACGGCCGCGACCGCCCAGACGCCGACGCCGAGGGGGAAGCGATACGTGATCCAGCCCAGGGCGAGCGCCTGTGCCGTACGCCGTATCCGCCACTGCCTGCGTGCCGCGAGGCAGTGCGCGAGTACGGGGCCGAGGTCGAACCCGTAGGAGGGCACCACGCGCAGGCGGGACAGGAGCACCTTTCCGATCGCCCATCGGGCGAGGGGTTCGCCCAGCGGCGGGCAGGTCAACTCCTGCTGTTGCCGGTGTCGTTGATCGCCGCTGAGCAGTGCGCGGAGCGAGTTGAAGCCGAAGCCGTGGGCGCGCAGGTGCCGCCATGCCGACCTGACCGGTTCCAGCCGGTTGGGCCGGGCATGAGCGGCGGCACACAGGCGCCGGGTCACTTCCGTGGGACCGGGGCGTACGGGGCCGTCGGCCGACTCACCCGGCCGGCTGCCGGGCTCCGGCGCCGATGGCTCCGGCGGCGCCGGTGGGTGAAGGGAGATGGCCTGAAAGTAACGTTCTCGTCGAGCCTGCGCGGACACACCCACCACAACGCCCTCCCCCCAGAAGGCACCCCGGCATGGGGTACTGGCCCTCTGTGACGCTCCGCGGTACCAAACCCACAGAATGCCCGTACGGCGGCGGCGCCACAGGGGCGATTCCGGCCGATGTCGACCGGGGGAGTGGCAGGCCGCGGGCGGACTACGGCACCACCAACGCCGTCACTTCCGTGAGCCCCAGGTTTGGTCTGCGTCACACTCCGGGTATGCTCCCCCGCTCGATTGGCGGAGCCCCACCCCCGTATGGCAGACTAGCGGGGTTGCTCGGTCGAGTGTTGATGCTGCGCGCCTCCCGCCGGGAGGACCGGAAGCGAGTCCCACGGTACTCGTCGCTCCAACTGCCTTACGGCAGCGCTGGGGCGGACGTACGGGAATCTTTCGGGAAGCGTGGGTGCGGCACCGGCCAGGAGCTCGGTTGGATCCCGTAGGCACGTTCCAGGGATGGGACATCTTTGTCGGCGGGAGGGCGACACGCCCGACCGCGTGGGTCGGACAAGTGGAGCAGGACGGCCGGGTTCCAGAGCGTGCAAAGAGACAGGACTACGGAGTAGCCATGGCGGGACAGAAGATCCGCATCCGGCTCAAGGCCTACGACCACGAGGTCATCGACAGCTCGGCGAAGAAGATCGTCGAGACGGTGACCCGCACTGGTGCGTCGGTCGCGGGCCCGGTGCCGCTGCCCACTGAGAAGAACGTGTACTGCGTCATCAAGTCGCCGCACAAGTACAAGGACTCGCGCGAGCACTTCGAGATGCGCACGCACAAGCGCCTGATCGACATTCTCGACCCCACCCCCAAGACCGTTGACTCTCTGATGCGACTCGACCTCCCGGCCGGTGTCGACATCGAGATCAAGCTCTGAGGGTCGGTGAGCTGAGCAATGGCTAAGCAGATCAAGGGCATCCTGGGCGAGAAGCTCGGCATGACGCAGGTGTGGGACGAGAACAACCGTGTTGTTCCCGTCACCGTCGTCAAGGCCGGGCCCAATGTCGTTACCCAGGTCCGTACGAATGACAGCGACGGCTACGAGTCGGTCCAGATCGCCTTCGGCGAGATCGACCCGCGCAAGGTGAACAAGCCCCTCAAGGGCCACTTCGCCAAGGCCGATGTCACGCCGCGTCGCCACCTCGTCGAGATCCGCACCGCGGACGCCTCCGAGTACACGCTCGGCCAGGAGATCACCGCTGAGGTGTTCGAGGCCGGCATCAAGGTCGACGTGACGGGCAAGAGCAAGGGCAAGGGCTTCGCCGGTGTCATGAAGCGTCACAACTTCAAGGGACTCGGCGCCGGTCACGGCACCCAGCGCAAGCACCGCTCTCCCGGTTCCATCGGTGGCTGCGCCACCCCGGGCCGCGTGTTCAAGGGCCTCCGCATGGCGGGTCGCATGGGCAACGAGCGGGTCACCACCCAGAACCTGACCGTCCACGCCGTTGACGCGGAGAAGGGTCTGCTGCTCATCAAGGGCGCGGTTCCCGGTCCGAACGGCGGCCTCGTCCTGGTCCGCACCGCGGCCAAGGGGGCCTGAGGTACCGATGAGCACTGTTGACATCCTTTCGCCCGCTGGCGAGAAGGCCGGAAGCGTCGAACTCCCCGCGGAGATCTTCGACGTGGAGAAGATCAGCATCCCGCTGCTTCACCAGGTCGTCGTCGCACAGCTGGCCGCTGCCCGCCAGGGCACGCACAAGACCAAGACCCGTGGCGAAGTCCGTGGTGGTGGCAAGAAGCCCTACCGCCAGAAGGGCACCGGCCGCGCCCGTCAGGGCTCGACCCGCGCGCCGCAGTTCGCCGGTGGTGGCGTCGTGCACGGTCCCGTGCCGCGCGACTACTCGCAGCGGACCCCCAAGAAGATGAAGGCCGCGGCCCTGCGCCACGCCCTCACCGACCGGGCCCGCCACAACCGCATTCACGTCGTCTCCGGCGTGATCGCGGGCGAGAACCCCTCCACGAAGGCCGCCAAGTCCCTGTTCGGGAAGATCAGCGAGCGCAAGAACCTGCTGCTCGTCATCGACCGCAGCGACGAGGCCGCGTGGCTGTCCGCCCGCAACCTGCCCCAGGTGCACATCCTGGAGCCGGGCCAGCTGAACACGTACGACGTGCTCGTCTCGGACGACGTGGTCTTCACCCAGGCCGCTTTCGAGTCCTTCGTCGCCGGCCCGAACACGGCCAACGACACCGAAGGGAGCGAAGCCTGATGGCTACGCGTCACCCGAGCATCGCCCCGAAGGCGGCCAAGGCCGCCAAGGCCGCGCGCGTCGCCAAGGCGCGCCGCCACGCCACCGAGGGCAAGAACACCGTCGTCACCCCGGCCAGCAAGGCGTTCACGGACCCCCGTGACGTGCTGCTGAAGCCGGTCGTGTCCGAGAAGAGCTACGCGCTGCTCGACGAGAACAAGTACACGTTCATCGTCGCGCCCGGTAGCAACAAGACCCAGATCAAGCAGGCCGTCGAGGCGGTCTTCTCGGTCAAGGTCACCGGGGTCAACACGATCAACCGCCAGGGCAAGCGCAAGCGCACCAAGACCGGTTTCGGTCAGCGCGCGAGCACCAAGCGCGCGATCGTGACCCTCGCTGAGGACGACCGGATCGACATCTTCGGCGGTCCGACCGCGTAAGCGGGTCGGATCGTCCGATATCGGACGAGGACTGAGAAATGGGAATCCGCAAGTACAAGCCGACTACGCCGGGCCGTCGTGGCTCCAGCGTCGCCGACTTCGTCGAGGTCACGCGGTCCACGCCGGAGAAGTCGCTGGTTCGCCCGCTGCACAGCAAGGGCGGCCGTAACAATTCCGGTCGTGTGACCGTTCGCCACCAGGGTGGCGGACACAAGCGCGCCTACCGCGTCATCGACTTCCGTCGCCATGACAAGGACGGCGTGCCGGCGAAGGTCGCGCACATCGAGTACGACCCCAACCGCACCGCGCGCATCGCGCTGCTGCACTACGCGGACGGCGAGAAGCGCTACATCCTCGCCCCCCGCAACCTGTCGCAGGGCGACCGTGTCGAGAACGGTCCCGGGGCCGACATCAAGCCGGGCAACAACCTGGCGCTCCGCAACATCCCGGTCGGTACCACGATCCACGCGATCGAGCTCCGTCCCGGTGGCGGCGCCAAGTTCGCCCGCTCCGCCGGTGCCTCCGTGCAGCTGCTCGCGAAGGAGGGCTCGATGGCCCACCTCCGCATGCCTTCCGGTGAGATCCGCCTGGTCGACGTGCGCTGCCGCGCCACCGTCGGCGAGGTCGGCAACGCCGAGCAGAGCAACATCAACTGGGGCAAGGCCGGCCGCAAGCGCTGGCTGGGCGTTCGCCCGACCGTCCGTGGTGTCGCGATGAACCCGGTCGACCACCCGCACGGTGGTGGTGAGGGCAAGACCTCCGGTGGTCGCCACCCGGTCTCCCCGTGGGGTCAGAAGGAGGGTCGTACTCGTTCGCCGAAGAAGGCTTCGAACAAGTACATCGTCCGCCGCCGCAAGACGAACAAGAAGCGCTAGGAGCGGGTTTAGATGCCGCGCAGTCTCAAGAAGGGGCCCTTCGTCGACGACCACCTGATCAAGAAGGTGGACGCCCAGAACGAAGCCGGTTCCAAGAACGTCATCAAGACCTGGTCCCGTCGCTCCATGATCGTCCCGGCCATGCTCGGCCACACGATCGCGGTGCACAACGGCAAGACCCACATCCCGGTGTTCGTCACCGAGTCGATGGTCGGCCACAAGCTCGGCGAGTTCTCGCCGACGCGCACGTTCCGGGGTCACGTCAAGGACGACCGGAAGTCGAAGCGCCGCTGACGCGGATCGCATTCAGACAAAGAAACCTGAAAGGGACAACCATGGAAGCCAGGGCCCAGGCGCGGTACATCCGCGTCACGCCCATGAAGGCCCGCCGCGTGGTGGACCTCATCCGTGGCATGGATGCCACGGAGGCCCAGGCGGTCCTGCGATTCGCTCCGCAGGCTGCCTCCGTGCCGGTCGGCAAGGTGCTCGACAGCGCCATTGCCAACGCCGCGCACAACTACGACACCCCGGACGCCACGTCGCTCTTCGTGAGTGAGGCGTACGTCGACGAGGGTCCGACCCTGAAGCGGTTCAGGCCGCGTGCCCAGGGCCGTGCCTACCGGATCCGCAAGCGGACCAGCCACATCACCGTGGTCCTCAGCGTCAAGGAAGGAACCCGGTAATGGGCCAGAAGGTTAACCCGCATGGGTTCCGGCTCGGCATCACCACGGACTTCAAGTCCCGGTGGTACGCCGACAAGCTGTACAAGGACTACGTCAAGGAAGACGTCGCCATCCGTCGGATGATGACGTCCGGCATGGAGCGCGCCGGCATCTCGAAGGTAGAGATCGAGCGCACCCGTGACCGCGTCCGCGTGGACATCCACACCGCGCGTCCCGGCATCGTCATCGGCCGCCGCGGCGCCGAGGCCGACCGTATCCGCGGTGACCTGGAGAAGCTGACCGGCAAGCAGGTCCAGCTGAACATCCTTGAGGTCAAGAACCCGGAGACGGACGCTCAGCTGGTGGCCCAGGCCGTCGCCGAGCAGCTGTCCTCCCGTGTCTCCTTCCGCCGTGCCATGCGCAAGAGCATGCAGTCGGCGATGAAGGCGGGCGCCAAGGGCATCAAGATCCAGTGCGGTGGCCGTCTCGGCGGCGCCGAGATGTCCCGCTCGGAGTTCTACCGCGAGGGCCGCGTGCCCCTGCACACGCTCCGCGCGAACGTGGACTACGGCTTCTTCGAGGCCAAGACGACCTTCGGCCGCATCGGTGTGAAGGTCTGGATCTACAAGGGCGACGTCAAGAACATCGCCGAGGTTCGCGCCGAGAACGCCGCCGCGCGTGCGGGCAACCGCCCGGCCCGCGGTGGCGGCAACGACCGCCCGGCCCGTGGTGGCCGCGGTGGCGGTGGCGGCGGCGAACGACGCGGTCGCAAGCCGCAGCAGGCCGGCGGTGCCGAGGCCCCCAAGGCCGACGCCCCCGCCGCTCCGGCTGCCGAGTCCGCGCCCTCTTCTACCGGCGGAACGGAGGTCTGACCGTCATGCTGATCCCCCGTAGGGTCAAGCACCGCAAGCAGCACCACCCCACGCGTCGTGGTCAGGCCAAGGGTGGTACGACGGTCGCGTTCGGCGAGTACGGCATCCAGGCCCTCACGCCGGCGTACGTGACCAACCGCCAGATCGAGGCGGCTCGTATCGCGATGACCCGCCACATCAAGCGTGGCGGCAAGGTCTGGATCAACATCTACCCGGACCGCCCGCTGACCAAGAAGCCCGCCGAGACCCGCATGGGTTCCGGTAAGGGCTCCCCCGAGTGGTGGATCGCGAACGTGCACCCGGGTCGGGTCATGTTCGAACTGTCCTACCCGAACGAGAAGATCGCCCGTGAGGCCCTGACTCGCGCCGCCCACAAGCTGCCGATGAAGTGCCGGATCGTCAAGCGCGAGGCAGGTGAAGCGTGATGTCGGCCGGTACCAAGGCGTCCGAGCTGCGCGAGCTGGGCAACGAGGAGCTTCTCGACAAGCTCCGCGAGGCCAAGGAAGAGCTGTTCAACCTCCGCTTCCAGGCGGCGACGGGGCAGCTTGAGAACCATGGCCGTCTGAAGGCGGTCCGCAAGGACATCGCGCGGATCTACACCCTGATGCGCGAGCGTGAGCTGGGCATCGAAACGGTGGAGAACGCCTGATGAGCGAGAACAACGTGACCGAAGAGAAGACGGCTGAAGCGCGCGGCTTCCGCAAGACCCGCGAGGGTCTCGTCGTCAGCGACAAGATGGACAAGACCGTCGTCGTCGCCGTCGAGGACCGCGTCAAGCACGCGCTGTACGGCAAGGTCATCCGCCGTACGAACAAGCTCAAGGCGCACGACGAGCAGAACGCGGCCGGCGTCGGCGACCGGGTCCTCCTGATGGAGACCCGCCCGCTGTCGGCGACCAAGCGCTGGCGCGTCGTCGAGATCCTCGAGAAGGCCAAGTAATTCCTGCGGGGCAAACCCGGCAGGACAGTTCCGCCAGGCTCCGGGAGCCGCTCGGTGAGCGGCTCCCGGGGAACCGGCAGACAATCAGGAGATAGACGTGATCCAGCAGGAGTCGCGACTGCGTGTCGCCGACAACACTGGTGCGAAGGAAATCCTTTGCATCCGTGTGCTCGGTGGCTCCGGTCGCCGCTACGCGGGCATCGGTGACGTCATCGTCGCCACCGTCAAGGACGCGATCCCCGGTGGCAACGTGAAGAAGGGTGACGTCGTCAAGGCGGTCATCGTTCGCACCGTCAAGGAGCGCCGCCGTCCGGACGGCTCGTACATCCGCTTCGACGAGAACGCCGCCGTCATTCTGAAGAACGACGGCGACCCTCGCGGCACCCGTATCTTCGGCCCCGTCGGCCGTGAGCTGCGCGAGAAGAAGTTCATGAAGATCATCTCGCTCGCGCCGGAGGTGCTGTAAGCATGAAGATCAAGAAGGGCGACCTGGTCCAGGTCATCACCGGTAAGGACAAGGGGAAGCAGGGCAAGGTCATTGCCGCTTACCCGCGCCAAGAGCGTGTCCTGGTCGAGGGTGTCAACCGGGTCAAGAAGCACACCAAGGCCGGCCCCACCGCCAGCGGTTCGCAGGCCGGTGGCATCGTCACGACCGAGGCGCCCGTCCACGTCTCCAACGTCCAGCTGGTCGTTGAGAAGGACGGCAACAAGGTCGTCACGCGTGTCGGCTACCGCTTCGACGACGAGGGCAACAAGATCCGCGTTGCCAAGCGGACGGGTGAGGACATCTGATGGCTACCACCACGACTCCGCGTCTCAAGACGAAGTACCGCGAGGAGATCAAGGGCAAGCTGCAGGAGGAGTTCTCGTACGAGAACGTCATGCAGATCCCCGGTCTCGTCAAGATCGTGGTCAACATGGGTGTCGGCGACGCCGCCCGTGACTCGAAGCTCATGGACGGTGCCGTCCGCGACCTGACCACGATCACCGGTCAGAAGCCGGCCGTCACCAAGGCCCGCAAGTCCATCGCGCAGTTCAAGCTGCGCGAGGGCCAGCCGATCGGTGCCCACGTCACGCTCCGTGGCGACCGCATGTGGGAGTTCCTGGACCGCACCCTGTCGCTCGCGCTCCCGCGCATCCGCGACTTCCGTGGTCTGTCCCCCAAGCAGTTTGACGGCCGCGGCAACTACACCTTCGGTCTCACGGAGCAGGTCATGTTCCACGAGATCGACCAGGACAAGATCGACCGTACCCGGGGCATGGACATCACCGTGGTGACCACGGCGACCAACGACGCTGAGGGCCGCGCGCTCCTTCGTCACCTCGGCTTCCCCTTCAAGGAGGCGTGAGCGAGATGGCGAAGAAGGCTCTGATTGCCAAGGCTGCTCGCAAGCCCAAGTTCGCGGTGCGCGCGTACACCCGCTGCCAGCGGTGTGGCCGTCCGCACTCCGTGTACCGCAAGTTCGGCCTCTGCCGCGTGTGCCTTCGTGAGATGGCTCACCGTGGCGAGCTGCCGGGCGTGACCAAGAGCTCCTGGTAGTTCCGCAGTCCGGAACATCCAGGGCTCTCGGTAAGCACCGGGCGTGGTCAGGTGCCCACCCCTCCATGGCTTAGGCTAGGAGGGTTGGGCGCCTGACCGTCGCCCAACCTCGCGGGCCATCGCCCGCCAAACGATGCTTACTACGCCGTAGGTCCACCGCGCCGCACCCGTCCCGTCTCGGATCGGGGAGAGGGATGGCGCACCAGGAAACCCCGGCGAGAGAGGCCGAAGGCCAATTCATGACCATGACTGATCCGATCGCAGACATGCTGACGCGTCTGCGGAACGCGAACTCGGCATACCACGACTCCGTGACGATGCCGGCATCGAAGATCAAGTCTCACATCGCGGAGATCCTCCAGCAGGAGGGCTTCATCACGGGCTGGAAGGTCGAGGACGCCGAGGTCGGCAAGAACCTCGTCCTGGAGCTGAAGTTCGGCCCCAACCGTGAGCGCTCCATCGCGGGCATCAAGCGGATCTCCAAGCCCGGTCTCCGGGTGTACGCGAAGTCCACCAATCTGCCGAAGGTGCTTGGCGGCCTCGGCGTGGCGATCATCTCCACGTCGCACGGGCTCCTGACCGGCCAGCAGGCAGGCAAGAAGGGCGTGGGTGGGGAAGTCCTCGCCTACGTCTGGTAGCGGAAGGGAACGGAGGAAACAGCTATGTCGCGTATTGGCAAGCTCCCCATCACGGTTCCCGCCGGCGTGGACGTCACCATCGACGGCCGTACGGTTTCGGTGAAGGGCCCCAAGGGCACCCTCTCGCACACCGTGGCGGCGCCGATCGAGATCGCCAAGGGTGAGGACGGCGTGCTCAACGTCACCCGCCCCAACGACGAGCGTCAGAACAAGGCCCTGCACGGCCTGTCCCGCACGCTGGTGGCGAACATGATCACCGGCGTGACCCAGGGTTACGTGAAGAAGCTCGAGATCAGCGGTGTCGGTTACCGCGTGCAGGCCAAGGGTTCGAACCTCGAGTTCGCTCTCGGCTACAGCCACCCGATCACCGTCGAGGCGCCCGAGGGAATCACCTTCAAGGTGGAGAACCCGACCCGCTTCCAGGTCGAGGGCATCGACAAGCAGAAGGTCGGCGAGGTTGCGGCCAACATCCGCAAGCTGCGCAAGCCCGACCCGTACAAGGCCAAGGGTGTCAAGTACGAGGGCGAAGTCATCCGCCGCAAGGTCGGAAAGGCGGGTAAGTAAGCCATGGCATACGGGCAGAAGATCCTCAAGGGCGACGCCTACAAGCGCGCCGCGATCAAGCGCCGTCACATCCGGATCCGCAAGAAGGTCTCCGGTACGGCCGAGCGCCCCCGTCTCGTCGTGACCCGCTCCAACCGCCACATCGTGGCGCAGGTGATCGACGACCTCAAGGGCCACACGGTGGCTTCGGCGTCCACGCTGGACGCGTCCATCCGCGGTGCCGAGGGCGACAAGTCCGCGCAGGCCAAGCAGGTCGGCGCCCTGGTCGCCGAGCGTGCCAAGGCCGCCGGCATCGAGAAGGTCGTCTTCGACCGCGGTGGCAACCAGTACGCCGGGCGCATCGCCGCTCTGGCCGACGCCGCACGTGAGGCCGGGCTCAACTTCTGAGCCGGTTCCGTTAGCTAACGGATAGAGAGAGGTAATTCCAATGGCTGGACCCCAGCGCCGCGGAAGCGGTGCCGGTGGCGGCGAGCGGCGGGACCGGAAGGGCCGTGACGGCGGCGCTGCTGCCGCCGAGAAGACCGCGTACGTTGAGCGCGTCGTCGCGATCAACCGCGTCGCCAAGGTAGTCAAGGGTGGTCGCCGCTTCAGCTTCACCGCGCTGGTCGTGGTGGGCGACGGTGACGGCACCGTGGGTGTCGGTTACGGCAAGGCCAAGGAGGTGCCGGCCGCCATCGCCAAGGGTGTTGAGGAGGCCAAGAAGCACTTCTTCAAGGTCCCGCGCATCCAGGGCACCATCCCGCACCCGATCCAGGGTGAGAAGGCTGCCGGCGTCGTTCTCCTCAAGCCGGCTTCGCCGGGTACCGGCGTTATCGCCGGTGGTCCCGTGCGCGCCGTCCTGGAGTGCGCCGGCATCCACGACGTGCTGTCGAAGTCGCTCGGCTCCGACAACGCGATCAACATCGTGCACGCGACGGTGGAGGCCCTCAAGGGTCTCCAGCGCCCCGAGGAGATCGCGGCCCGCCGCGGTCTGCCCCTTGAGGACGTCGCCCCCGCGGCCCTGCTGCGTGCGCGTGCCGGGGCGGGTGCGTAATGGCTCGCCTCAAGGTCACGCAGACGAAGTCGTACATCGGCAGCAAGCAGAACCACCGTGACACGCTGCGGTCCCTTGGTCTCAAGGGAATCAACACCGTGGTCGTCAAGGAGGACCGCCCCGAGTTCCGCGGCATGGTGCACACCGTCCGCCACCTCGTGACGGTTGAGGAGGTCGACTGATCATGGCGGAGAGCAACCCGCTCAAGATCCACAACCTCCGTCCCGCCCCGGGCGCCAAGACCGCCAAGACCCGCGTTGGTCGTGGTGAGGCGTCGAAGGGTAAGACGGCCGGTCGTGGTACCAAGGGCACGAAGGCCCGCTACCAGGTTCCGGAGCGCTTCGAGGGTGGGCAGATGCCCCTCCACATGCGCCTCCCGAAGCTGAAGGGCTTCAAGAACCCGTTCAAGACCGAGTACCAGGTCGTGAACCTCGACAAGCTGACCGCGCTCTACCCCGAGGGTGGCGAGGTCACCGTCGCGGACCTGGTCGACAAGGGCGCCGTTCGCAAGAACAGCCTTGTCAAGGTCCTCGGCCAGGGCGAGATCTCCGTGGCGCTCCAGGTGACGGTCGACGCCGTCTCCGGCTCCGCCAAGGAGAAGATCACCGCCGCGGGCGGTACGGTCACCGAGCTCATCTGAGTTACGTACGTCACTCGGAGCCTCGATGACGTGAGCGAACCCGACCGGGGGTGCCCCACAAATGGGGTATCCCCGGTTGGTCGTTCCTAGGCGGGTGGGGTCCCCGGTATGGTGGCCTGCACTGCTAATTTTCCGTTCGGTGCGTCGTCGTACGGGTGGGACCCACCACACGCCGGAACTCCGGACGGGGCTTTGCTGTTACGTAGCTGTCAGGGGTGTTTCCCGGTCCTGGCAGAGCCATCCAAACGTCGAACCTCAAGACCGTCACCCTTGACGCAGTTGCGCGGGGGTCGCAGGAGGCACCGTGCTCACCGCGTTCGCCCGGGCGTTCAGGACGCCCGACCTGCGCAAGAAGCTGCTCTTCACACTCGCCATCATCGTGCTCTACCGCGTGGGTACGCATGTGCCGATCCCGGGCGTCGACTACAAGAGCGTTCAGACCTGCATGGACGAGGCACAGGCCAACACCGGTCTGTTCGGTCTCGTCAACATGTTCAGCGGCGGCGCGCTGCTCCAGATCACGATCTTCGCGCTGGGCATCATGCCGTACATCACGGCGAGCATCATCCTCCAACTGCTGACCGTGGTGATCCCGCGCCTGGAAGCCCTCAAGAAGGAGGGGCAGGCCGGTACGGCGAAGATCACGCAGTACACGCGTTATCTGACGGTCGCCCTCGCCATCCTCCAGGGCACCGGCCTGGTCGCCACCGCCCGCAGCGGCGCGCTGTTCAGTGGTTGCTCCGCGACCTCGACCATCGTCCCGGACCAGTCGATCTTCACCACGATCACGATGGTCATCTGCATGACCGCCGGTACGGCCATGGTCATGTGGCTCGGTGAGCTGATCACCGACCGCGGTATCGGCAACGGCATGTCGATCCTGATGTTCATCTCGATCGCGGCCACGTTCCCGTCCGCGCTGTGGACCATCAAGAAGCAGGGCACCCTGGCCGACGGCTGGATCGAGTTCGGCACGGTCATCGCGGTCGGCCTGGTCATGGTCGGCCTCGTCGTCTTCGTCGAGCAGGCCCAGCGCCGTATCCCGGTGCAGTACGCGAAGCGCATGATCGGCCGCCGGTCGTATGGTGGTACGTCCACCTACATCCCGTTGAAGGTCAATCAGGCCGGTGTGATTCCGGTCATCTTCGCGTCCTCGCTGCTCTACATCCCGGCGCTGATCGCCCAGTTCTCCAGCAGCAACTCCAGCTGGAAGACGTGGATCGAGACCAACCTGACCAAGGGCGATCACCCGGTTTACATCACTTCGTACTTCCTGCTGATCGTCTTCTTCGCCTTCTTCTACGTCGCGATCTCCTTCAACCCCGAAGAAGTTGCCGACAACATGAAGAAGTATGGTGGGTTCATCCCTGGTATCCGGGCCGGTCGTCCGACCGCCGAGTACCTGAGTTACGTGCTCAACCGGATCACCTGGCCAGGGTCGCTGTATCTGGGTCTGATCGCTCTCGTGCCGACCATGGCACTCGTGGGCTTCGGAGCGACGAACAACTTCCCGTTCGGCGGGACCAGCATCCTGATCATCGTGGGTGTCGGCCTTGAGACGGTGAAGCAGATCGAGAGCCAGCTTCAGCAGCGCAATTACGAAGGGTTCCTCCGCTGATGCGTATCGTCCTCGTCGGGCCGCCCGGTGCGGGTAAGGGAACGCAGGCCGCGTTCCTCGCCAAGAACCTGTCGATCCCGCACATCTCCACGGGCGACCTGTTCCGCGCGAACATCAGCAAGCAGACGGAGCTCGGCAAACTCGCGAAGTCCTACATGGACGCGGGGAACCTGGTCCCGGACGAGGTCACCATCGGCATGGCCAAGGACCGCATGGAGCAGGCGGACGCGGCGGGCGGGTTCCTGCTCGACGGCTTCCCGCGCAACGTCTCCCAGGCCGAGGCCCTCGACGAGATGCTCAAGACCGAGGGCATGAAGCTGGACGCGGTCCTCGACCTGGAGGTCCCGGAGGAAGAGGTCGTCAAGCGGATCGCCGGACGGCGCATCTGCCGCAACGACTCGGCGCACGTCTTCCACGTCTCGTACAAGAAGCCCAAGACCGAGGGCGTCTGCGACGCGTGCGGCGGTGAGCTGTACCAGCGCGACGACGACTCCGAGGAGACCGTGCGGACGCGGCTGGAGGTCTACCACACGCAGACCGAGCCGATCATCGACTACTACAAGGCCCAGGGGCTTGTGGTGACGATCTCGGCGCTCGGCAAGGTGGAAGAGGTTACTGGGCGGGCGATGGATGCTCTGCGTAGTGGTGACGGCTCAGAAGGTTAAGTCGCCTACTGGGGCGGGGCTGTTCGTTCGTTGGCGGGTGCGGGTGTGTGGGGGCTGGTCACGCAGTTCCCCGCGCCCCTTTTGGGGCGCGGCTGCCGTGGTCGTATCGTTGACAGTCGCCCCCTGCTCCTCCTCCTCGAAAGAAGGCCGTCGTACCCATGGTGCAGATCAAAAGTCCCGAGCAGATCGCCAAAATGCGCGAGGCGGGGCTGGTGGTCGCCGCCATCCACGCGGCCACGCGTGAGGCGGCCGTGCCGGGGGCCACGACCAGGGACCTGGACCAGGTCGCGCGCAAGGTGCTCGCGGAGCACAACGCGAAGCCGAACTTCCTTGGGTACGGCGGCTTTCCCGCCACCATCTGCACCTCGGCGAACGAGGTCGTCGTCCACGGCATCCCCTCCGACGAGGTGGTCCTCAAGGACGGCGACATCATCTCGATCGACTGCGGCGCGATCATCGACGGCTGGCACGGCGACGCCGCGTACACCGCGTTCGTCGGCTCCGGCCACGCCCCCGAGCTGATCGAGCTGTCCCGGGTGACCGAAGAGTCCATGTGGGCCGGCATCGCCGCGATGAAGCAGGGCAACCGGCTCGTCGACGTCTCCCGCGCCATCGAGACGTACATCCGCCGCCAGCCGAAGCCCGGCGGCGGCCGGTACGGCATCATCGAGGACTACGGCGGCCACGGCATCGGCACCGAGATGCACATGGACCCGCACCTGCTGAACTACGTCGAGAAGCGACGCGGCAAGGGGCCGAAGCTGGTCCCCGGCTTCTGCCTCGCCATCGAGCCCATGGTGTCGCTGGGCACCCCCAAGACCCAGGTGCTTGAGGACGACTGGACGGTCATCACGACCGACGGCACCTGGTCCTCGCACTGGGAGCACTCCGTCGCGCTGACGGAGGAGGGGCCGTTGGTGCTCACGGCGCCCGACGGGGGCAGGGCGAAGCTGGCTGAGCACGGCATTACCGCCGCTCCCGACCCCCTTGCCGCGTAACTCGTTGCTTAACGATCTTCCGCGCGGGGCATCCTTCCTCGATTCGTCTTTCCGGGTGCACTGACGTAGACTGACTCGTCGGCTCTCGTGCACCCGCATGTCCGCATGCGCCCTTACAGGGAAAGGCTCGGGAGTCGATCAAGGTAGTCGATTCGAAGGGCGAAGCGTGGCCAAGAAGCAAGGTGCCATCGAGATCGAGGGCACTGTCGTCGAGTCTCTTCCGAACGCCATGTTCAAGGTCGAGCTCCAGAACGGCCACCAGGTCCTGGCACACATCAGCGGCAAGATGCGTATGCACTACATCCGTATCCTCCCTGACGACCGGGTCGTGGTGGAGCTGTCTCCGTACGACCTCACGCGTGGCCGGATCGTCTACCGCTACAAGTAGATCTTGCCCACGCCCCGTGTTCGATGCGGGGCCGCCGGCAACTGACCCGGAGAACCTCACCCCATGAAGGTCAAGCCGAGCGTCAAGAAGATCTGCGACAAGTGCAGGGTGATCCGCCGTCACGGACGGGTCATGGTCATCTGCGAGAACCCGCGCCACAAGCAGCGCCAGGGCTGACCGCACCGACCACCACCTCTGCATCCGCAGTAACTTCGCGCGACGCAAGCTGAATTTGTTCATACGCAGGGCCCGAGCACGAGACATGTGTTCGATACCCCCGGTTCGGAGGCCGGGGACCCAGGTCGTACCTAATCCCTGAGACAGGGGAGGCCGGCGACTGGGAACCGGTCCTGCGGAAGACCTCCGAACGACAACTGGAGCCATTGAATGGCACGCGTTTCCGGTGTCGACATCCCGCGCGAAAAGCGTGTGGAGGTCGCCCTCACCTACGTGTTCGGCATCGGCCGGACCCTCTCGCAGGAGACGCTGGCAGCGACCGGCGTCGACCCCAACACCCGCGTGCGCGACCTCTCCGAGGAGCAGCTCGTCGCGATCCGCGAGTACGTGGACAGCAACATCAAGACCGAGGGTGACCTCCGTCGTGAGGTGCAGGCCGACATCCGCCGCAAGGTGGAGATCGGCTGCTACCAGGGTCTGCGGCACCGCCGTGGTCTGCCCGTCCGCGGTCAGCGCACCAGCACGAACGCCCGCACCCGCAAGGGCCCGCGTCGCGCGATCGCCGGCAAGAAGAAGCCGGGCAAGAAGTAGTCCTCAGCGGACAACGCTTCATCAGCGGTCTTCGCTGTAGGACCGACCACCTCCCTGTAGGAGTTATAGATGCCCCCCAAGGGTCGTCAGGGCGCTGCCAAGAAGGTGCGCCGCAAGGAAAAGAAGAACGTCGCTCACGGGCACGCGCACATCAAGAGCACGTTCAACAACACGATCGTCTCCATCACGGACCCCTCGGGCAACGTGATCTCCTGGGCCTCCGCCGGCCACGTCGGCTTCAAGGGCTCCCGCAAGTCCACGCCGTTCGCCGCGCAGATGGCCGCCGAGTCGGCTGCCCGCCGCGCCCAGGAGCACGGCATGCGCAAGGTCGACGTCTTCGTCAAGGGCCCGGGTTCCGGTCGTGAGACCGCCATCCGTTCGCTCCAGGCGACGGGCCTTGAGGTCGGCTCCATCCAGGACGTCACCCCGACCCCGCACAACGGCTGCCGTCCGCCGAAGCGTCGCCGCGTCTGATTTTGCTGGTGCGGCGACTTCTCCGCCTTGGCGGAGGTGAACCTCTCGTCGCCGCGTCTGACGTTCTCGTCTTCGCTTTGGGTTTCGGGCGGTACGGCACCTGCAACGGCGCCGTACCGCCCGTACCCTTGTAGTAACCGCCCGTTTGTTCGGGCGGCTGAGTCGGACGTCAAATAGTGGGCGTCCACGACTGAAGGATCTGATCCACACATGCTGATCGCTCAGCGTCCCTCGTTGACCGAAGAGGTCGTCGACGAATTCCGCTCCCGGTTCGTGATCGAGCCGCTGGAGCCGGGCTTCGGCTACACCCTCGGCAACTCCCTGCGCCGGACCCTCCTGTCGTCGATCCCGGGTGCCGCGGTTACCAGCATCCGCATCGACGGCGTCCTGCACGAGTTCACCACCGTGCCGGGTGTCAAGGAGGACGTCACCGACCTCATCCTCAACATCAAGCAGCTGGTCGTGAGCAGTGAGCACGACGAGCCGGTCGTCATGTACCTGCGCAAGCAGGGACCGGGTCTCGTGACCGCCGCCGACATCGCCCCGCCCGCCGGTGTCGAGGTGCACAACCCCGACCTCGTCCTCGCCACGCTCAACGGCAAGGGCAAGCTGGAGATGGAGCTGACCGTCGAGCGCGGTCGCGGTTACGTCTCCGCCGTTCAGAACAAGCAGGTCGGTCAGGAGATCGGGCGCATCCCGGTCGACTCGATCTACTCGCCGGTTCTCAAGGTCACGTACAAGGTCGAGGCCACGCGTGTCGAGCAGCGCACCGACTTCGACAAGCTGATCGTCGACGTCGAGACCAAGCAGGCGATGCGTCCCCGTGACGCCATGGCCTCCGCCGGTAAGACCCTGGTCGAGCTGTTCGGTCTCGCGCGCGAGCTGAACATCGACGCCGAGGGCATCGACATGGGTCCGTCCCCGACGGACGCCGCCCTCGCCGCCGATCTCGCCCTGCCGATCGAGGAGCTGGAGCTCACCGTTCGGTCGTACAACTGCCTCAAGCGTGAGGGCATCCACTCCGTGGGTGAGCTGGTCGCGCGCTCCGAGGCGGACCTCCTCGACATCCGCAACTTCGGTGCGAAGTCGATCGACGAGGTCAAGGCGAAGCTGGCCGGCATGGGCCTGGCCCTCAAGGACAGCCCGCCCGGATTCGACCCGACCGCCGCCGCCGACGCCTTCGGTGCCGACGACGACGCGGACGCGGGTTTCGTGGAGACCGAGCAGTACTGATCTCCACCACCTCCGGGGTCCGCGACAGCGGACCCCGGATCTTCGACGGGCAGCCGCCCGCTCGGATACTGACCTCGGTACCTGATACGGCCGGGGCAGACACACAGGAGAAGAACCATGCCGAAGCCCACCAAGGGTGCCCGTCTGGGCGGCAGTGCCGCGCACGAGAAGCTGCTCCTCGCGAACCTCGCGAAGGCGCTCTTCGAGCACGGCCGGATCACCACCACCGAGGCGAAGGCCCGTCGGCTGCGGCCGTACGCCGAGCGTCTGGTCACCAAGGCGAAGAAGGGCGACCTTCACAACCGCCGTCAGGTGCTCCAGGTCATCACGGACAAGAGCATCGTGCACACGCTCTTCACCGAGATCGGCCCGCGGTACGAGAACCGTCCGGGTGGCTACACCCGTATCACCAAGATCGGTAACCGCCGTGGCGACAACGCGCCCATGGCTGTCATCGAGCTGGTCGAGGCGTTGACGGTTGCGCAGGAGGCCACTGGTGAGGCCGAGGCCGCCACCAAGCGTGCCGCGCAGGATGCCGAAGTTGTGGCGCCCGTTGAGGTTGTTGAGGACGCCAAGGTCGACGAGGCTGCGGCTGAGCCCGCCGCGGAAGCGGCTGAGGGTGACGTCAAGGACGCGTAAGCGTCTGCCGGGAGGTGTGCGTTTGCGGCTGCGGCGCCGTCGTGGCTTGTCGCGCAGTTCCCCGCGCCCCTGAGTGGCGTTGGTGGGCCCGTTCCTTTTCAGGAGCGGGCCCGCTTTTGTGTTCCTGAGAGGATCTCCCTGTGAGTGATGAAGCAGCGCCCGGGTTCGTTCGTGTCCGTCTCGATCTGTCCTACGACGGGACCGGGTTCTCCGGGTGGGCCAAGCAGGCCGGGGGGCGGCGGACGGTGCAGGGGGAGATCGAGGACGCTCTGCGGACCGTTACGCGGTCGCAGGGGGTCACGTACGAGTTGACCGTGGCCGGGCGGACGGACGCGGGGGTGCATGCGCGGGGGCAAGTGGCGCATGTGGATCTGCCCGAGGACGTCTGGGACGAGCACCGCGAGAAGCTGCTCAAGCGGCTTGCCGGGCGGCTCGGGAAGGATGTGCGGGTGTGGGGGGTCGCGGAGGCTCCCCGGGGCTTCAACGCCCGGTTCTCGGCGGTCTGGCGGCGGTACGCGTACCGGGTCGCCGACCATCCGGGCGGTGTGGACCCGCTGTTGCGCAACCACGTGCTCTGGCACGACTGGCCGCTCGACGTCGATGCCATGAACCAGGCGGCCCAACTCCTGCTCGGCGAGCACGACTTCGCCGCCTACTGCAAGAAGCGGGAGGGGGCCACCACCATCCGTACCCTCCAGGCGCTGCACCTCGTGCGCGGGGACGACGGGATTGTCACCGCCACCGTCCGCGCCGACGCCTTCTGCCACAACATGGTGCGTTCGCTCATCGGTGCGCTGCTGTTCGTCGGCGACGGGCACCGGGCAACGGACTGGCCCGGCAAGGTACTTGCCGCGGGCGTGCGCGACTCCGCCGTGCACGTCGTACGGCCGCACGGGCTCACGCTCGAAGAAGTCGGGTACCCCGCCGACGAGTTGCTCGCGGCGCGCAGCAAAGAGGCGCGGAACAAGCGGTCGTTGCCGGGGGCGGCGGGTGCCGGCGGCTGTTGTTGAGCCGGGGCGGCACCCGCCGGGTCGTTACTTTTTCAGCACCGCCTTGATCGACCTCTCCAGTCACGGGGTCAGGTACTCCATGCCCGCCTGGGTGAGGTGGACGCCGTCGCCGTCGGGGTAGAGGCGAAGGAGAGCGACCAGAAGTAGACGCCCTTCATCCGGCGCTCCCGGACGACCTCACAGGCGGCCGTGTACCAGGCGGCCTGGACGTGGGTGTTGACCGTGCGGCGGCTGGTGCAGTCGCCCGGTTTGGCATAGGCGCCGTCCATGGCGCCGATTCCGGCCTCGGAGACGGTGATCCCGCGCAGGGTGCCGGTCGTCCGCCGGTCCAGCCAGGTGTTCCAGCCGTTGACCAGGGTCCGGACGGAGGCGCTGTCGGGCACCTTGACGGGGAAGTAGGCGTCCACGTCGACGTCGTCCACGGGCACTTTGGTGCTGCCGGTGACGAACTTGTCCCCGTTGGCGTCGTAGCCGAGGTCGCCCGAGTAGATCTTCTTCGCGGCGGCGACCAGGGCGGTCCAGCGCTGGTCGCTCTCCATGGAGCTCAGCTCGGTGCCGAGCACGAAGCTGTCGGCGCCGCCCCGCTGGGCGATCTTCAGGTACGGGGCGAGGAAGGTCCGGCAGGAGGCGAACCAGGCCGCGCGGGAGGCGGGCTCGATGGTGCCGCGCCGGCCGCCCGTCGTGTAGAACGGGAAGGACAGGGCCACGGAGTTGGCGTGCGGGCCGATGAGGTAACGGGCCTGCTTGCGCGCCTGGTTCACGACGGCCGCGCGGGCTTGGCGATCACGACGAACTTGTTCTCCCCGTGGCGGAGGAACTTCAGAAAGCCCTTGAAGCCGCCGAGCCCTTCCAGCACCGAGAAGACCGGTATGAGGCCGACCACGACGATCGGCTCCCACCACTTGCGCACCGCCCGCCGGCCGAGGCGATGGCGTTGAGGCGCAGTCCCTCCCCGTAGGTCCAGATGACGTAGGCGAAGTTGAGGGCCCACAGGATCGTCTGCCGGTGAGGGCCTGGAAGCGGGCGATGTCGTCGGCGGGGCGGACGGCGTCGGCCAGCCAGGTGAAGGGGTTGACCGCGTTCTCGCGGGGACAGGTCAGGATGCCCTGGGCCATGTGCTTGGCGTGCTCGGGGCCGGCGCGGCGCTGCCGGTGGCGCTCCCGGCGCCGGATCAGCCAGGCGCCGCGGCCACAGACTCTTCCGCGAGATCGGCAGAGCGCCGGCGCGGTGGCACGGCGCGGTGGACAAGCGCCCTCTTCGGCGATTGACGACCGGGTTGGTTGTCCCTGGGGACTTTTAATACCAGGCGTTCACGGAGGCTGATCCTGCCAGTGGGAGAGTAAATTGCAAGGCTTTTAAAGGTAAGGGTTGCGAAAGAAGGGTTAACGGATTCGGTGGGTGCTGGTTGCTTACCCGGCCGGACCCCTGATCACCTGCGGAGACTTGTGTGTTGCTGTGGTTGGGCCGGAGGTTTATTGTCGCTCGGATGAGAAATTCTCATGCGGGTTGGGGTGGGTGGGGGTGGTATTTGGAATTGCCTGACGTTGGTCTATTTCAAGTTGGGTTTGGCAGAATTCAATCTCTTGGATGTAGCGTCGCCGCGCGCTACTGGTTGGCCGCCGCCTGGGCCTGGGTCACGCCGCGCTGGCGGATCTGGCTGAAGACGTACTGCGCGAGGTCGTCGCCGGCCGTGAAGACCCGGGTGTCCTTCGTCGTGACGTCCGTGCCGTTGGTGAAGCCGCCGATCGTGAAGTACGCGTAGCGGCCGTAGGAGTTGGTGGTCGAGCGGCAGAACGCCGAGCGGCAGAACGTGGCGACGCCGTTGCCCGGCAGGGAGGTGATGATGCTCTGCTTGTCGGCCTCGGTCTTGGTCCGGTCGGCCTCGGCCGTCGTACTGAAGACCGCGGCGCCCACGGTGACCGCCACGCCGTTCGCCGCGCGGTAGGTGACGCGGATGACGCGCGTGCAGTCGTTCTTCGTGAGGATGGCGGGCAGGGTGCCCTGGGCGGCGAGCGCGCACTTGGTGGTGGAGGCGGTCGCGGCCTTGGTGTAGACGTTCGAGTTGAGCGTCACCCGTGTCGTCGGGAAGAGTGTGTCCGCGCTGAGCGGAGCGGTGTCCTTGCTCGCGCTGGATATGAACTCCGTCGGGTCCAGCGGGGGTGGTGCGGAGGTCGGGGCGAACGACGGGGCCGCCGCGCTGCCGCTCGGGATCGCGGCGGTGGAGGGCAGGCTGGCGGGCTGGTTGGCCGTGTCGTCGCTCTTGTTCGCGGACACGACGGCCATCGCCACGGCCGCGCCGATCGCGACGGTGGCGAAGGCGCCGCCGACGACGAACAGCAGGCGGCGGCGTTTGTTGCGTGTCTCGGACTGGTGCGCGAGGGCGGCCCAGTCCGGTGTGTCGTTGGTCTCGCTGCCCCACCGCGGTTGCTGGGAGCCCGGTTTCCAGGGATCCCAGGGGGGCTCCCCTTGCCCATAACTCATGGGGCGCATCTTAGACGGGTCGCCCGCGGCGGCTGTGCGGGGTGCCTGCGGCGGCCTGTGCGGGGTGCCTGCGGCGGCCTGTGCGGGTTCGGTGGGGGTTGCTCGCGCCGTTCCTCGCGCCCCTTGAGGTGGGTGGGGGGTCGGGGCCGGCACGGGGGTATCCGTCCTCGGTCTGGCGCGGAGTCGGTGTGGCTGTGGAGGTGCTGTTTTTTGACGCGCCAGCCGCTGCGGGCGGACACCCCCGTGCCGTCCCCTTGCCGCCGTGGGTTGGTCGCGGGTCCGTGGGGGCTTGCGTCAACGCCGCTGCGCGTGCGGGGGGCTCGTTTTGACCCGGCTGGGCTATCGCGGGTATTCTGCCTCTTCGTTATGTGTATTGGCTTGCTCATTCTCACGTGAGACGCCCTTACACCGGTCCACCGGACCGATGACCAGCGACCAGCACGCGGTATGCGTCGCCGCCTGTGCGGTCAGGGCTGTCGTGATCGTCTTCGGTGACCTTGTCAGGAACCTCACTGAAGAAGCGAAGGCTACGAACCGTGCGTACGTACAGCCCCAAGCCCGGCGATGTGACGCGTCAGTGGCACGTCATCGACGCCCAGGACATCGTCCTGGGTCGTCTGGCCTCCACTGCCGCCTCCCTCCTGCGTGGCAAGCACAAGCCGATCTACGCGCCGCACGTTGACACCGGTGACTTCGTCATCATCATCAACGCGGACAAGGTGCACCTCTCCGGCAACAAGCGGACCCAGAAGATGGCGTACCGCCACTCGGGCTACCCGGGCGGTCTGCGCTCGGTCCGCTACGACGAGCTGCTGGACAAGAACCCCGAGAAGGCCGTCGAGAAGGCCGTCAAGGGCATGCTCCCGAAGAACACGCTGGGCCGTCAGATGCTCTCGAAGCTGAAGGTCTACAAGGGTGACGTCCACCCGCACGCTGCGCAGCAGCCGGTGCCGTTCGAGATCACCCAGGTCGCGCAGTAGTTCCGGCCACCCCCTAAGACGAAAAAGAATCTGAGGAGAATCGTGGCCGAGACCACTGTCGAGCAGCCGCTCGACGACGCCGCTGTCGACATCGAGAACGTCGACATCGAGAGCTACACCACCGAGACCGAGGTCCCGGTGGAGGGCGAGTACACCACCGAGTCGCTCGCCGGCCGCTTCGGCGACCCGCAGCCGGCCGCCGGCCTGGGCCGTCGCAAGAACGCCATCGCGCGCGTTCGCATCGTGCCGGGCACCGGCAAGTGGAAGATCAACGGTCGCACCCTTGAGGACTACTTCCCCAACAAGGTGCACCAGCAGGAAGTCAACGAGCCCTTCAAGGTTCTTGAGCTCGAAGGCCGTTACGACGTCATCGCCCGCATCGCGGGTGGCGGTGTCTCCGGTCAGGCCGGTGCCCTCCGTCTCGGTGTCGCCCGCGCGCTGAACGAGGCCGACGTCGACAACAACCGTGGCGCCCTCAAGAAGGCCGGCTTCCTCCGTCGCGACGACCGTGCGGTCGAGCGCAAGAAGGCCGGTCTCAAGAAGGCCCGCAAGGCTCCGCAGTACAGCAAGCGCTAAACCCCGTCACGGGAGCGGCCGCGCCTTCGGGCGCCGCCGCCCTCGTACGAGGTACGCGCTGTACGCAACGCTCGCCCCGGTCGCACGCTCCTCGTGCCGCCGGGGCGGTGTTTTTCACGGGGCGGCCACTTATCACAGGCTTACGCTCCCGCGCGCGGCTACGCCGATTGCACGGCGCACGCATAGCTCCACACACAGACTTATGGAGCAACCTGGGCGACCGGGCAGGGGAAACGGGCCCGTCGGGGGATATACGTGAGCGGGTCCTGCCTGGACACTCGGCATCAGCACTCCGGTAGTACCCCGGTCCGGTGCAGTGCACCTGCCGTACACGAGCCGCACATCTCAGCACACTCGGAGGACACCACAGTGGGACGACTCTTCGGCACGGACGGCGTGCGCGGTGTCGCCAACGCGGATCTGACGGCCGAGATGGCTCTCGGCCTCTCCGTCGCGGCGGCGCACGTGCTGGCCGAGGCGGGCACGTTCGAGGGCCATCGGCCGGTGGCCGTCGTCGGACGGGACCCGCGCGCGTCGGGAGAGTTCCTGGAGGCCGCCGTCGTCGCGGGTCTGGCCAGTGCGGGCGTCGACGTGCTGACGGTCGGCGTGCTGCCGACCCCGGCCGTGGCGTACCTCACCGCGGTCCTCGGCGCCGACCTCGGCGTCGTGCTCTCCGCCAGCCACAACGCCATGCCCGACAACGGCATCAAGTTCCTCGCCCGCGGCGGGCACAAGCTCGACGACGAGCTGGAGGAGCGCATCGAGTCCGTCTACGAGGAGCACCGCACGGGCGCGCCCTGGGACCGGCCGACCGGCGACGGCGTCGGGCGCGTGCGGGCGTACGGGGAAGGGTTCGAGCGGTACGTCGGGCACCTCGTCGATGTCGTACCGAATCGGCTCGACGGGCTGAAGGTCGTTCTTGACGAGGCCCATGGCGCCGCCGCCCTCGTCTCGCCCGAGGCGTTCACGCGCGCCGGGGCCGAGGTCGTCACGATTGGGACTGAGCCGGATGGGCTGAACATTAACGATGGGTGCGGGTCTACCCATCTTGGGCCTCTCAAGGCCGCCGTGCTGGAGTATGGGGCCGACTTCGGTATTGCTCATGATGGGGACGCCGACCGGTGCCTTGCCGTCGATCACACGGGCGAGGAGGTCGACGGGGATCAGATCATGGCCGTGCTGGCGCTGGCCATGCGTGAGCGTTCCGCGCTGCGGGCCGACACCGTCGTCGCCACCGTCATGTCCAACCTCGGGTTCAAGCTCGCGCTGGAGCGGGAGGGGTTGAAGCTTGTACAGACCGCGGTCGGGGACCGGTACGTGCTTGAGGAGATGAAAGAGCACGGGTACGCCCTTGGGGGCGAGCAGTCGGGGCATGTCATCATCCTTGATCATGCGACCACCGGGGACGGGACTCTGACTGGGTTGCTTCTGGCCGCTCGGGTCGCTGCGAGTGGGCGGACGCTTCGCGATCTCGCGGGGGTCATGGAGCGGTTGCCCCAGGTGCTCATCAACGTGCCTGATGTGGATCGGACGCGGGTGGGGACGTCCGCGGAGTTGGCTTCCGCGGTCGCTGAAGCCGAGCGGGAGTTGGGGTCCACCGGGCGGGTGTTGCTTCGGCCTTCCGGGACCGAGCCGTTGGTTCGGGTGATGGTGGAGGCTGTGGATATTGATCAGGCTCGGTCTGTTGCCGGGCGGCTGGCTGATGCCGTGAAGTCTGCGCTGGGGTAGGTGGCAGGTGGCGGCGGTCGGTTTGGGGTGGGGAGCTGTGCGTTGCGGGCTGCGGGGTTGTTGTGGTTGCTCGCGCTCACGCGGCGGAGCCGCACGATGTCACAGCCCCGCGCCCCTCAGTGGCCTCGGGAAGCTGCCCTCTGTCTCGCCCACAGCCACTTCTGTGCCAGCAGCGTGACGGTGCCTGCCAGGACGATGCCCAGTAGGTTCAAGAGCAACTGGTTGGTTGAGCCGATGGTTTGGCTGGTGTCGCCGTAGCTCAGGGCCACCGCCGCGTTGGCGGCCGCGGGGACCGTCGTCACCGAGATGGCCACGCCTACCAGGGCGCCGGACTTCGCCGAGGTGAGGGAGAGGGTGCCGGCGATGCCCGCCAGGACGGCCACGACGAAGGAGAAGGCGTCGGGGGCGTAGATGAAGGCCGTGTTGGGGCGGGCGCCTTCGAGGTCCGACTGGTGGAAGAGGTCCAGGGTGTCCATCAGGCCGCTGAAGACGACCGTGGCGCCCATCGCCACCACGAAGCCGACGACCAGGGCGATCAGTGAGCGCAGTGCCAGGCGTGGGGCCCGGCGGACCAGGGCCGTGCTGATGCCGGCCAGGGGGCCGAACTCGGGGCCCACCGCCATCGCGCCGACGATCAGGACCGCGTTGTCCAGGACCACACCGCAGGCCGCGATCATGGTGGCGATGGTGAGGAACGCCACGTAGGTGATCGAGAGCGTGGACTCCTCGTGCGTGGCGTCCGCCAGGTGCTCCCACAGGACCGCGTCCGCGCCCTCGCCGGGGGCGTCCGCCTCGGCCTTGTCGGCGCGCTTGGACAGGGACAGGTCGATGTTCTCGACGGCGATGGAGCCCGTCTTGTCCAGGCCCAACTCCCGCAGGCCGCCGATCAGTTCGTCGCCCGCCTCGCGGGCCACGTCGCACAGCACGACGTCCCCGACGGGGTTGCGGGCGGCGTCCGGCAGCACCACCAGGTGGGCGGTGCCGACCGTCTTCTCGATCAGGTGGACGACGTCGTCGGTCCGGTCGGCCGGGGTGATCAGGCGCAGGTGCAGCATGGCGCCTTTCTAGCAGGCCCCTCTGACAACGGCGCGCCCCGCTCTACAGCTTGCGCAGGTTCAGGCGCTGCACCTTGTGGTCCGGGCCCTTGCGGACGATGAGGGTGGCGCGGCCCCGGGTGGGGGCCACGTTCTGGAGCAGGTTGGGGAGGTTGACGGTGCGCCACATCCGGCGGGCGTACTCCAGCGACTCCTCCTCGGTGACCTGCGTGTACTTCCTGAAGTACGAGGACGGGTCCTGGAAGGCGGTCTGGCGCAGCTTCTTGAAGCGGTTGAGGTACCAGCGCTGGATGTCCTCGGGGCTGGCGTCGACGTACACGCTGAAGTCGAAGTAGTCCGCGAGACCCACGCGCGTGCGGCCGTCGAGACCGGGGAGGGCGGGCTGGAGGACGTTGATGCCCTCGACGATGAGGATGTCGGGGCGGCGGACCGTCAGCTTCTCGCCGGGGACGATGTCGTAGATCAGGTGGGAGTAGACGGGGGCCGTGACCTCGTCCTTGCCCGCCTTGATGTCCGCGACGAAACGGGTCAGTGCGCGGCGGTCGTAGGACTCGGGGAAACCTTTCCGCGCCATCAGGCCACGGGCTTCCAGCTCCTTGGTGGGCAGCAGGAAACCGTCCGTGGTGACCCGCTCCACGCGCGGGTGCTCGGGCCAGCGGGAGAGGAGCGCCTGGAGGAGGCGCGCCACGGTCGACTTGCCGACCGCGACCGAGCCCGCGACGCCGATGACGAACGGGGTGCCCGACTGGGAGCCCTGTTCGCCCAGGAAGGTGTTGAGGGCGCCTCTGAGGCCGTCCGTGGCGCCGACGTAGAGGTTGAGGAGGCGGGAGAGCGGGAGGTAGATGTCGCGCACCTCGTCGAGGTCGATGACATCGCCCAGGCCGCGCAGCTTCTCGACCTCCTCGGCGCTCAGTGGCAGCGGCGTCTTGTCGCGCAGCGCGCTCCACTCCGCACGGGTGAGGTCGACGTAGGGAGTCGCCTCCGGCCTGGACCGGTGGGCGCTCCGGGGCATCGAGGAGACCGGAGAGATCACAGTCCATTGTTACGGGAATACGAAGCGGGGGGTGGGGGTCGGGCGGGTGGGGTCCGCCGGTGCGTGACCGAGGCGGCTGCGCGGGGCCGTACGATGGCGCGGTGCTGGTCAAGTAGCTTCGCTGCTCCGTGACGGACCGCCGCGGTTT
>LJCV01000251.1 GCA_001298575.1 Actinobacteria bacterium OK074
CCGCCCCCAAAGCCCCCACCCCCGACAGCTCCCCCTCCGCCTCCCGCAACGCGACCTCCCGCAACGGCCCCGCCACGGCCACCAGTTCCGCGAACTCCCCCCGCTGCACGACCCGCCCCTCGTCCAGCACGATCACCTCGTCCACGGCCTCAAGTCCGGCCAGCCGGTGCGTGATCAGCAGCACGCCCCGCCCCGCCGTCGCGGCCAGCAGATCCCCGGTCAGCGCGTCGGCCGTCGGCAGGTCGAGATGTTCGCCCGGCTCGTCGAGCACCAGCACCGGGAAGTCCGCGAGCAGCGCCCGCGCCAGCGCCAGCCGCTGCCGCTGCCCGCCCGACAGCCGCGCCCCGTGCTCGCCGACGAGCGTGTCGATCCCCTCGGGCAGCCCGTCCACCCACTCCAGCAGCCGGGCCCGGCCCAAGGCGTCCCGCAGCTCCGCCTCGGTCGCGCCCTTCCGCGCGAGCAGCAGGTTCTCCCGCACGGAGCTGTCGAAGAGGTGCGCGTCCTGCGCACACAGCCCGACCATCCGCCGTACGTCGTCGCCGTCGAGCGCGTACCCGTCGACGCCGCCCAGGGTGTACGACCCCGCGTCCGCGTCCAGGAACCGCAGCAGCACCTGCGCCAGCGTCGTCTTGCCCGCCCCGGACGCCCCCACGACGGCGATCCGGCGCCCCCGGTCGAGCCGCAGGTCGAGCCCGGCGAGGGCGTCCCGGTCCTGCCCGGGGTAGCGGGCGGTGAGACCGCGGACGACCAGCGGGAACGGCCTCGCGGGCGCCGCCGCGGGCACCTCGGGTTCGCGTACGGGCTCGGGCGCGTCCAGGACCTCGTACACGCGCTCGGCGCTGCGCCGGACCCGCTGCCGGAACTGGGCGGCGAGCGGCAGTCCGAGCACCGCCTCGAACGCGGCGAGCGGGGTGAGGACGACGACGGCCATGGTCACCCCGTGCAGCCGCCCGGCGGCGACGGCCTGGGCGCCCACCAGCGCGGAGGCGGCGACGGTCAGCCCGGTCACGAGCGCGGTGAGCCCGGCGCCGAGCGCGCCGGCAGTGGCGCCGCGGGAGGCGATCCGGGTGAGCGCCGCGTCCGCCGCGCGGACCTCGGCCCGGCGCGCGGGCAGCGCACCGGCGACCGTCAGCTCGGCGGTGCCGGTCAGCAGGTCGGCCACCTGGGTCGCGAGCAGGCCCCGGGCCGGTGCAAGCCGCCGCTCGGCGCGGCGCGCCACGGCGGCGGTCAGCAGCGGCACGCCGACCCCCGCCACGAGCAGCCCGGCGGCGAGCACCGCCCCGGCCTCGGGCAGCAGCCAGCCGGTGAAGGCGATCGATCCGGCGGAGACGACGGCGGCGGCGCCCACCGGCAGCAGCCACCGCAGCCAGTAGTCCTGCAAGGCGTCGACGTCGGCGACGAGCCGTGACAGCAGGTCGCCGCGCCGGGTGGTGCGCAGTCCGGCGGGCGCGAGGCGCTCAAGGCGCCGGTAGACGGCGACCCGGGTGTCGGCCAGCATCCGCAGCACCGCGTCGTGCGACACGAGCCGCTCCGCGTACCGGAAGACGGCCCGCCCGATCCCGAAGGCCCGCGTGGCGGTGACGGCGACCATCAGATACAGCACCGGCGGCTCCTGCGAGGCCCGCGAGATCAGCCACCCGGAGGTCGCCATCAGCCCCACGGCACTCCCCAGCGCACACCCGCCGAGCAGCAGCGCCAGCGCGAGCCGCCCCCGCAACGGCTTCGCCATCCCCCGCACCCGGGCAAGCACCCGCCCCTCCGCGGCGAGCGCACCGGCAACGCCACTTCCCTCACCGGCGGGCAGAACCTCCCCGGCCGGCGCTACGTCACCGCCGTCCCGAACGGCTCCGGCCCCGACGACCGCCGGGCGGGACTCCGCCTCCGCCGCGGGCACCCGCACCACCCGGTCCGCCACCCCCACCAGCGCGGGCCGGTGCGCCACGAGCAGTACCGTGCGCCCGGCGGCCAGCCTCCGTACCGCCGTCACGACCTCCGCCTCGGTCGCGCCGTCGAGCGCGGCCGTCGGTTCGTCGAGCAGCAGGACGGGCCGGTCCGCGAGGAACGCCCGCGCCAGGGCGAGCCGTTGCCGCTGTCCGGCGGAGAGTCCGGCGCCGTCCTCGCCGAGCACGGTGTCGAGGCCGTCGGGCAGCGCGGTCACGAAGTCGAGGGCGCCCGCGTCCGCGAGGGCCCGCCGCAGCGCCGTGTCGTCGGCGTCGGGCCGGGCCAGCCGTACGTTGTCGGCGATCGTGCCCGCGTACAGGTGCGGCCGCTGCGGCACCCAGGCGATCCGGGACCGCCACTCGGCCAGGTCCGCCCCGGCCAGCTCGGCGCCCCCGACCAGCACCCGGCCCCCGGTGGGCGCCACGAACCCGAGCAGCACGTTCAGCAGGGTCGACTTGCCCACCCCGCTCGGCCCGGTCAGCGCGACGGTCTCCCCCGGCGCCACGGTGAAGGACACCTCGCGCACGGCGTCGGACGACCGCCCCGGATACCGCACGCTGACCGCCTCAAAGGCGACAGCCCCCGCGGAACCCGGCGAGCCCTCGGAATCCGCCGGTCCTCCCGGCAGCCGCCGCGACCCGTCCACCGGCGCCGGCGCCTCCAGCACCGCGAAGATCTCCTCGGCGGCGGCCAGCCCCTCCGCCGCCGCGTGGTACTGCGTGCCCACCTGCCGCAGCGGCAAGTACGCCTCGGGGGCCAGCACCAGGACGACCAGTCCGTTGTACAGCTCCATGTCGCCGTGGACGAGCCGCATGCCGATGGTGACGGCGACCAGCGCGACCGAGATGGTGGCGAGCAGTTCGAGGGCGAGGGAGGACAGGAAGGCGATCCGCAGCGTCCGCATGGTCGCCTGCCGGTACTCGCCGGTGATCCGCCGGATCGACTCGGCCTGCGCCTTGGCCCGGCCGAACACCTTGAGCGTCGGCAGCCCGGCGACCACGTCGAGGAAGTGCCCCGAGAGCCGGGACAGCAGCCGCCACTGACGGTCCATCTGGGTCCGGGTGGCCCAGCCGATGAGGATCATGAACAGCGGGATCAGCGGCAGCGTGCCGACGATGATCGCCGCCGACACCCAGTCCTCGGTGACGACCCGCGCGAGCACCGCCACGGGGACGACGACGGAGAGCCCCAACTGCGGCAGATAGCGTGCGAAGTAGTCGTCGAGCGCGTCGACGCCCCGGGTGGCGAGGGCGACCAGCGAGCCGGTGCGCTGCCCGCTCAGCCATCCGGGACCGAGCGCCCCGGCCCGTTCGAGCAGCTGCCCCCGCAACTGCGACTTCACGGCCGCGCTCGCCCGGTGCGCGGCGAGTTCGGTGAGCCAGGACACGAGCGCCCGGCCGCCCGCGACGGCGACCAGCAACAGCAGGGGAGTGCGGAGACCGGCGGCGGAGTGGCCGTGCTGGAAGGCGCCCACGACCACCTCGGCGATGAGCATCGCCTGGGCGATGACCAGCAGCGCCCCGACGGCACCGAGGCCGACGACCGCCACCAGGAAGAGCCGGGTGGCGCGGGCGTACCGGATCAGACGCGGATCGATCGGTTTCACGTGAAACACACCTTCTTCTCGAACCCCGCTCTCAACGGGCATGTTTCACGTGAAACATGCCCTTCGGCCCGGATGAGCGATGTTTCACGTGAAACCCTCCGCACTGAGGGTGTTTCACGTGAAACATCGCGAACCTCACCTGGACCGGCACCGGCACCGCACGCTCAGTGCCCGATCTCGGCCGCGATGTGCTGCGTCCCGATCCGCTTGCGGAACACCCAGTAGGTCCAGCCCTGGTAGAGCATCACGATCGGCGTGGCGATCACCGCGCACCACGTCATGATCTTCAGGGTGTACGGGCTCGACGAGGCGTTGGTGACCGTGAGGCTCCAGTCCGGGTTGAGCGTGGACGGCATGACGTTCGGGAAGAGCGTCAGGAACAGCATCGCGACAGCGCCCACGATGGTGATGCCGGACAGCGCGAACGACCATCCCTCGCGCCCCCGCTGGTTCGCGACCAGGGCGGCGACCAGGGCGAGCACGGCCACGACCAGCGCGACCAGGCTCTTGGCGTCACCCTTGTCGGCCTGCGTCCAGACCAGGAAGACCAGCGCGAGCACGGCGGTGACCAGGCCGACGTACAGCGCCAGCCGGCGGGCCCGCTCCCGGATCTCCCCCACGGTCTTCAGGGCCGTGAACACCGTTCCGTGGAAGGTGAACAGCGACAGCGTGACCAGTCCGCCGAGGAGCGCGTACGGGTTGAGCAGCGCCCAGAAGCCGCCGACGTACTCCATGTCGGCGTCGATCTTCACCCCGTGGGTGATGTTCGCGAAGGCCACGCCCCACAGGAACGCCGGGATCAGCGAGGTCCAGAAGATCGCGTGCTCCCAGTTGCGCTGCCAGTTCTCCTCGGGCCGCTTGGCGCGGTACTCGAAGGCGACACCGCGCACGATCAGGCAGACCAGGATGACCAGGAGCGGCAGGTAGAAGCCGGAGAAGAGGGTGGCGTACCAGTCGGGGAAGGCGGCGAAGGTCGCGCCGCCCGCGCTGAGCAGCCACACCTCGTTGCCGTCCCAGACGGGTCCGATCGTGTTGATCAGCACCCGCCGCTCGGGCCGGTCGCGGGCGAGCAGTTTGGTGAGGACGCCGACTCCGAAGTCGAAGCCCTCCAGGAAGAAGTAGCCGGTCCACAGGACGGCGATGAGGACGAACCAGACGTCGTGCAGTTCCATGACTTGTTCGCTCCCCGGCCTAGTAGGAGAAGGCCATCGGCTTGTCGGCGTCCCGCAGGTCGCCGCCGATCTTCGTGGGCGGATTGAGGTCGGCCTCGGTGAGTTCGGGCGGGCCCGCCTTGACGTACTTCACGAGGAGCTTGACCTCGATGACGGCGAGGACGGCGTAGAGCGCGGTGAAGACGATCATCGAGGTGAGGACCTCGGCCTGGGAGACACCGGGGGAGACCGCGTCCCGGGTGCGCAGGACGCCGTAGACGACCCAGGGCTGGCGGCCGGTCTCGGTGAAGATCCAGCCCCAGGAGTTGGCGATCAGCGGGAAACCCATGGTCAGGACGGCGACGCGCCAGTACCACTTGGTGAGCGTGGGGCCGAGGGCCTGCTTGCGGAAGAGCACCAGGTGCGGCACCTCGTCGTCGCCGACCCGCAGGTGCTGGGGCAGCAGGAACTTCTTCCGGGTCAGCCACAGGCCCGCGAGCCCGATCGCGAAGGACGTCATGCCGAAGCCGATCATCCAGCGGAAGCCCCAGAAGGCGACGGGGATGTTGGGCCGGTAGTCGCCGGGCCCGAACTTCTGCTGCTCGGCCTTGTTGACGTCGTTGATGCCGGGGACGTACGAGGAGAAGTTGTCGTCGGCGAGGAACGACAGCAGGCCGGGGATCTCGATGGCGACGGTGTTGTGGCCCTTCTCGACGTCGCCGTAGGCGAAGACGGAGAAGGGGGCGGGGGACTGGCCGTCCCACAGCGCCTCGGCGGCGGCCATCTTCATCGGCTGCTGCTTGAACATGACCTTGCCGAGCGTGTCCCCGCTGACCGCCGTGAGCAGGCCGCCGATGACGACGGTGATCAGGCCCAGGCGCAGCGAGGTCTTCATCACCTGGATGTGCTTCTTGCGCATCAGGTGGAAGGCGGCGATGCCGACCATGAAGGCGCCACCGGTGAGGAAGGACGCGGACAGGGTGTGGAACGCCTGGGTGAGCGCGGTGTTCTGGGTCAGGACGGCCCAGAAGTCGGTGAGTTCGGCCCGCCCCCGCGCCTTGTCGATCTTGTAGCCGACGGGGTGCTGCATCCACGAGTTGGCCGCGAGGATGAAGTACGCCGACAGGATCGTGCCGATGGAGACCATCCAGATACAGGCCAGGTGGATCTTCTTCGGGAGCTTGTCCCAGCCGAAGATCCACAGCCCGATGAAGGTGGACTCGAAGAAGAAGGCGATGAGGGCCTCGAAGGCGAGCGGGGCACCGAAGACGTCGCCGACGAAGCGCGAGTAGGCGGACCAGTTCATGCCGAACTGGAACTCCTGGACGATCCCGGTGACGACACCCATCGCGATGTTGATCAGGAAGAGTTTGCCCCAGAACTTGGTGGCTCTGAGGTACTTCTCCTTCCCCGTGCGCACCCAGGCGGTCTCCAGGCCGGCGGTCAGCGCGGCCAGCGAGATCGTCAGGGGGACGAAGAGGAAGTGGTAGACGGTGGTGATGCCGAACTGCCAGCGCGCCAGAGTCTCCGGCGCCAAAGCCAGGTTCACGTCGCCTTCTCCTTACGTCGCCGCAAGCCAAGAGCGGCAGTTTGCCCTGTTTGTGATCCACATCACGGGAGCAATCAGGACACGCTTGTGAACGCGTTCACATTCACAAGCAATTATGACGCACCAGTGTTCGACACCTGAAGGGGGGGTCCTTCCTTAACGTCAACCCATCCGACCTCTTGACAAATTCGTGCCCAACACCCCCAGCAGTCACAGGAATTACGTACGACAAGGCCCCGCCGCTCACTCTCCAGGGGCATCCAGGAGCAGGCGACGGGGCCTCGTACAGCGGCGGCGGCGCGCCGCCTACAGCTCCTTGCGGAACCCCTCCGTCACCTTCAGGAAGATGTCGTTGGCCTCGGTCTCCCCGACCGTCACCCGCACGCCCTCCCCCGGGAACGGCCGCACGACCACCCCCGCCTGCTCGCACGCCGCCGCGAAGTCCGCCGTGCGCTCCCCCAGCCGCAGCCACACGAAGTTCGCCTGCGTCTCCGGCACCGTCCAGCCCTGGCCTCTCAGCGTGTCCACCACGCGTGTGCGCTCGGCCACCAGCGAACCGACCCGGCCGAGCAGGGCGTCCTCGGCGCGCAGCGAGGCCACCGCCGCGTCCTGCGCCAGCTGGCTCACGCCGAACGGCACCGCCGTCTTGCGCAGCGCCGCCGCCACCGGCTCGTGCGCAATCGCGAAGCCCACCCGCAGCCCGGCGAGGCCGTACGCCTTGGAGAAGGTGCGCAGCACGCAGACGTTCGGCCGCTCGCGGTAGAACTCGACGCCGTCGGGCAGGTCGGCACCGCGCATGAACTCGCGGTACGCCTCGTCCAGCACCACCAGCACATCTCCGGGCACCCGGTCGAGGAACCGCTCCAGCTCGGTCCGCCGTACCGCCGTGCCCGTCGGGTTGTTGGGGTTGCAGACGAACACCAGCCGGGTCCGCTCGGTGATCGCGTCCGCCATCGCGTCCAGGTCGTGCACGTCGCCCGGGGTCAGCGGGACCTGCACCGAGGTGGCGCCGCTGATCTGCGTGACGATCGGGTACGCCTCGAAGGAGCGCCAGGCGTAGACGACCTCGTCGCCCGGGCCGCTGGTCGACTGCACCAGCTGCTGGGCGATGCCGACCGAGCCCGTCCCGGTGGCGATGTGGGCCGCCGGTACCCCGAAGCGGTCCGCCAGCTCACTCGTCAGCGCGGCGCACGACAGGTCCGGGTACCGGTTGAAGGACGCCGCCGCCGCCGTCACCGACTCCATCACGCCCGGCAGCGGCGGGTACGGGTTCTCGTTCGAGGACAGCTTGTACGCCACCGGGCCGCCGGCCGCGGCGGGCTTGCCGGGCTTGTAGGTGGGGATCCCCTCCAGTTCGGCACGCAGCCTCGGGCTCGTCTCGCTCACCGCAGTCCTCCTCGCACACACCACCGGCGCCGCGTACCCGCACGCCACCGGCCTTTCGTGCTGCTCACCCTATGAGGATTCGGCGCCACCGCGAGCGGCCTGTGGACAAGTTGCCCGACGCCCTGTGGAAAACTCGCGGCATGGCTTCAGTGCCGCACCGGCACGCCGTCAGCGCGATCATGGGCATGACATAGGGCAATACATCAGGACATCGGCGCACTAAGGCGCATGAACCGGGGGGCGCGCCGCAGGATTTTCCGCGCGCCGGTGGCTCGCGCCGTGGCGCGCATCCCCCGTGCAGGTGAGTTGAGACCTCTTCGAAACATGGCCGACTTGGCAGGTCCGTACGCATCGACAAGTCACGTCCTGCACTGGAAGGATCCAACTCCCTTAATTTCTAAGGCATTTCACTATCGTTGACCATGCAGAAACGTGCCTGTCAACGAGTGCATATGCGTCCGCACTACCCCACCGCATGAGCCCTACTATCGGCTCGCCATGACAGCAGCAGGGAAGCACCAGGTGAGCCGGGCGGAGACCACACGCCGGGGCAACCGGCCGGGCCGGGCGGGCATCAGAGACGTGGCCGCCGCCGCCGGAGTGTCCATCACGACCGTCTCCGACGCCCTCAACGGCAAGGGCCGGCTCCCGGACGCCACCCGACGCCACGTCCGCGAGGTCGCCGACCGGCTGGGCTACCGGCCCTCGGCCGCGGCCCGCACGCTCCGCACCGGCAGATCGGGCCTCATCGGCCTGACCGTGACCACGTACGGGGATGAACCTTTCACCTTCACCGAGTTCGCGTACTTCGCGGAAATGGCCAGAGCCGCCACCTCGGCCGCGCTCGCCCGGGGCTACGCCCTGGTCATCCTCCCCGCGACCTCGCGCCACGACGTGTGGTCGAACGTCGCCCTGGACGGCACGGTCGTCATCGACCCCTCCGACCAGGACCCGATGGTCAGTGAGCTGGTCCGGCAGGGCTTACCGGTCGTCTCCGACGGCCGCCCGGCCGGCTCGCTCCCGGTGACCGCCTGGGTCGACAACGACCACGAGGCCGCCGTCCTGGACATCCTCGACCACCTCGCCGCGGCCGGCGCCCGCCGGATCGGCCTGCTCACGGGCACGTCGACCGACACGTACACCCACCTGTCCACGACCGCCTACCTCCGCTGGTGCGAACGCGTCGGCCAGGACCCCGTCTACGAGGCGTACCCGGCCCACGACCCGTGCGCGGGCGCCGTCGCCGCCGACCGGCTGCTGGCCCGCCCGGACCGCCCCGACGCCGTCTACGGCCTCTTCGACCCGAACGGCACCGATCTGCTGGCCGCGGCCCGCCGCTACGGCCTGCGCGTCCCCGAGGACCTGCTGCTCGTGTGCTGCAGCGAGTCCACGGTGTACGCGACCACCGAGCCGCCGATCACGACCCTGTCCCTGAAGCCGCGCCGGATCGGCACGGCCGTGGTCCAGCTCCTGATCGACGCCATCGAGGGCCTCGATTCCGACCTGCCGGTCGAGCAGGTAATACCGACGGAACTGATCGTCCGCACGTCCTCCCAACGCCGCCCGCCGCGCACGACGGTCAGCCCGCCGCGGTCGCCCGAAGGGGGCTGAGCGGGGCGGTGGGGCTTCGCCGGGCGGCCTGTGCGGGACGTGCTCCACGCGTGCGTGGATGCGTGGAGGCGCGTTTCCCCGAGGGCCCTCCGGTGGTGTCTTCGGCGGGCCCTCGGACGGCGGGCTCGCGCGGTCGACTCGCACGGTCGGTTCACGCGGTCGGTTCACGCGGTCGGTTCACGCGGTCGGTTCGGACGGTCGGCTCGCGTGGCGGGCGAGGAGGCCGTCGGCGGGGTCGTACGGCCCCGGGGCGCGCCGTCCGGTGGAACGGGTGCTCCGAGCGGCTCGGCGGCCGTCTGGCGCCCGGTGAGCCGCCTGGACACGGCGGGCCGGCCGTGCTCGTGCGTGGCTCGTGCACGACGGCCGACCGTGCTCGTGCGCGTTGGCCGTCGGCGCTTCGGCCGAGGCGTTCCAGGACACTCCGGAGCGCCCCGGCGGCGTCCGATGACCGGCCCAGGTGACTCACAGGTAACCCCTGTGTCGCCGAACGGTCGTAGATCCGTGTGAAAAGGCCCGCCCAAACCGGTCGAAAGCCGTCGTGAACTGGGGTCCTTCGCCGATTCACCACCCCTGGGTCATCACACGGCGCGATCCGCATTCCTATGATGGGCCCACGGCACCGTGGACCGCTGCGACCAGGCAGTCCGATGCGGTGCAGCTGCGGCGCGATGGTGGAGGGGTCGATGACTCAGGGGGCCGGTCAGGGACCCGAGGCGGAGCGGGCTACGACGTTGCCCGACTTCCGGGTACCCGCATACGTCAACGAGACCGGCCCGTACTCCGACAGCACACCCCCCGACGAGATCACCGAACCGGCCCCCGCCCCCGAGGGCGTCCCCCAGGCCGACCCGGAGCAGCACCCCGACGGTCACCCGGAGGGCTACACGCCCACCCAGCGCGACCTGCCGGTCATCGGCCCCGGAGCCACGCTCCAGCTGTCCGTCGCCCCGGAGGCCGACCCCGACGCCCAGTCCCACGAGGGCACCGGCCCGCTGTACGTCGTCGGCGACGTCCACGGCTACCTCGACCAGCTGGTGGAGGCGCTTCAGGAGCAGGGCCTGCTCGACGAGACGGGCAGCTGGTCCGCGGGCACCGCCCGGCTGTGGTTCCTCGGCGACTTCACCGACCGCGGCCCGGACGGCATCGGCGTCATCGACCTGGTGATGCGGCTGTCCGCGGAGGCGGCCGCGGCGGGCGGCTACTGCAAGGCGCTGATGGGCAACCACGAACTGCTGCTGCTCGGCGCGAAGCGGTTCGGCGACACCCCCGTCCACTCGGGCGCGGGCACCGCCACCTTCCAGGCGGCCTGGCTGCTCAACGGCGGCCAGAAGACCGACATGGACCGCCTCCAGGACGTCCACCTCCAGTGGATGGCCCGCCTGGACGCCATGGAGGAGGTCGACGGCCACCTGCTGGTCCACTCCGACACCACCGCCTACCTCGACTACGGCGACTCGATCGAGGCGGTCAACGACACCGTCCGCGAGACCCTCACGCGCAACGACGCGGACGAGGTGTGGGACGTGTTCCGCAAGTTCACCAAGCGCTTCTCCTTCCGCGACGAGGGCGGCTCCGACGCCGTACGCTCCCTGCTCGACACCTACGGCGGCACGCGCATCGTCCACGGGCACAGCCCGATCCCGTATCTGCTCGGCGAAGTCGGCTCCGAGGACGGCGAGGACTCCTCGCGCCCGGTGGTCGACGGTCCGCATGTTTACGCCGACGGACTCGCCATCGCCATGGACGGCGGTGTGACCATGGCCGGAAAACTGCTGGTCCAGCAACTTCCCCTGGATTTCTGAGGGATAACCGGGCGTCCGGTGGGCAGGTGCCTGCTCACCGGCGGTCGTACAGGCCGACACCCAATTTCTGGAAACCCCCTGTCACGTCCCGCCGTCACCGCTCTACCATCGGTTTATCCGTAGCAGGCTCCCCTCCGTTTCTGCCCGACGGCTCGTCAGCATGCCGAGCCCCAAGCCCTACGGAGCATCGGGGGATGCACATGAACAGCGTTCCGCAGCACCTGTACAGCGAGGACCGCCAAGAGTACGAGCGGATCCTCGACGAGGCGCTGCGCTCCGCCCCACACCGCCCGGAACTGGCCGCTGTACTGCAGCGGTTCAACCCCGAGCAGTTGCGCACCATGGCACTGAACGCCACGACTTTGATCACCGCGGCAGCCACCATCGAATACCAGCACTATGTGAAGGTCCGCGAGGAACTGCGCCAGCCGACGCAGTCCACCCCGCCGGTCCGCGAAGGCACCTCCGGTTCCCTCGAATCGGACGTCGGCGCGGCGGGGCTCGCAGCCACCGTGGGGGAGGCAACCGCGGGCGCCGGAGCCGGTGCCGTCATAGCGGTCCTCGCCCCTGTCCTCGCCGGTACGGCCGCGGCGATCTTCCTGCTCGTGGGGTACGTCCTGAAACTGCTCACCCCCGAGCCGGCGTTCGCCAAGACCATGCTGACGACCGGTTGGGTCTTCGGCGCGGTCACCGCGGCGGCGATCCTGGTCGCCGCGGTCGGTCTCCTGCTCACCGCCCTGCGCAACAACTCCACCGTCGAGGGCGACGGAGGAACGCAGAGCGAACTGGGCGAAGAGGTGACACGGGCCAGGGAAACCTGGCGCGAAGCCCTGCTTGAGCGCGGCATCCTGCCGTTCCTGGGCCAGACCCTCCACGCCCCCGACAAGGCCGCCGTGGCGCCCAACGCCCCGTCGGCCCCGACCCCCGGTCGTATCCCGCAACTGGGCTACAACCGGCCGGGCTTCAGCAGCCCGGAAGGCGGCCCCACGACGGGCACCCGCCCGAGCTACACCAGCCCGGACTTCTCCAGTCCGGACTTCGGGGGGCCGGAACACCAGCCGGAGTGACCCCCGGCCGGCTGCCCAGCGCACCGGCCGGGCTTCGGCACCGCCACCGGCCCCCTCCCGGTGGCACCTCGCCGAAGCCCGCCCCGCGCTCACCCCGAGCGCGGGCCGCGACCCCGCCGGACGCCACCACGGCCGTCCGGCCCCACGTCCCGGCCCCACACCCCAGCCACCCCCCGCGCGGCGCACGCACCGCCCGAGCGGCCTGTGCTCACTCCGGGCCCGGCGGACGCACCCGCGGCAGGCGCACCCGTCACTCCACGACCGGCAAATACACCCGGTTTCCCGCCGCCGCGAACTCCCTCGACTTCTGAGCCATTCCCTCCTCGATATCGATCTCGCTGTTCATGCCGGATTCGGATTCGTCTCCGGTGTCGGTCTCCGCCCGCGAACCACCGTGCTCCCGGCGGATGTCCTGGGAGATCTTCATGCTGCAGAACTTCGGCCCGCACATCGAGCAGAAGTGCGCCGTCTTGGCCGGCTCCGCCGGGAGCGTCTCGTCGTGGAAGGCCCGTGCCGTGTCCGGGTCCAGGGCCAGGTTGAACTGGTCCTCCCAGCGGAACTCGAAGCGCGCGTCGGACAGTGCGTCGTCCCACTCCTGTGCACCGGGGTGCCCCTTGGCGAGGTCGGCTGCGTGGGCGGCGATCTTGTAGGTGATGACGCCGGTCTTGACGTCGTCACGATTGGGCAGGCCCAAGTGCTCCTTGGGCGTGACATAGCAGAGCATGGCCGTGCCCCACCAGGCGATCATCGCGGCACCGATGCCGGAAGTGATGTGGTCGTACGCCGGCGCGACGTCCGTCGTCAGTGGGCCGAGCGTATAGAACGGTGCTTCATCGCAGATCTCCTGCTGAAGGTCGATGTTCTCCTTGATCTTGTGCATCGGGACGTGTCCCGGGCCCTCGATCATCGTCTGTACCTGAAAACGCCTGGCGATCCGTCCGAGTTCCCCAAGTGTCCGCAATTCGGCGAATTGTGCGGCATCGTTGGCGTCCGCGATGGAGCCGGGCCGCAGGCCGTCGCCGAGCGAGTACGTGACGTCGTACGCGGCGAGGATTTCGCAGAGTTCCTCGAAGTTCTCGTACAGGAACGACTCCTGGTGGTGTGCCAGGCACCAGGCCGCCATGATCGAGCCGCCGCGCGAGACGATGCCGGTCTTGCGGTTGGCGGTGAGCGGCACGTACGGCAGGCGCACGCCCGCGTGCACCGTCATGTAGTCCACGCCCTGCTCGGCCTGCTCGATCACCGTGTCCTTGTAGATCTCCCAGGTCAGCTCCTCGGCCCGGCCGTCGACCTTCTCCAGCGCCTGGTAGAGCGGCACCGTGCCGATGGGGACGGGGGAGTTGCGCAGCACCCACTCGCGAGTGGTGTGGATGTTGCGGCCGGTGGACAGGTCCATGACCGTGTCGGCGCCCCAGCGGGTCGCCCAGGTCATCTTCTCGACCTCCTCCTCGATCGAGGAAGTGACCGCCGAATTGCCGATGTTGGCGTTGACCTTCACCAGGAACCGCTTGCCGATGATCATCGGCTCGATCTCCGGATGGTTGACGTTGACCGGCAGCACCGCCCGGCCCGCCGCGATCTCCTCGCGGACGACCTCGGGCGAAACGTTCTCCCTGATGGCCACGTACTCCATCTCCGACGTGATCTCACCGCGCCGCGCGTACGCGAGCTGCGTCACCGCCTGCCCTGGGCGGCCCCGGCGCGGCTGTCGGGGCCGCCCAGGGAACACCGCGTCGAGGTTGCGCAGACCGCCGCGCGGCGAGGTGTGCCTGAGCCCGTCGTCCTCGGGTCGGACGGGACGGCCCGGGTACTCCTCGGTGTCCCCGCGGCCGATGATCCAGTTCTCGCGCAGCGGCGCCAGCCCCCGGCGGACGTCCGTGCCGGCCGCCGGATCGGTGTACGGGCCCGAGGTGTCGTACAACGTGACCGACTCGCCATTGGTGAGGTGCACCTGACGGACCGGCACCCGCAGGTCGGGGCGCGAGCCCTTGACGTACGCCTTGTGCCAGCCGATGGACTTCCCGGCCTCCGAGGGCTGTTGGCCCTGGTCGGAGGCAGGCGTGCGTGCGTCCTTGATGGTCATGAGACCTACTCCCTACGCCGGCATTACCCGGTAACAGGTTCAGCGGTCGGCGCAGCGATTTCCGCCCGTCGATGTTCCACGTGAAACATCGCGTCTGCGGAGGTCAACGCCCTCTCAGCCCGGTGCTCCGAGCTCCCGCGTGTGCAAAGGTGCTTTCACGCTAGCGTCTTCTTGGGCGAGCTGAACAGTGGGCCCCGCCCGTTCTTGCGATGATCGGTCGGTGACCACGACACAGCAGCCACCCCCGTATCCACCGTCCGGACCGCCACACGGCCATGGACCGGGCGACGGTCACGGCCATGGCGACGGTGGCGGATACGGCGGCGCGGGCGGCGGCGGTGGCGGCTTCGGCAGTGGTCAAGGGGGCTCGGGCGGAGGCCACGGGCCCGACGACGGCCACGGCTCCGGAGGGAACCACGGTTCCGGTGGCGGTCACGGTCACTCGCACAGCCACAGTCACGGACCCGCCGCCCCCGTGTCGCGGCATCTGCGCAAGGTCATCGCCGCGATCCTGATCCCGTTCACGGCGGCGGTGATCGTGGGGCTGGTGGTGCTGTGGCCGGGCGGCGTGCCCTCGCACAAGCGCACCGGGGTCGGCTTCGACCGGCAGACCCAGCAGGCGACGGTCACCAAGGTCGTCAAGGTCAGCTGCGGGTCCGTGAACGCCTCGGGGGAGACCTCGACCGGCGACACCTCCACCGCCGAGGGCTCCTCGGCCGCGCAGGAGGCGGGTGGCACCTGCAAGAAGGCGACCGTCCGGGTCGACACCGGCGACGACAAGGGCCGTACGTTCATCGAGGTCGTCCAGCCGGACCAGTCACGGCAGTTGTCCCAGGGCGAGAAGGTCGTGGTCGCTTACGAACCCTCCGCACCCAAGAGCCTCCAGTACTCGGTCACCGACGTGAACCGCAAGTTCCCCATGGCGCTGCTCGCCGGGATCTTCGCGATCGCCGTCGTGGTGGTGGGCCGGATGCGCGGTGTGATGGCCCTGGTCGCCCTCGCCATCAGCTTCCTGCTGCTGAACTTCTTCGTCCTGCCCGCGATCCTCCAGGGCTCGAACCCACTGCTCGTGGCGGTGGTCGGCTCCAGCGCCATCATGCTGATCGCGCTCTACATGTGCCACGGCCTGTCCGCCCGGACGTCGGTGGCGGTCCTCGGCACGCTGATCTCGCTCTCGCTGATCGGCGCGCTGGGCTCGCTGTTCATCGGCTGGGCCGCGCTCACGGGCAACACGGACGACAACACCGGCCTCATCCACGGCCTGTACCCGGACATCGACATGAGCGGCCTGCTGCTCGCCGGTGTCATCATCGGCTCGCTCGGCGTCCTGGACGACGTGACGGTGACGCAGACGTCGGCCGTGTGGGAGCTGCACGAGGCCAACCCGACGATGGGCTGGCGCGGGCTGTACCGCGCGGGCATCCGCATCGGCCGCGACCACATCGCCTCGGTCGTCAACACCCTCGTCCTGGCGTACGCGGGCGCCGCGCTGCCCCTGCTGCTGCTCTTCTCGATCGCGCAGAGCAGCGTGGTCACCGTGGCCAACAGCGAACTGGTCGCCGAGGAGATCGTGCGCACCCTCGTCGGCTCGATCGGCCTGGTCGCGTCCGTCCCGGTGACCACCGCCCTGGCCGCGCTCGTCGTCGCCGCGGACCGCCCGGAGCAGGTACGGCCGTCCGCCGCACCGGCCGGCACCACCCCCGTACCCGACGGCGGCACGGGGCAGATGGCGGCGGTACGCGGCGGAAAGGGCCGCCGCCGCAAGCACTGAGACGAGACCGGGGCAGGCCGGGCGGAGAAACCTTGCGGCACCCGCACCGCCGTAGGCGACACCCCCGGCACGGGCAGCGAACCGGGCCCAGCACCCCGCCCGACGCCTGCCCCTGCCCCTGCCCCTGCCCCTGCTGAAGCGTTACTCCATCTTCCGGTGGACGGGATCTACCCCGCGCTCTGCTCCTCCGCCAGGATGCGGTCCAGCGCCTGGTCGAGGAGCGTGTCGAAGTCGGCGAGCGCCCGCTCCCGGCCGAGCGGCACCAGTCGGTCCGTACGGTCGAGGAACGCGATCAGTGGCGCCGCACCGCACCGGAACAGGGCCTGGTCGCCGCCCACCTGAAGCCGGATCAGCACCTCGTCGAACGTCTCCGGTTCGGCGGGGCCGATGCGCACATCGCCCTCGCCGCAGGTCCGCACCACTCCGTCGACCAGCAGCTCCCGACCGAACGTCCAGGTCACGGGGGCGTCGCCGGGCAGATGGAAGGTCAGCCGCACCGCGAAGGGATCACTGGTCTCGTAGCCGAGTTCCACCGGAATGCGGAAGGAGAGCTCGTCCGAGACGAGGAAGCTCATCATGACTTCTGCCTGTACTGCCTCGCGCATCGTCTACCCCGTCGGTCGCCGTCGACTGGCCAGGAATCGCCCCCTGACACTGCTCGAATATTGCTTAACGTGCACACCAGATCACAAGCAGTAATTTTTCAGATGCTGATAGAGAGGGCGATCGTCCCCAGCCGCCGTCCGATCTCGTCCTGCAACTGCCGTGCCGCGGGCAGCAGTCGGTCGGCCTGATGGCCCGGCAGGGAGATGGCCATCGTGGCGGCCGTGGCACCCACGGTGATCGGAACGGCCGCGCAGACCGTGCCCAGCGCGTACTCCTGGCGTTCGAGGACCGGTTCCATGCGCCGTACGCGGTCCAGCCGTCCCAGCAGCACGCGCGCGTCCCGCACGGAGTACGGGGTGACCGGCTGGACGGGGTGGCGGTCGAGGTGGTCCCGGCGCCTGTCCTCGTCCAGTTGGGAGAGCAGGCACTGGCCGATCGCGTGGGCGTGCCCGGTCTCGCGGAAGTCCGCCCACTCCTCGACCGCCGGAAGCCCGGGGCTGTCGGCGATGCTCATGACCTCGATCTCGCCCTCCCGGTAGACCGCGTAGTACACGGGTACGCCGATCGAATCCCGCCAGTGGGCGAGCACCTCGTCGAGCGCGCTGCGACGCTTCTGTCCCGCTCCGGCGCTGCCCAGCCGCTCGGCCGCCTCGCCGAGGAAGAACAGCCCCTTCTCGCGCCGCAGATAGCCCTCGTGGGCGAGCGTGCGCAGCAGGTGGTAGGCGGTCGGCAGCGCCAGGCCGGTGTCGCGGGCGAGCTGCTTGGCGGGGGCGCCGTGCTCCCGCGCGGCCACCGCCTCCAGGAGCCGCATGGCACGCCGTACGGATCCGATGAGGGTGGTGGGATGCGGGGCCGGACCGGGCAGTGTCGCCCCAGACGGTGTCGCCCCGGGTGGAGTCGCCCCAGGCGGTGTCGACCGCGGCGCAGGGAGGGCGTGGGGATCTGCGGATGCGGTGTCGACCGTGGCCAAGGGGCACTCCCGGAGCGCGAGGAGGGTCCGCCCGTGCGGGGGACACGGGAGGGGGTGCGCCGCCCGCGGGGGAATCGTCCGCGGGATCAACCCGGCGTGGAATCTGGGACTTTAACCGCCCCTCACCACCCCCGGGCCCTCCCACCGGGAAACTTCCCTCCCCCGAGGGAACGCCGCGTTCCGCTCAACGCTCCCGCCGTCACCCGGGCGTGCGCCGCCCCGGCGCCACCGGGCGCCCGCCGCACCAGTCACCCGCCACCAGTGACCGTTCCCCCGTCACCAATCACCGTGCGACGACGAACTGGACATGAACTTCCGTACGACGTAGATCAGTCCGCCAGCCAAAGCCACGAAGAGCAGCACCCTGAACAGCAGCCAGACGACGAAGCCGATGACACTCGCTATCAGGCCCCCGAAGACAACCAGCGCGATGACCGGCACCGCGATCCACTTCACCCACCACGGCAGTCCCGCGAAGATCTCTTGCATGGCCCTGTCCTTACCTCTCCACCCGTCGCCCCGCTGCCGGGGCTGTACTTTCCGGGTCCTTCGATGTCCTGCTTCGATGCTAGGGCCGCGGAAGGGCGGAGCGGGGGCTCCGCATCCCTTGTCCTCCCCTGACTGATCCCCTAGGGAATCCGGGGGCGCGGGTCAGCTCTCGGGTGGAGAGAACACCACCAGGACCCTCAGATCCTCGGTGATGTGGTGGAACTTGTGGGCGACGCCGGCGGGCACGTAGACGACGCTGCCGCGCGCCACCTGCGTGGTCTCCATGCCGACCGTGATCGACGCGCGACCGCTGACGACGAAGTACACCTCGTCCTGTCCGTGCGGCTGCTGCGGGTCCGCGGAACCGGCGTCGAGCGCGTACAGGCCGACCGACATGTTCCTTTCCCGCAAGAACTGCAAATAGGCGCCGTCGTTGGCGGCACGCTCCGCCTCCAGCTCGTCCAGCCGGAATGCCTTCATCAGACCTGCCCGTCCTTGCTCAGTACGCTCACTACTTGCATCGCGCCCATCAGGCCCCATCTGCAACGATCAGACACATGAAGAATTTCGTAGTCAAGACGATCGCCAACGCGGGCGCTCTGGCGGTCGCCGTCTGGGTGCTGGACAAGATCACCCTCACCGGGGACAGCACCGGCAAGAAGGCCGTCACGCTCATCGTGGTCGCGCTGCTGTTCGGCCTGGTGAACTTCCTGGTCAAGCCGATCCTGAAGGTACTGACCTTCCCGCTGTTCATCCTGACGCTCGGTCTGTTCACCCTGGTCGTCAACGCCCTGATGCTGCTGCTGACCTCCTGGCTGGCCGACAGGTTCGACCTCAGCTTCCACGTCGAGGGCTTCTGGACGGCCGTCCTGGGCGGTCTGATCATCTCAGTCGTCTCCTGGGCGCTGCACGTCGTTCTGCCCGACGAGGACTGACACCCCGATGACCTACCGCGTCTGTTTCGTCTGCACCGGCAACATCTGCCGCTCCCCGATGGCCGAAGCCGTCTTCCACGCGCGCGTGCAGGAAGCGGGACTCGCGGGCCTCGTGGAGGTCGACAGCGCCGGCACCGACGGCTGGCACGAGGGCGACGGCGCCGATCCGCGCACCGTCTCCGTCCTGGAGGCGGCCGGCTACGCCGGCGATCACACCGCCCGCCGGTTCCACGCCTCCTGGTTCGCCCGCCTCGACCTCGTCGTCGCCCTCGACTCCGGCCACTTCAAGGCCCTGCGCCGCCTCGCCCCCCCCCCCCCCCCCGCGGACAAGGTCCACCTGCTGCGCTCGTTCGACCCCGCGGCCGACGACCTCGACGTACCCGACCCGTACTACGGCGGCCAGGACGGCTTCGAGGCGTGCCTGGAGATGGTCGAGGCGGCGAGCGAGGGCCTGCTGGACGCGGTGCGCGAGCACGTGAAGGGGCGGGCGGCGTGAGCGCGCAGGACGGCCCCCGGCCGGGTATCGGCGACGGCACGCGCGCGGTGCGGGCGGGTCTGCCCGAGCCGGTGAAGTACGAACCGGCGCTGCCCGGGCCCGTGTTCGCCGCGCACTACCACCTGCCGGGCGAGCCCACCGGCCCGTACACCTACGGCCGCGACGAGAACCCGACGTGGACCCGCCTCGAACGGGCCATCGGCGAGCTGGAGGCGCCCGAGGAGGGCCTGGAAGGGGGCGTGGAGACGCTCTCCTTCGCCTCCGGGATGGCCGCGACCTCCGCGGTGCTGTTCTCCCAGCTGCGGGCCGGGGACGCCGTCGTGCTGCCGTCCGACGGCTACCAGGCGCTGCCGCTGGCGATCGAACAGCTGACCGCGTTCGGCGTCGAGGTGCGCACCGCGCCGACCGCGGGGGACGCCCAGCTCGACGTCCTCGACGGCGCGCGACTGCTGTGGCTCGAGACCCCCTCCAACCCGGGGCTCGACGTGTGCGACATCCGGCGGCTCGTCGCGGCGGCGCACGCGCAGGGCACCCTCGTCGCCGTCGACAACACCCTGGCGACCCCGCTGGGCCAGCGGCCGCTGCTGTTGGGCGCCGACTTCTCCGTGGCCAGCGGCACCAAGATGCTCACCGGGCACGGGGACCTCCTGCTCGGCTACGTCACCGGCCGCGACGCCGGGCGGATGGCCGAGGTGCGGCGCTGGCGCAAGATCGCCGGGGCGATTCCGGGCCCCATGGAGGCGTGGCTGGCCCACCGCTCCCTCGCGACCCTGCACCTGCGCGCGGACCGGCAGACCGCCAACGCCCTCGCCGTCGCCGAGGCGCTGCGCGACTGGCCGGAGGAGACCGGGGTGCGCCACCCGGGGCTGCCGGACGACCCCTCCCACCCGGTGGCTTCCCGGCAGATGGAGCGCTACGGGTGCGTGGTGTCGTTCTCGCTGCCCACGCGCGCGCGTGCGGAGCGTTTCCTCGACGCGCTGCGTCTCGTGGACGCGGCGACGAGCTTCGGCGGGGTGCGTTCCACGGCCGAGCGGCGGGGCCGCTGGGGCGGCGACGCCGTACCGGAGGGCTTCATCCGGTTCTCCGCCGGCGCCGAGGACGCCGCGGACCTGGTGGCGGACGTCAAGGCCGCGCTGGCCGCGTCGGCCTGACGGCACCTTCCTGACCAGCCGTCGAGTACCGCCGGCGGGCGTCCGGGCCGTCGCGGCGCCCGGCCGCCGGACACGACAGGCGGTCCGAACCTCCCCCCTCGTGGCTCGGACCGCCCCGGTTCCGCGCGCCAAGAACCGCCCGCACAAGGCTAGTTGACTCTGTGTCAGTGTCCAATCACAGTAGCGACAGCGCCCTATCGACTTATTTATAGTTGGGCGCCTGCCGGGGATGTCGGGAGGGGAGGGGACACCGTGGATCTGGCCCTGCTGCGCACCTTCGTGACCGTGCACCGGGCCGGTTCCTTCACCCGCGCGGCCGCCCTGCTCGGCCTCTCGCAGCCCGCGGTCACCTCGCAGATCCGCACGCTGGAGCGCCAGTTGGGCCGCCCGCTCTTCCTGCGCCAGGCCCGCGGGGTGACCCCCACGACCATCGGCGACGAACTCGCCCACAAGGCCGCGCCGCATCTGGACGCCCTGGTGGAGATCACCGAGACCGGCCTCGGCACGTACTCCTCCGAGCGCACCCTCCATCTGGCCGGGCCCCCGGAGTTCACCGCCGAGCGCGTACTGCCCGCGCTCATGGAGCTGAGCGGCGACGACGGCCAGGGCTTCGCGTTGCGGGCCTCGTTCGGGACCGCCGACGAGAGCCTGGAGGGGCTGGCCGCCGGGCACCACGACCTGGCCGTCACCACCACCCGGCCGCGCGGCGCCCTGATCGGCGCGACCCCGCTGTGCGACGAGGAGCACGTGCTGGTCGCCGCGCCGCGCTGGGCCGACCGGCTCGGCCCGGGAAGCCTGCGCCACCGGGGCGCGTCCGCGGTGGCGGACCTGCCCGTGGTCGAGGTGCACGAGTCCCTGCCGTTCGTCACCCGCTACTGGGCCACCGTCTTCGACGCGCGCCCGGCCGCCTCGGGCACCGTCATCGTCCCCGACCTGCGCGCGGTCCTCGCCTGCGCCGCCACGGGCGCCGGCCTGGCCGTACTGCCGCGCTATCTGTGCGCCGGGGCCCTGGAACGCGGTGACGTGGTGGCGCTGCTCGATCCCGCTGTCCCTCCTTTAAGGACGTACTTCCTGGCGGTCCGCACGGGTACGCTGGCGATGCCGCACATCGCGCGGGCACACGAGTGGCTGCTGAGTGCGGCCGCGGAGTGGTGCTGACCTGCGCCGACCGCGTGCCCTGCGAGCTTCGCCGTCCTTGCCGCAATTCGCCATGTTTCACGTGAAACAAGATGGGCCACATTCCCCCCATGACCGTTCGCCCCGTGGTCAAGCGCACCGCCCGCGCCGTCCTGCTCGACGGCGACGACCTGATCCTGATCAAGCGGACCAAGCCCGGCGTCGACCCCTACTGGGTCACCCCGGGCGGCGGTGTCGAGCCCGAGGACACGACCGTCGTCGACGCCCTCCACCGCGAGGTGTACGAGGAACTCGGCGCCAAGATCTCCGACGTGGTGCCCTGCTTCGTGGACACCGTCGAACACATCGGCGAGGACGGCGGCGCGAGCGGCGTGAAGGTCGCGCACTTCTTCGCCTGCCGGCTGGAGTCCATGAACCAGAGCCTGCGGCACGGCCCGGAGATCGACGAGCCGAACGGCGAGTACGAGATCGTCCGGGTGCCGTTCACCCGGGTCGGCATCGCCTCGGTGCACCTGGTCCCGCTCTCGCTGCGGCACTACCTCGACGGCAACATCGAGGGCGTACGGGCGATGCACGCGCCCGACCTGGGCTGAACCCGCCGGCCCCCGGCGTCAGTCCCCCGCCGCGACGAGTTCCTCCACCGAGTCGTGCCGTATGCGGTGGACGGGCACGCCGACCGACTTGAGGACGTCCACACCCCGGCGGATCATGCCGGGCGGGCCGGAGAGATAGGCGTCCCGGTCGTACCAGGGCCCGTAGTCCCGGATGGCGTCCGGGAGTTGGAGCAGTCCGTTGCGCTGGTCCACGACCGGGCGGATCTGGAGCCAGGAGTGGGCCTGCTGGAGCCGGAGCATGGTGTCGATGTCGTAGAGGTCGTGGTCCGTGCGGGCGCCGTAGAAGACCTCGACGAGCCGCCGTTTGCCGTGCTCGGCGACGTCCTCGACCAGGGCCTTGATGGGCGCTATGCCGGTGCCGCCGCCCACGCAGAGCAGGCCGTTGTCGCCGTCGTGGTCGACGGTCATCGTGCCGGCGGGCGGTCCGAGCCGCAGTACGTCGCCGGGCCGGGCGCGGTGCACGAGGGCGTTGGAGACCCAGCCCGCCGGGACCGCCTTCACGTGGAACGACAGCAGCCCGTCGGAGCGGGGCGCCGAGGCGAAGGAGTAGTGCCGCCAGATCCGCGGCCACCAGGGTGTCTCCAGGCTCGCGTACTGGCCGGCCAGGAACGGGTAGGGCTGGTCGGGGCGGACCGTGATGACGGCGACGTCCGGGGTGCGCAGCTCGTGCGCGACGACCTCGCCGTGCCACCAGGCGGGGGCGCGCTGTTCGTCGGCGGCGGCGGCGTCGATCATCACCTGGGAGATCGTCGTGTACGCCCGTACCCAGGCCGCCTCGGTCTCCGCGTCCCAGATCTCCGTGGCGTACTTGCTCAGCGAGCCGATGAGGCACTCGCCGACGGCCGGGTAGTGGTCGGGCATCGTGCCGTACTTGCGGTGGCCGCGGCCGAGGTTCTGCAGGTACGCGACGAGGATGTCGGTGCGGTCGATGTGCTCGGCGGCGGTGATCAGCGCCTTCAGCAGGCGGTCGCGCTGGGCGTCCATCGCGGCCGGGAACAGCTGGCGCAGCTCGGGGTGGCGCACGAAGAGGAGCGCGTAGAAGTACGCGGTGACCTTGTCGGCGACGGGGCCGATCTCGGTCATGGTGCGACGGATGAGCACGGCGTCCGGCGACGCCTTCTCGGCGGGCTCGGCGGCCACGGGGAGCAGGTCGTCCTCTGCGGGCCGCCGGGGCGCCTCCGGTGCGGGGGCGGGCGGGGCCATGGTCGCGGAGGCGGGCCGCTGGACCGGGACGCGGGACGGGGCCGCCGCCGGGGTCCGGGAGTCGGGCGCCGGAACGCGCGGCTGGGGCGCCGGCGGGTGCGGCTCGGGCACCGGGACGCGTTGTTCGGGCGCCGGCATCCGCGACTCGAACTCGCGTGCCCTCGGTTCGGGCGCGGCGGGCGGCGCGGGGGCGGCAGGCCGTGCGGGGGCGGCCCGTTGGGTGACCGCCGGGGGTATTCGCTCCGGTTGGGTGCCGCCGCCGGACGCCGGTCTGCGGACCGGACGCATCCCCGCGAGGCGGTTGCCCTCCTGGACTTCCTGGACCTCCGGAACCTCTTGCTCGGGGGCCGCGGACTGCTTGCGGGGAGTGAACCAGCCACCTCCGCCAGAAGTGCCGTTGTCGGCCGACGCGGTGGTCGGAGCGTCCATCGTGTGCCTCGCCTCGAACATCTTTCGGTCGGTCTGCGCACTTCCTCGTTCGGAAAATGCCCGCTTTCCCCCGCAGACGGCCCTGCGCTTCTCCACGTTCCAGCTGCGGAATTCCAGCGCGGCCACATTCAACCCAAAATACGGCCGCGTACGGACAAGTAGGCGAGAGTGTGATATTGGCCGCATAACAGCGACCGCAATCGCCCACTCCCTACCGATACTTGACCGTGTCGGGGGAAAACGCGGACCTTCGATCACTCCGTCCCTTTGCATCCCGCAAGCCTGCGTTCGCGCCCTGTTGTCCGCGTCCCGATGGACGTGCGTACCTCGCATCGGACGGGAACCGGAGTCGACCCTACCGGCCGCCGCCGCACACACAAGTCCCCCCTTCGATCACCACGAAAGCCCGACCGGACGAACCGTCAGTTCCTTCGGCTACCGGGCGCGGTGGACCAACGCGCAGGCATCGGTGTTTCACGTGAAACATCTGGACCTCGGGACGGGCGGGCGCGCGGCACGGTACGGGTGTGGGCACGGCATGGCCAAAAGAGCATGTGCCCGCGGCAATGAGGTGGACGCCGGGGGCCCGGGTCGGACAGCCTGACCTGCGTGCCGACACCTTCCCCCGCCGCTTGGCCCATCCGTCGACTGACCCCTCGGGACCGCGCCGCGTGCGCCGACCTGTCCGAGGACCGGGGCTGGCCCCGGGAGGAGCACAAGTGGGGCCTGCTCCTGGCCGCCGGAAAGGGGTACGGCATCGACGATCCCGCGGGCGGGCTCGTCTCCGCGTGCGTGGTGACCGAGTACGGTCCGCACGGCCGTCCCGAACTCGGCGGCATCGGCATGGTGCTGGTCGCCGAACGCCATGCCCGCCGGGGCGTCGGCCGCCGGCTGATGCGGCACGTGCTCGACGCGGCGGGCACCGCCGCGCTCACCCTGTACGCGACCGCACACGGCCGCCCGCTCTACGAGGAGCTCGGCTTCAAGGTGGTGGGCCGTTCGGAACAGGTGCACGGGCGCTTCACGCCCGGCGGACCGCGGCCCGGGACCGGCGTCCGGCCGGCGACCGCGGAGGACCTCATGTCGATCCTCCGGCTCGACGAGGAGGTCTTCGGCACCGACCGCACCCATGTGATCGCCCGGCTGCCCGCCTTCGCCGACCTGCTGCACGTCGCCGAGGAGGGCGGCCGGATCGTCGGGTACGCGGCCGCCTGGCCCAACATGGACACCCACGTGGTCGGCCCGCTGATCGCCCGCGACACCCGGACGGCACAGGCGCTGATCACCTCGCTCGCCGCCCGCACCAACCGCCCCCTGCGCACCGACGTCGACGTACGGCACGAGGAGTTGCTGTCCTGGCTGCGGGAGCGCGGCCTCACGTCCGGCGGCGAGAACACCGTCATGGCGTACGGCGTCCCGGATCTGCCCGGCGACTGGACCCGGCGGTTCGCGCCGTTGACGGTGGCCGCGGGCTGATCCGGCGGCGTGTTCCTTCTCCGGGCGAGGCGCGTGCGCGAGCCTCACCCGGGGTCGGCACGCGCCGCGTTCGGGGTCGGCACGCGCCGCGTTCGGGGTCGGCGCACGGGTCGGCGCACGGCGGGTCAGCGCACGGCGGTGGGCCGCTCGGTGGGGGCGCCGCCCGCCACCACGGTCCCGGCAGCCGTGCCCGAGCCGTCACGGCCCGCTGCCCCCGTGCGACGACGCTCCTTGCGCTCCAGGCAGGACGAGAGCGCCGCCAGGGCCACCGCGACGGCGGCGAGGGTGGCTCCGACCCAACTGGGCGCGGTGTAGCCGAATCCCGCGGAGATGACGAGGCCGCCGAGCCAGGCCGCCAGGGCGTTGCCGAGGTTGAAGGCCCCGACGTTCACGGCGGACGCGAGCGTGGGGGCGCCGTGCGCGTGGTCGAGGACCCGCTTCTGCAGCGGCGGCACGGTCGCGAAGCCGAGGGCGCCGATCAGCATCAGGGTGATTGCCGCGAGAACCTTGCTGTGCGCGGTCACGGTGAACAGGACGAGGACGAGCCCGAGGCCGACGAGCGCCGCGTACAGCATCGGCATCACGGCGCGGTCCGCGTACCGGCCGCCGACCAGGTTGCCGCCGACCATGCCGAGGCCGAACAGGACCAGCAGCCAGGTGACCGAGCCGTCGGCGAACCCGGCGACGTGCGTCATCATCGGCGCGATGTAGGTGACCACCGCGAAGACCGCGCCGAAGCCGAAGACGGTCATCGCCATGGCGAGCACCACCTGGGCGTTCTTGAAGACGGCCAGCTCGTGGCGGAGCCGTACCCCCTGCGGGCCGGGCAGGTCGGGGATCAGTTTCGCCACGCCCAGCAGTCCGACCACACCGAGCCCGGCGACGACGGTGAAGGTGACGCGCCAGCCCACCGCCTGGCCGAGGAACGTGCCGAACGGAACGCCGACGACGTTGGCGACGGTCAGTCCGCTGAACATCATCGAGATGGCGGCGGCCTTCTTGTCGGGGGCGACCATGTCGGCGGCCACCACCGAGCCGATGCCGAAGAACGCGCCGTGCGCGAGGGAGGCGACCACCCGGCCCGCCAGCATCACCCCGAACACGGGGGCGACGGCGGAGATGAGGTTGCCGAGGACGAACAGCCCCATCAGCGCCATCAGCATCCGCTTGCGGGAGACGCGGGTGCCGAGCGCGGTCATGAACGGCGCGCCCAGCATCACGCCGAGCGCGTAGCCGGTCACCAGCCACCCGGCGGTGGGGATGGAGACCCCGAAGTCGGCGGCGACCTCGGGCAGCAGCCCCATGATCACGAACTCGGTGGTTCCGATGCCGAAGGCCCCGATCGCGAGGGCCAGGAGCGCGAGAGGCATGGATCGCCTTCCAGGGATTGCGGGGAGCGGTTTGATTGCTTGAGCGGTTTAACTCCTGAGACAATAATTGCAGACGCGCTATATGTACAAGCGCCGACTATTTCGACTGTGCTCTACCCTGGTGCCAGCCGCTCCGGAACGGAGGACAACGCCATGACAGCGACGGACCCCGCACTCACCGCCCTTGCCCAGGGCTGGTGCGCCCTGTCCCTCCTGCACGGAAGGATCGAGGCGCACATCGAGCGCGCGCTCCAGAGCGGGCACGGACTGAGCGTGCGGGAGTACTCCCTGCTCGACGTGTTGAGCCGGCAGCACGACGACGATGGCGGCCACCTCCAGATGAAGCAGGTCGCCGACGCGGTCGTCCTGAGCCAGAGCGCCACGACCCGCCTGGTCACACGGCTGGAGGACCGGGGCCTGCTCTCGCGCCACCTGTGCCCCACCGACCGCCGCGGGATCTACACGAACGTCACCGAGGCGGGCCTACAACTCCTCGAAAGCGCGCGGCCCACCAACGACAAGGCACTGCGCGAGGAGCTCGACGCGGCAGCGGCCAACCCCGAACTGGCCCCCCTCGTCCACGTCGTGGAGTCCCTGAACGCGCCCGCGGGCGCACCCGCATAGAGTGCGCGGCATGGGAGACCTCGACATACGCCCTGCCCACCAGAACGACATCCCCGCGATTGTCGCGATGCTCGCCGACGATCCGCTGGGCGCCCGGCGCGAGTCACCGGACGATCTGGCGCCGTATCTGGCGGCGCTGGAGCGCCTGAGCGCCGACCCGAACCAGCACGTGGTCGTCGCCGTGCGCGAGGGGCGGATCGTCGGCACCCTGCAACTCACGATCATTCCCGGCCTGTCCCGGCGCGGCGCGACCCGCTCGGTCATCGAAGCCGTACGCGTTCACGCCGACGAGCGCGGCAACGGCCTCGGCACCCGGCTCATCGAGTGGGCGGTCGACGCGTCCCGGCGCCAGGACTGCCAATTGGTCCAGCTGACGTCGGACGCCAGCCGCACCGACGCCCACCGCTTCTACGAGCGGCTCGGCTTCGAGGCGTCGCACGTCGGATTCAAGCTCCCGCTCTGACTCCGGCGCCGCGACCGTCATCGCGGCCAGGGTGCGGTGTTTCACGTGAAACACCGCACACCCGGGCACGTTTCACGTGAAACAACACGCCGAGCCGTGTTTCACGTGAAACATCCCCCTCGGCCGCCTACCGCACCCCGCGCCAGCCCTCCGGGTCCACCCCACCGGGCACGGAAGCCCCCTCTTCGTACGGCTGCCGCGTGAACACGAACGAGCCGAGGTCCAGATGGCTCACCGACCCGTCGGGCCGCCGTACGGCCTTCAGGAGTTCGCCCGCGTAGTAGCCGTCGAGCCCCGTCCAGGTGCCGTCGCCGTTCGCGCGCAGCCGAGAGCGCCGGCCCGGGCCGCCCAGCGGTCCCAGCGAGGCCCCGCCGTCGGCGGTCAGCCGCAGCACGAAGGCGTTGGTGCCCCAGTACCACTGGCCCGTCAGCTCCAGTGCGTCCCGGTCGACGTCGGGCAGGGGCCGCCACGGCTGCGGGATGCACGGCTCGGCCTCGGCGACGATGCGTACGAGGTCGGCGCCCAGCGCGAACACCGGCGGGCCGGAGGTGCAGTTGGCCAGCACCACCGCCGCCACGTCGTCCTCGACGTCGATGGTGAGGTTCGCCAGGAAACCCGGCAGCGAACCGGAGTGCCCGACCAGGAGCCGGCCGTCGCGCCGCTGGAGCTGCATGCCCAGGCCGTAGGAGAAGCCCGCCACGACGTCCGTGGCCTCCACGGGCGCGGCAGGCGTCCGCATCTCGCGGACCGACTCGGCGCTCAGCACCCGCTCGTCGCCCCGGGCCAGGAAGACGGCGAACCGGGCCAGGTCCCCGGTGGTCGACCACAACTGCCCGGCCGGAGCCATCAGGCCGAGATCCTCGACGGGCTCCGGCAGCATCACGTCGGCCCACGGATGCACCGCCCAGCCGCCCGCGTGCGGCGCCCGGGGCGCGCCACTGGTCCGGTGCAGCCCGAGCGGTTCCAGCACCTCGCGGCGCAGTACCTCCTCCCAGGGGGCTCCGCGCAGTCGCTCGACGAGAGCGCCCAGGACCGTGTAGCCCGGGTTCGAGTAGTGGTACCGCCTACCGACGGGGTGCGGCAGCGGCTGTTCGCCCAGGACGTCGGCGAGTGCGGGGCGCAGCGAACCGGGCGTGCGCTCCCACCAGGGCGCGGGCGACTCGGCGGCCAGTCCGCCCGTGTGCGCGAGCAGTTCGGCCACGGTGGCCTCCCCCGCTCCCGTCCCCGGCAGATGCTTCTCCAGCGGATCACCCAGGTCCAGCACCCCCTCGTCCCGCAGCCGCAGCACGAGCACCGCGGTGAAGGTCTTGGTGATCGAGCCGATCCGGTACTGCACGTCCTCGTCCGGCACCTGCCCGTCCACCGAACCGCGCGCCCCGCGCCACACCACTTCCCCGCCCCGAACCACCGCCGCCACCAACGAGGGCGCCCGCCCCTCGGCCTGCGCGACAGCGATCCGGTGCAGCAACGCGCGGCGGGTGGCGGGAAGCAGCTCTTCCTGGGATGTCGTCATGCCGCCAGTCCATCCGGCCCGTTGGCACACGTCAAAACAGAAAACCTCTCTCAGGTCTGCGCCATGTCCACGAAGCGTGAGTAGTGGCCCTGGAAGGCGACCGTGATCGTCGCCGTCGGGCCGTTACGGTGCTTGCCGACGATGATGTCCGCCTCGCCCGCGCGCGGTGACTCCTTCTCGTAGGCGTCCTCGCGGTGCAGCAGGATCACCATGTCGGCGTCCTGCTCGATGGAGCCGGACTCACGCAGGTCGGACACCATCGGCTTCTTGTCCGTGCGCTGCTCGGGGCCACGGTTGAGCTGCGAGAGCGCGATCACCGGGACCTCCAGCTCCTTGGCCAGCAGCTTCAGGTTTCGGGACATGTCCGAGACCTCCTGCTGACGGCTCTCCTGGCGCTTGGAGCCACCGGCCTGCATCAGCTGGAGGTAGTCGATGATCACGAGCCTGATATCGCTGCGCTGCTTCAGGCGGCGGCACTTCGCGCGGATCTCCATCATCGACAGGTTCGGGGAGTCGTCGATGAAGAGCGGCGCCGACGACACCTCGGGCATCCGGCGGGCCAGGCGGGTCCAGTCCTCGTCGGTCATCGTGCCGGAACGCATGTGGTGCAGGGCGACGCGGGCCTCGGCGGACAGCAGGCGCATCGCGATCTCGTTGCGCCCCATTTCGAGGGAGAAGATGACGCTCGGCAGGTTGTTCTTGATCGACGCCGCGCGCGCGAAGTCCAGCGCGAGCGTGGACTTGCCCATGGCGGGACGGGCCGCGATGACGATCATCTGGCCCGGGTGCAGGCCGTTGGTGAGCGAGTCGAGGTCCGTGAACCCGGTGGGCACGCCGGTCATCTCGCCGCTGCGCGAGCCGATCGCCTCGATCTCGTCGAGCGCGCCCTCCATGATGTCGCCGAGCGGAAGGTAGTCCTCGCTGGTGCGCTGCTCGGTGACCGCGTAGATCTCGGCCTGCGCCCGGTTGACGATCTCGTCGACGTCGTCGTCGGCCGCGTAGCCCATCTGCGTGATGCGCGTCCCGGCCTCGACCAGGCGGCGCAGTACCGCCCGCTCGTGGACGATCTCCGCGTAGTACTCCGCGTTGGCCGCCGTGGGGACGGTCTGCACCAGGGTGTGCAGATACGACGCCCCGCCCACCTTGGTGATCTCGCCGCGCTTGGTCAGCTCGGCGGCGATCGTGATGGGGTCGGCCGGCTCGCCCTTGGCGTAGACGTCGAGGATCGCCTGGTAGATCGTCTCGTGGGCCGGTTTGTAGAAGTCGTGGCCCTTGAGGACCTCGACGACGTCGGCGATGGCGTCCTTGGACAGGAGCATGCCACCGAGCACGGACTGCTCCGCGTCCAGGTCCTGCGGCGGCACCCGCTCGAAGGCCGAACCCGAGCCGTCCCAGCCGCCGCCCTCGCCACCGCGGTCGTGCTGGTCGTCCCTGCCCCGGCCGCCCTCGCGCCGCCGGGAGGGCAGACGATCACCGGGACCGCTGTCGGCCCACGGATCGTCCAAGGGCTCGGAAATGCTCACCGGCCCACCTCCTCCCGTCCGCAACGCGGACCTAGCCGTGCACCTCATTTCTAGGCCACGACACTGACAAACCAAGAGACCCGACTCCGGTTCTGACGCGTCGGTTTTGCGAAGTTTCCGAAGACCGGGTCAGGAGTGGGCGCCGCACCACGTTAGGCCCCTGGGCACCGTCAGCCAATCTGGTTATCCACAGGCCATGTGGACTACTGGCCAGATGCTGTGGAGAACTCCCCGAAACCTGTGCACGACGCGGTGGACAGCCCTGTGAACAAGCCCTCAGCTCTTCCGCCACACCGCACCTGATCTGGCCTTTTACCGTCCACCGCCTGTGCAGAAGAAAAAAACTTCGCGCGGGGTCGTGATCTTCGCGAACCATCCACAACGACACGCCCGGGCGCAGCGCATGTAAGGGTCGAAGAAGGATTGTATCTATTACCTGTGGATGATTAGATTGGTGCCCATGACACCCGCTCCAACGGCACCCAAGGCCGTACGGCGACGCCACGACCGTGAGATCGTCGCACTGGCCGTTCCGGCCTTCGGCGCACTCGTCGCCGAGCCGCTCTTCGTGATGGTGGACAGCGCGATCGTCGGCCATCTCGGCACCGCCCAGCTCGCCGGTCTCGGCGTCGCCTCCGCCCTCCTCACCACCGCCGTGAGCGTCTTCGTCTTCCTCGCCTACGCCACCACGGCCGCCGTCGCCCGCCGGGTCGGCGCCGGTGATCTGCGTGCGGCCATCCGGCAGGGCATGGACGGCATCTGGCTGGCCCTGCTCCTCGGCGCCGCCGTGATCGCCGTCGCCCTGCCCTCCGCACCGGCCGTCGTGGCGCTCTTCGGCGCCTCCGACACCGCGGCCCCGTACGCGACCACGTATCTGCGCATCTCGGTGCTCGGCATCCCCGCCATGCTCGTCGTGCTCGCCGCCACCGGAGTCCTGCGCGGCCTCCAGGACACGCGGACCCCGCTCTACGTCGCCGTCGCCGGCTTCGTCGCCAACGCGGGCCTCAACGCCGGTCTCGTCTACGGCGCCGGTCTGGGCATCGCCGGATCCGCGTGGGGGACGGTCGTCGCGCAGTGCGCCATGGCGGGCGCGTATCTCTACGTCGTCGTCCGCGGCGCCCGGCGGCACGGTGCCTCGCTGCGGCCGGACCTCGCCGGGATCCGGGCCTGTGCCCAGGCCGGGGTGCCGCTGCTGGTGCGCACGCTGTCCCTGCGGGCGGTGCTGATGATCGCCACCGCCGTGGCCGCCCGGCTGGGCGACGCGGAGATCGCCGCGCACCAGATCATCCTGTCGCTGTGGAGCCTGATGGCCTTCGCCCTCGACGCGATCGCCATCGCCGGACAGGCCATCATCGGCCGCTACCTCGGTGCCGGCGACACCCGGGGCGCCCGCGAGGCGTGCCGCCGCATGGTCCAGTGGGGCATCGCGGCCGGGGTGGTGCTCGGCGTGCTCGTACTGATCAGCCGTCCGCTGTTCCTGCCGCTGTTCACCAGCGACACCTCCGTGCACGACGCGGCGCTGCCCGCCCTGGTGCTCGTCGCCCTGAGCCAGCCGGTGTGCGGCATCGTCTACGTCCTGGACGGGGTGCTCATGGGCGCCGGGGACGGGCCGTATCTGGCAGCGGCGATGGTGCTCACCCTCGTGGTGTTCGCACCGGCGGCCCTGCTCGTGCCCGCGTTCGGCGGCGGCCTCACCGCGCTGTGGGGAGCGATGGCGCTGATGATGACGGTCCGGCTGCTGACGCTGTGGCTGCGATCCCGCTCCGGGAGCTGGCTGGTGACGGGCGCGACGCGCTGACCGTTTCACGTGAAACACCGTCGCCCGTCATGTTTCACGTGAAACGGGAGATCGGCGGTGTTTCACGTGAAACATGACGGACCCGCGCCCCCGAACACGGCAGACGTCCCCGAACACGGCAGAGGGGCCGCACCCCAGCGGGTGCGGCCCCTCTCTCAGCTGTGCCGAGTGCGGCGGTCAGGCCGCGACGACCTCGATGTTGACCTTGGCGGCAACCTCGGGGTGCAGACGCACGGACGTCGCGTGGGCGCCCAGCGTCTTGATCGGCGCGCCCAGCTCGATGCGGCGCTTGTCGACCTCGGGGCCACCGGAAGCCTTGATCGCCGAGGCGATGTCGGCCGGGGTGACGGAACCGAAGAGCCGACCGGCGTCGCCGGAGCGGACGGCCAGACGGACCTTGACGCTTTCGAGCTGGGCCTTCACGGAGTTGGCCTGCTCGATGGTCTGGATCTCGTGGATCTTGCGGGCGCGGCGGATCTGCGCCACGTCCTGCTCGCCACCCTTGGTCCAGCGGATGGCGAACTTCCGCGGGATCAGGTAGTTGCGGGCGTAGCCGTCCTTGACGTCGACGACGTCGCCCGCGGCGCCGAGGCCGGAGACCTCGTGGGTGAGGATGATCTTCATTGGTCGGTCACCCTTCCCTTATCGCGCGGTGGAGGTGTAGGGCAGCAGCGCCATCTCACGGCTGTTCTTGACAGCCGTGGCGACGTCACGCTGGTGCTGCGTGCAGTTGCCGGTCACGCGGCGGGCACGGATCTTGCCGCGGTCGGAAATGAACTTCCGCAGCATGTTCGTGTCCTTGTAGTCCACGTACGTGACCTTGTCCTTGCAGAATGCGCAGACCTTCTTCTTGGGCTTGCGCACCGGCGGCTTCGCCATGGTGTTTCTCCTGTGTGATCAAGAAGTTGGGGTTCGCCCCGCCCTCGACCGGCCGGACCGCGGGGGCCCGGACCGAGGTCTAGAAGGGGGGCTCGTCCGAGTAGCCGCCTCCGGCAGCGCCGCCGCCGGAGTTTCCGCCCCAGCCGCCACCACCGCCGCCGCCCTGCGCGCCACCGGCGGGAGTGCCGGTCGCCCACGGGTCGTCCGCGGGAGCGCCGCCGCCCTGCTGGCCGCCGCCGGAGCCACCGCCCCAGCCGCCACCACCCTGGGCGCCGCCGCCACCGCCGCCGCTGTAACCGCCCTGGCCACCGCGGCCGGCGGTCTTGGTGACCTTGGCCGTGGCGTTCTTCAAGCTGGCGCCGACTTCCTCGACGTCCAGCTCGTAGACCGTGCGCTTGACGCCCTCACGGTCCTCGTAGGACCGCTGCTTCAGCCGGCCCTGCACGATGACGCGCATGCCTCGCTGGAGCGACTCCGCGACGTTCTCCGCCGCCTGACGCCAGACCGAGCAGGTCAGGAAGAGGCTTTCGCCGTCCTTCCACTCGTTGGTCTGACGGTCGAAGGTGCGGGGGGTGGACGCGACACGGAACTTCGCGACCGCCGCACCGGAGGGGGTGAAGCGCAGCTCGGGGTCGTCGACAAGATTGCCGACGACCGTGATGACGGTCTCGCCTGCCATGGGGGAACCTCTCGGCGGGTTTGCTGCTGGCTGCTTGGTGCTGCTACTCGAATCCCGGGATCAGCTGAGCCGGAGGCTCAGTGGGTCTCGGGACGGAGGACCTTGGTCCGGAGGACCGACTCGTTCAGGTTGAGCTGTCGGTCGAGCTCCTTGACGACCGCAGGCTCGGCCTGGAGGTCGATGACCGAGTAGATGCCCTCGGGCTTCTTCTTGATCTCGTACGAGAGACGACGACGGCCCCAGGTGTCGACCTTCTCCACCTTTCCGTTGCCCTCACGGACGACGGAGAGGAAGTTCTCGATCAGGGGGGCGACAGCGCGCTCCTCCAGATCGGGGTCGAGGATGACCATCACTTCGTAGTGACGCATGTGGAACCCACCTCCTTTGGACTCAGCGGCCACGGTCGTTCCGTGGCAGGAGGGTTGTGATGCGTACGCAACGGTATCGGCCGCCACTGACAATCGTGGGCTGAACAGACACCGGTGCAGACGGTAGAGCCTACCCGCACACCGGCTTCCGGTTGAAATCCAGGCCGGAGCACCGTCAATCTGTACACATCGGGTGTGTACGGCGCGACGAAGCGCCGCCTTCCGCAGGAGGTGCCACATGGCACAGGTATTGCGATCAAACACCACCACCGGTTCTCTCTTCGCCACGGACGGCAGGGCCCATCCCCTCCAGGACACCCTGCTGGCGGTGACCCTGGTGCTCGGGATCACGGCCTTCGTCACGTCGATGTTCCACGGCCTGCACCTGCTCAGTTCCTGGACCGGCCTGGTGGGGATCCTCACCGGTGCCTACGGACAGTTCATCTCGGAGACGACCCGCGAGCGGTTCGGGCTGATCGTGGGGCTCGGCGCCGCGGCCGTCGGTTTCTTCCTGGCCATGGCCCACGGCGGCCTCTTCGGCGGGGTGATCGGCGGCTGACCGCGCGGGCCGCCCGCCCCCGCGGACGGCCGGCGGGCACGCCACCGGCCGTCCTTGTCACCCACGGCCAGACGAGGCGCGCTCAGGGCGCAGTAGGCTTCGGCGCGAGAGCCGGAGCCCCTGTACCCATGGGGACACACCAGCCCGAGGAGCGCCCCGAATGAGCCTGACCCTGAGGACGATCAGCCGCGAGCAGCATCTGGCGTACATCCAGAGCCTGCCCGCGGCGAGCCACATGCAGGTTCCGGCCTGGGCAGACGTCAAGGCGGAGTGGCGTTCGGAGAACCTCGGGTGGTTCGACAAGAACGGCGAGCTGGTCGGCGTCGGCCTGGTGCTGTACCGCCAGCTGCCGAAGATCAAGCGCTATCTCGCGTACCTGCCCGAGGGCCCGGTCATCAACTGGTTCGCGCCGAACCTGGACGACTGGCTCCAGCCGATGCTCGCGCACCTCAAGCACCAGGGCGCCTTCTCCGTGAAGATGGGCCCGCCGGTGATCATCCGGCGCTGGGAGGCCACCTCCATCAAGGCGGGCATCCAGAACCCGGACGTGAAGCGGCTGCGCGACACCGAGGCCGACTTCATCGAGCCGCGCGCCTTCGAGGTGGCCGACAAGCTGCGCCGCATGGGCTGGCAGCAGGGCGAGGACGGCGGCGCGGGCTTCGGCGACGTGCAGCCGCGGTACGTCTTCCAGGTGCCGCTGGCCAACCGGTCGCTGGAGGAGGTCCACAAGAACCTCAACCAGCTGTGGCGCCGCAACATCAAGAAGGCCGAGAAGGCGGGCGTCGAGGTCGTCCAGGGCGGTTACCAGGACCTGGAGGAGTGGCAGCGGCTGTACGAGATCACCGCGGTGCGCGACCACTTCCGGCCGCGTCCGCTGTCGTACTTCCAGCGCATGTGGACGGCCCTGAACACCGAGGACCCCAACCGCATGCGGCTGTACTTCGCCCGGCACAATGGGGTCAACCTGTCGGCGGCGACGATGCTGGTCGTGGGCGGACACGTCTGGTACTCGTACGGCGCCTCGGACAACATCGGTCGCGAGGTGCGGCCGTCGAACGCCATGCAGTGGCGGATGCTGCGCGACGCGTACGCGCTCGGCGCGACCGTCTACGACCTGCGCGGCATCTCCGACTCGCTGGACGAGACCGACCACCTCTTCGGTCTGATCCAGTTCAAGGTCGGTACGGGCGGGCAGGCCGCCGAGTACCTGGGCGAGTGGGACTTCCCGCTCAACAAGCTGCTCCACAAGGCGCTCGACATCTACATGTCGCGGCGCTGACCCGCCCGGTCCGGCCCCGCCGGTCCGGCGACGCACCCCCTCTTTTCAGACCACCGCAGCCACGAGAAAGGTTCCGGACCGGCCATGGCGCTCACGCTCTACGTCGACACCGCGCGCTGGCGGGCACACCACAAGCACGTGCAGGAACAGTTCCCGGGGCTGGTCCCCGTCTGCAAGGGCAACGGCTACGGCTTCGGCCACGAGCGGCTGGCCGAGGAGGCCACCCGCCTGGGCACGGACGTCCTCGCGGTGGGCACGACGTACGAGGCGGCCCGGATCAAGGACTGGTTCGGCGGCGACCTGCTGGTCCTGACGCCCTTCAGACGCGGCGAGGAGCCCGTTCCGCTGCCCGACCGGGTCATCCGCTCGGTCTCGTCCGTGGACGGCGTGTACGGCCTCGTGGGGGCCCGTGTGGTCATCGAGGTGATGTCCTCGATGAAGCGCCACGGCGTCAGCGAGCAGGAACTCCCGCAACTGCACTCCGCCATCGAGAACGTGCGCCTGGAGGGCTTCGCCATCCACCTGCCGCTGGACCGCACCGACGGCTCGGACGCCGTCGAGGAGGTCATCGGCTGGATGGACCGGCTGCGCGCGGCCCGGCTGCCGCTGCACACCATGTTCGTCAGCCACCTCAAGGCCGAGGAACTGATCCGGCTTCAGCAGCAGTTCCCGCAGACCCGGTTCCGCGCCCGGATCGGCACCCGGCTGTGGCTGGGCGACCACGAGGCGACCGAGTACCGCGGCGCGGTCCTGGACGTCACCCGGGTCGCCAAGGGGGACCGCTTCGGCTACCGCCAGCAGAAGGCGGCCTCGGACGGCTTCCTGGTGGTCGTGGCGGGCGGTACCTCGCACGGCGTGGGCCTGGAGGCCCCCAAGGCCCTGCACGGCGTCATGCCGCGCGCCAAGGGCGTGGCGCGGGCCGGTCTGGCGACGGTCAACCGGAACCTGTCGCCGTTCGTGTGGGCGGGCAAGCAGCGCTGGTTCGCGGAGCCGCCGCACATGCAGGTGTCGATCCTGTTCGTGCCGGTGGAGGCGACGGAACCGAAGGTCGGTGACGAGCTGGTGGCCCATCTGCGGCACACCACCACGCAGTTCGACCGCATCGTGGACCGCTGAGCCTCGGCGGGACAGACGAAAAGGCCGTACACCGGCGTGTGTACGGCCTTTCGCGTGCCTACGGGTCCTCCGGTCAGGGGCGGTCGCCGTCCGCCGGTGCCGCGCCCCACTCCACCTGGGGCCCCTCCTCGGCGTACGCCGCGTGGTGGGGCGGATGTGCCGCCGCGCCGAGCACGAAGACGTCCGGTGCCCCGTCCAGGACGCCGCCGGAGGGGTCGTCGTCTCCGGCACGGCGCACGACGTCCCGTTCTGGCAGCAGGATGTCGCGCACGACGACCGCGCACAGGTACAGCGTCCCCAGCAGGTGGACGACGATGGCCAGCTGGTACCCCTCGGTGGGCAGTCCCTTGTGGGCGTCGCCGCTGGTCGTGTACGCGAGGTACATCCAGATGCCGAGGAAGTACATGACCTCGCACGCCTGCCAGATCAGGAAGTCCCGCCAGCGCGGCCGGGCGAGCACGGCCAGGGGGACGAGCCACAGGACGTACTGCGGCGAGTAGACCTTGTTGGTGAGGATGAAGGCCGCCACGATCAGGAAAGCGAGCTGGGCCAGGCGCGGGCGGCGCGGGGCGGTCAGGGTGAGCGCGGTGAGGCCGGCGCAGGCGATCAGCATCAGCACCATCGCCCAGGTGTTGGCGGTGTCGGCGCTGATCGCGACGTTCCAGCGCTGCGAGATCACCAGGAAGACCGAGCCGAAGTCGACGCCTCGTTCCTGGCTGAAGCGGTAGAACTTCGACCAGCCCTCCGGGGCGAGGTACATCACCGGCATGTTCACCAGGAACCAGGAGCCGACCGCGCCGAGCAGCGCGAGGCCGTACTCCCGCCACTTGCCCGCGCGCCAGCACAGCAGCAGGAGCGGGCCGAGGATCAGGAACGGGTAGAACTTGGCGGCCGTGGCGAGCCCGATCAGGATGCCGAAGGCCAGCGGACGGCCGCGCGACCACATCAGCATCGCGACGGCCAGCAACGCCACCGCGAGCAGGTCCCAGTTGATGGTGGCGGTCAGCGCGAAGGCGGGCGCGAGCGCGACCAGCAGGCCGTCCCAGGGGCGACGGCGGTGGGTGCGCACGGTGGCCACGGCGATGACCACCGCGCACACCATCAGCATCCCGGCGTTGACCATCCAGTAGATCTGCTCACGGTCCTGGATGGTGCCGCTGCCCGGCGTGAACCAGGACGCCACCTCCATGAACACACCGGTCAGGACCGGGTATTCGAGGTAGTCCATGTCGCCGCTGAGCTTGTCGAAGTACGGTACGAGCCCGTCGGCGAAGCCGCGTCCCTGGTAGAGGTGCGGGATGTCCGAGTAGCAGGCGTGCGTGTACTGCGAGCTGGCGCCGAAGAACCAGCCGCTGTCGTAGCAGGGCAGCTTCTGCACCATGCCGAGGGCGAACATGCCGATCGCGACGAGCGCCACGATCCGTACGGGCGTCCACCACGACGTCCCGAACAGCGCGCGCCGCCCGATGGGGCCGCCGATCAGTTCACTGCCGCGCGCGGCGACCTCGTCCTCTTTGGTGGGCCGCACCGGCTCCGGTTCTTGGACACCGGTTCGCGTCGTCTCTGCACTGGGCATGCCGCACATCCTGCCGTACCCACCTAGGAAAAACCCGAGGGCCGTCACACCCGGGGGACGGATGTGACGGCCCTTCCTGGCCGATGTTTCACGTGAAACGGAGTGTTTCACGTGAAACACACTCGGTGACGACCGCTACGAGGCGGCCGGTCGGCCGCTATCCGGTGTTCCCGCCGAAGAAGCCGCCGGTATTGCCGTTGCCCTCGGTGTCCTCACCGCTGGTTTCCGTGGGTGTCGCCGAGGTTCCGGAGTCCGAGCCGCCGTTGGCGTTGCCGTTGCTGTCCGAGCCGCCGTTGTCACAGCCGCTGAAGACATTGCAGGTCTCGGTCACCGTCGGCGTCGGCGAAGCCGTCGTCGCGGAGGGCGTCGGGGTCGGGGTGGGGGTGTCCTCGACCGTCGGGGTCGGGGTCGGGGCCGCGGTCGGCGTCGGCTCGGCGTTGACCACCTTGCCGATGTCCTCGGGCTCGTGGAACTTCTCGTTCGGGTCGCCCTTGAGCGCCTCGGTCATGTAGTCGTGCCAGATCTCGGACGGGAACGAGGCGCCGTGGATCTTCTCCTGGCCGCCCGTGCCGTACATCTCCAGGAACTGGCGGTTCTTGGCGTTCTCGTTGTCGTCGAGCCGGTACATCGAGATGGCGGTCGACAGCTGCGGGGTGTACCCGACGAACCAGGCGGACTTGTTGCCGTCCGTGGTACCCGTCTTGCCGGCCACGTCGCGGCCCGGGAGCTTGGCGTTGGTACCGGTGCCCTCGTCGACCACGGTCTTCAGCACGTCGGTGACGTTGTCGGCCACCTCGGGCGTGAACGCCTCCGTGCTCTTGGCGATCGTGCTGTGCTGGAAGACCGTGCCGTCCTTGCTGGTGACCTTCTCGACCGAGTACGGGTCGCGCTGCTGGCCCCGGGCCGCGAAGGTCGAGTACGCACCGGCCATGCGGATCGCGCTGGGGTCGGAGGTACCGATGGAGAACGACGGGTAGTTGGAGCTGGCCAGGCTGCTGTCGAGGACACCGGCGTCCAGCGCGGACTCCTTGACCTTGTCCAGGCCGACGTCCATGCCGAGCTGCACGTAGGCGGAGTTGACCGACAGCCGCATCGCCTCACGAAGGGTGATGTTGTATTTCGGTGCGGTGCCGACCGACTCGCTGCCGTCGTTGGTCTGGAGCCACTCCTTGCCCTTGTCGTCGGTCCAGACGGTCCCGTCGTAGTTCTTGATCTTCAGTTTGTTCTTGCCGCTGAAGAGGCTGTCGGGCGAGGCGACCGTGCGCTCGTCCTGGGCCTGTTCGGAGTCGCCGTCGGGGTTGCGCACGCCCCACTTCATGGCGGCGGCCAGTACGAACGGCTTGAACGTCGAACCCACCTGGGCGCCGGTCTGGTCGGCGTTGTCGGTGAAGTGCTTGGTGGCGTCCTCACCGCCGTAGATGGCCTTGATCGCGCCCGTGGACGGATCCACGGAGGCCCCGCCGAACTGGACGTAGGTGTCGGTCTTGGGGCGCTCGTCGGGCTTGATGTTCTTCTTGCGGACGTTGGTCACGGCCTTTTCGAGCGCGTCGACCTTCTTCTTCTCGAAGGTCGTGTAGATCGAGTAGCCGCCCCGCTGGATGTCCTCGGCGGTGATGCCGGTGTCCTTGGAGTTGTTGACCACGTACGCGTTGGCCAGGTCGACGAGGTAGCCGATCTGGCCGCTGAGCGCCGAGTTGCTGCGCGGGCTCTGGACCTTCGGGAACGTCGTGTACTTGCCGCGCTCGGCCTGCGTGATGCGGCCGTCCTTGACCATCTCGTCGAGGATCCAGCTCCAGCGCTCCTCGGCGCGCTTGGTGTTCGCCTCGGGCGTCGCGGCCGGGTCGACCGAGACGGCGCCCGCCGGGTCGTAGTACGTGGCGCCCTTGAGCACCGCCGCCAGGAACGCGCACTGGCTGGTATTGAGGTCGGTGGCGTCCTTGTTGAAGTACGCGTGCGCGGCTGCCTGGATGCCGTAGGCGTTGCGGCCGTAGTAGGCGGAGTTCAGGTAGCCGGCCATGATCTTCTCCTTGGACCAGGAGGTGCCGACCTTGATGGAGACGAAGAGTTCCTTCATCTTGCGGGAGATCGTCTGGGACTGGTCGTCCAGCATCGCGTTCTTCACGAACTGCTGGGTGATCGTCGAACCGCCCTGCGTCTCGCCGCCCTTGGCCATGTTGACGAACGCGCGCGCGATACCCGTGGGGTCGATGCCGTTGTCGGTCTCGAACGTCTTGTTCTCGGCCGACATGACCGCGAAGCGCATGTCCTTGGGGATGGACGAGTAGTTGATGATCTGACGGTTCGTCTCGCCGCCGGTGGCGACCATCTCGCTGCCGTCGGCCCAGTAGTAGACGTTGTTCTGCGCCGTCGCCGTCTTGGCCATGTCCGGCACGCCGACCAGGGCGTAGCCGACGCCCGCCGCCGCGACCAGGCTGCCGACGAAGCCGATGAACATGCCCGCGACCAGCTTCCACGACGGAATCCAGCGCGCCACGCCGTACTTGCCCGCCCGCGGATAGTCGACCAGCCGCTTCTTCGCGGGAACGGCACCGCGCCCTCTGCCGCGCCCGGGTCCCTCGGGGCCGCCGGGTCCACCGCGCCGGCCGCCTCCGCCGGAGCCGCGGCCACCGCCGTCGGCGCCTCTGCGACGGCCGCCGGAGCCGCGCTGCGCGGCCCGCCGGGCCTCGGCGCGGCTGCCGTACGCGCGCTCCTCGCCGCCGGTGCCGTACGGGTCGGGGGAGCCGTAGGAGTCGGACGGAGATCCGGTGGTTTCCCGGGGTGCTGCTCTGCGGCCGGAGGACGCCGACTGGCCACGCCGGGCCGCGGCACGTCCGCCGGACTGCGGCGGTTGCGTTTTGCGACGGTGCTCGCTCATCGAACGACTACTCCTCGGGCAGGCGCGCCGTGGTGCGCCTGGAGACGGCGGCTGGCTTCCGGTCCCCCCGAAATACGGATGCGGCCCGTTGCGCACTCATCCGTACGGCACCCGGGGTGACGACATCCCCATACGTCACTTGCTCCCCGGTGCACTGCATGCCGCACAGACTACGCACCGTCAAAACCCGCCGAGCGCCGAAGTTCACCCCAAATCAGGCAAGTTGCTTGCTACGAATCGGTGACGTGACCCCGTTCACCCGGCCCGCACTTGTCGCACCCGCAAGGTCGTTCTATCGTCATGATGTATCGAGTCGATACATCAGCTCGGCATAAACGAGTGTCGAGGCGGCCGTGACAGGGAGGAGGCGACGATGAGCCGGCGCTCCGGAATACTCGAGTTCGCCGTACTCGGCCTGCTGCGCGAGTCCCCGATGCACGGCTATGAGCTGCGCAAACGGCTCAACACGTCCTTGGGGGTGTTCCGTGCGTTCAGCTACGGCACCCTCTACCCCTGCCTCAAGACGCTGGTCGCCAGCGGCTGGTTGACCGAGGAGTCCGGGGGCGCGAAGGACGAGCCCCTCGCCGCGCCGCTCACGGGACGGCGCGCCAAGATCGTCTACAGGTTGACGGCGGAGGGCAAGGAGCACTTCGAGGACCTGCTCTCGCAGACGGGCCCGGACGCGTACGAGGACGAACACTTCGCCGCTCGCTTCGCCTTCTTCGGGCAGACGTCACGCGACGTGCGCATGCGCGTCCTGGAGGGACGCCGCAGCCGCCTCGAGGAGCGCCTCGAGAAGATGCGCGTCTCGCTGGCGCGCACGCGCGAGCGCCTCGACGACTACACGCTTGAGCTCCAGCGCCACGGGATGGAGTCCGTGGAGCGCGAAGTGCGCTGGCTGAACGAGCTCATCGAAAGCGAGCGGGCGGGCCGGGACCTCAAGGGTCCCGCCCACGGAGAACCCGCTCGCGACACCACAGAGGGAGCGCCGGGCGTCCTGCCCCGGACCGGGGACATGCCCGGTCCGGATACGCCCGGCGACACCACCACGTGAGGCCCCTGCCAGGGCCTCACTCGTACACACAGGGAGCAACCGGAATGGGTTCGGTTCGCGTAGCCATCGTCGGTGTGGGCAACTGCGCCGCATCGCTGGTGCAGGGAGTCGAGTACTACAAGGACGCCGACCCGGCGGCCAGGGTACCCGGCCTGATGCACGTCCAGTTCGGCGAATACCACGTGAGCGACGTCGAGTTCGTCGCCGCGTTCGACGTCGACGCCAAGAAGGTCGGCCTCGACCTCGTGGACGCCATCGGCGCCTCCGAGAACAACACCATCAAGATCTGCGACGTGCCCACCAGCGGCGTGACGGTCCAGCGCGGCCACACGCTCGACGGCCTCGGCAAGTACTACCGCGAGACCATCGAGGAGTCCGACCAGGCCCCGGTCGACGTCGTCCAGATCCTCAAGGACCGCCAGGTCGACGTCCTCGTCTGCTACCTGCCCGTCGGTTCCGAGGACGCGGCGAAGTTCTACGCCCAGTGCGCCATCGACGCGCGCGTGGCCTTCGTCAACGCCCTTCCGGTCTTCATCGCCGGTACGAAGGAGTGGGCGGACAAGTTCGCCGAGGCGGGCGTCCCGATCGTCGGCGACGACATCAAGTCGCAGGTCGGCGCCACCATCACGCACCGCGTCATGGCGAAGCTGTTCGAGGACCGGGGCGTCGTCCTGGACCGCACCATGCAGCTGAACGTCGGCGGCAACATGGACTTCAAGAACATGCTGGAGCGGGAGCGCCTGGAGTCCAAGAAGATCTCCAAGACGCAGGCCGTCACCTCGCAGATCCCCGACCGGGACCTCGGCGCGAAGAACGTCCACATCGGCCCGTCCGACTACGTGCAGTGGCTCGACGACCGCAAGTGGGCCTACGTCCGCCTGGAGGGGCGCGCCTTCGGCGACGTCCCGCTGAACCTGGAGTACAAGCTGGAGGTCTGGGACTCCCCGAACTCCGCCGGTGTCATCATCGACGCCCTGCGCGCCGCGAAGATCGCCAAGGACCGCGGTATCGGCGGCCCGATCCTCTCCGCGTCGAGCTACTTCATGAAGTCCCCGCCGGTGCAGTACTTCGACGACGAGGCCCGCGAGAACGTCGAGAAGTTCATCAAGGGCGAGGTCGAGCGCTAGCCGGACCAGCCGCCGAACGCCCGGGCCGCGAGGCATGTTTCACGTGAAACATGCCTCCGCCCACGGACGGCCGGGCCCCCGGGCCGCACACCTCGTGCGCCCGGGGGCCCTGTCCGTATGTGAGGCTTTCCCCCATGTCCGTCGTGCGTGATCTGCGCGTCCTGCTCCGCCTGGGGAACTTCCGGCGCCTGCTGGCCGTACGGCTGCTGTCCCAGGGCGCCGACGGCGTCTACCAGATCGCGCTCGCCGCCTACGTGGTCTTCTCCCCGGAGAAACAGACCTCCGCCACCGCCATCGCCTCCGCGATGGCGGTCCTGCTGCTCCCGTACTCCCTGGTGGGCCCCTTCGCCGGCGTCCTCCTGGACCGCTGGCGCCGCCGCCAGGTCTTCCTCTACGGCAACCTGGCACGCGCCCTGATGGCCTCGGCGACGGCCGTCCTGATCATCGCTCACGTCCCCGACTGGCTCTTCTACGTCTCCGCGCTGTGCGTCACCGCGGTCAACCGCTTCGTCCTGTCGGGGCTGTCCGCCGCGCTGCCCCGTGTCGTCGACACCGAGCGCCTGGTGATCGCCAACTCCCTGTCCCCGACCGCCGGAACGCTCGCCGCCATCGCGGGCGGCGGCCTCGCCTTCGTCGTACGGCTGACGGTCGCGGACTCCGACGCGGCCGTGGTGCTGCTGGGGGCGGGGCTGTACCTGTGCGGAGCGCTCGCCTCCCTGCGGATGGCGCCGGACCTGCTGGGACCCGACCAGGAACTGGTGCGGCCCCGCCTCGCGACGGCACTCGCCGGCACCGCCCGCGACCTGGCGGCGGGCGTACGGCACCTCGTCGCGCCCGCACGCCGGGAGGCCGCCCGGGCGCTCGCGGCGATGTCGGTGATGCGGTTCTGCTACGGGGCCCTGCTGGTCATGCTGCTGATGCTCTGCCGGTACTCCCTGACCTCGGACCCGGACGCCGGACTCGCCCTGCTGGGGCTGGCGTTGGGCGTCTCCGGCGCCGGTTTCTTCGCCGCGGCCGTCGTGACCCCGGGGGCGGCGGGCCGGCTCGGACCGGGCCGCTGGATCGTCGTGTGCGCCGGGACCGCCGCGGTCCTGGAGCCCGCCCTGGGGCTGCCCTTCGCCACCGGGCCGCTGCTCGTCGGCTCCTTCTTCCTGGGCCTGACCACGCAGGGCGCGAAGATCGCCACGGACACGATCGTGCAGTCCGCGGTCGACGACGGCTTCCGGGGCCGGATCTTCTCGGTGTACGACGTGCTCTTCAACATCGCCTTCGTGGGCGCCGCCGCCGTCGCCGCCCTGGTGCTGCCACCGGACGGCCGCTCGGTACCCCTGGTGATCGCGGTCGCCGTCGTCTACGCGGCGGTTGCTGTGGCTATGGCCCGGTTTCGCCGCCAGTAAGTGTCACATCAAGGCCACAGAGTGGCTCGGGATCCCGGCGGTGTCAGTGGGGACCGCTAATTTACGGGGGTCTTGTCCGACGCGGTGCACGTCAAGAGCCATCGCGTCCGTCTGCCGTCGCACCCGTCCGCCGTGCCGTCACCGCCGTACCGCTGTGCCGCCGCGTTGCCGTGCCGCCGTGCGCTTCCGTATCCAGGGGGATCCCACGTGACCGTTCCGCCGCCGCCCCAGGGCCACAACCCGTACAACCAGCCGCCCACCGCACCGGTGCCGCCGGGACAGAACCCGTACGCCCAGGCTCCCGCCGCGCCCGCACCGCAGGGGCCGAACCCGTACGCCCAGGCGCCCGCACCGCAGCCGGGGCAGCAACCAGGGTTCCCTCCGCAGCAGCCCGGCCAGCCGGGTTACCCCGGGCAGCAGCCCTATCCGCCGCAGCAGCAGCCGTACGCGCCGTTCCCCCAGCAGGGCCCGCCCGTGCCGCCCGCGAAACCGCGCGGCAAGAAGGCCATACGCATCGTCGCCGTCATAGCCATCGCGATCGTCGGCACCGCCGTGAAGTTCGGCATCGGCTGGGTGATGAACCGCAGCGACGCGGAGACCACCTCGGTCGGCAGCTGCATGCACAACGACGGCACCTTCTCCAAGCCCGACCTCAACACGGTCGACTGCTCGTCCGGCGACTCCCAGTACAAGGTCCTGGACAAGTTCGACAACTCCAGCGACACCTCCAAGTGCGAGACCGTCTCGGGGGCGACGATCTACTACGTGCAGACGGGCAGCAGCCACGACGTGGTGCTCTGCCTGAAGGAGACCAAGTAGCCGCTCGGTCCGTACACGGCGAAGGCGCGATGTTTCACGTGAAACATCGCGCCTTCGCCGTGCGGCCGTCGCGGCACGCGGGTCATGTTTCACGTGAAACATGACCCGCGGCGCTCTCAGTTCTGCCCGGCCCACCACTCCTTGAGCGCCGCCACCGCCGCGTCCCGCTCCATCGGCCCGTTCTCCAGACGCAGCTCCAGCAGGAACTTGTACGCCTGGCCGATCACCGGCCCCGGCCCCACGTCCAGGGTCTCCATGATCTCGTTGCCGTCGAGGTCGGGGCGGATCGCGTCGAGTTCCTCCTGCTCCTGGAGCTGGGCGATCCGCTCCTCCAGGCCGTCGTACGCCCGCGAAAGGGCCGCCGCCCGGCGCTTGTTGCGGGTCGTGCAGTCGGAGCGGGTCAGCTTGTGCAGCCGGTCCAGGAGCGGTCCCGCGTCGCGGACGTAGCGCCGGACCGCGGAGTCCGTCCACTCGCCCGTGCCGTAGCCGTGGAAGCGCAGGTGGAGTTCGACGAGGCGCGAAACGTCCTTCACGAGGTCGTTGGAGTACTTCAGCGCCGTCATGCGCTTCTTGGTCATCTTGGCGCCCACCACCTCGTGGTGGTGGAAGGAGACGCGGCCGTCCTCCTCGAAGCGCCGCGTCCGGGGCTTGCCGATGTCGTGCAGCAGGGCGGCGAGCCGCAGCGTCAGGTCGGGGCCGTCCTGCTCCAGGTCGATCGCCTGCTCCAGCACGATCAGCGAGTGGTCGTAGACGTCCTTGTGCCGGTGGTGCTCGTCCCGCTCCAGGCGCAGCGCGGGCAGTTCCGGCAGCACGCGTTCGGCGAGACCGGTGTCGACGAGGAGGCTGAGGCCGTCGCGCGGATGGGCCGACAGGACCAGCTTGTTCAGCTCGTCCCGGACCCGCTCGGCCGACACGATCCCGATGCGGTCGGCCATCTCCTTCATCGCCGCGACGACCTCGGGGGCCACCTCGAAGCCGAGCTGCGCGGCGAAGCGGGCGGCGCGCATCATCCGCAGCGGATCGTCGGAGAACGACGCCTCGGGGGTTCCCGGGGTGCGCAGGATCTTGGCGGCGAGGTCCTCGAGACCGCCGTGGGGATCCACGAACTCCTTCGCCGGCAGCGCCACGGCCATCGCGTTCACCGTGAAGTCACGCCGGACCAGGTCCTCCTCGATGGAGTCGCCGTAGGACACCTCGGGCTTGCGCGAGGTCCGGTCGTACGCTTCGGAGCGGTATGTGGTGATCTCGATCTGAAAGGACTGGTTGGCCCCGTCTACGCGCGCATCCTTCTGCGCGCCGACCGTGCCGAAGGCGATCCCGACCTCCCACACCGAATCCGCCCACGGGCGCACGATCTTCAGCACGTCCTCGGGGCGGGCATCGGTCGTGAAGTCCAGGTCGTTGCCGAGCCGGCCCAGGAGGGCGTCCCGCACCGAGCCGCCGACCAGGGCAAGAGCGAACCCGGCCTCCTGGAATCGGCGGGCGAGCTCGTCGGCGACCGGGGAGACCCGCAGCAGTTCGCTCACCGCGCGACGCTGCACCTGGGTCAGGGCACTGGGACTGTCTTCGTGGACGTTCGGCACAACAGAAAAGGGTACGTGGCCCACGAGACGGCAAACTCCTGCGCCCGTCCGCAACCGCGACAGGGGGCGCTCGGCTCCATACACATACATACGGGACAGCGCGGCGGCCGTTTCCGATCTTGTGGACCAGTCCGCGGCACTTCCCCTCCGCGCGCATCGTTACCATGCGTGGACGCACATTCCGACGACCACACACGACGACGAGGACGGGCGAGGCGTGGCCGACGCGGCAGATTTCCAGGGGACCAGTCCCTCACCTGCCCGCCGCTGGTTGCGGCGCACCGGGACACTGCTCGCCGGGGCGCCCCTGCTGGCCGGTCTCCTCCAGCTGTCCGCACCCCCGGCAGCACACGCCGACCCCCAGGCCGCGCCGGTGGCCGCCACCGGAACACGCACGGTCTCCGTCTCCCTGAACTCCCTCAGCCCCGCCGTCCCCGTAGACGGCGACACGGTCACCGTGTCCGGCACGGTCACCAACAGGGGCAAGCAGACGATCACCGCCGCCCACGTGGGACTGCGCGTGGGATCGGCCCTGTCCAGCCGTACGGCCATCACGGCCGCCGCGACGCGCACGGGCTACCTGCCGGGCGTGGACGGCTCGGAGATCGGCGGCAAGTACACCGAGGACTTCACCAAGCTCACCCCCGGCGTCGCCCAGTCGTTCAGCATCTCCGTCCCGGTCAAGGACCTCGACCTCGGCTCCGACGGCGTCTACCCGCTCAGCGTCTCCCTGTCCGGGCAGACCGCCGCGCTGCCGTACGAGCAACTCCTCGGCATCCAGCGGACCTTCGTGCCCTGGGAGCCGGACTCGGCCGCCACGAAGACGAAGACCACCTACCTGTGGCCGCTGATCTCCACCGTCCACCTCACCGCGGAGACCGGCTCCAACCAGGAACAGACACCCGTCTTCCGCAACGACGACCTGGCCAGGGAACTCGCCCCGGGCGGGCGCCTGGACCAGATGCTGTCGCTCGGCTCGGGCCTCGACGTCACCTGGGTGATCGACCCGGACCTGCTGGCCTCCGTGGACGCGATGACCGGCACGTACGAGATCCAGGGCGAAGACGGCTCCACCACCGCCGGCAAGAACCAGGCCGTCGCCAAGCAGTGGCTGGCCAAGCTGGTCAAGGAGGTCCAGGACAAGGAGGTCGTCGCCCTCCCGTTCGCCGACCCCGACCTGGCCTCCCTCGCCCACAACGGCAAGAGCGTCACCGGCTCCCTCAGCCACCTCAAGGACGCCACCGACGTGGCCGCGACCACCGTCGAGACGGTGCTCCACGTGAAGCCGGACACCGACTTCGCCTGGCCCGTGAACGGCGCCGTCGACGCGTCCATCGTCAGCGTGGCCACCTCCGCGGGCGCCGACGACGTGATCGCCCGCAGCGACAGCCTCAAGGAGACCGGCGGCCTCGACTACACGCCGTCCGCCGCCCGCCCCATCGGCGGCGGCACCACGGCGGTCGTCGCCGACGCCGCCCTGTCGACCGCGTTCAACGGCGACATGGCGCAGGCGGGCGAATCCACGCTGGCCGTGCAGGAGTTCCTCGCGCAGAGCCTGATGATCAACATGGAAGCGCCGGAGAAGCAGCGCAGCATCGTCGTCGCCCCGCAGCGCATGCCCACCGCGAGCCAGGCCCAGTCGATGGCCGCGGCGATCACCGCGCTCCAGGACGGCACCTGGTCGCAGTCCCAGGACCTCTCCGCCGCCGCCAGGGCCACCCCGGACCCGAACGCGACCACGCGCCTCCCGGCGGCCTCCGCCTACCCCTCGGCGCTGCGCAAGCAGGAACTGCCGAAGTCGGCGTTCGAGGAGACCGAGCAGACCCAGAGCAAGCTCGACAAGTTCCAGGTCATCCTCACCGAACCGGAGCGCGTGGTGACCCCCTTCGGGCGGGCCATAGACCGCAGCGCCTCCACCTCCTGGCGCGGCCGGGCCGGCTCGGCGGAGTCCTTCCGCGACGGGGTCTCCTCCTACCTCGGCGAGCTGACCGCACAGGTCAACCTGATCCAGAAGACCGACGCCAACCTCTCCGGGCGCAGCGCCACCATCCCGGTCACCGTGCAGAACAACCTGGTCCAGGGCGTCGACAACCTCGTCCTGCGGCTGACCTCGTCCAACCCCACCCGCCTGAAGATCGGCAACAGCGCCTACTACGAGCAGCCGATCGCGGTCTCCGGCGGCCACGCCCAGACGGTGAAGTTCACCACCTCGGCCAACGCGAACGGCCCCGTCGGGGTCGTCGCCCAGCTCTACACCGAGGACGGCCAGGCGTACGGGGCCCCGGTCACCTTCGACGTGAAGGTCACCGAGGTCACCCCCACGGTGATGCTGGTCATCGCCGGCGGCGTCCTGCTGCTGGTGCTCGCCGGATTCCGCATGTACACCCAGCGCAAGCGCGCCGCCGCCCGCCAGGCCGAGCAGCAGGCCCGGGAAACCCTCCGGTCCGAGGGGCTGAACGACGACGCCGAGGGCGCCGTAGACACCATCGACACCGAAAGCGACGACAGCGGGGCCGGCTCCACCGCCGGCATCGTGGACACTGAGGGCGGCGAGGTCAGCGTGGGTGACACCGACGGCGCATCGCGCGGTCGGTCCGGGGCAGACGACCCGGAGCACCCGAGTGACCCGACACCGGACACCGCACCGGAAAGCGCCGACCCGTCCGGGACGGGTGAGAGAGTTGACCGTTGAGCGATGTCGTGGCCGGTGGGCCCGGGGACGATGAGGTGGGGTAACCAATGAACGCGCCGTACAACGGTGACCGCGGCCAGGCCGCGGGCGGCTCGGGGTACCCCGAGGGCCCGCCGCCCGAGCCCGGCCAGGTGCCGCCGGAACCCCCCGCGGACCCCTACCTCCAGGACGCCTACCAGCAGGACCCCTACCGCGCCCAGGACCTCTCCGCCCAGGACCCGGTGGCCGAGGCCCTCTACGACCGTGCCGCGCACCCCCCGCCGCCCCCGGGAACCCACCAGCCGCAGGCACCGCTCTACGCCCAGCCCCCCGCCCCGCAGTACACCCCCAACCCGCACGTGTGGGCCCAGCCCCCGGCCCCCGAGCCGGAGGGCCCCACCCAGTACCTGCCCTACGGCGACGACCCGCGCACCACCCAGTTCGTGGGCGTCGACGACCTGGTCACCCAGGCCGGCGAGGAGCGCCACGAACCGGACGCCTTCGCCCATCTCTTCCGTGACCAGCAGCAGTCCGGCGTCCGGCCCCCGCAGGCCCCGCCCGTGCCCGGCCCGGCCGCCGCGGCGTACGCGCCCCAGGCCCCCTACGGCGCCCAGAGCGCGGCACCGTACCCGCCGCAGGCGGCGACGCCGTACGGCGGCCCGTACGGGAACGCGAACCAGGGCCCGGCGCCGTACGGGAACCAGCACCAGCCGCACGGCTACGCCACCCTTGAGAATCCGGCGGCCGAGGCGCCCGAACCCCCCGCCACGCCTGCCGCACCCGCGGCTCCGGCCGCTCCGAAGAAGGGCGGCAAGGCCACGGGACTGCTGAAGTCCAGTGCCGTCATGGCCGCGGGCACGATGGTCTCCCGCCTGACCGGCTTCATCCGCTCCGCGCTGATCGTCTCCGCGCTGGGCGTCGGCCTGCTCGGCGACACCTTCCAGGTCGCCTACCAGCTGCCGACGATGATCTACATCCTCACCGTCGGCGGCGGCCTCAACTCCGTGTTCGTGCCGCAGCTCGTGCGCGCCATGAAGGAGGACGAGGACGGCGGCGAGGCGTTCGCCAACCGGCTGCTGACCCTGGTCATGGTGGCGCTCGGCGCGCTGACCGTGATCACGATGTTCGGCGCGCCGGTCCTGATCCGGCTGCTCTCCGACCCGGTCGCCGGCGACCCCGCCGCCAACGGCGTGGCCATCACCTTCGTCCGCTACTTCCTGCCCTCGATCTTCTTCATGGGCATCCACGTGGTGATGGGCCAGATCCTGAACGCCCGCGGCAAGTTCGGCGCGATGATGTGGACCCCGGTCCTCAACAACATCGTCATCATCGTCACCCTGGGCATGTTCATCTGGGTCTACGGCACCGCCGCCGACTCCGGCATGAAGGTCGGCAGCATCCCGCCCGAGGGCCAGCGGCTGCTGGGCGCCGGTGTCCTGCTCGGCCTGGTGGTCCAGTCCCTCGCGATGATCCCCTACCTGCGCGAGACCGGGTTCCGGCTGCGGCTGCGGTTCGACTGGAAGGGCCACGGCCTCGGCAAGGCGGCGACGCTCGCCAAGTGGACCGTCCTGTTCGTCCTCGCCAACCAGGCGGGCGCGATCGTCGTCACCCAGCTGTCCACCTCGGCGGGCAAGCACTCGCCGGTCGACGGCACCGGCTTCGCCGCCTACGCCAACGCCCAGCTGATCTGGGGCCTGCCGCAGGCCATCATCACCGTCTCGCTGATGGCCGCGCTGCTGCCGCGCATCTCCCGCTCGGCCGCCGAGGGCGACGCCGGGGCGGTCCGCGACGACATCTCGCAGGGCCTGCGCACCACCGCCGTCGCCATCGTCCCGATCGCCTTCGGGTTCGTCGCGCTCGGCGTCCCGATGTGCACCCTGATCTTCGGCTCCTCCGGCATCAACCCGGCCACGAACATGGGCTACATGCTGATGGCCTTCGGCCTCGGCCTGATCCCCTACTCGGTGCAGTACGTCGTCCTGCGCGCCTTCTACGCGTACGAAGACACCCGCACCCCCTTCTACAACACCGTCATCGTGGCCGCCGTGAACGCGGGCGCCTCGGCGGCGTGCTACTTCCTCCTCCCGGCCCGCTGGGCGGTGATCGGCATGTCCGCCGCCTACGGTCTGGCGTACATGACCGGTGTGGGCGTCGCCTGGCAGCGGCTGCGCAAGCGGCTGGGCGGCGACCTCGACGGCAGGCGGGTCCTGCGCACCTACGCGCGGCTCGGCATCGCCTCGGTACCGGCCGCGCTGCTGAGCGGGGCGGCCTGCTACGAAATCGGCCACACGCTGGGGCAGGGGGTCGGCGGCTCGTTCGTCTCCCTCGTCGGCGGTGGCGTGGTACTGCTCGGCGTCTTCTACGTGGCGGCACGCAAGATGCGCATCGAGGAGCTCAACTCAATGGTCGGCATGGTCCGCGGGCGCCTGGGGCGTTAGGCGGGGGCAAGCGCACAACCATCGTCCGCCACCGTGTGTCGTGCATAGCGGTGGACTGTGGGCACAATTGGTTTCTGCGTCACACAGTGCGCAACGGATGGGGAGGCAGGAACGACGGTGGCGGAACGGAGCACGGCTGCCGTCGGCGTGGCAGACAACAGCGGCGACGAGCCGCTGACCGCCAAGGCGGACCAGTCCACGTCCGACGGGGTGGCACAGGACCGGGAGCGGGACACGGACGGCGAAGAAGCCCAGGGGAGCAAGGTGAACGACGTCCCCGGCAAGCACTCACCACCCGAGCTGCACAGCGGCCACAAACTCGCCAGACGCTACCGACTTGAGGAATGCGTCACCCGTCTGGACGGATTCAGCAGTTGGCGTGCGGTGGACGAGAAACTCCGCCGCGCGGTCGGGGTGCACATCCTGCCCGCCGACCACGCGCGGGCCCGTTCCGTGCTGGCCGCGGCGCGCTCCGCCGCGCTGCTCGGCGACCCGCGTTTCGTGCAGGTCCTGGACGCCGTCGAGGAGAACGACCTCGTCTACGTGGTGCACGAGTGGCTGCCCGACGCCACCGAGCTGACCGCACTGCTGGCCTCGGGCCCGCTGGAGGTGTACGACGCCTACCAGATGGTCAGTCAGCTCTCTCAGGCCATGGCCGCGGCGCACCGCGAGGGGCTCGCCCATCTGCGGCTCAACCCGAGCTCCGTGCTGCGCGCCTCCACCGGGCAGTGGCGCATCCGCGGGCTCGCTGTGAACGCCGCCCTGCGCGGCATCACCTCCGACACCCCGCAGCGCGCCGACACGGAGGCCATCGGAGCGCTGCTGTACGCCGCGCTCACCGAGCGCTGGCCCTACGAGGACGACGCCTACGGCCTGTCCGGGCTGCCCAAGGGCGTCGGCCTGATCGCGCCCGACCAGGTGCGCGCGGGGGTCCATCGCGGCCTGTCCGAGCTGGCGATGCGCGCGCTGGCCAACGACGGGGCGACCGCCTCCCGCCACGAGTCGGCGTGCACCACGCCCGAGGAACTGGCCAAGGCGATCAGCGAGATGCCCCGCATCCGCCCGCCGGAGCCCTCGTTCACCGCACCGCCGGACTACCAGCGCACGACGTACCAGCAGGGCACCTACGGCCGCCCGGCGCCGCACCCGGGCCTCACCCAGCCCCTGCCGGCGCCGCCGCCCCCGTTGCAGAGCCGTACGGGCCGGGCCCTGAAGTGGGCGGTCTCCGCCCTCCTCATCGCCGCCCTGGGCCTCGGCAGCTGGCAGCTGGCCGACACCCTGCTGGAGCGCGGCGACAAGTCCAACGACACGGGCACGAACCAGACGTCGGACGGCAACGACAAGAACAGCGGCAAGTCCGACACGAAGACCGAGACCCTCAAGATAGAGGCCGCTCAGGAGTACGTGGCCAAGGGCAGCGCTCAGCACCCCGGAGACGTCGACAAGACGTACGACGGCGACAGTTCGACGTACTGGCGCACGGCCAGCTACAAGGACGGTCCCGACATGAACCCGAGCTACAAGCCCGGCGTCGGCATCGTCTACGACTTCGGCTCGGCGCAGAAGGTGTCCGCCGCCTCGATAGGGCTTCTGTTCGGCGGCGACCACACGACGGTCACGTTGTACGCGACGGACTCGCTGAGTTCGTCGGTACCGCTGACGTCGATGACGAAGCTCGGCTCCGTGACGACGACCGGTACCACCGCGAAGGTGTCGGTCTCCAAGTCGGTGAAGAGCCGGTACGTACTGGTCTGGTTCACCGCGCTGCCGTACGCGCAGGGAGACACGTACAGCGAGGCGGGCTACAAGCAAGCCATAACGGACCTGAAGTTCACCGGCTGAGCCACCGTCACCAGGGGAGGAGGTCCGATGGCCGAGGACGCCGGACACGGCAGCACCAGCGATCAGGACCTCCTCGCCCAGCACGTGGCGGGCGACCCCGACGCCTTCACCGAACTCGTACGACGGCACCGCGACCGCCTCTGGGCCGTGGCGCTGCGCACGCTGGGGGACCGCGAGGAGGCCGCGGACGCCGTCCAGGACGCGCTGGTGTCGGCCTACCGGTCCGCGCACACCTTCCGCGGCCAGTCGGCCGTCACGACGTGGCTGCACCGCATCACGGTGAACGCCTGCCTGGACCGCGCCCGCAAGGCCGCCTCCCGCAGGACCTCCCCCGTGGACGACACCGAGCGGCTCGAACAGCTCCTGGAACCGCACGAGTCGGCGTCCGCCCCCGCCGAGCGCAACGACCTCCACCGCGAACTCATCAAGGCGCTGGAGACCCTGCCCCCGGACCAGCGGGCCGCGCTGGTCCTGGTGGACATGCAGGGCTATCCGGTGGCGGAGGCGGCCCGCATCCTCGACGTGGCCGTCGGCACCGTCAAGAGCCGCTGCGCCCGCGGCAGAGCCAGACTCCTGCCGCTGCTCACTCATCTGCGGACGGAGAGCGGCGGCGAAGACGGCAGGAACAACCGCGGGAGCAAGAGGTCCGGCGGTGGAAGGAACCGGACGCAGGGGACATCCGTCCCACCGGCAGCGGGATCGCCGGACGACGGTCCCCAGGACTCAGGGCCAAGTGATTCGGCTGCTGTGAAGGGCGGAGGTGGGCGAGCGTGACTTCCACGACCGACACGGCCGGGCACCCGGACGTGGAGGAGATCTCCGACCTCACCGAGGGGCTCCTCCCGCCGTCGCGTACCGCGGACGTGCGTCGGCACCTGGACGACTGCGCCCTCTGCTGCGACGTGTACGACTCCCTGGAGGAGATCCGCGGCCTGCTCGGCACCCTGCCCGGTGCCACCCGCATGCCCGACGACGTCGCCGAGCGCATCGACGCGGCCCTCGCCGCCGAGGCGCTGCTGAGCGCGACGGTGCCGGAAGCCCGGCTGAGCGCCACCGTGCCGGACACCGCGGAGCGGCTCTCCGCCACGGCTACGGCCGACGACATTCGTGCCGCGGCCCCCAACGACGACAGCACCACCGACACCGACGATGTTTCACGTGAAACATCGCCCGCCGACCGCCCCGCCGGACACGGCCGTGCGGCCACCGGTCCGGGACGCGCGCGCCGGGGCCGCCGGGTCGGACGCCGGACGGCCACCCTCGGCGCGGTCTTCGGCGCCGCCGCGCTGGGACTGGGCGCCCTGCTGGTGCAGACGCTGGGCGGTGGCGGTGGGACGGGCACGAGTGCCGCGCACACCGACGCCGCGCACACCTATACCGACGGCACTCTGCAAAAGCAGGTCAAAGATCTGCTGACCGCGGACGAGAACAGTGGTGGACAGGCCGCGAGCGACAACCCGCTCACCGCCCAGACCGACTCGAACACCGGCATGAAGCCGAAGAACTCCCTTGAGGACAGCGTCGTCGAACTGCCCGCGTGCGTCGACGCCGCCATCTCCGACAACCTGGTGGTGCTCGCCGCCGACAAGGGCGTCTACAAGGGCACGGCCGTCTATCTGGTGGTGACGCGCGACTCCGCGAGCAACAGCAGCGAGGTCACGGCCCACATCGTCGACTCGGCCTGTGTGAAGCAGGCGTCCGCGGCCGCCGGCAAGGTGCTGCTGACGCACGCCTACCCGCGCGCCTGAGCCCGCGGCCCCTCGGCGCGTACGGCCTCTCCTTTCCCGGGAGTTACAGCCGGCCCCACGGCAGCTGTGTGCGGTGCCGTACTGCCGTGTGCCCTGACACACCGGGAATGCCGGACCCTTAGGATCCGTTGGGTGGGATGAGAGTTCCGAGAGAGGCTCCCCCCGGTCCGACCAGCAGTCCCCAGAGACGAGGAATCCAGCCGTGAGCGACGTTCGTAACGTGATCATCATCGGCTCCGGGCCCGCCGGCTACACGGCGGCGCTCTACACCGCGCGCGCGTCGCTGAAGCCCCTCGTGTTCGAGGGCGCCGTCACCGCCGGTGGCGCGCTCATGAACACGACCGAGGTGGAGAACTTCCCCGGCTTCCAGGACGGCATCATGGGCCCCGAGCTCATGGACAACATGCGCGCCCAGGCCGAGCGCTTCGGCGCCGAGCTGGTGCCGGACGACATCGTCGCCGTCGACCTGTCCGGTGAGATCAAGACCGTCACGGACACCGCTGGCACGGTCCACAGGGCGAAGGCCGTCATCGTCACCACCGGCTCCCAGCACCGCAAGCTCGGGCTGCCCAACGAGGACGCGCTGTCCGGGCGCGGTGTCTCCTGGTGCGCCACCTGTGACGGCTTCTTCTTCAAGGACCACGACATCGCCGTGATCGGCGGCGGCGACACCGCGATGGAGGAGGCCACGTTCCTCTCCCGCTTCGCCAAGTCCGTGACGATCGTCCACCGCCGGGACAGCCTGCGCGCCTCCAAGGCCATGCAGGAGCGCGCCTTCGCCGACCCGAAGATCAAGTTCGTCTGGGACAGCGAGGTCGCCGAGATCAAGGGCGACCCGAAGCTGGCGGGCCTGACCCTGCGCAACCTCAAGACCGGGGAGACCTCCGAGCTGCCGGTGACCGGCCTGTTCATCGCGATCGGCCACGACCCGCGCACCGAGCTCTTCAAGGGCCAGCTCGACCTGGACGAGGAGGGCTACCTCAAGGTCGACGCGCCCTCCACCCGGACGAACCTGACCGGTGTCTTCGGCGCCGGTGACGTCGTCGACCACACCTACCGCCAGGCGATCACGGCGGCCGGTACCGGCTGCTCCGCCGCCCTGGACGCCGAGCGCTTCCTCGCCGCTCTCGCGGACAGCGAGCAGCAGGCGGAGCCCGAGAAGACCGCTGTCTGAACCCCCCGACCCGCCCCACCGCAGCACAACGAATTAAGGAGCCCCTGTGGCCGGCACCCTGAAGCATGTGACCGACGCCGACTTCGACGAGGTCGTCCTCAAGAGCGACAAGCCCGTCCTGGTGGACTTCTGGGCCGAGTGGTGCGGTCCGTGCCGCCAGATCGCTCCCTCTCTGGAGGCCATCGCCGCCGAGCACGGTGAGCAGATCGAGATCGTCAAGCTCAACATCGACGAGAACCCGACCACGGCCGCCCGCTACGGCGTCATGTCGATCCCGACCCTGAACGTCTACCAGGGCGGCGAGGTCGCCAAGACCATCGTCGGCGCCAAGCCGAAGGCCGCGCTCCTGCGCGACCTGGAGTCCTTCATCGGCGAGTGATGTTTCACGTGAAACATCGGTTCCATCGGTTCGATCGGTTCGACTGTTTCACGTGAAACATCGAAGGGGGCCGGCCCGGCAGGGTCGGCCCCCTTCATGCTGTCCGGGCCGCTTCAGAGCGGCCGGAGGACGGGTTCCTTCTGCACGGCGCCCAGAAGCCGGTCCAGCGCCATCTCCACGTCCTCCTTCCAGGAGAGCGTGGTGCGCAGCTCCAGCCGCAGCCGCGGGTACGCGGGGTGGGTGCGGACCGTCTTGAAGCCCACCGCCAGCAGATGGTCCGCGGGCAGCAGACAGGAGGGTTCCTTCCAGCGGGCGTCGCCGAAGGACTCGATCGCCTTGAAGCCGCGGCGCAGCAGATCCTTGGCGACCGTCTGGACCATCACACGCCCCAGCCCCTGCCCCTGGTACCCGGGCACGATGAACGCGGTCATCAACTGCACCGCGTCGGGGGAGACCGGGCTCGTGGGAAACGCGGCGGAGCGGGGCACATAGGCGGGCGGGGCGTACAGGACGAAGCCCACGGGGACGTCGTCGACGTAGACGACCCGGCCGCAGGAGCCCCAGTCCAGCAGGACCGAGGAGATCCACGCCTCCTTCTCCAGGGCTGCCGTGCCGGCCTTTACCGCGGCTTCTGAGCTGACGGGGTCCAGCTCCCAGAAGACACACGCTCGGCAGCGGTTGGGGAGGTCCTGGAGGTTGTCCAGCGTGAGCGGTACGAGCCGACGCCCCATGGAGCCTGTTCCTCGCTTCCCTCGCCCGCGGCGTCGCGGGCGGCTGCCAGAGCGCTCCGTTCCCTGAGCAGGCTGCCGACGAAGCCGCCGAGCACGCCCAGTCCCAGACCCGCGGTCACCAGTCCGGTGCGGTTCACGGTTCGCATGGCCCCTGCCTCCCCGATGAAGGTGCCGCCAGGTGGATGCGCCATACCCGACCGCATCGTATCCACCATGCGATGCGGTCGACACCGGCCGCAAGCAAAGAGCGGGCCGTGTTCCGCTGTCCCGGAACACGGCCCGCTCTTTCGGTACGGCTGCCGGGAACCCTCCCGTCGGCCGCCAGGACTCAGTCCTCGGAGTCGGACCCGGCGTCCGCCTCGGGGTGCAGGAGCCCCTGCTGGAGCACCGGCCCCTCGCCCGGGGCGAGCGATCCGAGGATCCGCTCCAGATCCTCCATCGAGGCGAACTCGACGGTGATCTTGCCCTTCTTCTGTCCCAGGTCGACCTTCACCCGTGTCTCGAACCGGTCCGAGAGCCGAGTGGCGAGTTCGTTGAGCGCCGGCGAGACCCGGGCACCCGCCCGCGGTCCCTTGGAGCGGGACGCGGCCTTCGGGTGCGACCCCATCAGGGTCACGATCTCCTCGACGGCCCGCACCGACAGTCCCTCGGCGACGATCCGGTGCGCCAGCCGGTCCTGCTCCTCCGAGTCGTCGACCGAGAGCAGCGCCCTGGCGTGACCCGCGGACAGCACCCCGGCGGCGACCCGCCGCTGAACGGCGGGCGAGAGCTTCAGCAGCCGCAGCGTGTTGGAGACCTGCGGACGCGACCGGCCGATCCGGTCCGCCAGCTGGTCGTGCGTGCAGTTGAAGTCCTGCAACAGCTGGTCGTAGGCGGCCGCCTCCTCCAGCGGGTTCAGCTGGGCGCGGTGCAGGTTCTCCAGCAGCGCGTCCAGGAGCAGCTTCTCGTCGTCCGTGGCCCGCACGATCGCCGGGATGGCCTCCAGGCCCGCCTCACGGCACGCCCGGAAACGCCGCTCACCCATGATCAGCTCGTAGCTGTCCGGGCCCACCTGCCGTACGACGACGGGCTGGAGCAGGCCGACCTCCTGGATGGAGGTGACCAGCTCGGCCAGGAGATCGTCGTCGAACACCTCACGCGGCTGGCGCGGGTTCGGCGCGATGGAGTCGAGGGGCAGCTCGGCGAAGTGAGCGCCCACGGGAGCCGGGGGCAGCTCGGGCGCCATGTTGCCGACCGGCTCCGATGTTTCACGTGAAACAGGCGGCAGGGTCGCCACCTTCGCGGCCGCGATGCCGCGTTCCGCCGTCAGTACGGGCACCGCGGCCGGTGATGCCGCAGCGGCACCGCCGCCCACTCCGACCCCGACCGTCTTCTCCCCTGTCGGGGCAGCAGGGATCAGCGCGCCGAGGCCACGGCCCAACCCCCTCCGTCGCTCACTCACTGGATCCCCTCCACCATGCTCTGACTGTTCTGTGCGCCCAGATGGGCTTGTTGCGGGTCGTACGACACGTCGACACCGCGCAGCGCGATCTCGCGCGCCGCCTCAAGATAGGACAGGGAACCGCTCGATCCTGGATCGTAGGTCAGCACCGTCTGCCCATAGCTCGGCGCCTCGGAGATGCGGACGGAGCGCGGAATGCTCGTCCGCAGTACCTCGTTGCCGAAGTGACTGCGCACCTCTTCGGCGACCTGCGACGCGAGACGCGTCCGGCCGTCGTACATGGTGAGCAGGATCGTCGACACGTGCAGGGCGGGGTTGAGGTGCCCCCGCACCAGGTCGACGTTGCGGAGCAACTGGCCCAGGCCCTCCAGCGCGTAGTACTCGCACTGGATGGGGATGAGCACCTCCGCACCGGCCACCAACGCGTTGACCGTCAGCAGGCCGAGCGAGGGCGGGCAGTCGATGAGGATGTAGTCGAGGGGCTGTTCGTATGCCTGAATCGCCCGCTGGAGCCGGCTCTCACGTGCCACCAGGGAGACCAGTTCGATCTCCGCACCGGCGAGGTCGATCGTGGCCGGAGCGCAGAAGAGACCCTCGACGTCAGGGACGGGCTGGACGACTTCGGAGAGCGGCCTGCTCTCCACCAGCACGTCGTAGATCGACGGGACTTCCGCGTGGTGGTCGATCCCCAGCGCGGTGGACGCGTTGCCCTGGGGGTCGAGGTCGATCACGAGGACCCGGCTCCCGTGCAGGGCCAGGGAGGCGGCGAGGTTGACCGTGGTCGTGGTCTTTCCCACTCCGCCCTTCTGGTTGGCCACCACCATGACCCGGGTCTGCTCGGGCCGTGGCAGCCCCTCGCCCGCACGACCCAGCGCCTCCACAGCAAGCTGGGCAGCACGACCGATGGGAGTGTCGTCCATCGGGGGCGGTGTTTCACGTGAAACATCGTCCCCCATCGACTCGGTACGGGGACCGGGGACCGGATCGGTCATCGGTCCCGCGATGTTGGCGTCGGACCGCAAGGATTCACTCTCCTCGACATCAGGCTCGCAATGAACAGAGCCTCCCATGCCATCGGGGTGGGGAACCAGTGAGGCCCGTTGTTCTGTGGAGAAATCCACCTTTGTGGAAAACTCCGCCACCTCTCCGAGTGAACCGAGAGGCTTACGGTCGCGGGGTTCGGCCGCGGCGCGGCCGCGGCCGATGATGCCGTGCAGCAAGGAGCGACGTTTCACGTGAAACAACGATGCCCAGCAGCACCGGCCAGAGCCCGCCGACACTCCGAGATGCGTGGGTTTGGCAGCTTGTGTGGCGTACCGCTCGTCGACAGGGAGGATCAGCGGAATCGACGCTCGAACCGCCTGCATCTGACGGCAACACCACGCAGCAGAACCCCACGACCCCTCAGCGGCGCGGTCTGCGCGCCCGTCCGGTCCTGGCCGCCTTGGCCCGCTTCGCCGCGAACCGCACACCGCCCGGGCTCTCCCCGACCTCGACGCGCACCACCGTCGACAGCGGATCCACCACGCCCTCGCCGACATGCAGGATCGACGTCCGCACCGCACCGAGCTTGCTCAGCGCGCTGGCCGCGCTCTTCAGCTCCTCCTCCGCGGTGTCGCCCTTGAGCGCCAGCATCTCCCCGTAGGGCCGCAGCAGCGGAATCCCCCAGCCGGCCAGGCGCTCCAGCGGGGCCACCGCACGTGCCGTCACCACGTGGACGGGCGGCAGCTGGCCCATGACCTCCTCGGCCCGGCCGCGCACGACCGTCACATGGCCGAGCCCCAGCAGCTCGACGACCTCGCTGAGGAAGTTGGTGCGCCGCAGCAGCGGTTCGAGCAGGGTGATCTTGAGGTCCTCGCGGACCAGCGCCAGCGCGATGCCGGGCAGTCCGGCGCCGGAGCCGACGTCGCACACCGTCACGCCTTCCGGCACGACCTCGGAGAGCACCGCGCAGTTCAACAGGTGCCGCTCCCACAGGCGGGGCACTTCGCGTGGGCCGATCAGACCGCGCCGCACGCCCGCCTCGGCCAGCAGCTCCGCGTATCGGACCGCGTCCGCGAAGCGATCGCCGAACACCTCGCGCGCCTCGTCGGGCGCTGGGGGAAGCTCCGCTGCCTCCGTCACGGGGACCGTCCTTCCGTACCGCCTCACCGCACCGGGCGCCGAGGTCCAGGACTATCAGAAACCGTCGGCCCGTGGGACTGCGGACCGGCGGAACAACAACGCTGACAAACGTCGGCCCCGCCTGCACATCAGACGGGGCCGGAAAAACGTACAGACCGAGCCGGGTGGAACCGCGGGGACCGGGACGTCTGTCCGGATCCGCCGGCCGGACCGCTCGCGCGCTCCGGCCGGGGCGGAACGTCGGATCAGGCGGGCAGGACGACGACGAAGCGCTCGGGCTCCTCGCCCTCGGACTCGCTGCGCAGGCCCGCGGACTTCACCGCGTCGTGCACCACCTTGCGCTCGAACGGCGTCATCGGCGCGAGCTTCACGGGCTCGCCGCTGCTCTTGACCTCGGCCGCCGCCTTGGCACCCAGCTCGGACAGCTCGGTGCGCTTCTTGGCCCGGTAGCCCGCGATGTCCAGCATCAGCCGGCTGCGGTCGCCGGTCTCCCGGTGCACGGCCAGGCGCGTGAGTTCCTGGAGCGCCTCCAGCACCTCGCCGTCCCGGCCGACCAGCTTCTGCAGATCGCGGCCGGAGTCGCTGATGATGGAGACGGCGGCGCGGTCGGCCTCGACGTCCATGTCGATGTCGCCGTCGAGGTCGGCGATGTCCAGCAGACCCTCAAGGTAGTCCGCCGCGATCTCGCCCTCCTGCTCCAGGCGGGTCATGGTGTCTGTGCCCTCGGCAGCAGCGGCGGAGGTGGTGCCTTCCGTCACGGGATGGACTCCTTCTTACTTCTTGGACGGGGACTTGGGCCGCTGCGGGCCGCCCTTGCGCTGTCCGGACTGGGCCTTGCTGCGGCCACCGGCGCCGGGCTGGGCGGCTGCCTTCTTGGCAGCGGGGGCGGGCTTGGCGTCCTGCGGCTCGTCGGACTTGGTCAGCGACGTCGGGGTGGCGTCGGAGACGGAGGACTCCGCCTCGTCCGACGCGGAAGCGGCCGCGTCGGAATCACCACCGGCCGTCTTCGCACCCGACTGGCGCTGGGCCTTGGTCTGCCGCTTGGGCTGCTGGCGCCGGGGAGCGGCCGGAGCACCGGTCGTCGGCGTACCGTCCTCGGTCTCGGTGACCACCGCGGTCTCGCCCTTCACCACGGTGCCGTCGGCCTGGGCCGCCAGCCCCGCCTTGGTGAGGCTGTTGATGAACTTGCGCTCGAACTCATTGCGCTCGCGGCCCTTGGCGTAGATGGCCTTGACGATGGCCTTCTCGCCACGGGTGCGGGTCTTTCCGTGGTGCGTGACGTGCTTGGTCAGGCGCTCCAGGTACGACGCCTGGGCCTTGGAACCCGGGGTCGGGTTGTTGCGGATGACGTACATCTGCTGGCCCATGGTCCACACGTTGGTGGTCAGCCAGTAGACGAGGACACCGACGGGGAAGTTGATGCCGAAGACGGCGAACATGACCGGGAAGACGTACATCAGCATCTTCTGCTGCTGCATGAACGGCGTCTTCACCGTGGTGTCGACGTTCTTCGTCATCAGCTGACGCTGCGTGTAGAACTGCGACCCCGACATCAGGACGATCATGATCGCGGTGACCACACGGACATCGGTCAGCGTCGCGCCGAGCGCGCTGATCTTGTCACTGCTGTCGGTGAACTTCGCCGCGAGCGGGGCGCCGAAGATGTGCGCCTTGCGCGCGCTGTTCAGCAGCGAGTCGTTGATGACGCCGATCGTCGTGCCGGTCGCGATGCCGTTGAGCACGTGGTACAGGGCGAAGAAGAACGGGGACTGCGCCAGGATGGGAAGGCACGAGGAGAGCGGGTTGGTGCCCGACTCCTTGTACAGCTTCATCATCTCTTCGGACTGACGCTGCTTGTCGTTCTTGTAGCGCTCCTGGATCTTCTTCATCTCGGGCTGGAGCGTCTGCATCGCCCGGGTCGCCTTGATCTGCTTCACGAACAGCGGGATCAGGCAGATACGGATCAGGATCACCAGGGACACGATGGACAGGCCCCAGGCCCACCCCGTGTCCGGACCGAAGACCTTCCCGTACACCGCGTGGAACTGAACGATGACCCAGGAGACGGGTGTGGTGATGAAGCTGAAGAGGCTGGCAATCGTGTCCACTAATCATGCTCCTTGGGCATGGGACGGGGTCTCTGCGGCCGGGCCCGAAGGGGAGTGCCCCTCGGTGGCCGGGTCGGCGGCGGAGGGCCCGCCCTTGCGTGCTCGCCACGCACCACGCAGCATCTCGTGCCACCGCGGACGCCTGCGCGGCGGGACATGGTCCACACCGCCGGGCGACCACGGATTGCACCGCAGAATCCGCCAGGCGGTGAGTGCCGTGCCCTTCACCGCGCCGTGCCGGTCGATGGCCGTGTAGCCGTAGTGGGAACACGACGGGTAGTACTTGCACACCGGCCCGAGCAGCGGACTGATCGTCCACTGGTACAACTTGATCAACGCCAGCAGCGGGTACTTCATCGCGCGCCCCCTCCCAGCAGCCGCTCCAGAGCGGCATCCAGGTCTCGGGCCAGTTGTGCGTGGTCGGCGTCACCCGCTCCGGGCAACGCTCGTACGACTACCAGGCTACCGGCGGGCAGCAGGTCCACCCGGTCACGCATCAGGTGGCGGAGCCTGCGCTTCACCGTGTTGCGCACGACCGCCTTGCCGACGGCCTTGCTGACGACGAAACCCGCACGCGTCGGGGGAGCGCTCTCCCCGGGCGCGTGCGGGTCCAAGTCACCGCTGCGAAAGTGGACAACGAGTAGCGGGCGTCCGGCCCTGCGTCCTCGGCGTACCGCGATCGCGAAGTCCTCGCGCCGCCTCAGCCGCTTCTCGGTGGGCAGCACGTCATGACCCTGTCCGCGATCAGGCGGACAGGCGGGCGCGACCCTTGCTACGGCGGGTCGCCAGGATGGCGCGGCCGGCGCGGGTGCGCATACGCAGCCGGAAGCCGTGGGTCTTCGCGCGACGACGGTTGTTCGGCTGGAAGGTGCGCTTGCTCACTCGGGGGCTCCAGAAGTCATTCGATGGGTGGCGGGGTGTCGTCTGGCTGTCACCGTGCGCCCACGAGTAGCTCGTATCAACGCCCGAGTGCACCGCTTCCCGATCACCGAATGTGCCCTGGTCGGGACACTGAACGTGATCTGTGCCCATCGGAGGCAGGCGGCAGCAGCCATCGACAACTCGACCTGGTTACGGTACGCGGGGCTACGCCATCCGGTCAAACCAGGGGTCACGGGGAGACACTATCCACAGGCTGGGGACAACAACTTGAACCGCACGGGCCGCGCTGACTACCGTGGCTGAACTCCGCTTCGTTCCTTCCCACTGTCCGCTTCTTCCCGATCCGCCCCACGCGAGGCCCTTATGGCCTGCGCACCGAGCTGAACCCCAACCCGTCCCAGAACCACACGTTCGTGGGACCCGTGAGAGAGCGTGCCCTGTGGCTGACGTACCTGCCGATCTTGCCGCAGTGTGGCCACGAGTCCTGGAACAGCTTCTCGGTGACAGCCGCGGGCAGGGCGTGGAGACGAAGGACGAGCACTGGATCAGGCGCTGCCAGCCGCTGGCACTGGTCGCCGACACCGCACTGCTCGCCGTACCGAACGAATTTGCGAAGGGCGTCCTCGAAGGCCGTCTCGCGCCGATCGTCAGCGAGACCCTCAGCCGCGAGTGCGGTCGGCCGATCCGCATCGCGATCACCGTCGACTCCTCCGCCGAGTCCCCGCCCCCCTCCACGCCGCCACGCTACGAGGACTCCGAACTCCCCACTGCCCCGGGCCAGTCCACCGGCCGGGACGCCTACGACAGCCCGAACCGCCCCGCGTACGAGAGCGCCTCCCGCGACCCGTACGAGTCCGCGGCCCGTGAGCCCTACGACAACAAGGCGCGCGACGGCTACGACGGCCAGTCCCGGGACCCGTACGACAGTCCCAACCGCGACGGCGGCCACGACGCCCCGCCCCGCGACGGCTACGACGGCCGCGCCCGCGATCCGTACGAAAGTCAGACCAGTCAGATCAGGGACAACCGCGACCCCTACGAGGGGTACGGCCGGCACCGCGCCGACGACCACCGCTCCGGCGGCCGTCCCGAGCACCTCGCGGGCGGCGGGCCCGGCGACCAGCTCCCGCACCCGCGCGCCGACCAGCTGCCCACCGCCCGTCCCGCCTACCCGGGTGAGTACCAGCGCCCCGAGCCCGGCGCCTGGCCGCGCACCGACCGGGACGACTACGGCTGGCAGCAGCAGCGCCTCGGCTACCCCGACCGCGACCCGTACGCGACGCCGTCGTCCGCCCAGGACTACGCACGCCCGCCGTACGAGCAGCAGCGCCCCGACTACGACGGCGGCCCGCGCGGCGACTTCGAGCAGCAGCGCCAGGACTACGACCAGCGGCCCGACCGCCGCGAGCTGTCCGAGCCGCCGCACCGCGGTGGGGGCATGTCCAACTCCGGCGCCCCCGGCCCGCTGGCCGCGAAGCCCGCACCCGCCTCCGGACCGGGCGGCGAACCGACCGCGCGGCTGAACCCGAAGTACCTCTTCGACACCTTCGTCATCGGCGCCTCCAACCGCTTCGCCCACGCCGCCGCCGTCGCCGTCGCCGAGGCGCCCGCCAAGGCGTACAACCCGCTCTTCATCTACGGCGAGTCGGGCCTCGGCAAGACGCACCTGCTGCACGCGATCGGGCACTACGCGCGCAGCCTCTACCCGGGCACGCGTGTGCGATATGTGAGTTCGGAGGAGTTCACCAACGAGTTCATCAACTCCATCCGCGACGGCAAGGGCGACAGCTTCCGCAAGCGCTACCGCGAGATGGACATCCTGCTCGTCGACGACATCCAGTTCCTGGCGGACAAGGAGTCGACGCAGGAGGAGTTCTTCCACACCTTCAACACGCTCCACAACGCCAACAAACAGATCGTGCTCTCCAGCGACCGGCCGCCCAAGCAGCTGGTCACCCTGGAGGACCGGCTGCGCAACCGCTTCGAGTGGGGCCTGATCACCGACGTCCAGCCGCCCGAGCTGGAGACCCGTATCGCGATCCTCCGCAAGAAGGCGGTACAGGAGCAGCTCAACGCCCCGCCGGAGGTACTGGAGTTCATCGCCTCCCGCATCTCGCGCAACATCCGCGAGCTGGAGGGGGCGCTGATCCGGGTGACGGCGTTCGCGTCGCTCAACCGGCAGCCGGTGGACCTCGGTCTGACGGAGATCGTCCTCAAGGACCTCATCCCCGGCGGCGAGGACTCCGCGCCGGACATCACCGCCGGCGCCATCATGGCCGCCACCGCCGACTACTTCGGCCTCACCGTCGAAGACCTCTGCGGCACCTCCCGCGGGCGTGCCCTGGTGACGGCCCGGCAGATCGCCATGTACCTGTGCCGCGAGCTCACGGACCTCTCCCTGCCGAAGATCGGCGCCCAGTTCGGCGGTCGCGACCACACCACGGTCATGCACGCCGACCGGAAGATCCGCAATCTGATGGCCGAGCGCCGCTCCATCTACAACCAGGTCACGGAGCTCACCAACCGCATCAAGAACGGCTGACTCGCCTCCGCGACGGCCGCCGCCTCGCCAAGCACGCATCCATAAGCCGCACAGAGGCCGTTCAAACCTCGCCGAGGGCGCTCCTGGGATCTCTTCCCGGGGGCGCCCTCGTTCGCGTGCCCAGCCTTCGCTCAGGGCCCTTCGCTCAGGCCCCGCACGGCTCAGGAATGCCTCTCGAAGCCCCGTACCGCCCCGCCGAACCCTCTGCGCGCACCCGCACGCCCCGCCACCCCCGTTGCCCCGCCGACACCTGCTGTTCGAATGCGGGCCGGGTTACGGCCACTCTCCACAGATTCCGTAGATTTCTTCCCTCCACAGGGTGGGGACTGCGAAGTTGTCCCAGGCGGTGTCCACAGGCTTCGGCCCGGCAGAGGATCATGGCAGTTCAGGGGGTTGTGGATTCGTGGACGAAGGTCGTCCACAGGCTGTGGACAAAGAAATGATCCACAACCTGTGTACGGAGTTGTCCACCGGCAACCCACAGCCCGGGCCGCGTTGTCCCCAGCGATCGGCGAGTTCTCCACACCTCTGTCCACTGTTCGGCAACGCGACGCGCGCCGTCACCGTGTCGAGTGAAAGAGGTCACACGAAGGTGCCGGGTTGGCCTGTGGGAAAGGCGGGTAAAACTGGGGACGCCGCTGGGGAGAAGTCGGCCCGGCCTGTGCATGGAGTGTGCAGAACTTTCCGTTCTCCACAGAGAGCCCTGGTTATCCACGGGCTCCGCCCACAGGCCCGGTGGACAAAATTTCCGCCCTGACCTGGGAAAACGGAGTTATCCACGGTATCCACAGGCCCTACTACTACTGACAACCGGAGAGAGCCTGAAAGTCGTTTCGAAGCGGGTCCTGTGCACAACTCGCTCCGAGCACCCCGACCGCCCCTCGTCACGACTTGACCCCGAGAGGCTCCTACTGTCAGTGGTGTGCGTCAGACTGTTCCCCGGTGTCCTTCCCATCACTGGGGCCGATGACACCGAGTCAGACGACTAAGGCCAGGCAGGGCGACAAGCGCCGGCAACAGCAGGAGGCGGCAACGTGAAGATCCGGGTGGAACGCGACGTACTCGCGGAGGCAGTGGCCTGGGCGGCACGCAGCCTCCCGGCCCGTCCGCCGGCTCCGGTCCTCGCGGGCCTGCTGCTGAAGGCGGAAGAGGGCCAGCTCAGCCTCTCCAGCTTCGACTACGAGGTCTCCGCACGCGTGTCGGTGGAGACGGAGGTCGACGAGGAGGGCACGGTGCTCGTCTCCGGCCGCCTGCTCGCCGACATCTGCCGGGCGCTGCCGAACCGTCCGGTGGAGATTTCCACAGACGGTGTACGGGCCACGGTGGTCTGCGGCTCCTCCCGGTTCACGCTCCACACACTGCCTGTGGAGGAGTACCCGGCACTGCCGCAGATGCCGAACGCGACGGGCACGGTCCCCGGTGAGGTCTTCGCCGCCGCGGCCGCCCAGGTCGCCATCGCCGCGGGCCGCGACGACACGCTCCCGGTGCTGACCGGTGTCCGCATCGAGATCGAGGGCGACACCGTCACGCTGGCGTCCACCGACCGCTACCGCTTCGCGGTCCGTGAGTTCCTGTGGAAGCCGGAGAACCCGGACACGTCCGCGGTGGCCCTGGTGCCCGCCAAGACGCTCCTGGACACCGCCAAGGCGCTCACGAGCGGCGACAGCGTCACCCTGGCGCTGTCCGGCGGAGGCTCCGGCGAGGGCCTGATCGGCTTCGAGGGCGCGGGACGGCGTACGACCACTCGCCTGCTGGAGGGCGACCTCCCGAAGTACCGCTCGCTGTTCCCGACGGAGTTCAACTCGGTGGCCGTCATCGAGACCGCCCCCTTCGTGGAGGCCGTCAAGCGTGTGGCCCTGGTCGCCGAGCGGAACACCCCGGTGCGGCTCTCCTTCGAGCAGGGCGTGCTGATCCTGGAGGCCGGTTCCAGCGACGACGCACAGGCTGTGGAGCGGGTCGACGCCCAACTGGAGGGCGACGACGTCTCGATCGCCTTCAACCCCACGTTCCTGCTGGACGGCCTGAGCGCGATCGACTCCCCGGTGGCGCAGCTGGCGTTCACGACGGCCACCAAGCCGGCGCTGCTCAGTGGCAAGCCCGCGCTCGACGCCGAGGCGGACGAGGCGTACAAGTACCTGATCATGCCGGTGCGCCTGAGCGGCTGAGCCGCCGACGGTTATCCACAGCCCGTGGATGTCCGGTGGCGGACCGGCCCCGTCGGCTGAATCCCCAGGTGAGGGTGTACGTATGAGCGCGTATGCCCACAGGTGTGCGTGAGCGTCCGGGTTTAGGCTCGGACATGGGTACGAAAGTGCCCCTCATGCCACACAGCAACCTAAAGGAACCACTGATGGAGCTCGGTCTCGTCGGCCTCGGCAAGATGGGCGGCAACATGCGCGAGCGGATCCGCCGCGCGGGCCACACCGTCGTCGGATACGACCGCAACCCGGAACTCGCCGACGTCCACAGCCTCGAAGAGTTGGTCGGCAGCCTCACCGGCCCCCGCGTGGTCTGGGTCATGGTGCCGGCCGGTGCCGCGACCCAGTCGACCGTCGACGAACTGGCGGGGCTCCTGGAGCCCGGCGACGTCGTCGTGGACGGCGGGAACTCGCGCTGGACGGACGACGAGCGGCACGCGGCGGAACTGGCGGCCAAGGGCATCGGTTTCGTCGACTGCGGTGTCTCCGGCGGCGTCTGGGGCCTGGAGAACGGCTACGCGCTGATGTACGGCGGCGCGGCCGAGGACATCGCGAAGGTCGAGCCGGTGTTCGAGGCGCTGAAGCCGAAGGGCGAGTTCGGCGCCGTGCACGCGGGCAAGGTCGGCGCGGGCCACTTCTCGAAGATGGTCCACAACGGCATCGAGTACGCGATGATGCAGGCGTACGCCGAGGGCTGGGAACTGCTGGAGAAGGTCGACTCGGTCACGGACGTGCGCGAGGTCTACCGGTCCTGGCAGGAGGGCACGGTCATCCGTTCCTGGCTGCTGGATTTGGCGGTCAACGCGCTGGACGAGGACGAGCACCTCAAGGAGCTGAAGGGCTTCGCCCAGGACTCCGGCGAGGGCCGCTGGACGGTGGAGGCGGCGATCGACCACGCGGTGCCGCTGCCGGCGATCACCGCGTCGCTGTTCGCGCGGTTCGCCTCCCGCCAGGACGACTCGCCACAGATGAAGATGATCGCGGCGCTGCGCAACCAGTTCGGCGGCCACGCGGTCGAGAAGAAGTAGCGGTCGGGAAGAAGCAGGGAACTCGGGGAGGTCGGCGTACGACCATGCATGTCACGCATTTGTCGCTGGCCGACTTCCGTTCGTACGCCCGGGCCGAGGTTCCGCTCGACCCGGGCGTCACCGTGTTCGTGGGGCCCAACGGACAGGGCAAGACCAACCTCGTCGAGGCGGTCGGCTATCTCGCCACCCTCGGCAGCCACCGGGTCTCCTCGGACGCGCCCCTGGTGCGGATGGGCGCCGAACGCGCGGTGGTCCGGGCGCAGGTCCGGCAGGGCGAGCGGCAGCAGCTGGTGGAGCTGGAGCTGAACCCCGGCCGCGCCAACCGGGCCCGCATCAACCGCTCTTCGCAGGTCAGGCCGAGGGACGTGCTGGGCATCGTACGGACGGTGCTGTTCGCGCCGGAGGACCTCGCGCTGGTCAAGGGGGATCCCGGGGAGCGGCGGCGGTTCCTGGACGAACTGGTGACGGCGCGTTCGCCGCGCATGGCCGGGGTGCGCTCCGACTACGAGCGGGTGCTCAAGCAGCGCAACACCCTGCTGAAGACGGCGGCGATGGCGCGGCGGCACGGCGGCCGGTCCATGGACATGTCGACGCTGGACGTGTGGGACCAGCATCTCGCGCGCGTGGGCGCCGAACTGCTGGCCCAGCGGCTCGACCTGGTGGCCGCGTTGCAGCCGCTGGCCGACAAGGCGTACGAGCAACTGGCGCCCGGCGGCGGGCCGGTGGCGCTGGAGTACAAGCCGTCGGCGCCCGGTGAGGCACACACGCGCGAGGAGCTGTTCGAGCAGCTGATGGCGGCCCTCGTCGACGTCCGCAAACAGGAGATCGAACGCGGTGTCACTCTTATAGGGCCGCACCGAGACGATGTGGTTCTCAAACTCGGTCAGCTGCCCGCCAAGGGGTACGCCTCCCACGGCGAGTCCTGGTCCTACGCGCTGGCGCTGCGGCTGGCCTCGTACGACCTCCTGCGGGCCGAGGGCAACGAGCCGGTGCTCGTCCTGGACGACGTCTTCGCCGAACTGGACGCCCGGCGCCGGGAACGGCTCGCGGAGTTGGTGGCCCCCGGCGAGCAGGTGCTGGTCACCGCGGCGGTCGACGACGACGTACCGGGCGTACTGGCGGGAGCGCGGTACGCGGTGGCGGACGGGACGGTGGAGCGCGCGTGAGCACCGAGGAACCGGCACCGCCGGAGAACTTCGAGAAGGCGGCGCCCGAGCCGTCCGGCGTGGACCTCGCGCGTGTGGCGCTGCGGGCGGCCAAGGAGGCGGCACGCGCGCGTGGGGACGCGGCGCAGCAGAAGAAGCAGGCGCGGCGCGGCGGGCTGCGCTCCGGCGCGCGCGCGGACGGCCGCGATCCCATGGCGCTCGGCTCCGCCATCAACCGGCTGATCACCGAGCGCGGCTGGGAGGCCCCGGCGGCGGTGGGCGGCGTGATGGGCCGCTGGCCGCAGATCGTGGGCGAGGACCTCGCCAAGCACTGCGTGCCGGAGCGGTACGACGACGACCCGGCCGAGCGGGTGCTGACCGTGCGCTGCGACTCGACGGCCTGGGCGACGAACCTGCGGCTGCTGGCCCCGCAACTGGTGGCCCGCCTCAACGAGGACCTGGGCCACGGCACCGTACGGATGCTGAAGGTCCAGGGACCCGCGGGCCCGCCCCGCCGCTACGGCCCGCTGCGCGCGCCGGGGAGCACGGGGCCCGGCGACACCTACGGGTGAGCGGGGCGCGGGGGTTGACGGCCGTTGTCGTACGACGACGGCGGCCGGGTCGTAGGAGTCGTAGGACGTGGAAACCGTCCCGCACCACCCGTGACCGTAGTCACATCCAGGGCCCTTCCGCGGGGTGCACGCGGTTGCGAATCGCGAGCTGACTTTCCGGTAGCCAAGGGTTGACACCCGGAAGCGCTGAGTGCCTCGTAGAGCCTCTTGGAGCCCCGTTCCGCGTGTGGGGAGTCGGCCGAGACCGGTTGAGGGCGGCACATGCGGACTCAGGTACCGGCAAACCCCCATCCATGTCGGCGCTACCGGTAGACTGGAAGACAATCCCGCCCCGCTTGTGGGACACACACCGAGCAACGCTGACCAAGGCTTACCAACGCAACATGCCGCAGCCGCTCCGGTCACCCGCCGAGAGTTTGGCTTGTGCTGTGCCAGAAAGGGCGCTTCGTGGCCGATTCCGGCAACCCCAACGAGAACATCCCGTCCCCCGAAGCCGCCCCGAAGGACGCGGCCGAGACCCCGAACGGCGCGGTCGCAGCCTCGAACGGCGAGGTCACGGCCTCGTACGACGCGAGCGCGATCACCGTCCTCGAAGGGCTGGACGCGGTCCGCAAGCGACCCGGCATGTACATCGGTTCGACCGGTGAGCGTGGTCTGCATCACCTGGTGCAGGAAGTCGTCGACAACTCGGTCGACGAGGCGCTGGCCGGGCACGCTGACACGATCGACGTCACGATCCTGCCCGACGGCGGCGTGCGCGTGATCGACAACGGCCGTGGCATCCCGGTGGGCATCGTCCCCTCCGAGGGCAAGCCCGCCGTCGAGGTCGTGCTCACCGTGCTGCACGCGGGCGGCAAGTTCGGCGGCGGCGGCTACGCGGTCTCCGGTGGTCTGCACGGCGTCGGCGTCTCCGTCGTGAACGCCCTGTCGAGCAGGGTCGCCGTCGAGGTCAGGACCGACGGCTACCGCTGGACGCAGGACTACAAGCTGGGCGTCCCCACGGCCCCGCTCGCCCAGCACGAGGCCACCGACGAGACCGGCACCTCGGTCACCTTCTGGGCCGACGGCGACATCTTCGAGACCACCGAGTACTCCTTCGAGACGCTCTCGCGGCGCTTCCAGGAGATGGCGTTCCTCAACAAGGGTTTGACGATCAAACTCACTGACGAGCGCGAGCTGGCGAAGGCCACCACCGGGGCGGACGAAGCCGGTGCGGACGCGAAGGACGAGGTCAGGACCGTCTCGTACCACTACGAGGGCGGCATCGTCGACTACGTGAACCACCTCAACTCCCGCAAGGGGGACGTGGTCCACCCGACGGTGATCGACATCGAGGCCGAGGACAAGGACAAGCTCCTGTCCCTCGAAGTCGCGATGCAGTGGAACACCGGCTACAGCGAGGGCGTGTACTCCTTCGCCAACATCATCCACACGCACGAGGGCGGCACGCACGAGGAGGGCTTCCGGGCGGCGCTGACCTCGCTGATCAACAAGTACGCGCGCGACAAGAAGCTCCTCCGTGAGAAGGACGACAACCTCACGGGCGACGACATCCGCGAGGGTCTGACCGCGATCATCTCGGTCAAGCTGAGCGAGCCGCAGTTCGAGGGCCAGACCAAGACCAAGCTGGGCAACACGGAGGCCAAGACCTTCGTCCAGAAGGCGGTCTACGAGCACCTCAACGACTGGCTGGACCGCAACCCGAACGAGGCGGCGGACATCATCCGCAAGTCCATCCAGGCGGCCACCGCGCGCGTGGCGGCCAGGAAGGCCCGCGACCTCACGCGCCGCAAGGGCCTGCTTGAGACGGCGTCGCTGCCGGGCAAGCTCTCCGACTGCCAGTCGAACGACCCCACCAAGTGCGAGATCTTCATCGTCGAGGGTGACTCCGCCGGCGGCTCGGCCAAGTCCGGCCGCAACCCGGAGTACCAGGCGATCCTCCCGATCCGCGGCAAGATCCTGAACGTCGAGAAGGCGCGGATCGACAAGATCCTGCAGAACCAGGAGATCCAGGCGCTGATCTCGGCCTTCGGCACGGGTGTGCACGAGGACTTCGACATCGCGCGCCTGCGCTACCACAAGATCATCCTGATGGCGGACGCCGACGTCGACGGCCAGCACATCAACACCCTGCTGCTGACCTTCCTGTTCCGCTTCATGAGGCCGCTGGTCGAGGCCGGACACGTGTTCCTGTCCCGCCCCCCGCTCTACAAGATCAAGTGGGGCCGGGAGGACTTCGAGTACGCCTACTCCGACCGCGAGCGCGACGCCCTGCTCGAACTGGGCCGCCAGAACGGCAAGCGCGTCCGGGACGACTCGATCCAGCGCTTCAAGGGTCTCGGCGAGATGAACGCCGAGGAACTGCGCATCACGACCATGGACGTCGACCTCCGCGTCCTGGGCCAGGTCACGCTCGACGACGCCGCCCAGGCCGACGACCTGTTCTCGGTCCTGATGGGCGAGGACGTCGAGGCCCGCCGCGCCTTCATCCAGCGCAACGCCAAGGACGTCCGCTTCCTCGACATCTGAGTCGGTCTCAGCTGACCGCAGCAGAAAGGATCTTCACCAGCAATGGCCGACGAGACCACTCCAGGCACGCCCGACTCCCCCGAGGGCGACACCACCGTACGCATCGAGCCCGTCGGGCTCGAGACGGAGATGCAGCGGTCGTATCTCGACTACGCGATGTCCGTCATCGTCTCGCGCGCGCTGCCGGACGTGCGGGACGGCCTCAAGCCCGTCCACCGCCGCGTCCTGTACGCGATGTACGACGGCGGGTACCGCCCCGAAAAGGGCTTCTACAAGTGTGCGCGTGTCGTCGGCGACGTCATGGGCACCTACCACCCGCACGGCGACTCCTCGATCTACGACGCCCTCGTGCGCCTCGCGCAGCCGTGGTCGATGCGGATGCCGCTGGTGGACTCCAACGGCAACTTCGGCTCCCCGGGCAACGACCCGGCCGCCGCCATGCGGTACACCGAGTGCAAGCTGGCGCCGCTGTCCATGGAGATGGTCCGTGACATCGACGAGGAGACCGTCGACTTCACGGACAACTACGACGGCCGCAACCAGGAGCCGACGGTCCTGCCGGCCAGGTTCCCGAACCTGCTGATCAACGGCTCGGCGGGCATCGCGGTCGGCATGGCCACCAACATCCCGCCGCACAACCTGCGCGAGGTCGCGGCGGGCGCCCAGTGGGCCCTGGAGAACCCCGAGGCATCCCACGAGGAGCTGCTGGACGCGCTGATCGAACGCGTCAAGGGCCCCGACTTCCCCACCGGCGCGCTCGTCGTCGGCCGCAAGGGCATCGAGGAGGCGTACCGCACCGGGCGCGGCTCGATCACCATGCGCGCGGTCGTCGCCGTCGAGGAGATCCAGAACCGCCAGTGCCTGGTGGTCACGGAACTGCCCTACCAGACCAACCCCGACAACCTCGCGCAGAAGATCGCCGACCTGGTGAAGGACGGCAAGGTCGGCGGCATCGCCGACGTCCGCGACGAGAGCTCCTCCCGTACCGGACAGCGCCTGGTCATCGTCCTGAAGCGGGACGCGGTCGCCAAGGTCGTCCTGAACAACCTCTACAAGCACACCGAGCTCCAGTCGAACTTCAGCGCCAACATGCTGGCCCTGGTCGACGGCGTACCGCGCACGCTCTCGCTGGACGCGTTCATCCGCCACTGGGTGACGCACCAGATCGAGGTCATCGTCCGCCGGACGAAGTTCCGGCTGCGCAAGGCCGAGGAGCGGGCGCACATCCTGCGCGGCCTCCTGAAGGCCCTGGACGCCATCGACGAGGTCATCGCGCTGATCCGGCGCAGCGACACCGTCGAGATCGCGCGAGAGGGCCTCATGGGCCTCCTGGAGATCGACGAGATCCAGGCCAACGCGATCCTGGAGATGCAGCTGCGGCGACTGGCCGCCCTGGAGCGCCAGAAGATCATCCAGGAGCACGACGAACTCCAGGCGAAGATCCGCGAGTACAACGAGATCCTCGCCTCGCCGGTCCGCCAGCGCGGCATCGTCAGCGAGGAACTCGCCGCGATCGTCGAGAAGTTCGGCGACGACCGCAAGACCAAGCTGATCCCCTACGACGGTGACATGTCCATCGAGGACCTGATCGCCGAAGAGGACATCGTCGTCACCGTCTCGCGCAGCGGCTACGTCAAGCGCACCAAGACGGACGACTACCGGGCGCAGAAGCGCGGCGGCAAGGGCGTCCGCGGCACGAAGCTCAAGGAAGACGACATCGTCGACCACTTCTTCGTGTCCACCACCCACCACTGGCTGCTGTTCTTCACCAACAAGGGCCGCGTCTACCGCGCCAAGGCGTACGAACTGCCGGACGCCGGCCGGGACGCGCGCGGGCAGCACGTCGCCAACCTGCTGGCCTTCCAGCCGGACGAGGCGATTGCCGAGATCCTCGCGATCCGCGACTACGACGCCACGCCCTACCTGGTGCTCGCCACCAAGGGCGGCCTGGTCAAGAAGACGCCTCTGAAGGATTACGATTCGCCCCGCTCCGGCGGTGTCATCGCGATCAACCTCCGGGAGACCGAAGACGGTTCGGACGACGAACTGATCGGCGCGGAACTCGTCTCGGCCGACGACGACCTGCTCCTGATCAGCAAGAAGGCGCAGTCGATCCGGTTCACGGCGACGGACGACACGCTGCGTCCGATGGGCCGGGCCACCTCCGGCGTCAAGGGCATGAGTTTCCGCGAGGGCGACGAACTTCTCTCCATGAATGTGGTGCGACCCGGTACGTTCGTGTTCACTGCCACCGATGGCGGGTACGCGAAGCGGACCGTCGTCGACGAGTACCGCGTCCAGGGTCGCGGTGGCCTCGGTATCAAGGCCGCCAAGATCGTCGAGGACCGCGGTTCGCTCGTCGGGGCGCTGGTGGTCGAGGAGACCGACGAGATCCTCGCCATCACGCTGGGCGGCGGTGTGATTCGTACGCGAGTCAACGAGGTCAGGGAGACGGGCCGTGACACCATGGGCGTCCAACTGATCAACCTGGGCAAGCGGGATGCCGTCGTAGGCATCGCGCGCAACGCCGAGGCGGGACGCGAGGCGGAGGAGGTCGACGGCGACGACGCCGTCGACGAGACCACCGAGACCACCGGCACGGACGAGGGTGACTCGCCCTCGGCCGAGTAGCACGAGGGAGTCATCGTGAGCGGAGCCACGGGCGCCGGACCGGCCGGCGGGTCGGCCGGTACCTCTTCGGGTACCCCGGCCGGTACGGAGACGAACGGCGACGGCGCCCGTGGCCTGCCCGCGGACTCGACGATGGCACTGACCAAGGTGCCGGCGTCGGCATCTTCGTCGGCGTCGGCGTCGGCCAAGGCGAAGAAGGACTCGCCGGCGCTTCCGCCCGCCCAGGACACGCATGGATCTCATGGATCCCAAGGGGAAACTGTGACGGACACCCGAGGCCCGCAGGCCCAGAAGTACGCGGCCGGTGCGGGCCCCGCGGGCGACCGCGACCGCTCCTCGTCCCAGCCGGGACCGGGGCCGCAGCCACCGGCGCAGGCGCCCGCCCAGGGCGCCGAGGCGCGCGTGGGGGCGGGGGCTCAGGCCACGGCGGTGGCGCCTCCGGTGGCTGGAGTCGCCGGAGCGGCCGGAGTGGCTGGGGCGGTTGGGGCGGCTGGTGTGGCGCCTTCTCCCCTGCCGGGCGAGCGGCAGCCGCAGCAGCCCACCGGGCCGTACCACCCGCCGCAGGCATACCAGCCCGCGGCCGGCGGCCCGGCACCCGCCAACGCCGTACGCCGCCCCCGCACCGGCGCACGCACCATGCCGCGCACCCGCAAGGCACGGCTGCGGGTGGCGAAGGCGGACCCGTGGTCCGTGATGAAGATCAGCTTCCTGCTCTCCATCGCGCTCGGCATCTGCACGATCGTGGCGTCGGCGGTGCTGTGGATGGTCATGGACGCGATGGGCGTCTTCTCGACGGTCGGCGGCACCATCTCGGAGGCCACCGGCTCCAACGAGTCGAACGGCTTCGACCTCCAGGCGTTCCTCTCACTCCCGCACGTCCTGATGTTCACGGCGATCATCGCGGTCATCGACGTCGTCCTCGCTACGGCACTGGCGACGCTCGGCGCGTTCATCTACAACCTCTCGGCGGGCTTCGTCGGCGGCATCGAGCTGACGCTGGCGGAGGACGAGTAGCCGTCGCCCGCTCCCTGCTGCGAGACGGTGCGTTGAAGCGGCCCGGACGACAACAGTCCCCGACTCTCTGTCGACGACTGTCTGTCGTCCGGGCCGCTTCAAACGTCCCCCGGCTATCGATTTTGGGACTGCCCAGGTCGTGCGCTAACCTTCAGGGGTCAGCGCGCGGGACACACACCGCAGAGCGCGGCGGGGCTATAGCTCAGTTGGTTAGAGCGCATCCCTGATAAGGATGAGGCCACAGGTTCAAATCCTGTTAGCCCCACAGTTGTATAACGGCAGGTCAGGCGCCCGGCAGATCTTCTGGATTTGCCGGGCGCCTGTATTTTTTGCTCTTGAGAGTCCGGTACTAGTCCGTAACGTGTCCGGTCCTTCGGTGGGGCTGAGCCAGTGTCAGGTGCTGTTCATCCCCCTCGGTGAAGTCTGACCAGTAGCGGTCTGTCTCCGCGTCGGAGGGCGTCCTGGCGCCGCCCGGCATCGGTGCCTTGGGCAACGCGACGGGAAGCCCCGGTTACAAGTTCGCCGACGACTTCCACCCCGACCTGGCGTTCACCAAGCCCTACCTGCTGGCCATGGCCCACGCCGGTCCAGGCACCAACGGATCCCAGTTCTTCGTCACCTTGGGGACCACCACCTGGCTCACCGGCAAGCACACCATCTTCGGTGAAGTCACCAACGACGTCGGCAAGAACGACCGCCCAGTGCAGGATGTGGTCATCGAGAAGGTCGTCATCGAGACCCGCTGACGTCAGCACAGGATCGGCGCCTCGACCACACAGGGGACACCGTCTTACAGAAGGCCACTGTCATGAAGAACGAGCGGGAATTCTTTTCAACGGACGCCATGCAGTGGCACACCGGACCGCAGCCCGGCACCGCCGAGAGGATCCTCAGCAGGGACGAGGCCGATCCGGAGGTGCTGACGAGGCTGGTGCGCTGGGAGCCCGGCCTCGATACCTCCCCTTCCGGTGTGATCCGGCACGAGTGGGTCGAGGAGGTCTATCTGCTCGACGGCGACCTCCACGACCTGACCCTGGAACGGACCTTCCGCGCCGGAGACTTCGCCTCCCGGCCCCCGGGCATGGAACACGGCCCGTACCGGACGACCGGGGGCTGCGTGATGCTGGAGATCCGCTACCGGCCGTAGAGCGTGTGCCACGAGCTCGCCCACCAGGCCGATGTGCCCTCCCTCGTCCAGGCGCTTTGTTTCACGTGAAACATCGGTCCGGTCCATCCGACGAAGCCCCCAGCCGGTTGTGGCTGGGGGCTTCGCGTCTCGTTCCACGTGTTCTGTGTGCTTCTACGTGTTCTACGTGTTCTACGTGTGCTGCCGGTGGCTCTGTCTCGGTGCGGAGTACGCAAGATCGCCGCTGGGTCGGGGCCACCACTCAAAGGGTTGTCTCAGGGGTTAGTTCAAAGGGTCGTCGCAAAGTGTCGTCTCGGGGTGTCACCGAGTCGGAAGTGCCGGAAGTGCCGGAAGTGCCAGAGGTGCCAGAGGTGCCAGAGGTGCCAGAGGTGTAAGAGGCGCCAGGCGTGTCAGGGGCGCCCGAGGTGTGGGAGGTGGTCAGGGTGCGGTCGGCTTCGGCGGGGCTTCCTGGGGGCGTACGGCCGTCGTATCGGCCGGGGTGGCCGGCGTCGTCGTAGCGGCATCTGCTGAGGCTTCCGCGGAGGCGTCCGTGATGGCGTCCGTGGTCGCGTCGTCCGGGTGGCGGTGGCGGCAGCTGGGGGAGGAGCCGTGGGCCTCGGCCCGGATGCGCTGCTTCATCGTGGGCGGGAGGGCACGGGACCTGGACCAGGGGTGGAGATCGTGTTCGGCGTACGGATGCGTCGGTGCCGTCGCGGTGGTGGTGCCGCCGTTGCAGGACGGTCCGGTCTGCGGTACGGCCGCGGCGGCGGTCGTCGTGATCAGTCCGAGCGTCGTGCACAGCGTCAGGAAGACGGTGACGATCGCGCTCCACAGCTTCGTGACCTGGTTCCGGGTCATGGCCCCTCATCTTTCGGGTTGGGCGATTTGCGTACTTTCCTCATGATGTGTATTGAGGTCGCGAAATGAAGGACCGACGCCCGCGCCGCCGCGATCTTCCGATGAACACCACCCGGATGGACGCACGGGGCTCCACACGCTCCGTGAAGTGCGATCACCCTCCGATCGGAACTCGGATCGGAAGGCATTCATCCAGTTCTACTGGCGCTTCCGGAGCGGGAGTTGGGAGGCCGGAGCAGGTCACCGACCGATATCGGTCGGTGTGTATAGTCGGGCGCCAGAGGTCCCCTACGTCAACGAAAGACGAGGTCGCGCGGTGAAGAAGCTTCTCCTGGTCGCACTGGCCGCCATCGGCGGGCTCCTCGTGTACCGCCAGATCCAGGCGGATCGCGCCGAGCAGGATCTGTGGACGGAGGCGACCGACTCCGTGCCCACGGGTTCGTGAGTCGACGCACACGACGGCAACACGCCGACGCAGATCGACAGTAGACAGCAAGCAGCAGTAACGGCAGTAACAGAAGTAGTAGTACGAGACGTACGTGTATGACGGCCAACCGTCCACGCGCGCGTGAGTGCCGAGCACATCAACGCGCGAGCAGTCGACGGGCCGCCGACACAGTCGGGCGCAGTCGCAGCACACCCCGGCCGCCGGTGCGGTCGGGGTTTTGTGCTGTTCGGGGCGGGTGCCGACGGCCATGGCGGGCAACCTGGTCACGGCTGTGGTGGGCGGCGCGCCGGTGACGGCCTGGTGGAGATGCGAACCGACGTCCGATTCACCCTGGCGAACGACTCCCTTGCTGTGGCAAATTCGGTTCCCCGGGGGCGAGTCCGCAGCCGGTCCCGCCACGGATCCGGAGCCGAAACCTGAGACGGAGCCTGAGCTGGAGCTGGCTCAGGTTCCAGTTCCAGTTTTGGTTCCGGTTCTGGTTCCGGTTCTGATTTCGGTAAGGGTCCGTCGTGGATCCGTCACAGCGCCGGCCCGAAGCCGCGTCGGTCGCGAAGCGGAGCCGATTCGGTCGCACGTACGCAATGCGGGGGTGGCGTACAGACGTACGGGGCAGGATGGGCGACGGCCCGCAGGGCCGGTTCCTGACGGCGGCCGGGGTGGCTACGGCGGCTGAGGCGAGGAGTGGCGCGTGATCGGGCGGCGGCGCACGGGGGAGAGTCGTACGGGGGTGTCCCGTACGCCGACGGAGGGCGCGCGCGTCGGCGCGGACAGCGGGCGTACGGCCGGGCGGACACGGTGCTCGGCGCGGCGACGCCCGGTCCGGCGCGGGTTCGCGGCCGTCGTCCTCACCGCTGTCCTGGCCGTCGTGGGCGGTGTCCTGTGGCCCGCGGTACTGCTCGCCGGGCCCGCCGCCGCGGCCGACGACCCGGGCGCCTACGCCTTCGCCGCCACCGACAAGAGCGTCGCGGGAGCCACCGGCACCATCAACGCCGTACGCCTGACGGCCGGTCAGACCTACAAGAGCGCGGTGTCCAAGGACGGCAAGGTCTACTACCGCCTCGAACTCGATGCCATCGACAACGCGTACGTCTCCGTCACCGCCGTCCCCCGCAAGGGGACGACCGTCTCCGCCATTGACGGCATCCGGGTGTCCGTCCAGGACTCCGGCGGCTTCACCTGCTCCCCCGGGAGCACCACCTACTTCGCCGCCGGCGGCAGCCCGCATCCCATCGCCGCCTGGGCGGCGCGCGAGATCACCCCCTCCGCCTACCGGTGCCAGCAGGCGGGCCCGTACTACGTCGTCGTGGAGCGCCGCGACAACTCCAGTACGACAAGCGGTACGGGCGGTACGAGCGGTACGGGTTCGTCCCAGGGGCAGGGGACGACCGCCAGTAGCGCCCCCTGGGACCTGGAAATCGACTACGTGTCCGAACCCGCCCTGAAGAAGGCCGGGCCCACCACCGCCCCCGAGACCTGGAACTCCGCCACCCCCGAGCCCGTCCTGGGCGGTGCGGCGCGCCGCACCGGCGGCGCCGGGTTCGCCACCGCGCGTGCGCTCGGGCAGGGCGTGTGGCAGGACTCCCTCGTCCCCGGCCGGACGCTCTTCTACCGGGTCCCCGTCGACTGGGGCCAGCAGCTCTACGCCACCGCCGAACTCGGCAGCAGTGCCACCGACGGCGACGGCTTCGTCGGCAGCGCGCTCACCATGGCGCTCTACGATCCCGTACGCGGCTTCGTCGAGGACGCCGACAGCGCCTACGGCGGCGAGCAGAGTTCCGCCACGCTCCAGCCGCTGCCGCCGGTCGCGTACGACAATCGCAACGCCGTCAGCGACCGTTCGAGCGCGATGCGGTTCGCGGGCTGGTACTACCTCGCCGTGCACCTCTCGGCCCCGGTCGCCGACAAGTTCGGCGAGGGCCCGTTCGGGCTGACGCTACGGGTACGGGTCGCCGGAACGGCCAAGTCCGCCCCGGCCTACGCGGGCGAGAGCCAACCCGACGGCGTGTTCGAGGTGACGGCCCAGGACCGCGCGGCCGCGGCCGGCGGCGCGACGCCGGGCGGAGGGAGCGGAGGGAGCGGAGGGAGCGACGAGACCAGCGGGACGAGTGGTTCGGGGGCCACGACGGACTCGGAGTCAGGGTCCGCCGGGACGAGTGGAGGCGGGGACTCGGTCCACGAACTGGCCATGCGGGTGGTCGCCGTGGGCGGCATCGGCACGGGCAGCGCACTCGTCCTGGGGCTCGCGCTGTGGACGGCGGCGGCACGGGTACGGGCTCGGTGGCGGGGGTGGCGGG
>LJCV01000263.1 GCA_001298575.1 Actinobacteria bacterium OK074
ACGTCCGGCTGGTGGGAGGGGCTGATCGGCCCCGGGCGGGCGCTCGACACCGACCGCTGGGTCGGCGTCGCGCCGAACGCCCCCGTCCGCTGCCACGGCTCCCCCCGGGCCCGCTCCCGCCGCACCGCCGCGCCGGAACGGGCCTACGACCAGGCCGTCACCGGAGTGAAGGAGCTGTCCTGGCGGAAGACGTCGGTGCCGTCCGTCGGGTCCACGCGGAGCTGGTAGTCGTAGTGCCGCAGGTAGTAGCCGGGGTAGTTGTACGACTCGAAACGCACCGAACCCGACGCCGTGCCCGTCCGGGCGACGAACGTGGCGTCCTTCGCGAACGTCGCCGTCCCGTCGTTGGCGTCGAACCGGCCGCGGTAGTCGTAGTGCCGCAGATAGTTGCCCGCCGCGTCCCGGAACGAGAAGCCGGTCGCGTCCGCGAGACCCGCCACCACCGTGAACGCGGACGCCGCCTTCTGGGCCGTCGTGCTGGAGGACGTCACCACGGGCAGGTTGAGCAGCGCGGACTGCTCCTGCCAGTAGCGGGTGGGGTAGTTGACCGACTGGAAGGAGCGGCTCACGCCCGTCGGCAGGCTCACCCCGCCCGACACGGTCTCCTTGATGACGGTGAAGTGCCGTGCCGTGCCCGAGATGGCCGCCAGCGCCGTGGGCGCGGACCAGGTGGCGAACGTGTCGTAGCTGTCGCTGTAGTAGTAGTTGCCGTCGCCGTAGCCGTCGAAGAAGATCCGCCAGCCGCCGTTGTCCAGCCGCACCAGCGCGGGGCCCTCGCGGTAGCTGCCCCAGCCCGCCCAGTCGCCCGTCCTGGTGATCGTGTACGGCCCGGTGAGCGCGGACGCGGTGCCGTACTCGATGTACTTGGCCGTCTCGTTCTTCGTGAACGCGTGGTAGGTGGAGCCGGTCTTCACGATGAACGTGTCGATGTGGTTGGTGCCGATGCCGGACAGCGCCACCGGTGAACCCCACGCCGTCAGCGCGGAGTCGGCCGCCTTCAGGGCGTACGGCGTGAAGATCCACTCGTCGTCGGTGGTCGAGCAGGACACGATCACGTACACGCTGCCGTCGCCGTCCACGAACCACTCGGGCGCCCAGGCGCGCGACAGGTTGGTGATCGGGACCGTGTAGTCGTACAGGAACGTCCAGTTGACCCGGTCCGAGCTGCGGGCGAAGCCGATCGTGGTGCTCGGGTCCTCCCAGGTGTGCGTGGTGTACGTGAGGTAGTAGGAGCCGTTGGTGTGCTTGAAGATGCTCGCGTCGCGGATCCGGTTGGCGGGCGGCGTGTACGCGGACGCCTGCACCAGACGGAAGTCGGTGGCGTCGTCCGACTGGTAGACGTTGACGGTGCCGTCGTCGCTGTTGAGGAACGGCACGATGGTGTAGCGGGTGGCGCTGCCGGGGGCGGGCGCGGCGGCCGCGGCCGTGCCGAGCAGCCCGGGGCCCTCGCCGAGCACGACCGCGGCCGCGGGCAGCGCGGCCAGGGCACGCAGCAGGCTCCGGCGGGAGGGCCCCGACGATCCGAATCCGGTGTTCTGGGTCATCTGTGCGGCTCTTTTCATCGACGACGGCATGCGTTTTCAGCCGTACGCCCCGTCCCGTGAGGCGTACGGCCGAGCGCGAGTGTGGAGGTCGGAATTCCCTTTGGTCAATAGGCCGTTCACCACCCGGCGGCGTATTGCGCAATGTGTCGGTGAATTGCCTTTACGGTGTTCGACCGGCCGAAAGTACCTGTTCGACGGGTCGAATTGTTCGACCCGTCGCACCGAATCGGGTCACCGTCCGGGCTGCCCCACGGGGAAAGGAAAGACCGCCCTCGCCGGTAATTCAGAGCCGAATGTATTCCCGCCGCACGGCGGTCGCGAGCCGGGCCAGGGCCTCGTCGGAGCGGTCGCCGTCGGCCGCGTCGAGCACCGCGAGCGCGTCGGCCGCGGCCTCCCGCACGGGCCCGGGGACCTCGTCGAGCGCGGCCATGCGGTACGCGACCGTCCGCCGCGCCGAACGTTCCTCCGGGGTCACCCCCAGGGGACCGGTCCGGGGGAAGACGGCGGCCTCGTACGCGGCGACCTGGACGAGCACCCCGTGCGCGATGCCCTCGGCGTAACCGCGCTGTCCGGCCTGCCGCTGGGCCGCCGCGAAGTGCGCCGTCGCACGACGGCGCAGCAGGAGGGCGCCGAGCACGCCCGCCGCTCCCGCACCCGCCCCCGCGGCCAGGGCCACCGCCGGACCGCCGAACAGGGCGCCGATCAGCGCACCGCTCGCGGTCAGCAGGCACACCAGCCCGCGCGTGAACAGAGCGAGGGCGCGAGCCGGCGTCAACGGGGCCATGCCGTGCAGTGTGCCAGCCGCCCGGCCGGGCCCGTGCCGGACCCCCGCGCCGTGCCCCGTAGGGGTGCTTCCGAGGGGTGATGTACGACACGTGCCAACGAGGCATGCGGGCCCCGGTGGCCAAAACATGCCTGTGCACGCCTTGATCGCCGATCAAGGGGGACAAATGGCCTGGCCACGACAGGTTCCGTTCATTTGACACTTTGTTGCGCGCGCGGATAGGAAGCAACCGCGAAGTGGAGAGGTGGACTGTGCGCGAGCCGAACGTGATCGGGGACTGGCAGGAGTACGAGGAGGACTGTGTCGGCCTGCGTATCCGCGTCCACGGCCTGGAAAAGGCGGAACCGCCGCGGGGACGCGACGAGGCGGCCGAAGGGCTGTCCTATTTCCGTTTCCGGGTCACCGTCGAGAACCGGTCCGGTGACGTGGTCGGCATCCACCTGGAGGACGGGCAACTCGACGTCCGCACCGGCACCGAGGGCGAGGCCGTGCTCCTGGACTGGCGCAACTCGCAGTTCATCGAGGGCTACGACCTCTACCCGCTGCGCCGCGCGACCGCCGTCCTGTACGCCGCGGCCGTCGAGGACACGCTGTCCCGGGTGGACATCCAGGTCCAGCTGAAGGCCGACGAGGACTGGACCGACCGTCACCTGTGGGCGGGCGACCTGACCCTGGCCGCACCGGCCGAGCCCGCCGGGGAGACGGCCGCCGCCGCCGCCCGCCCCGCCGCGGCGGCGGACACCGGCGACAACCTGGCCTGCCAGATCAGCAACTTCCTGCGCAGGGAGGCCGAAAGCGGCGGCCCCGGCTGATCCGCCGCGGGGAACGGTTCACCAGCGCCCCGGCTCGGTCCCGACGACCGGCACCGACGGCCGCCCGTCCACGCCCACCGGCACGTCACCCGTCAGCATCACCCGGTGCATCACCCGCGGATGGTCGAGGTGGGCGGTGTCGCCCGGCGCCAGATGGATGGTGGCCCGGTTGTCCCAGAAGGCGACACTCCCCGGCTCCCAGCGGAAGCGGACGGTGTACTCGGCCCGCGTCGCCTGCTCCAGCAGCAGCTCCAGCAGCGCCGTGCTCTCCGCCCGGGACAGCTCCAGGATCTGGTCGACGTAGTAGCCGTTGACGTACAGCACCCGCTCACCGGTCTCCGGGTGCACCCGCACCAACGGGTGCTCGGAGGCCACCTGGTGGGTCAGCAGATGGCGGACGTACGCGTCGTCCCCGGCCCGCGGCTGGTAGCCCACGCCCAGCCGGTGCTCGGCGCGCAGCCCGTCGACGAAGGCGCGCATCGGCCCGGACAGCCCCGCGTAGGCGACCGCCAGATTGGCCCAGGCGGTGTCGCCGCCGTAGGGCGGTACCGTCTCGGCGCGCAGGATCGTCGCGGCCGGCGGGTCGACGCGGGCGCCGTGGTCGCAGTGCCAGCCGCGCAGCAGCGTGTGCCGGCGCCTGCGCAGCCACTCGTCGTGCTCCATGCCGAACCTGCCGCCCAGCTCCAGCCGGTCGGCGGTGGTCTCCACCTCCGGGAAGTCGGCGGGGGAGGCGCCGCCGCGCCTGCCGAGCCGCACCGGTGTGCCGAAGCGGCGGGCCAGGGCGACGTGGGAGGCGTGGTCCAGCTTCTGGTCCCGGAAGAACACCACCTTCCAGCGCAGCACGGCCGCCCGGATCCGCGCGACGGTCGCGGCGTCCAGTTCCCCGGCCAGGTCGACGCCGGTGATCTCGGCGCCGATGTGGCCCGTGACGGGCCGCACGTCGATCCCCGTGCCCGTCCCGTTGCCCGTCCGGGTGTCCGTCCCGTCCGTCGTCGTCATGCGGTCTCCCCTGGTCGTGCGGTCAACTGCCGTGGCCAGCATGACCGTTCGACCTGTGGGAAGACAGGGCGCGGGACGCGGTGGGCGGCCCGCGGCGGCTCAGTCGCGGTAGACGGTCAGCGCCGCCCCGTTGACCTCGATGCGCTGGGGCCGGGGCCCCTCGCCGCGGCACAGTTCGGCGAGGCACTGGGCGAAGAGGGAGAGTTCCTCCCCGCCGAGGACGGCGGCGGCCAGGTCGAGCAGTTCGCCGATCGCGGATTCCGTGAGATCGGCGGGCAGTTCGCCGGAGAGCAGCACGACGGACTCACCCGTCGGCCCCTTGACGATGGCGGTTGCGGGACCGCCGTGTACGAAGAGCAAGGTTCCCCCAGTACGCCCGGGACGTGCGGCTCTTGGGCCCCGGGCAGGGGAGAGACTAGCGGCGCGCCGGGGCCGTTTTGGCGGGAGTAGCGATTTCGTGGCGAAGTGGTGGATGAGGTGAAACGGAACGCGTCTCAGGCCCCGTCCGCCGACCGGTTCAGCAACGACTCGACGAGGGCGGCCACATGGCGCCGGTCGTCGGAGGAGAGCCGCTGGAGGCTCGCGATGAGCACGTCGACCTCCGGGTCGCCGGAGGCCGCGCCCGCGGTGTCCGCCGGTCTCGTCGCCGCGGGTTCGCCGCCGCCGTCGTACACGTGGATCCCGCAGGACTCCGCGGCGGCCCGGCGGATGGTCGGCAGGGGGACCGACAGGCCCCGGGAGAGCCCTTCGAGGGTGGCCGGCTGGGGCATCCGGGCCATGTGGTCGGTGGTCGCGAGGTGATGGACCGTGGAGCGGGGGATGCCGCCGCGGCGGGCGACATCGCCGTACGACCAGCGCTCGCTGTCCAGCCGGTCACGGATGATCTGCTGCAGTGCGTTGGCCACTGATGGTCACTTCCTGCTCACCGCCGGGCGGAACTCTTCCGCGTCGGATCATTCTAGGGGCGAGTTGGGGAGGTGTCGGAAGTCGTTCCCCCGAACCGCTTGCGCCTCGCTCGTCCCAGCGCCTAGTGTCCAATCTCGTTGGACAGCACGTCCGACGGAGTTGGACGAAGTCCGGGGGGACCTGACCTCGTCCGACGACATCACGGATACATCCCTGAGGGGGAATTCATCATGCTCGACCCTCGTGAACTCGACGCCGAGTCCGCCGAACTGCTGCCGGGCCGGGAGGCCCTCGGTCGTCTGAAGTTCAGCTTCAACAAGACGACCAACGTCACCAAGCACATCGCCAACGTCGAGGCGTCGAACCAGTCGGCCGCCCTGAACGACCACTCCCTGTGGTCCGTGGCGAGCTCGAGCGCCGGCCAGACCATCAACATCGCCCAGTGATCCGGTGCCGTACGGACCGGCGCCCTGGCACCCGTACGGCACCCGGTACCGCCGCGGCGACGCATCACCACACCTCCGCTCGCCGCGGCGGTACCACCTCACCGGACCTCGCGTCACGCACCACCGGCCGGACGGGCAGCGGGATGCCCCCGGCCGTACGAAACGCTCAACGACCGTTCCAACGACGGTCGTTCGGAAAGGACACGCCATGACCATGAACGCGCACGAGCTCGACGCCGAGTCCGCGGAGCTGCTGCCGGGCCGGGAGGCCCTCGGTCGTCTGAAGTTCAGCTTCAACAAGACGACCAACGTCACCAAGCACGTCGCCAACGTCTCCGCGCACAACGAGTCGCTCGCGGTGAACGACCACTCCGCGTTCTCCGCCGCCGAGTCGCAGGCCGCGCAGACGATCAACATCGCCCAGTAACCCCCGCACGACGAGGGCACACAGGGGCGGACCGCGCGCGGGCACGCGCGGTCCGCCCGTGGGGGGAGGGAGAGCCCACATGACGTTGTTGGGGGACAACACCGCGTCGCTGTACGACACCAGGACGCCGGTGCCGGGGCCGGGGGGCATGCCGGTCACCTACGACCAGGTCCTCACGGGGGCCACGACGGTGGCCGCCGGCCTGGTGAAACCACTGGTGCCGAGACTGAGCACGGGGCTCCAACTGCACGGCGAATACCAGGGATCGGGCTTCACCGAGCCCAAGTTCATCGCCCGTCGGGGGGACGGGCAGGTCGTGCAGCTGTCCCGGCTGCTGTATCTCGTCGCGGCGTCGGTCGACGGCGAACGCGACATCGAGACCATCGCCCACCGGGTCAGCGGCCGGTTCGGCCGCGAGGTCAGCGCGGACAACGTCCGCTACCTGGTCGAGAAGAAACTCGACCCGCTCGGCGTCACCGTCCCCGACGGAGTGGCGGAGGAGCAGATCACCGCCCCGCGCACCGACCTGCTCCTCGCGCTCAAGGGCCACCGGGTCATCTTCGACGAGCGCCGGTCGGCGAAGATCGCGGGCGCGTTCGCCTGGCTGCACCGGCCGCTGGTCGTCGTCGCCGTCCTCGCGGCCATGGCCGGCCTGGACGTCTGGCTGTTCGCGTTCTACGGCGCCATCACGCCCGTACTGGAGGTGCTCGACCAACCGGTCCTGCTCCTCGTGGTGTTCGTGCTGACCGTGGCCTCGCTGGTGTTCCACGAGTTCGGCCACGCCTCCGCCTGCCGCTACGGCGGCGCCCGGCCCGGCTGCATCGGCTGCGGGCTCTTCCTGATCTGGCCCTCGATGTACACGGACGTCACCGACGTCTACCGCATCGGACGGGGCGGCCGGCTCCGCACCGACCTGGGCGGCGTCTACTTCAACGTCGTCTTCATGCTGGGCATGGCCGCCGGATTCTTCCTCACCGGCCAGCCGTTCTTCCTCGCGGCCGTCTACCTCGGCCACTTCGAGATCCTCGAACAGCTGATGCCGGCCGTCCGCCTGGACGGCTACTACATCCTCGGCGACCTCGCCGGGGTGCCCGACCTGTACGGCAAGATCAAACCGATCCTGCTGAGCCTGATACCCGGACGGCGCGGGCAGCGGGCCCGCGCCGAGGTCACCGCGCTCAAGAAGTCGGCCCGCACCATCGTCGCCGCCTGGGTGCTCACCATGGTGCCGCTGATCGTCGGCGAGATGAGCTACGCCCTGTGGAACCTGCCGCGGATCGTCACCACGATGATCCGCTCCCTGACCGAGCAACTGGAGGGCACCGGGGGCGCGTTCGCCGACGGCCAGATCGCCGCCGGACTGATGGGCGTCGTCGGCCTGATCATGCTGCTGTGCCCGATGGCCGGCGTGGTCTACCTGTCCGTGAAACTCGGCGGACGGCTGTGGCGGGGCGGCGCGAAGGCCACGTCCGGACGGCCCACCCTGCGGGTCGCGCTCTGCGCGTGCCTGCTCGTGGGCCTGGGCGGCCTCAGCTACGCCTGGGTGTCGGGCATGACCCCCGAACCACTGCCGAAGAGGGCGCCGATCGCGCCGATCCTCCAGCCCGGCGTCACCGCCTCGCCGCCCCCGGCCCGTCAGGCCGGCGTCCCCGGCCCGCACGACGACGGCACCCCGGCCACGGGCATCACCGCCGGACCCTCCGGCAGCGGCACGGCACCGGCCGGCGGTTCGGCCGCCCCGTCCTCGTCCGCGGCGAGCGGGTCGGCGTCGGCGAGCCCGGAGCCCAGCGGGTCCGGCACCTCGTCCGAGACCCCCGTGACGGACCCGAGCGGGACCCCGGCCACCAGCGAGGAACCGCCGGTCTCCTCGCCCTCCGTGCCCGGCTCCCCGTCGCCCTCCGTACCGGTGTCGCCGTCGTCCGAGCCGTCCACCCCGCCCTCGTCACCGGTGACCACCCCGTCACCGTCGGCCGAGTCACCGAGCCCGGCCACCACCTGACCGCCCCGGGGCCGCGCGGGGAGGCGTCGGTCCCGGGGCTCTGTGGATCGGGCCCGCCCCAGGGCACGGGTCCGGTCCCCGCCGTCCGCCCGAGGGTGCCCGGCCCGGGCACGGCGGTGCTCTGTCCGTCGTAGAACCCACTCCAGCAGGAGACTCACGTGAGCCATCACCGCAAACCGCGCACCAGTGCCGTCCTCACTCAACGCGCCGTCCGCATCGGCCTGTTGGCCGCCGGGGCGGCGGGTCTGGCGACCGCCGTGCCCACCGTCGCGTCGGCGGCGCCGCAGCACGTCGCCGTGGCCGCCGACCAGACGTTCAGCCGCGCCGACTTCCGCCACCACACCGACACCGAGGACTCCTTCACCGTCCGCCAGTTCGGCACGGTGGCCGCCGCGACCGCGCGCAACCAGGCCAATGCCGTCGGCGTGGGCTGCTCGGTCGACGACCACTGCCGTTCGGTGGCGCTGTCCTTCCAGATCGTCACCCTGGCCGGGGACGCCACCCGGCTCAACGCCGTCAACAGGGGCGACGCCGTCAACAAGCACTGCGACGGCTGCCAGACCCTGGCCGGCGCCTACCAGTTCGTCGTCTCCACCCCGCGCCCGCTCACCCTGGACGGCGATACCCGGGGCAAACTCGCGGACATCCACCGCCGCCTGGACGACCTCACCCGCTCCACGGCCCCGGCCGCCGACCTCAAGACCCAGGCCGACAACCTGGCCGCCGAGGTGAACACCGTCCTGAAGGACGCCGTGGCCCGCGCCCCCAAGGGTGACGAGAAGCCGACCGTCGAGGTCCACCGCCACCTCGACGGCTGGCCCGGCCACTGACCCCGGCCACCCCGAACCGTGGCCGCCGCCCCCACCGGAGGGGGCGGCGGCCACGCCCGTGCGTCTACGGGACGGTCAGCGCACCCGGCGGAACACGTCGTCGTCGTTGTCCTCGTAGTCCCCGGTGCCCTCGGAGCCCCCGAAGTAACCGGCGTAGGCGTCCGGGTACGGCGGCGGCGCGTAGAACTCCGGGTATTCCCCCGTCGAGGAGAACTCCGCCTCGAACTCCGGGCGTTGCCAGTCCGCGCGCAGCGGTCCGTGGGTCTGGTACATGGCGTCGATCTCGGTGGCGTAGCGGCGCAGGATCTCGGTGCGGCGCAGCTTCAGCGACGCGGTGAGCAGCCCGTTGCCCGGGGTGAAGGACTCCGGCAGGATGCGGAAGACCCGGATCGACTCGCCGCGCGGCACCGTGGTGTTGGCCTCGCTGACCGCCCGGGTGACCTCCTGGCGCAGCGCGTTCTGCTCCCGCGCCGTACGGCTCGACGCGTCGCCCCGGTCGCCGAGGCCCGCCCGCCAGTGCGCCAGGTACCGCTGGTCCAGCGTGATCAGCGCCCCCGCCACCGGCCTGCCGTGCCCGACGACCACGACCTGGTGGATCAACGGGTGCATGCGCAGCCGCTGTTCGAGGTCCGTGGGGGTCAGGGTGCGGCCGCCGACGGTCACGACGACGTCGCTCTTGCGGCCGGTGACCGACAGATACCCCTCGGAGTCGAGGCTGCCGACGTCACCGGTGGCCAGCCAGCCGTCCTGGAGGACCGCCCGGGTGGCCGTGTTGTGGAGGTCGTCGCCGACATACCCCTGGAAGAGGGAGGGGCCGCGGACCAGGATCTCCCCGTCGGCGGCCACGTGCACGTCCATGCCGGGCAGCGGGCGGCCCACGGTGCCCGTCTTCTCCCGGCCGACCGGCTGCGCGGTGACCCCGCCCGCGGTCTCCGTGAGGCCGTAGCCGTCGTGGACCGGGATGCCGATCCCCGCGTAGAACAGGGCGAGTTCGCGGCCCAGCGGTGAGCCGCCGGAGACACCGCCGCGCACCCGGCCGCCGAGCGACTCGCGCAGCCGACGGTAGACCGCCTTGTCGTACAGGGTGTGCTGGAACTTCAGGTCGAGGCCCGGTCCCGGTCCGGTGCCCAGCCGTTGGCGTTCCACCGCCTCCGCGTGGTCCCGGGCGGTGCGCGCCGCGCGCTCGAACAGGGCGCCGCGGCCCGCCCGTTCGGCGGAGGTGCGGAAGGACTTGTGGATGCGCTCGAAGACCGACGGCACGGCGTACAGGTACGTGGGGCGGAAGGAGCGCAGCGCGGCGGCCAGCGACTCCTCGCGGGCGTCGGGCTCGTGGCCCATGAGCAGGCCGCCGCGCAGACACAGCCCCTGGACCATGAGCCCGTACACGTGGGAGAAGGGCAGGAAGGCGAGCACGGCCGGCTGTTCGCCGGGCGCGGCCGTGATCTGCCGCCAGCCCGCGAGCAGCGCGTCGCACGGGGCGGCCAGGGCGCGGTGGCTGAGCGCGCAGCCGCGGGGGCGGCCACCGGTGCCGGAGGTGTACGCGACGACGGCGGTGGCGTCGGGCAGCACGATCCGGCGCAGCGAGTCCACCGTCGCCGCCGGTACCGGACGGCCGCGCTCCACCAGGTGCTCCAGGGCGCCGTCGTCGAGCTGCCACACGTACCGCAGCCGGGGGAGCGCGGCGCACACCGAGCCCACCGTCATGACCGTCTGCTCGTCCTCGACGACCACGCCCACGCATTCGGCGTCGTCGAGGACCCAGGCGACGTCGTCGTGCGCCGAGGACGGGTCGACGGGCACGACCTCCGCGCCGATCGCCCACAGGGCGCAGCACAGGAGAGTCCACTCGTAGCGGGGGCGCGCCATGACGGCGATCCGGTCGCCGGGGTTGATCCCCGAGGCGACGAACCCCCGTGCCAGATCGACGACTTCGGTGTGCAGCTCGGCGGCGGAGACCCGGCTCCAGACGCTCGCGGCGCCCGGGGTGCGGCGGGCCAGCTGGGGGAGGGCGGGCTCGTGCGCGGCCCGTTCGAAGACGCTGTCGGCGAGACCGCCCGTCATCACCGGCGCGTCGGAGGGAGCGAGCCCGAAGTTCTGCATGCGCCGCCCCTGGTGTTCCGCCGCCCGGCATGACCGATCGCCGGGCCTGTCCGGCCCGGCGTCGACGGTGCCCGAATCTAGCCCACGACGGGCCGTGTTGTGCCGTGAATCAAGGGAATCGACGCGGAATCGAACGACCGCCCCCGGCGAGGGCGCGCGCCTACCGGCGGCGGCAGCGGCGACGGGCGAGCGGAAGCAGCGGGAACAGCGCACGCCAGGGGCCCCGGGCGGCGGCCCGGGTCGGCGAGCGCGGCGTCAGCGACACCGTCCCGTCCGGGGTGCGGTGCACGACGAACGGGCCGAGCACGGCGGTGGTCCGGAAACCGCTGCGGACCTCGACCTCCCAGCGCGGCACCGCGCCCGCGGCCGTACGGGGAGAGCGCCAAGTAGCCCTACCCGTACGGCCGCTGACATCCCCTCAGCTGTAGGTGATGTCGGTCGTGGCGTACTTGCAGTACGTGCTGTCCGGGCCGGTGCCGTTCGTGGTCGGTTCGGCGCCGGTGTTGTTGCCGATGTACTTCTGGCAGGGGATGATCTTCTTGCTGGTGTCCCCGACGATCTTGATGGCCTTCAGGGTCGCGCTGTCGCCGTAGTTGGTGTTGATGCCGACGAGTCTGCTGCCCGAATAGGTCGCCTCGATGGTGTTGAGGTTGATCGTGCGCTTGTACTGCGTCGAGCAGTTGCCGCAGGACCGCACGAACGTGCCGAAGCCCTGTACCGCGAAGTTGGAGACGTTGAGCGTCCCGGCGCCGTTGAACTGGAACACCTTGTCGCTGGCCGACTTCGCGCCGCCGCCGGAGACGGTGTACACGTTGGACGACGAGGAGCCGCGGAAGGTCGCCGCGTCCTCGCCGACGTCCTCCCACCACACGTTCTGCAGCGTGCAGCTGCCCGCGCAGTGGATGCCGTCGGCGGCGGGGGCGCCGATGATGACGTTCTTGAGGACGGTGCCGGCGGCCAGGTCCAGGATCGGTCCCTGGTCCTCGTCCTGGTTGTCGGTGCCGAGGTCGCCGGTGCCGTACAGGCGCAGCATCCCGTAGTCCTTGGTGCCGGAGAGGGAGATGGTGGCCGAGACCGCCTGGCTGCCGCTCGCGGTGGGCCAGGTGGCGGCGCTCGCCGGGGTCCCCGCCCCGGTTGCCATGATCATGCCAACCGAAAGGCCGAGTACGGCCGCCGAACCGGTCAGTGCGCGCGTGCGGGCGCGCGGCCGTGCCGCAGAAGTCATGTCCCGATTCCTTCTGTCAACTGCTCAATGGATGGAGGGAGTTCAGAGGTGCCCGGCGCCCGCCCCGGCCGTCACCGAGGCGACGACCGTGGTCGCGGGCTCGGCGGTGTAGCCGTACGGCGGGGCGGTGAAGGTGCCGACCTGGGAGATCTCGGTGGTGGCCGTGCCGAGGTCGTTGCCGCGCAGGTTGGCGTAGCCGTCCACGTCGCTGTCGCGGTTGGTGGTGACCGCGACGAGGGTGTCGCGGAAGACGTTGTTCTCCACGAGCAGCTGGGCGCCCATGCGCGAGTGCACGGCCGTCTCGGCCCCGGCGACGTAGTTGTCGTAGAAGTGGCCGGTGCCGAAGCGCAGGCTGGGGATGCGCGAGTAGACGTTGCTGAACCAGTTGTGGTGGTAGGTCACCCGCAGGTGCCCGGTGTCCTCGCTCGCGTTGTTGTCGCTGTGGCCCACCAGCGAGCCCTTGAAGTGGTCCCTGAAGGTGTTCCAGGACACCGTGACGTAGTCCGAGCCGTGGTTGATGTCGAGCAGACCGTCGTAGTAGTCCTTGTCGTGGTCGCGGTCCGCCGAGAAGGAGTTGTGGTCGATCCACACCTTCGTCGACGCCTGCACGGTGATGCCGTCGGCGGGCGCCACCGGCTTGCTGATGTTCAGGTTGCGCACGACGACGTTGGTCACCTTCTTCAGCCGCAGCCCGCCGCCGGTGAACCCGGACGCCGAACCCACGCCCAGGACCGTCGTGTTGGACCCGATGTCGACCTGGCCGCTCAGTGTGATCAGGCCGCTCACGCGGACGACCTTGGCCGCGTCACCGGCGACGGCCGCCGTGAACGCGGCGAGCGTCGAGACGGTCACCGGGGTGGCGCTGCCGCCGCCGGTGGTGCCGGCGCCGAAGCCGACCGGAGCGCTGTCGGCCGCCGCGGCCCGCTGCGGCAGGGCGAGCCCGGTGGCGGCCGCGAGGGCGAGCCCGGCCGCCGTCGCCAGGACCGCTCTGCGGGGGTGCGCGGGAGAGGGGTTGGTACGCATGCGGGTGCGTCCCTTCGGAAGAGTCCTCTGGATCATGTACTTGAACGACGTACGCCATGTGGAACTCTGCGCGCCGAGGGCGTTTCCGGTCCGTTCCCGTGCCGAGGTCGGGAGAGTGCACTTCTCCAGGCCGTACGGGGTCCGGCGCCGACCCTCTCGTATACGAGATCTCGTATCTGGGTCACGCTGTTGAACGGAACGTAGGATGCAAGCGCTTTCTAGTCAACGCTTTGCGCCGAAGAAATCCGGCCGCCTCCCGGGCTGGGGGAGGGGTGCGGGGCGGCCGTCGTGTCCCGGGGGCGCCGGGGCGTGCGGGGTAGAGGGATAACCCTCGATTGATCCCTGTCGTGCTGACATGAACCAGTCAATTCTGCAACCCTTCCCCCACCTGCTCGCGGGGCCCCACCCCACTGGGGCCCCGCGGCGGTCACGCACCACTTCGCCCCACTGCTCAGCTCGTCCCGGACAGCACGTCCCGTCTGCCGGGTCTGTCATCGGCCGTCCCACTACGGCCGTCACAGAAGGAGTACGAGTGAGACGCATCCCCCGTCAGGCGAGCGCCGCGGGAGCCCTGCTGGCCACCGCGGCGCTGCTGGCCGTCGGTATCCAGACGGTTCCGGCCGCCGCCGCGTCCGCACCCCACCCAAGTCCCCTGCGCACCGGGGGACTTGAGGCGGACCTCACCCCCGCCCAGCACACCGCGCTGATCAAGGGCGCCACGAAGACGACGGCCGACACCGCCCGCACCCTCGGCCTCGGCGCCAAGGAGAAGCTGGTCGTCAAGGACGTCAGCAAGGACAACGACGGTACGGTCCACACCCGTTACGAGCGCACCTACGACGGGCTGCCCGTCCTCGGCGGCGACCTCGTCGTGCACACCCCGCCGGCCTCGGTCGCCCAGGGCACCGTCAGCAGCACCTTCGCCGGCAAGCGCACCATCAAGGTCGCCTCCACCGCCGCGACCTTCACCAAGTCGGCAGCCGAGACGAAGGCGTTGACGGCGGCCAAGGCGCTGGACGCCGAAAAGCCCACGGCCGACAGCGCCCGTAAGGTGATCTGGGCCGGCGGCGGCACGCCCACGCTCGCCTGGGAGACCGTGATCGGCGGCTTCCAGGACGACGGCACCCCCAGCCAGCTGCACGTCATCACCGACGCCACCACGGGCGCCAAGCTCTACGAGTACCAGGGCATCAAGACCGGCACCGGCAACACCCAGTACAGCGGCACGGTGACGCTCAACACCACGCTGTCGGGCTCCACTTACCAGCTGTACGACACCACGCGCGGCGGCCACAAGACGTACAGCCTCAACAACGGCACGTCCGGCACCGGCACGCTGATGACCGACTCCGACGACACCTGGGGCACCGGCTCCGGCTCCAACACCCAGACCGCGGGCGCGGACGCCGCCTACGGCGCCCAGGAGACCTGGGACTTCTACAAGAACACGTTCGGCCGCAGCGGCATCAAGAACGACGGCGTCGCCGCCTACTCGCGCGTCCACTACAGCACGGCGTACGTCAACGCCTTCTGGGACGACAGCTGCTTCTGCATGACCTACGGCGACGGCTCGGGCAGCACCCACGCGCTGACCTCGCTCGACGTCGCTGGCCACGAGATGAGCCACGGCGTCACCTCCAACACCGCCGGGCTCAACTACACCGGTGAGTCGGGCGGGTTGAACGAGGCCACCTCCGACATCTTCGGCACCGGCGTGGAGTTCTACGCCAACAACAGCTCCGACGTCGGCGACTACCTCATCGGCGAGAAGATCGACATCAACGGCGACGGCACGCCGCTGCGTTACATGGACGAGCCCGACAAGGACGGCGGCTCCGCCGACAGTTGGTACTCCGGCGTCGGCAACCTCGACGTGCACTACTCCTCCGGCCCCGCCAACCACATGTTCTACCTGCTCTCCGAGGGCAGCGGCAGCAAGACCATCAACGGCGTCACCTACAACAGCCCGACCTCCGACGGCGTCGCGGTCGCCGGCATCGGCCGGGCCGCCGCCCTGCAGATCTGGTACAAGGCGCTGACGACGTACATGACGTCGACCACCACCTACGCCCAGGCCCGCACCGCCGCGCTGAACGCGGCCACGTCCCTGTACGGCGCCGGCTCCACCCAGTACGCGGGGGTGGCGAACGCCTTCGCGGGCATCAACGTCGGCGCCCACGTCACCCCGCCGTCGAGCGGTGTGACCGTCACCAACCCGGGCAGCCAGTCCACCACCGTCGGCACCGCCGTGAGCCTGCAGATCTCCGCGAGCAGCACCAACAGCGGTTCCCTGACGTACGCGGCGACCGGACTGCCCACGGGCCTGTCCATCAGCAGCTCCACGGGTGCCATCACCGGCACGCCGACGACGGCGGGCTCGTACAGCACCACGGTGACCGTGACCGACAGCACGGGCGCGACCGGCACCGCGAGCTTCACCTGGACGGTCAGCGCGAGCGGCGGCGGCAGTTGCACCTCGACCCAGCTGCTCGGCAACGCGGGCTTCGAGTCCGGCAACACCACCTGGACCGCGACCAGCGGAGTCATCACCAACTCCAGCAGCCAGGCGGCCCGCACCGGCTCCTACAAGGCATGGCTGGACGGCTACGGCTCCACCCACACGGACACGCTGTCCCAGTCGGTGACCGTCCCCAGCGGCTGCACCGGGACCACCTTCACCTTCTACCTGCACATCGACACCGCGGAGACCACCACCAGCACGGCGTACGACAAGCTGACGGTCACCGCCGGGTCCACCACCCTGGCCACCTACTCCAACCTGAACGCGGCCTCCGGCTACGTCCAGAAGTCCTTCAGCCTGTCGGCCTTCGCGGGCACCACGGTCGCCCTGAAGTTCTCCGGTGTCGAGGACTCCTCGCTCCAGACGAGCTTCGTGGTCGACGACACGGCGGTGACCACGAGCTGACCGGCGGCCGATAGGACACAGACCGCCGGACGACCGGGAGGGCCCCACACCTCCCGGCGCCGGCAGACGATGCGGACCACCCGGCGGTGGTCCGCATCGCCGTGTCCACTACATTCGGCGCCACAGGGCATGCACAGCCGAACAGTTGAGGAGGACGGACATGGCGACTGCCGTGAACGTCGGTGACAAGGCGGAGAACTTCGCGCTGCCGGACGAGTCCGGCACCGTACGCAGGCTGACCGAACTGCTCGTCGGCGGCCCGGTGGTGCTCTTCTTCTACCCGGCCGCCCTCACCCGGGGCTGCACGGCCGAGGCGTGCCACTTCCGGGACCTGGCGGCCGAGTTCGCCGCCGCCGGGGCCCGCCCGGTCGGCATCAGCGGCGACCCGGTGGACAAACAGCAGGAGTTCGCCGGCAAGCACTCGCTGGGCTTCCCGCTGCTGTCCGACGAGGACGGCAAGGTCCGCGCCCGCTTCGGCGTGAAGCGCGGGTTCAGCCTGATGCCCACCAAGCGCGTCACCTTCGTCATCGACCAGGACCTGACGGTCCTGGAGGTGGTGAGCAGCGAGGTCCGCATGAGCGTCCACGCCGACCGGGCGCTGGCCGCGCTGCGCGGCCGACAGGGCTGATCAGCCCGTACGGACCGCGAGCTCCTCGACCGTGGCGACGGTCCGGTCGAGGACCGTGTCGAACAGGGCCGCGTACGCGCCGGGCAGCCGGGCCAGCAGCGGCCGTACGGTGTCCGCCTCGGCCACGGCGCCGTCCGCGAGTTCCTCCTCCAGGCGGGCGGCGGTCTGCTCGGCGGAGGGGCGGTGGCTCTCGTAGAAGGCGGACCCCATGACCGTCGAACTGATGACGGTGACGGCCAGCGCGAGCCGCTCCTCGTCCAGTCCGGCGGGCGCGAGCAGCCGCGCGAGCCGTCCGAGCGCGGGCAGCCAGGCCGGATGCCGGGTCGAGGTCAGGTACGGCAGCAGCTGCGGGTAGCCCCGCAGCCGGGCGTGGCTGCCGCGCATCCAGACGCGCAGCTGCTCCTGCCAGGGGCCGTCGTCGAGGCGGATGCGCTCCATCGTCGTCAGGACGTGGTCCGCCGCGGCCTGCAACAGGGTGTCGCGGTCGGGGAAGTAGCGGTACAGGGCCATGGGCGCGGCGCCGACCGCCTCGGCCACCTGCTTGATGGTCAGCGACGTGTGCGGATCGGCCTCCAGCACGCCGACCGCGGCCACCACGATCCGCTCGCGCGACAACCGCGGCGGCCGGCCCCTGCCCCGCCGCCCGGTCTCCGCCTCGGTCCGAGTCATCCGCCGCGCCCTCTCCACCCGCCCAAGATCGCGGGGCGGACCTCCGAAGGCTACCTTCCCATATTTTGCGTATGACGTACGAAAAATATGCGAGACTCTGCTCCGGCGCGTCCCCGACCGCGGGCGACGCCCCCTGTCCGAGCGAGGAAGGGCTGTGCCATGTCCGCTGCCGCCGCAGGCCCGGGGGCCGAGCGTGCCCCGGGTCCCCAGCGCGTCAACGCCGTCGTCGCCGTGCTGGCCGTGGGCGGGATCGTCGTCGCCCTCATGCAGACCCTGATCATCCCGCTGGTCCCCGAACTCCCGGCGCTGCTGCACGCGTCGGCGTCCGACGCCACCTGGGCGATCACCGCCACCCTGCTCGCCGGGGCCGTCGCCACCCCCGTGGTGGGCCGGCTCGGCGACATGTACGGCAAGCGGCGGATGCTGCTCGTCAGCATCGTCGTGCTGGTGACGGGCTCGGTCGTCGGGGCGCTCAGCGACTCCCTGGCGCCGATGATCGTGGGCCGGGCGTTGCAGGGCCTCGCGGTGGGCGTGATCCCGCTCGGCATCAGCATCATGCGCGACGAACTCCCGCCGGAGCGGCTGCCCGCGGCCACCGCCCTGATGAGCGCCTCCCTGGGCGTGGGCGCCGCGCTGGGCCTGCCGGCCGCCGCCCTCATCGCCCAGCACGCCGACTGGCACGTGCTGTTCTGGACCTCGGCGGGGCTCGGCCTCATGGTGGGCGTGCTGGTCCTGGCGCTCGTACCGGAGTCGGCGGTGCGCGGCGGCGGCCGGTTCGACGTGGTCGGCGCGGTCGGGCTGTCCGCCGGGCTGTTCTGCCTGCTGCTGGCCATCTCCAAGGGTGCCGACTGGGGCTGGGGGAGCGGCACGACCCTCGGCCTGTTCGCGGCGGCCGTCCTCGTGCTGCTGGCGTGGGGCCGCTGGGAACTGCGCACCGGGCAGCCGCTGGTGGACCTGCGCACCAGCGCCCGGCGGCAGGTGCTCTTCACCAACGCGGCGTCGGCGGTGTTCGGCTTCGCGATGTTCGCGACCTCCCTGGTGGTCCCGCAGCTCCTCCAGATGCCCCGGGGCACCGGCTACGGCCTGGGTCAGAGCGTCCTGACGGCCGGACTGTGCCTGGGCCCCGGGGGCCTGGTGATGATGGCCACGGCCCCGCTGTCCGCACGGGTCTCCAAGGCCCGGGGCCCCAAGGTGACGCTGATGCTGGGCGCGGTCGTCGTCGCCCTCGGGTACGCGCTCGGCATCGTCCTCATGGCCGCCGTCTGGGAGCTGATCGTCGTCACGTGCGTGATCAGCGCCGGGGTCGGCCTTGCGTACGGGGCGATGCCCGCGCTGATCATGTCGGCCGTCCCCGTGTCCGAGACGGCCGCGGCCAACAGCCTCAACAGCCTGATGCGCTCGATCGGCACCTCGGTCTCCAGCGCCGTCGCCGGGGTGATCCTGGCCCACATGACCACGGCGTACGGCACGGTGGCGCTGCCCTCGGAGAACGGCTTCCGGGTCATCCTGGCCACCGGCAGCGCCGCCGCCCTGATCGCGCTGGGGTTCGCGTCCTTCCTGCCGGGCCGGGACCGCGCGCCGACGAAACAGCCGGCCGCGGGGGCGCCCTCCTCGGCCCGGACGGCCTGAGTGCAAGGCCGAAGTGGGCTGTGGGGAACGGCAGTTGAAGGTCTCCTCCCAATTTCCGCGCATCCCCGTGAGTCCCGCGAGAGCCGCCCGGCGCCTGCCGTTGTCCGGGCGGTCGCCCGGTTGTCGGTGGCCCGTGCCAAGCTGACGCGATGGACATGACGGCACTGGCCCGCACTCTGCTGGAGCCGGTCCCGGCGCACCGCACCGCCGGAATCGAGGTACTGCGGGCCGCGGACGGCACGGCCGAACTCGCCGCGCCGACACCCCCGGAGCTGACCAACGTCATCGGCTCCCTGCACTCCAGCGGGCTCGTCGCCCTCGTGGACGCCGCCGGGCTCGGCGCCCTCGTCGCGGATGCCCCGGGCGCGGCGGCCCTCACCGGGGTCGTCCCGCTGGGCACCGGGGCCGCGCTGGAGTTCCTCGCCCCGGCGCGCGGCCGTCTGCGGGCCGCCAGCGGCCTGGACGACGCCGCCCGTGCCGCGCTGCGCCCGTTCTGGTCGGGGGAGAGCGACCGGGTCCGCCTCTCCACCCGCGCGGAGATCACCGACGCGGCGGGCACCGTGGTGTGCCGGGGGACCTTCGAGTGGAGCGTGCGGCGCACGGGCGGGGCCCAGAAGTAAATCAAGTGTTTTACTGTGCGGTGCGGCAGTGCGGGGTCCGGCAGCCCGCACGCCGTTCCGCTTGGGTCGCGCGAGCCCACGTGACTTACTTGACTCAAGCAAATAGCAGCGAATTGCTTGAGTTAGGCAATCAGAAGGGTAAGGTGGAGCGCATGTCCACATTGCCGCCGGCCGAGGCACCCGCGTCACCGGAAGTGATCGAGATCGAGCGGGCGCTGACGCACATCACCTATCTGAGCACCCGCGCCCGGCAGCACGACCGGCTGATGACCCTCGCCGGAGTGCCGCTGGACCGTGCCGCGGTGGCCCTGCTGCGCCAGGTCGCCGAGTCCGAACCGCTGCGCCCGGGGGAGCTGGCCAACCGGCTCGACGTGGAGGCGTCCCACGTGACCCGCCAGGTGCAGCAACTGGAGCGGGCCGGTTACCTCGTCCGGGTCCAGGACCCCGACGACCGCCGAGCCCAGCGCATCCGGCTCACCCCGCTGGGCGAGGACGCCGTGCACCGCATCCGCCAGGCCGGTGCCCAGGGCATGCAGATGGCCCTCGGTCAGTGGTCGCCCGAGGAACTGCGGCGGCTCGCCGTCCTGTTCCACCGGATGGTCGACGTCTTCCTCGCCGCGGCCGACGAGGGTCCCGGTCTCGAAACCGCGGCGCCGGGCCCGCCGGTCTGACACCGCCGGGCGCGGACACCGGCCCCGGGGACAGGCGTGAGCTCCATACGACCCATACGAATGGTCTTCCCATGTACGGCAGCATCGAGAAACCGCCCGTCGCTCGCGGGGACGGACAGCAAGTACTGATCGTCGTCGACGACCTGGGCGTCGGCGAACTGCTCTCCACCACCCTGGAGTTGGCGGGCTACCAGGTCAGCGAGGCGGGCACCGGCGCCGAGGCGCTGCTCCGGCTGGCCGAGCGGCGGTTCGACCTCGTGGTGCTGGACGCGACCCTCCCGGACCTGGAGGGCCTCGGCCGCGGCCGGCGCTTCCCGGTCGCGGAACGCCCGCCGGTGCTCTTCCTCGCCGGGTACGACGTCCTGGGCAGCCTCCTGCCCGAGGTGGGCCTCGGGCAGGAGGACTACGTCACCAAGCCGTTCCGCGTCGCCGAGGTCCTCGCCCGGGTCCAGGTGCTGCTGCGGGGCCGCAACCCGGCCCGGCCCGAGGTCGCCCCCGCCTACGCCGACCTGGTGCTGGACGACACCACCTGTCAGGCGCGGCGCGGCACCCGGGCGCTGGACCTGACGCCCGCGGAGTACCGGCTCCTGCGCCACCTGCTGGTCAACGCCCACAAGGTGCTCTCGAAGGAGCAGATCGGCCGCCACGTGTGGGGTGAGTTCCGGGGCGACAACGCCATCGAGCAGCTGGTCTCCCGGCTGCGCCGCAAGGTGGACCACACGGAGTACCCCCTGATCCACACTCGCCGGGGCTTCGGCTACTGGCTCGGCCGCACCGGCGACGAGCCCTGACGGACGGGGCGGAGCCCGGCCCTACCACGGATCCGGGACGACGACGGACGCCGCTGCCCGACAGGCGGTGCCGCGCGGTCACGCCGCCGCCTGTCCGGCTGTCGGGAACCGGTTGTCCCGGGTGTGTCCCGTGTGCCCCTCCATGCCCCAACTGGCTCTGTGTGTGCCCGAGTTGTGGAGGGATGGGAATCTTTGGCGAGGGGTGGCAAGAGTGCGGGCAAGTGATCTGGATCACGTCAGGTTTCTGTCAGGTTGCTGACCGGAGCCCGTCAGTCCGCTCTGTTTGCATTCGGCTGTCGGGTCCCAGCACGTCACCCCCGACGCCCCACCTCCCCCCCCCCAGTGGAGCCTCCCCCCACTTACGAGGAGAGACATGGCCGACACTCTCGCCGGTCCCGCCGCCCCGTCGGCGGACGCGGTTCCCGAGTTCCCGATGGCCCGGGCCGCGCGCTGCCCGTTCGACCCTCCGCCGGAGCTGAAGGAGCTCCAGGAACAGGGACCGCTCTCCAAGGTCCGGCTGTGGGACGGCAGCGAGCCGTGGCTCGTGACCCGCTACGCCGAGCAGCGCGCCATCCTGGGCGACCCGCGGGTCAGCGCGGACATCGACGCCCCCGGCTACCCGTCCAAGGCCGCCTCGGGCGGGGGCAAGCTCAGCTTCATCATGATGGACGACCCCGAACACGCCAGGCTGCGGCGGATGGCGACGGCGCCGTTCTCCATCAAGCGGATCGAGGCCATGCGGCCCGCCGTCCAGAAGATCGTGGACGACCTGATCGACGACCTGCTGGCCGGCCCGAACCCGGTGGACCTGGTGGACGCGTTCGCCCTGCCGATCCCCTCGCTGGTGATCTGCGAACTGCTGGGCGTGCCCTACGACGACCACGCGATGTTCCAGGACAACACCAAGACGATGGTCCGCACCACCTCGACGCCCGAGGAGCGCAACGCGGCGACCCGGGTGATCGGCGGGTACCTGGGCGGACTCATCGGCAAGCGGCTCGCCGAACCGCAGGACGACCTGCTGTCGAGCATCGCCGGACGGGTCGCCGCCGGTGAACTGACCCACGCGCAGGCCACCGAGATGGCGCTGCTCCTGCTGTTCGCGGGGCACGAGACGACCGCCAACATGATCGCCCTCGGCACGCTGGCGCTGCTCCAGCACCCCGAACAGCTCGCCCTGCTGCGCACGGCGGACGACCCGAGGCTGGTCGCCTCGGCGGTCGAGGAGCTGCTGCGCTATCTGAACATCGCCCACGAGGGCAAGCGCCGCGCGGTCACCGAGGACATCGAGATCGCCGGCCAGGTCCTCAAGGCCGGGGACGGCGTCATCCTCGTCAACGAGATCGCCAACCGCGACCCCGAGGTGTTCCCGGACCCCGACAGGCTCGACATCACCCGCGACGCCCGCCGGCACGTCGCCTTCGGGTTCGGTATCCACCAGTGCCTGGGCCAGCCCCTGGCCCGGATGGAACTCCAGGTGGTCTACAGCACGTTGTACCGGCGCATCCCCACCCTCAAACTGGCAGCGTCCGTCGACGACGTCCGCTTCAAGCACGACGCGTTCATCTACGGCGTACATGAACTGCCTGTCACCTGGTGACACTTCCCCTGCGGAACACCACCCCCACGAAGTAACAGAGGAGAAGCCCATGCGTGTGGAACTGGACGAGCCGAAGTGTGTCGCGTCGGGGCAGTGCGTGATGGCCTCGCCGGAGGTCTTCGACCAGCGTGACGAGGACGGCATCGCCTTCCTGCTGGAGGAGAAGGTCGGCGACGACCTGATCGCGAGCGTCGAGGAAGCCGTGGCGATCTGCCCGGCCGCCGCGATCCGGCTGGTGCAGGAGTGAGGCAGGTCGTTGTCGTGGGTGCCTCGGCCGCCGGCCTCGCCGCGGTCGAGACCCTGCGCCGGGACGGCTACGACGGCGAGCTGACCCTCGTCGGCGACGAACCCCACGCCCCGTACGACCGGCCGCCGCTGTCCAAGCAGCTGCTGGCCGCGGAGTGGGAGCCGGAGCGGCTCGCGCTGCGCCCCTCGGCCGACCTGGACGCGCTCGATCTGGACCTGCGGTTCGGCGTCGCCGCCACCGCCCTGGACGTGTCCGGGCGCACGGTGGAGCTGGCGGACGGCACCCGGCTCCCGTACGACGGCCTGATCCTGGCCACCGGCGTCCGGGCCCGGCGGCTGCCGGGCGAGGGCGCGCACGTACTGCGCACGCTGGACGACGCGCTCGCGCTGCGGGACCGGCTCGGCGCCGGACGGCGGCTGGTGATCGTCGGCGCCGGGTTCCTCGGCGCCGAAGCGGCGGCCGTCGCCTCCAAGCTGGGGGCGCGGGTCACGCTGATCGAGCCCGCCCCGGTGCCGCTGGCGCACGCGATCGGCGCCGAGGTCGGACAGGTGCTCTCCAGCGCCCACCTGGAGCACGGCGTCGACCTGCGCACGGGCGTGTCGGTGCAGGCGATCACCGAGGACGGCGTGCGGCTGTCCGACGGGGAACTGGTCGAGGCCGACGAGATCCTCGTGGCGATCGGCTCGCTGCCCAACACCGAGTGGCTGGCCGACTCGGGCCTGACCATCGGGGACGGCATCGTCTGCGACGAGTACTCGGCCGCCGCCCGGGACGTCTACGCGGCCGGTGACGTGGCCCGCTGGTACAACCCGCTGTTCGGCTGCTCGATGCGCATCGAGCACCGGACCAACGCGGCCGAGCAGGGCATGGCCGTGGCCCGGAACCTGCTCCGCCCCGAGGCGCGCAAGCCGTTCGCACCGGTGCCGTACTTCTGGTCCGACCAGTACGACATGAAGGTGCAGGCGTACGGCTATCTGCGCGGGCACGAGGAAGTGGCCGTCGTGGAAGGGGACTTGGCGACGCGCAAGTTCCTGGCCGTGTACCGCACCGGCGAGCGGGTGGTCGGTGCGCTGGCCGTCGGGATGCCGCCGAAGGCGATCCGCCAGTGGCGCCAGGCCATCGCGACGGGTGCCACCTGGAAGGAGACGGTGGAGGGCGCGGCGCCGGCGGTCTGAGCGGCGGGCCGGGGACGGCCGGAGGCGGCGCGGTAGGCGTGGGGCACACGGGAAATTACTTGACTTACGCAACCATATGGTAAAGTTGAGCGTATGTCCACGCTACCGCTGCCAGACGTCCCCGCTTCACCGGAAGTCAAGGAAATCGAACGGGCCTTGACCCGCATCACGTACCTGGTCGGCCGGGCCCGGCAGCACGACCGTCTGATGGCGGTGGCCGGCCTGACGATGGACCGTGCCGCGGTGTCGATCCTGCGGCACATCTCCGACAGCGAGCCGCTGCGCCCCGGCGAGCTGGCCAACCGGATGGCGGTGGAGGCATCCCACATCACCCGGCAGGTGCAGCAGCTGGAGAAGGCCGGCTACGTCAGCCGGGTCTCCGATCCGGACGACCGCCGGGCCCGGCTCATAGAGCTGACCCCGCTCGGCCGGCAGGCCGTGGGGCGGGTCCGGGAGGCCAGCGTGCGCGGCATGCAGATGGCGCTGGGCGAGTGGTCGGCGGAGGAACTGGGGCAGCTCGCCACACTGTTCCACCGCATGGTCGACGACTTCCTCACCCACGCGGCCCTGGACGAGGAGGCCCAGGAGGAGGCCGAGCAGCGGACGCCGGCCGACGCCCCCTGACCTACGGGCCGAGCACAGCACGTCACCACCTCACCGCCGCGGACGCTCCTGCGGCGGTGACGTGTGTCCGGGGGCCGTCACCTGCACGTTTCGGCCCCTCTGTTCAGGCCGTGTGGTGCCGCCGTACACGCCGGGCGGGGGTCTTGTGGCGGCCGGGGCCGGGCGCCGTAATCCCTATAGGCTCTCCGCGTGCCGATCACCCCAGCAGTGTCCACGACCGCACATCGGCAACTCCGGTTCGCTCTGCTCGGTCCGCTCAACGCCTGGCACGGCGACACGGCCGTGGAGCTGGGCCCGGTCCGTGAACAGGCCCTGCTGGCCGCGCTGTTGCTCCGGCCGGGGCGGACGGTCAGCCGACAGCAACTGCTCGACGGGGTGTGGGGCGCGGAGCCGCCCGGCACCGGCGCCAAGGTGCTCCCGGTCTACGTACACCGGTTGCGCAAACGCCTGGACGCCCGCGGCGGGGGCTCGGCGGACTCCGTGATCGGCACCGTCCGCGGCGGCTACCGCTTCGTTTCGCGCAGCGTGCGGGTGGACGTGGCGCGCTGGGAGGAGACCGTCGCCGAAGGGCGCGCGGCCCGGGAGTCCGGAGACCTGGAGGCCGCCGTGGCCGCCTGGTCCACGGCGCTCGGGCTGTTCCGCGGCGAGCCCCTGGCCGGAATCCCCGGCCCCTTCGCGGAGGGGGAGCGGCTGCGGCTGGCGGAGCACCGGCTGGTGCTGGCCCAGGACCGGGCGGACTGCCTGCTCCGGCTGGGACGGCACACCGAGGCCGTGGGCGAACTGTTCTCCCTGACGGCGGCCCACCCCCACCACGAGGCGCCGGCCGCCCTGCTCATGCGCGCCCTCCAGGCCGGCGGCAGACAGGCCGAGGCGCTCGACGTCTACGCCGCGGTGCGCCGCCGCCTGGTGGCCGAGCGGGGCGTGGAGCCCGGCGCCGAACTGCGCCGGGTGCACGAGGCGGTCCTCCGCGGCGACGACGCCGCCTTCCGGCAGCGCCCGACGACGGCACCCCGGCAGCCGGGCCCCGCCCGCGCCAGGCGCCCGGTACGCCATGAACTCCCCGTCGAAATCGGCAACTTCACCGGCCGGGAGCGGGAGATCGGCCTGCTCGTCGCGCCCGCCGACGCCCGGGTGGTCACCGTCCGGGCGGTGGACGGCATGGCCGGGGTCGGCAAGACCGCCCTGGTGGTGCGCGCGGCGCGGGCGCTGCGGGACCGGTACCCCGACGGCTGCCTCTTCGTCGAACTGCACGGACACCGCGAGGACCGCGAGCCGGCCGGACGGCAACGAGTGCTGCGCCGCCTGCTGCGGGCGGTCGGCGCCGGAGAGGGCGAGGACTGCGAGGACCTGGACGAACTGGCCGCGTCCTGGCGGACGGCGACCGCCTCCCTCCGGCTGCTCCTCGTCCTCGACGACGCCGCCCGCGCCGAACAGGTACGGCCGCTGCTGCCCGCGGGCACGGGCAGCATGGTCCTGGTGACCGGCCGCCGGCGCCTGACGGGGCTGGACGCGGACCGCCGGATCTCGCTGCCCCCGCTCGGCCCGGACGAGGCCGCCCGGCTGCTGACCGGCATCGTCGGCGGCGCGGGAACCGACCGCGAGCGCGCGGCCGTCCGCGAACTGGCCACGCTGTGCGACCGGCTTCCGCTGGCGTTGCGCATCGTCGGGGCCCGGGTCCAGGACCGCCCGCTGTGGGCCGTGGAAGACCTGGTGGCACGGCTGACCGACGACGAGCGCCGACTCGACGAACTCGCCGTGGAGGACCGCAGCGTCGAGGTCGCCTTCCGGATCTCCTACGGCCGCCTCCCGGCCGCCGAGCAGCGCGCCTTCCGCGCCCTGGGCCTGTCGCCCACCGTGCGGTTCGACCGGCTGACGCTCGCCGCCCTGCTCGACCGGACCCCCGCCGACGCCGGACACGCCCTGGAGAGCCTGGCCGACGCGAGTCTCGTGCAGCGGGTGACCGCCGACCGCTACCGGCTGCACGACCTGGTGGCGGTCTACGCCCGCCGCGTCGCCGCCGCCTCCCCCGCCGAGGCCGAGGCCGCCCGCCGCGGTGTGTTCCGGCTGTACGTGGCCGCCGCCCGCCGCGCCGGCGACTGGGGCACCTCGTCCTTCCTGACCGGCCCGCAGGACACCGGACCCTTCACCGGCTGGGAGGACGCCACGGCCTGGCTGGACGCGGCGGGCGGCGAACTGGTCGACGTGATCGGCCAGGCGGTGGCCGCCGGCCGCCTGGACGACGCCTGCTGGATCGCCGAGGGCCTGGTCGACTACCTCACCCGGCAGGGCCGCTTCCACGAGTGCCGCACCGCGCTGGAAACCTTGCTGCCGCTGGCCGGGCAGGCCACCAGCCGGCGCATGGTCTCCGCGCTGCGCACCGGCCTGGGCATCATGTACGGGCTCCAGGGCCGCTACGGGCAGGCCCGCGCCTGGCTCACCCAGGCGCTCGACATCGCCCGCCGGGCCGGTGACACGCACGAGCGGGCCAGGGCCGCGGCGGCGCTGGGGACCTTCGCCAACCTGGCGGGCCGGATAGCCGAGTCCATGACCCACTTCGCCGAAGTCGCGGGCCTGGCAGGGCAGTTGGAACACGACGAGTGGCTCACGGGCTCGGTCATGACCCGCGTCGGCGACATCCACCATCAACTCGGCGAGTACGACAAGGCGTACGACCGCTACCTGGAGGCGATCACCCTCGCCGAGAGGACCGACAGCCCCCGGCTGCACGGCAAGACCCTGCTCCGCCTCGGCGGTCTCCAACTCGACCTGGACCGGCCCGCCGACGCCGTGGGCACCCTGGGGAAGACCGCCGACCTGGCCGGACGGCTGGGCGACGTCCCCCTCTACTCCGCCGTCCTCGGCAGGCTGGCCACGGCCGAGGCGAACCTGGGCCACCCGGCTGCCGCCGCCGAACTGCGCCGCCGGGCCCGCGCGGTGCTGGACGAGGAGACCGGCACCGCGTCGGAGATCGCGATCCGCCACCGGATGGTCTGGCAGGGCGCCGCGGCGGAGGACCTCGCCGGGGCGCGCGACTTCTTCGAACGGGGCACCGCCCTGCCCGCGACCGACGCCAACCGGGCGAGGATCTCCCGCGCCTTGGACGACCTCGGCCGCCGTCGATGACGACAGCCGGGCGCCGACGACGTACCGGCCCTGGAGCGGGAGCCGACGGCCTTCGGGCGGAGGCGAGGCCCGGCCGAAGTGCGCCCGGCCGGGCCTGTGTTGTCCCATGCGGCAGGAGCCCTACACGGCGCTCCCGTCCGCGTTCCTCCACTGGACCCCGTCCTTGCCGTGGTCGGCCAGGGTCTGGGGGATGACGAGTTTCGGGTACAGCGGGTGCAGGCTGAAGTAGTTGGGCGCGTTCAGGAGGGACCGCAGGTCGCACACCGGGTCGGCGGTGATGCAGTGCCGCGCGACCGGGATGCCGTTGAACTCCGCCGGGCCGACGCCGGGAGCGGTGGCCAGCCCCGGGATGCCCAGCCACCGGGGGAGATGCGCCCCGAGGCCGGTGTCGGGCTGCATCGGGTCGGCGTAGAGCATGCCGTCGACCTGGGAGCGCGGAATGCCGGTGCTGCCGCTCGCGATCGTCTGGAGCACCTTGTCCGCGGCCTGCGCGCCCTGCGAGTAGCCGGTGATGGTGATCCGGGCGTCCGGATGCGCGGCGTGCGTGTCCTCTGCCGCCTGCAACCCCTTCTGGTAGCCCAGTTGCACGCTGGCGTCGTAGGTCGGTGCGGTGAGGGCCTCCAGGTGCGGCTGGAGTTTGTCGTCGAGGAGGGAGCCGGTCGGGCCGATGATCGGGCCCGCGGTGGCCGGATAGCACACCTTGATCGCGGCGGAGCCGGGCGGGAGGGCGCTGTTCGCGGCGTCGTAGGAGCTGGTGCCGGTGGCGCAGCCGTCCTTGTTCGTCGTGGCACCGGTGCCACCGATCTCGATGTAGTAGTGCTCCGCGTCGGCCGCGTGTGCGGTGGCGGGGAGCGCGACGGCGGCGCCCGCCGTCAGCGCCGCCGTCAGGGCCGCGGTGCGAACGGCCCGGGTCGTCCTGCTCGTTTTCGACATGGTCTGATCTCCCCCTGAAGGTCATGGACGTGTCCGGTGACGAACGGACCAGACGCTAGGCACGACCGTTCACATCGCGATGACATCCCGATGACCGCGCTGGTGAAACGGCTGGGGGAGGCGAGGGCAGGGAGAAAAGAGTCGTGAGGAAGAGGAGCCGTACATGACGAACGACCCGGCCGGGGCCGGGTCGTTGGTGTCGGTTCTGGTCAGTCCCGGTTCGCGCCCCAGAGGCCGCCCAGGATGAAGTCCCAGACCTCGTCCGGGGTGAACGCGTGCGCGTGGTTGTCGGCGGGGACGCCGTTGGCCTGGGCGACGAACATGACGGTCTGCATGACCAGTGACGCCTGGCGGCGGGGCTTGCCCGCGGGCAGGGCGCCCGCGTCCTCGGCCTGCTCGATCAGCTCGGTGAAGACCGTGAGCAACGGCTGGTGGGCGGTGGCCACCTGGGCCGGATGCTTGACGAGCAGTTGCAGCGCGAAGTCGCTGAACAGCGGGCGCTGGACGCCCGCGTGCGGGAGCGACTGCTGGTAGAGGATCTCGACCGCGGTTCGCAGCCGGCCCAGCGGGTCCTCGGAGTCCGCCGTGGCCACCCGGATCCCGGCCGCCGACGTGTTCAGCGCGTCCTCGAACAGCGCGAGCAGCAGCTCGTGCTTGCCGTCGAAGTGCTGGTAGAAGCTGCGCAGCGACTGTTTCGAGCGGTCGACGACCTCCTGGACGGTGAAGTCCGTCGTCTCCTTCTCCTGGATCAGCTCCTGTGCTGCGTCCAGGAATCGCTGTACGCGCTGCTCGGCGCGGAGCTTGGCGGCGCGGGTCGAGCGCTCGACTGCGCGCTGGCGCCACGCTGGCTGTTCTTCGGGGACTGCGGTCACCTGTAGAACGATACTCCACTTCAGCGGTAACAAGGGGCGATCCACCTACCGAATCGTCCACCGCAGGATTCGAGACCCTTACTTGCGTAGAACGAGAATGTTATTCTCACCTCGCTTGCAGCCGCCGCCGTACTCGCCGCCGTACCGGCACAGCCACGAAGCGAGGATCGTCTGACATGGCATGGGACTTCTCCACCGATCCGGAGTTCGAGGAGAAACTGGAGTGGATCCGGTGGTTCCGCGCCGAGCGCGTGGACCCGCTGGACATCCTCTACAAGGACCGGGCCTTCCATCCGGTCGAGGGCGAACTCGCCCCGATCGTGCGGGCGTTGAAGCAACAGGTGCGCGACCGGGGCCTGTGGGCACCGCATCTGGGACCCGAGCTGGGGGGCCGCGGCTTCGGTCAGGTGAAGCTGGCGCTCATCAACGAGATCCTCGGCCAGTCCAGTTGGGCCCCGGTCATCTTCGGCACGGCCGCGCCCGACACCGGCAACGCCGAGATCATCGCCCGCTACGGCACCGAGGAACAGAAGGAGCGCTACCTCCAGCCGCTGCTGGAGGGCGAGTGCTTCTCCTGCTTCTCCATGACCGAACCGCAGGCGGGCGCCGACCCCACGATGTTCACCACCCGGGCGGTACGGGACGGCGACGACTGGGTCATCACCGGCCGCAAGTTCTTCTCCTCCAACGCGCGCACCGCGAGGTTCGTCATCGTGATGGCGGTGACCAACCCCGACGTCAGCCCCTACAAGGGCATGTCGATGTTCCTGGTGCCCAGCGACACCCCCGGCGTCCGCATCGAACGCCACCTCGGCATCATGGGCGAGAACAGCGACGAAGGCATGCACGCCCTCATCCAGTACGACGGCGCCCGCGTCCCCGCCGACGCGCTGCTCGGCGGTGAGGGCCAGGCGTTCGTGATCGCCCAGACCCGGCTGGGCGGCGGGCGCGTCCACCACGCGATGCGGGTCGTCGGCCAGTGCCAGAAGGCGCTCGACATGATGGCCGAACGGGCGCTGTCCCGCGAGACGCAGGGCAGCAGGCTCGCCGACAAGCAGCTCGTGCAGGCCGATCTGGCCGACTCCTACGCGCAGTTGGCCCAGTTCCGGCTGTTCGTGCTGCACACCGCCTGGCAGATCGACAAGTACCAGGACTACAAGCGGGTGCGGAAGGACATCGCCGCCATCAAGTTCCTCACCCCCAAGGTGCTGCACGACATCGTCTACCGCTCCATGCACCTGCACGGCGCCCTCGGCGTCTCCAACGAGATGCCCTTCGGCGACATGTGGAACGGAGCCGCCGTCATGGCGGTCGTCGACGGACCCACCGAGGTCCACAAGGTCACCGTCGCCCGTGACCTGCTGCGCGGCTACGAGGCCGCCCCCGGGCTGTGGCCCACCCAGCACCTTCCCTCCCGCCGCGAATGGGCACGCAAGCAGTTGGAGAGCCTGTGACCGAGACGCCCGCCACCCCCGAGACCCCCGAAGCCGCGCTGGACACCGGCGCGCTCGCGCACTGGCTGGACGACCAGGGCATCGCCCCCGGCGAACCCGTCGAGGTGTCGTACATCACCGGCGGCACCTCCAACGACATCTTCGGCGTGCGGCGCGGCGGGCGCCGGATGGTGCTGCGCAAGCCGCCCCGGAAGGTCCCGCCGGGCCGCAACGAGACCATGTTGCGCGAGTTCCGGGTGCTCAAGGCGCTCAACGGCACGGACGTGCCGCATCCGGAGGCCATCGCCGTCTGCGACGACACGAGCGTGCTCGGCTCCACCTTCTACCTCATGGACCACGTCGACGGCTGGTCGCCGATGAACACCGACGGCTGGGTCGAGCCGTTCGTGAGCGACCTGTCGCTGCGGCCCGGCCTCGCCTACCAACTGGTCGAGGGCATCGCCAGACTGGGCAACGTCGACTGGCGGGCGCAGGGCCTGGAGGGGTTCGGCCGGCCGGACGGCTTCCACGACCGGCAGGTCGACCGCTGGCTCTCCCACCTCGCCACGTTCCGGTTCCGCGAGATACCGGGCCTGGACAGCGCCGCCACCTGGCTGCGCGCGCACCGGCCCGGCCACTGGGCGCCCGGGATCATCCACGGCGACTACCAGTTCGCGAACGTGATGTTCCGGCACGGCGCCCCGGCCCGGCTCGCGGCGCTGGTCGACTTCGAGATGTCCACCGTCGGCGACCCGCTGCTCGACCTCGGCTGGGTGCTGATGGGCTGGCCCGACGCCGACGAGGACCGCACCCGGAAGGGGTACGTCGACTACACCGGCATGCCCGACCGGGCCGACCTGATCGAGCACTACGCCAAGGTCAGCGGCAAGGACGTCGGCGAGATCGACTACTACGTGATCCTGGCCCGCTTCAAGATGGCCATCGTCCTGGAGGGCGGCTACGCCCGGCACGTCAAGGGCGAGGGCGGCAACCCCAAGATGGCCTACTACGGCGACGCGGTCCTGGACACGGCGGCCAAGGCGGCCGAACTCGCCGCGACCACCCGGCTATGAGAGCGGCCCGCTGCACCGCCGTCGGCGGCCCGGTGACCGTCGAGGAGATACCCGCGCCGCGGGACGGCGGCATCCTCGTCGACGTGCGCTTCGCCGCGGTGAACTTCGCCGACGTCCTGGTCATCGAGGGGAACTACCAGGTCAAGGCCGAGGTGCCCTTCACCCCGGGCAGCGAGTTCGCGGGCGTCGTCGCCGAGTCCGCGCACGGCTTCGAGCGGGGCGAACGGGTCTTCGGCTCGACGTTCGTCGGCGCCTTCGCCGAACGGGTGGCCGTCGGCCCCGCCGGACTGAGCCGCGTCCCCGACGGCATCCCCACCGAACGGGCCGCCGCCTTCGGGGTCGGCCACGCCACCGCGTACGACGCGCTCCGGCTGGTCGCGGGCGTCCGGGCGGGGGAGCGGGTCGCGGTGCTCGGCGCGGCCGGCGGGGTCGGGCTCGCCGCCGTCGAACTCGCCCCGATCCTCGGCGCCGAGGTCGTCGCCGTCGCCTCCACCGCCGCCAAACGCGCCGCCTGCGTCGAACAGGGCGCCCACCTGGCGCTGCCGTACGAGAACCTCAAGCAGGGGCTGCGGGACGCGGGTGGGGCCGACGTGGTGATCGATCCGGTCGGGGGGCCGCACGCCGAGCAGGCGTTGCGGGCCATGCGCTGGGGCGGGCGGTATGTGAGCGTCGGGTTCGCCGGCGGGGAGATCCCGCGGATCCCGCTCAACCTGCCGCTGCTCAAGGGCGTCACGATCCACGGCTTCGACCTCGGCGGCTGGGCGCGCCACCACCGGGACCGGCTCGTCGCCGCCCGCAAGGAACTGCACGCGCTGTTCGCGGACGGGAAGATCCACCCCCGCGTGCACGCCGTGTACCCGCTCGCCGACGTGGCCGACGCCCTCGCCCTGGGCCGCGGGGCCATCGGCAAGGTTCTCCTGGAGGTCGCCCGTGGAGTTTGAGTTCGACGAGGACCAGCGGCTGTTGCGGCGCATGGTCCGTGAAACCGTCACCAAGTCGCGCTCCCAGCCCGAGGACAAGCTCTGGGCCACCTACCTGGAGCTGGGCTGGCTGGAGGCGCCCCCGGTCGAACTGGCCATCGTCCTGGAGGAGTTGGGGTACGTCGCCGATCCGACGCCGTTCCTGGCCACCGCCACCTGGTTCGCCCCGCTCGCCGGACGGCTGCCGCACGGCTCGGGCACCGGGGTCTTCGACGGCGAGGGCCGCTTCGTCCTCGACGCCGACCGGGCCGACGAGGTCGCGCTGCTCACCGCCGACGGCGTCGTCGTACGGGACGGCAAGGAACTGGCGGCCGAGCGGCTGTCGGTGTTCGACCCGACCCTGCACGTCGCCCGGGTGGAGGTGCCGGATCTGGTCGCCGGGGTGCCGGAGCTGGCCCTGATGGGCCTGGCCGTCACCACGGTCGGCAGCTGCCGGCGCATCCTGGACCTGGTGGTCGCCCATGTGAAGGAGCGACACCAGTTCGGCGTGCCCATCGGCTCGTTCCAGGCCGTCAAGCACAAGGCCGCCGACATGTACGTCGCCATCGAACGCGCCAAGGTGCTCGCCTACTTCTCCGCGCTCACCATCGCCGAGGACGACCCGCGCCGCGGCCGGGCCGCCGCGATGGCCAAGGCCGCCGCCGGGGACTGCCAACGGGTCTGCTTCCAGAACGGGTTCCAGCTGTTCGGCGCCATGGGCTACACCTGGGAGAACGAGTTGCAGATCCATCTCAAGCGGGCCAAGGCCGGGGACCTGCTCCTCGGCACGGCGTCCCGGCACAGGAAGGCGCTGCTGGCATGAGACTGGCCCCCGACCCCGAGGTCGAGAAGTTCCGCGCCGACTTCAGCGCCTTCCTCGACGCCAACCTGCCCACCCCGGAAGAGGCCGCGGTCCGCCCCAGATCCAGCGCGGACATGCCCGACTGGGCCCGGCGCTGGCAGCGCAAGCTCTTCGACGCGGGCTGGCTGCTGCCCGCCCAGCCGCCCGAGTACGGCGGCCGCAACGCGAGCCTGCCCCAAGTGGTCGCGCATCTGGAGGAGTTGTCCCGGCGGCGGATCTACCACAGCTTCAACCCGCAGGGCCTCAACATCATCGCGGCCTCGCTGCTGACCTTCGGCACCGAGGAACAGAAACAGCGCTGGGCGGTGCCGCTGCTGCGGGGCGAGATCACCGCGTCGCTCGGCATGAGTGAGCCGGGCGCCGGGTCCGACCTGGCCGGGCTGCGCACCCGCGCGGCCCTGGAGGGCGACCACTTCGTCGTCAACGGGCAGAAGGTGTGGACCTCGGGCGCGCACGACGCCGACGTCCTGCTCACGTTCGTCCGCACCGACCCCGAGGCACCCAAGCACAAGGGCATCAGCGTCCTGCTGATCCCCACCGACTCCGAGGGCCTGGTACGGCGGCCCTTCGGGTCGATCGCCGCGCCCGACGACCACGACTTCAACGAGGTGTTCTTCACCGACGTCCGGGTGCCGAAGGAGAACCTCGTCGGCCCCCTCAACGAGGGCTGGCGGGTGGCGGGCGGCTCGCTCGGGCACGAACGCACCCTGCTGTGGGTGCACTACGCCGAGCGGATGGACAGCCTGATCCAGGACGCGGCCTGCGACGAGGAGTGGTACGCGACGCTCCAAATGGACGTCCAGGCACTGCGGTTGCTCGGCTACCGGCTGCTCGCGCCGGACCGCAACCCGGTGGAGATCTCGGTGCTCAAGCTGTTCGGCTCCGAGGCCGCGCAGAACGCCGAACTGCACGCCCTCGAACAGCACGGGGCCGAGTCGCTGCTCCATCCGGCGCGGACGGGGCCGTACACCCACATGAACCTGGAGACCTTCATCGCCAGCTGGTTCGAGCGGTACGCGCGCAGCTTCGGCGGGACCATCGCCGGCGGCACCTCGGAGATCCAGCGCAACATCATCGCCGAACGCATCCTCGGCCTGCCCCGCTAGCGCCGCCGGGCCGAACAACGCCAGCAGACCAGACAGACCCGACAGAGCCGACGGAAGACGGGAACCATGGCAGATACGGACGACATCCTGTACGAGGTCGACGACAGGGTCGCGGTCATCACCCTGAACCGGCCCGAGGTCGCCAACGCCCAGAACGCGGCCCTCCTGGACGCGTTGGACGAGGCATGGCGCCGGGCCGCCGCCGACGAGGAGGTCAAGGTGATCCTCCTCAAGGGCAACGGGAAGCACTTCTCCTCCGGGCACGACCTCAAGGACCGCTGGCCCGCCCCGAACGAGATCACCCTGGAGTGGATCTACAACGCGGAGTCCCGCCGGTACCTGGAGTACACGCTGCGCTGGCGCAACGTGCCCAAGCCGTCGATCGCCGCCGTCCAGGGCAAGTGCATCGCGGGCGGCCTCATGCTGGTGTGGCCCTGCGACCTGATCGTGGCCGCCGAGAACGCCGAGTTCTCCGACCCGGTGGTGCACATGGGCATCGGCGGCGTCGAATACCACGGCCACACCTGGGAGTTGGGGCCGCGCAAGGCCAAGGAGATCCTGTTCACGGGGCGGGCCGTGACCGCCGAGGAGGCGGAGAAGGTCGGCATGGTCAACCGGGTCGTACCGCTGGACCGGCTCGGCACCGAGGCCATGGAACTGGCGCGGCAGATCGCGCGGATGCCGTCCTTCGGGCTGCGGCAGGCCAAACGGGCCGTCAACCAGAGCCTCGACGTACAGGGCTTCTACGCGGCGATCCAGTCGGTGTTCGACATCCACGAGACCGGGCACGGCAACGCGCTGAGCGTGAGCGGCTATCCGATCCTCACGCAGCTGGACGACATGAAGGAACGGCTCAAGAAGCAGTAGGGCAACGGCAGTTCGTCCCGGTGCGCGATTGACTCGCCGCGCACCGGGACGAACTGCCGTTTGCCTGCCGAGCCGTTACCCCCGCTCGTCGCGGAAGACCTTGCCCCCCTTCATCACGAACCGGACGTCCGACGTCACCGAGATGTCCTCCAGCGGGTTGCCCGGCACCGCGATCAGATCGGCCAGCAGCCCCGGCGCGATCCGGCCGCGGTCCTCGGCGTCGATGAGTTCGGCCGCGTTGACGGTGGCCGCGCGCAGTACCTCCAGCGGGGTCATGCCGCGCTGGACCAGGGCGATCAGTTCCTGGGCGCCGCGGCCGTGCGGGATGGCCGGGGCGTCCGTGCCGACCGCCATCCGCACGCCCGCCTTGAGCGCCTTGGCGACCACGCCCTGGGCGCGGGGGAAGATCTCCGCGGCCTTGTCCCGCAGTTCCGGGGCCGCGTGGGAGATGTCCATGTACTCGGTCAGGGCGGTCGTCGGCACCAGGAAGGTGCCGCGCTCGGCCATCAGGGCGATGGTGTCGTCGTCGAGCAGGAAGCCGTGCTCGATGCAGTCGATGCCCGCCTCCACCGCGGCCCGCACCGCCTCGGCGCCGTGGGTGTGCGCCGCGACCTTCAGGCCGCGCCGGTGGGCCTCGTCGACGATGGCGCGGAACTCCTCGTCGGAGTAGTGCTGCGCGCCGGGGGTGCCGGTGTGCGACATGACGCCCCCGGACGCGCAGACCTTGATGAGCCGGGCGCCGTGCTTGATCTGGTAGCGGACGGCCTTGCGGACCTCGTCGACGCCGTTGGCGATGCCCTCCTCCAGGGACAGCGGCATGATGCCGGGCGCGTACGCGGCGAACATCGTGGGGTCCAGATGGCCGCCGGTCGGCGTGATGGCGTGGCCGGCCGGGACGATCCGGGGGCCGTCGATCCAGCCCGCGTCGATGGCCTTGGCCAGGGCCACGTCGAGGAGGTAGCCGCCCGTCTTCACGAACAGGCCCAGATTGCGCACGGTGGTGAACCCGGAGCGCAGGGTCCGGCGGGCGTTGCCCACCGCGCGCAGCATGCGCAGCGGGGGATCGTCCTGGACGGGGGAGAGCCCCGGGATCTCGCCCCGGCCGCCCATCAGGAGGTTGACCTCCATGTCCATGAGACCGGGCAGCAGGGTGACGTCCCCCAGGTCGAGGACCTCACCCCCCGGTGCCTGCCCGGCACCGGGGGACACGATGCGGTCGCCGTCCACGACGACCGCACCCGGCTGTTCGATCTCCCCGGTCTCGACGTGCAGCACACGCGCGGCCTTGAGTGTGAGCACGGCGGATCAGACCTTCGGTTCGACGACGAGGTCCATGTAGGCGGCGCCGCTGTCCGGCACCCGGGCCTGCTTCCACACCTCGACCGGGAACGACACGTTGACCAGGGAGAACATCAGGAGCAGCAGGTTGCGCTCCGGATCCGGCAGTTCGTCCAGCGCCCACTTGTCGAGGTGGTCGGCGGCCTTCTCCAGCAGCGGGAAGGCGACGTCGTAGAACGCCTGCATCTCCTCCATGGAGCTGGCCAGGCGCTTGCTGTAGCGCTCGCGCTCGGACTCCAGCACCCACGCGGTGAACGGTTCGAGTGCCGCGAACTCACTGGGCAGCATCGGTGTGCTCCTTGACGTAGTCGGCGACCGTCTTGTGCAGGTGACGCAGCAGCAACTCCTGGTCGCAGAGCGGGAAATCGGAGACGACCCGGCTCTTGAGCATCGTCTGGGTGGCCTCCAGCGTGTTGCCGTCCTGGAGCGCGTACTCCTTGAACGTCACCGCCGCCAGCTCCTGCTTCAGCCGCTCGCGCGCGGTCTTGGCCGGCACGAAGTACAGGTTGGCCTCGAAGAGGTGCTTGTCCACGCCCGTCGGCCAGTAGTGGTACGTCAGGTACCAGCCCGGCTTCCAGATCAGCAGGGTCATGTTGGGGAAGAACTCGAAGGAATCGTTGCCCCACGCCCGGTGTCCGCCCGGGTTCAGGCCCGGCGGCAGCTGGTCGAGGCCCTCGATGTCGGGCGCCTCCCAGGGGCCGAACAGACCGCTGCGCAGCACCCGTTCGACGGGCTTGACGATGCTCAGGTCCTTCGGCGGCGCCATGCCGCCCCAGGACGAGATCATCGAGTGCGGGCTGTGGATCTCGTAGTGCAGCGCCTCGTAGCCGACGTTGAAGAGCTTCTGGGCCTCGTCCCTGACGGCCTGCTTCATGTGCAGGACGGGGGCGTGGTAGAACTCCGCGAACGCGTCGATGAACAGCTTCCAGTTGCTGCCGATCTCGGCCTTGTAGGTGAAGACCTCGGTCATCTCGTGGAAGGGGTAGCCCTCCAGGCCCTTGGCGAGTTCGCCCAGGTACTCCTTGAGCGGCTGCGCGTTCGGGTCCAGGTTGACGAAGACGAAGCCTTCCCAGGTCTCGCAGCGCACCTGCTTGAGGCCGTACTGGCCCTTGTCCAGGTCGAAGAACTCCTGCTCCTGCTGGACGAAGGTGAGTTCGCCCGCCAGGTCGTAGCGCCAGGCGTGGTACTTGCAGGTGAACTGGCGGCAGGTGCCCTTGACCTCTTCGCCCGGGTAGTCGTTCCAGACCAGCTTGTTGCCGCGGTGGCGGCAGAGGTTGTGGAAGGCGCGGACCTCCTGGTCCTTGCCCCGCACGATGATCAACGAGGTGTCCGCGACCGCGAGTTCCTTCGTGAAGTAGCTGCCGGTCTTCGGGACCTGCTCGATCCGGCCGACGTTCAGCCAGGTCTTCTTGAAGACCGCCTCCTTCTCCGCCTGGTAGTAGGCGGGGTCGATGGAGTCCTCGTAGTTGACCGGGCCGGTGCCCAGTTCGGGGTAGTTCTCGGTCCAGCTTCCGGCCGCCGGTTTGGCGAAGTGTGGCATGGGATCACCCCTCTCGCTGGTGAGAATACCATTCTCGTTTGGGGAAATTGAAGTTCTCTTCGGAGATCACGGGATCGAGTTCCACACCGAAGGTGTTGAGGGCCATGGTGAGCATCGCGTAGCCCCCGATGGTGAACACCAGGTCCATGAGCTGGCGTTCGTCCAGGTCGGCGGTGAGCGCCGCGTAGGTCGCGTCCGACAGGCCCGAGTCGCCGTCCAGTTCGTCCACCGCCCGGTTGAGCAGCGTGTCGGCGCCGGTGCGGACCTCCTCGATCTCCGCCTCGCTCACCCCGGCCTTCCGGGCGATCAGTACGTGGCTGGCCCACTCGTACTTGCTGCCGCGCCGCCAGGCCACGCGCAGTACGGCCAGCTCGCGCACGCGCACCGGCAGGGTCGTGGTGTTGAGGTGCATGTTGAAGGTCAGGAACGCCCGGGCGAGGTCCGGATGGCGCTGGAAGATCCCCAGCACGTTGGCCTGCGGCAGCTTCCGGGTGGCCGAGATGACCGAGAAGACCTCGTGGTCCCACTCGTCGTACGGCACCGGGGGGATACGGACGCCGTCGCGGGCCGCCGTCCCGCCCTGCTCGCTCACGTGTTCCGCCCGCCGTTCACGCCCAGGATCTGCCCGGTGATGTAGCCGGCCTCCTCCGAGGCGAGGAACGCGCAGGCCGCCGCGATGTCCTCCGGCCGCCCCACCCGGCGCACCGGCGTGCGCCGGATGTGCTCCTCGACGGTCCCGCCGAGCAACTCGCGCTCCTCCGACCGGCGCAGCATCGGGGTGTCGATGAAGCCGGGCGGTACGGCGTTGACGGTGATGCCGTACGGGCCCAGCTCCAGGGCCAGCGACTTGGTCAGGCCGTTGACCGCGGACTTGGCGGCCACGTAGTGCGACATGAACGGCTGGCCCGAATGGGCGCTGGAGGAGGAGATGTTGACGATCCGGCCCCAGCCCGCCTCGATCATGTCGGGCAGGACCGCCTGGGTGCAGTGGAAGACACCGCCCAGGTTGACGTCCAGCACCCGCTGCCAGCGCTCGAAGGTGAGGTTCTGGAACCGCTTGTAGCCCTCCATTCCGGCCGCGTTGACCAGGACGGTGACCGGGCCGTACCGCTCCCGGACGGCCGCGAGGGCCGCCTCGACCTGGGCGCGGTCGCTGACGTCGGCGACCTGCGAGAAGCCGCTGTCGGCGGGCTTGAGGTCGAGCGCCGCGACCTGGTGGCCGTCGGCCTCCAGCCGCCGGGCGATGGCCAGTCCGATGCCGGAGCCGCCTCCGGTGACGACGGCGGTCCTCATGCGACCGCCCCGTGGCCGACCATGCTCGTATCGATCATGGAAATCTCCCTTCCGGATACGAGAACAGTATTCTCGCTGCTCCCTGCGAGGGGAACCCCGAGGAGGGTGACCAGTGGTCGCGGTGCGTGAAGACCTTGCGCGACGGGTCACATTCTCCGTACCGGATGGTTGATTTGCGTATAGCGAGAATGTAGTTTCCGCGACATCCGGACAGTGCGCCCATCCACGCAAGGAGGCAGGATGCGGTTCCAGGACAAGGTGGCGATCGTCACCGGAGCGGGTCAGGGCATCGGAGAGGACTACGCGCGGGCACTGGCCGCAGAGGGTGCGCGGGTGGTGGTCGCCGAGATCAACGAGGAGCAGGGGCAGCGGGTCGCCAAGGACATCGACGGCGCGGTCTTCGTCAAAGTCGACGTCGGCGACCCGGAGTCGGCCAGGGCGCTGGCCGAGGCCACGGTCGCCGAGTTCGGCCGCATCGACCACCTGGTCAACAACGCTGCCATCTACCACAGCATGAAGCGCGAGGGACTGACCACCGTCGACCTCGACTATCTGAACCGCTTCATCCAGGTCAACCTCATGGGCGCGCTGTACGTCACCCGGGCCGTCGCCCCGCACATGACCGAGGGCGGCTCGATCGTCAACCAGTCGTCCACCGCCTCCTACATGGTCACCGGGTACTACGGCCTGGCGAAGGCCGGCATCAACCACATGACCGCCTCGCTCGCCGCCGAACTCGGCGGCCGGGGCATCCGCGTCAACGGCATCGCCCCCGGACCGACCGACACCGACGCCACCCGCAGCATCGTGCCGGACGCCCACCGGGCGGGCATGGCACAGCAGTTGGCCCTCAAGCGGCTCGGCCAGCCGGGGGACCTGACGCCCACCGTGCTCTTCCTCCTGTCCGACGACGCCCGCTGGCTCACCGGCCAGATAGTCGCCGTCGACGGCGGTCAGGGGGTCCGGCTGTGACCCGCCTGCTCATCGACGGCGAACTCGTCGGGGCCGAGCGGACCTTCCCCAGCCTCAACCCGGCCACCGGCGAGGTGCTCGGCCACGCGCCCGACGCCACCGTGGCCGACGCCGAGCGGGCCGTCGCGGCGGCCCGCCGGGCGTTCGACACCACCGACTGGTCCACCGACGTGGCGTTCCGTATCCGGTGTCTCGACCAGTTGCACCAGGCGCTCACCGACCACCTGGAGGAGCTGCGCGAGCTGACCATCGCCGAGGTCGGGGCGCCCCGCATGCTCACCCACGGGCCGCACCTCGAAGACCCCGTCAAACTGGTCCGCTACTACGCCGACCTGCTGCGCAAGTACCCGCTGACCGAGGAACTCGGCGAGATCGAGTCCCGCGGCCAGCGCCACCGCCGCTGGATCGAGAAGGAACCCGTCGGCGTCGTCACCGCGATCACCGCGTACAACTACCCCAACCAGCTCGCCCTCGCCAAGCTCGCCCCCTCGCTGGCCGCGGGCTGCACGGTGATCCTCAAGGGTGCCCCCGACACCCCGCTGACCACGCTGTTCCTGGGCCGGCTGATCGCCGAACACACCGACATCCCGCCCGGCGTGGTCAACGTGCTGGTCTCCTCCGCGGTCGAGGTCGGCGAGGCGCTCACCACCCACGCGGACGTCGACATGATCACCTTCACCGGCTCCACCGCCACCGGCCGCCGCATCATGGAGGCCGCCAGCCGCACGGTGAAGAAACTCTTCCTCGAACTCGGCGGCAAGTCCGCCATGGTCATCCTCGACGACGCCGACTTCGCCAAGGCCGCGGGTTTCGCCGCCGGGATGGTCTGCTCGCACTCCGGGCAGGGCTGCGCGCTCACCACCCGGCTGCTGGTGCCGCGCGCCCACCACGACGAGATCGTCACGCGGGCCGCCGCCGTCCTGTCCCGGATGCCCATCGGCGACCCCGCCGACCCCAAGTCGTTCGGCGGCCCGCTCATCAGCGAGAAGCAGCGCGACAAGGTGCACGCCATGGTCCAGCGGGCCGTCGCGGCCGGCGCGAAGCTCGTCACCGGCGGCAACAAGGTCGACCCCGGCTACTTCTACGAGGCGACCCTGCTCAGCGACGTCGACCCGGACAGCGAGATCGCCCAGGACGAGGTCTTCGGCCCCGTCCTCGCGGTCATCCCCTACGACGACGAGGACGACGCCGTCCGCATCGCCAACAACTCCATCTTCGGCCTGTCCGGCGGCGTGATGAGCGCGACCGACGAACGCGCCGTCGCCGTCGCCCGCCGCATCCGCAGCGGCACCTTCACCATCAACGGCGGCAACTACTTCGCCGCCGACGTCCCCTTCGGCGGCTACAAGCAGTCCGGCATCGGCCGCGAGAACGGCGTGCCCGGCCTGGAGGAGTTCCTGGAGTACAAGGCGTTCGCCACCGTGGTGTCCGCATGACCCCGCTGGACGGCGTGCGCGTCCTGGAAGTCGCCATGTACGGCTTCGTCCCCTCGGCGGGGGCCGTCCTCGCCGACTGGGGCGCCGACGTCATCAAGGTGGAGCACGCCGTCACCGGCGACCCGCAGCGCGGACTGCGCCAGACCGGCACCTTCCGCGTCGAGGGCGACCCCAACCCCAACGTCGAACACGCCAACCGGGGCAAGCGCAGCATCGGCCTGGACATGGCCCGTCCCGAGGGCAAGGAGGTGCTGTACGACCTGGCCCGCCGCGCGGACGTGTTCCTGACCAGCTTCCTGCCCGGACACCGGCAGCGCTTCGGCATCGACGTCGACGACATCCGCAAGGTCAACCCGAAAATCGTGTACGCCCGCGGCAGCGCCCTGGGCCCCCGCGGCCCCGAGGCGGCCAAGGGCGGCTACGACATGACCGCCTACTGGTCCCGCGGCGGCACCGCGGCCAGCATCACCCCGCCCGGCTACGACGGCATCATCGCGCCGACCCCCGCCTACGGCGACACCATCTCCGGCACCAACCTCGCCGGCGGCATCGCCGCCGCCCTCTTCCGCCGCGAACGCACCGGCGAGAGCCCGGTGGTGGACGTCTCGCTGCTCGGCAGCGGCCTGTGGGCCATGGGCCACGCCACCGCGCTCTCCCTGCACCTGGGCAAACCCTGGAAGGCACCGGCCGTGGGAGCCCACGGCTCGGTCACCAACCCGCTGTCCGGGCTGTACCTCACCGCCGACGGGCACCACCTGTCGTTCGTGATGATGCAGCCCGCCAAGTTCTGGGCCGACGTGTGCCATCACATCGACCGCCCCGAACTGGCCGACGATCCCCGCTTCGCCACCGCGGAGTCCATCGCCGACCACACCGAAACCGCCGTCGGGATCCTCCGCGAGGTCATCGCCACCCGCACCCTCGCCCAGTGGAGCGAACGGTTCGCCACCCTGTCCGGACCGTGGGCCCCCGTACAGGACACCCTCCAGGTCGGCGACGACGCACAGATCCGGGCCAACGAGTACATCCTGCGGGCCGGCGCGCTCGAACTGGTCGCCAATCCGGTGCAGTTCGACGTCGAAGCCCCCCACCTCGGACCGGCGCCAGACTTCGCCGCCCAGACCGAGGAGATCCTCCAGGAACTGGGCCTGGACTGGGACCGCATCATCGAGCTGAAGGCAGCGGGCGCGGTCACCTGATCACCACCGGCGTGACTCATTCTCGACGAGGAGAACACCGATGAGACGCTTGCTCGTCCCAGCGCTCGTCCTGGTACTGGCGGCCGCGGCCGGCTGTTCCGGGCGCGACAAGGACGCCAGTTCCAGTGCCGCGCCCACGACCTCCGGGGCCGCGGACGCCTCTGCCACCGACTTCGGCACGCTCAAGAACGTCTGCGGCGGCGGCACACCCAAGACGGCCAGTGAGACCGGCGTCAGCAGCACCGAGATCAAGGTCGGTGTGTTCAGCGACATCGGGTTCACCAAGAATCCCGAATTCGTCAACGCAGCCAAGGCGTTCACCTCCTGGTGCAACGCGGCCGGCGGCATCGGCGGACGCAAGATCGTGCCCACCACCCACGACTCCAAGCTGTACGAGGTCAACCAGCGGATGATCGAGGCGTGCCGGGACGACTTCTTCCTCGTCGGCGGCGGCTCGGCCCTGGACGCCCTCGGCGTCAAGACCCGGCTCAAGTGCCTGCTGCCCGAGTTCCCCGGACAGGTCAGCCAGGAGTTCGGCGCCGACCTCCAGGTGCTCACCCAGGGCGCCTCGGTGGGCTACGAGCCCTACACGGGCTACTACAGCTGGCTGATCGACGAGAAGTACCCCACGTCGAAGAAGAGCGTCGGCCTCATCAACGGCGACGTGCCCGTCACCAAGGTCATCGGCGCCCAGGAGAAGGAGGCCCTGGAGGGGATCGGGGCCAAGGTCACGTACACCGACCTGTACCCGGCGCAAGGGGTGTCCGACTGGACGCCGTACGCGCAGTCCATCAAGAAGGCGGGCGTCAAGGGGCTCATCTTCAACGGTGACTTCACCCAGCTGGCCAAGCTGGAGCAGGCGCTCACCAACATCGGCTACAAGCCCGACTGGATCGACACCAACAGCAACGCCTACGGCGACAACTTCATCAAACTGGCCGGGACTTCGCTGACCAGCCAGAACAACTACGCCGACCTCGGCGGCACCTATCCCCTGGAGAAGGAGGCCGACAACCCGGCGACCGCCCAACTCGTCGCCCTGTTCAAGAAGTACGCCCCCGGCTCCCAGGTGACGTTCCCCGCGGTGCACGCCTTCTCCGCGTGGCTGCTGTTCGCCACCTCGGCGAGCCAGTGCGCCGAGCTGACCCGCAAGTGCGTCTACGACAACGCGAAGAAGCAGACCGCGTGGACCGGCGGCGGCCTCCAGGCCCCCGTGGACCTGTCGTCGTCGACCGAGCCCGTCAAGTGCTTCAACGTCGAGCAGGCGACCGCCAAGGGCTGGGTCCCCGCGGACTTCAAGCCCACCGACGGCGCCTACCGCTGCGACGCGCCCGCCTACAAGTTCAAGGGGAACTACGGCAAGCCCGTCACCCTGGCGGACGTCGGCAAGTCCCTGTCGGACCTCAAGTAGCCACCACCCACCGCGGGAGCGGCCCGTCGGCCGGGCCGCTCCCCGTCCGGAAGGAGAGGAAGGAACCGTGAAGGTACGAGTCGATCCCGAGCGCTGCCAGGGCCACACTCTGTGCGCCATGCGGGCTCCGGACATCTTCGAGCTGAGCGAGATCGACGGGCACGCCACGGCCCTCGACGAAGAGGTCCCCGCCGACCAGGAGGAGGCCGTCAAGGAGGCCGTCCTGTCCTGCCCGGAACGTGCCATCACCGTCATCTCCTGACCCCGCACCGCACGCACCGAGCAGGGGAGGACCCCGCATGACCACGGACGAGACCCCGGCCGTCGACGACGGCCGCAAACCCCACCGGGTGCACTTCGACCGGCACACCCCCGAGTACCGGCACCGGTTCGAGGAGATCACCCACGAACTGCACGGCAAGTGCCCCATCGCCTGGACGGACACCCACGGCGGCCACTGGGTCGCCAGCGGCAACCGCGAGGTGTTCGAACTCGCCCGCTCCGCCGAGTACTTGTCCAACGACCACGACGTCAAGGGCGAGCGGCGCGGCTACAAGGGCATCTCCATCCCGCCGCCGGCCCGGGCCCGGGAGGCCCAGGGCGGCTTCCTGGAGATGGACCCGCCCGACCAGCGGTACTACCGGCAGGCCCTCAACCCGTACCTGTCGCCGGCGGCCATCCAGCGGTGGATCCCGTTCGTCGACGAGGTGGTGCGGGCCGGCATCGACGAGCGGATCGAGAGCGGGCACATCGACTTCGTCGACGACCTCGCCAACATCGTCCCGGCCGTCCTCACGCTGGCCATGATGGGCATCCCGCTGAAGAAGTGGACCATCTACAACGAGCCCGCCCACGCCTCCGTCTACACGCCCCCCAACTCGCCCGACGCCGAACGGGTCTTGGACCTGAGCCGGCAGATGGGCATGGACCTGTTCGGCCAGCTCGCCGAGGTCCGCGCCACGCCCCGGCCCGGCCTGGTGGACGCCCTGGTCCGCGCCGACATCAACGGCCGCAACCCGGACGACGGTGAACTCCTCGGTGTCCTCGCCCTGTTGATCGGCGGCGGCTTCGACACCACCACCGCGCTGACCGCGCACTCCCTGGAGTGGCTCTCGCAGAACCCGGCCGAACGCGACCGGCTCAGCCGCGACCGGGCCACCCTGCTGGACTCCGCGACCGAGGAATTCCTGCGGTTCTACACGCCCGCCCCGGGCGACGGGCGCACCATCACCGCGGACTGCGAGATCGCCGGCACCACCTTCAAGGAGGGCGAACGCCTCTGGCTGTCCTGGGCGATGGCCAACCGGGACCCGGCCGTCTTCCCCGACCCCGACCGCGTCGACCTCGAACGCAAGGGCAACCGGCACAGCAGCTTCGGCCTCGGCATCCACCGCTGCATCGGCTCCAACGTGGCCCGCACCGTCTTCAAGCGGATGGTGACCGCCGTGCTGGACCGCATGCCGGACTACCACTGCGACCCGGAGGGTGCCGTCCACTACGAGACGATCGGCGTCATCCAGGGCATGCGCCACCTGCCGGCGACCTTCACCCCCGGGAAGCGGCTCGGCCCCGGGCTCGACGAGACGCTGGACACCCTGCAACGGCTGTGTGACGAACAGCGGCTCGCCGAACCGGTTACGGCCCGCAAGAATCAGGCGAAGATGACTTCATGAAGAAGAGTGCACCCTATTCAGGTCGTCCCGCGCCGGTGGTCACCCCGGAGAACGAGTTCTTCTGGACTTCCGGCGCGGACGGGGTCCTGCGCATCCAGGAATGTGCGTCCTGTTCTGCCCTCATCCACCCGCCGCAGCCGGTCTGCCGCTACTGCCGCGGGCACGACATCGCCCCCCGGGCCGTCTCCGGATTCGCCACCCTGATCGGGTTCACCGTCAACCACCGCTTCGCCCTGCCGGGACTGCCCCCGCCCTACGTCGTCGCCCAGGTCGCCCTCGAAGAGGACCCCCGCGTCCGCCTCACCACCAACGCCGTCGAGTGCGAACCCGGCGAACTCGCCCTCGGCATGCGGATGGAGGCGGTCTTCGAGCGCGTGGGGGAGGAGGACGACGACGAAGGAGCCGCCTGGCTGCCGTTGTTCCGGCCCGCCGCCGAACAGGGCGAGCCCGTCCCGCCGCCGTACGGCGAGGAGGAACCGGAGCAACTGCGGCGCCGGGTACGGCCGATGGCCACCACCGAGAAGTTCGAGGACAAGGCCGCGATCACCGGCATCGGCATGTCCGACCTCGGGCGCCGCCTGCTCGTCAGCCCCGTCTCGCTGACCGTCCAGGCATGCGAACGCGCGGTCGCGGACGCCGGGCTCACCCTCGCCGACATCGACGGCCTGGCCACCTACCCGGGCGCCGGAGCGGCCTACGGCGGCTTCGGCGAGGGCGGCGTCACCGCCCTGGAGACCGCCCTGGGCATCGAACCCACCTGGTACAACGGCGGCAGCGAGACCTTCGGCCCCGGCGGCTCACTGATCTCGGCCATGCTCGCCGTCGCCGGGGGCCTGGCCCGGCACGTGCTGTGCTTCCGCACGGTCTGGGAGTCCAGCTACGGCGAACTGGTCAAGCGCGGCAAGATCCGCCAGGAGGCACCGCGCACCGCCGACGGCTGGATGAAGCCGTTCGGCGCGGTCTCCGCCGCCCACACCCTCGCCCAGAACGCCCAGCGCCACTTCGACCGCTACGGCACCACCCGCGAGACCCTCGGCTGGATCGCCCTCAACCAGCGCGCCAACGCCGCCCTCAACCCGACCGCCGTCTACCGCGACCCGCTCACCATGGACGACTACCTGGGTGCCCGGCCGATCACCACCCCGTTCGGGCTCTACGACTGCGACGTGCCCTGCGACGGATCGGTCGCCGTCGTCGTCTCCGCCAAGGACGCTGCCCACGACCTGGCCAGGCCGCCCGTCCTCGTCGAGGCCGTCGGCACCCAGATCCTGGAGCGGTTCGAATGGGACCAGTCCACCCTCTCCCACGAACCCCAGGTGCTCGGCCAGTCCGCCCACCTGTGGACGCGCACCTCCCTGCGGCCCGAGGACGTCGACGTCGCCGAACTCTACGACGGGTTCACCTTCAACTGCCTTTCCTGGATCGAGGCGTTGGGCTTCTGCGGCATCGGCGAGGCCAAGGACTTCCTGGACGGAGGCAAGAACATCGCACGCGACGGCGTCCTGCCCCTCAACACCCACGGCGGCCAGCTCTCGCACGGCCGCACCCACGGCCTGGGGCTGGTCCACGAGGCCATCACCCAACTGCGCGGCGAGGCGGGCCCCCGTCAGGTGAGCGGCGCCAGGGTCGCCGCGGTCAGCACCGGCGGTCTCGCCCCCAGCAGCGCGATCCTCTTCCGGGCGGACGTGTGACCCGGCACGCCCCCGAGGTCACCCGGGTCGTCACCGACGTCGACGGCATCCCCTTCTCGGCACTGCTGTGCGCGGTACCGAAACCCCGTGCGGTTCTGGTCGCGCTGCACGGCGGGGCCGTCACCTCACGGTACTTCGACCACCCCGCCCACCCCGAACTCTCCCTGCTGCGCACGGCCGCGGCGCTCGGCGTCACCGTCCTGGCCCTCGACCGGCCCGGCTACGGCGACTCCGCCCCGTACGGCGACACCATGGGTGACCCCGAGCGGCGCGTCGACCTCGGGTACGCGGCCGTCGACCGGCTGCTGGCCCAACTGTCGCGCGGGGCGGGCCTGTTCCTGATGGCGCACTCCATCGGCTGCGACCTCGGCGTGCGCATGGCCGCCGACGCGCGCCGCACCGACCTGCTCGGCGTCGAACTCGCCGGCACCGGACACCACCGCCATCCGCGGCTGACCACCATCCTCACGACGGGCCGGCCGGGCGCACGCGGACCCCGGACACGCGCGGAAGGGGGCGGCGGAATCTACGACCTGCTCTGGGAGCCCGAACGGCTCTACCCCGCCGACGTCGTCGGCGCCGCGGGGCTGCTCAGCCCCGGTCCCCGGTACGAGAACCACGTCGCCGTGCACTGGCCGCGTGAGTTCCCTCACCTCGCCGCCCGGGTCGCGGTGCCCGTGCACTTCACCCTGGGCGCGTACGAGAAGGTGTGGCGGGCCGGTCCGGAGGGGCTGGCCGACATAGCGTCCCTGTTCACGGCGGCGCCGCGGGTCGAGGTGGCCGAACAGGCCGAAGCGGGGCACAACTTGAGCATCGGGCTGACCGCGACGGCGTACCACTTGAAAGTGCTGTCGTTCATGGAGGAATGTGTGACGGCCCGAGACAACGCCCGTCCCTGGGTCGGCGGAGACACCCCGGCCCGGGAAACGAGGAGAGCCGGATGAGCGACGCGGACACGACCGTACTCCTGCTGGTGCGCGTGGTGGTGGGCATCACCATGGTCATGCACGGGCTCAACCACTGGCGCGGCGGCGGCCGGATCGAGGGCACCGCCCGCTGGTTCACCGGACTCGGGCTGCGCCAGGGCCGGTTGCAGGCATGGCTGAGCGTGCTCACCGAGATCGGCGCGGGCGCCCTGCTGGTGCTCGGCCTGCTGACCTGGCTGGCCTGCGCGGCGGTCATCTCGGTGATGCTGGTCGCGGGCCTGCTCGCGCACCGCCGCAACGGCTTCTTCGTCTTCAAGGACGGCTACGAGTACGTCCTCGTCCTCGGGGCGGCCTGCCTCGCCCTGGCCACGCTGGGCCCCGGCGACGTGTCGGTCGACGAGGCGGCGGACATCGACGTGACCGGCTGGGCCGGCGGCGGCCTCGCCCTCGGCGTGGCGGTGGTGGCGACGGCGGGCCTGCTGGCCACGTTCTGGCGCCCGCAGCCGAAGGAGCCCGAGCCGGTGGCCGGGGCCGCGAGTTCCGACTCCGCCGGCCAGGAGGTCTCGTAGCCGCGGGCAGGATGCGAAAGCAGCCGCGGGCCGGAGGTGAAAAAGGGCGGCGAGGGCTCGGCCGTCGGGGCACCCCTCGGCCGGGCAGCGCCGCCGCGGCGCTCGCGCGGGCGGAGATCGATGGCTGACGGAGGGGTCCCGGCGGCGCCGCCGTGACCGTAGTGTTTCCCCGACAGGACTCGTCGCGGGAGGGGTGCGCATGACGACAGCCCGGCGTGAGGGGGCGAGCGGCGCACGGCGCTCCGAGATCCTGGACGCGGCCCTGCACGTGTTCGCCGAGCGCGGCTACCGCGGCACGTCGATCGACGCGGTCGCCGAACGCGCGGGTCTGACCCGGCAGGGCGTGCTGCACTACTACCCGAGCAAGAAGCGGCTGCTGGTCGCCGTCCTCGGGTACCGGGAGGAACTCAGCCGCGAACACCTGGCGGCCGACCACCCCGACGAGGACTGGCCCAACCAGGTCGCCGAGGTCATCTCGCACGAGCACGCCTCGCCCTGGCTGGCCCAGGTGCAGAGCGTGATGATGGCCGAAAGCATGACCGGCGACGTCGCCGCCCAGCAGTACTTCCACGAGCACTACCGCACCCTCCAGGGCAAGACGGCGGCCCGGCTCGCCGAGCGCTACGGGGAGCGGCTGCCCAGCGGTCTGACACCGAGGGCAGCGGCGACCGCCGTACTCGCGATGCTCGACGGCATGCAGCAGCAGTGGCTGCTGGACGGCGAGCGCAGCGACTACCCGGAGATCATGCGGGACGTGCTGGCTGTCCTGCTGGGGCCCACACCTGTATGAAGTCGGCCATGGCCGGGACCAGTTCGGGCAGCAGCGCCCCCGCGTCCGCCCGCACCCGCAGATCCACCGTGACCCCGGAACGGGCCGCCCGCTCGGCGAACCCGAGGGAGTCGTCCAGCAGCGGATCCGTGCCCGCCACCAGCAGTTGCAGGGGCACCAGCCCGTGCAGGTTGGCGTGCAGCGGGCTCAGCAGCGGGTTCACGGGGTCGGCGCCGGCGGCGTAGTGCCCGGCCCGCAGCCGCAGTTCGGTCAGGTCGAAGCCGGCGTCGGCGGCGGCGTTGAGCATCAGGCTCGGCGCCTGAAGGGTCAGATCCAGCAGCGCCGAGTTCAGCAGCGCGCACTGCGGCTGGACGGCGCCCATGTCCCGCAGCCGTACCAGCAGGGCGGCGGCCAGGCCCGCGCCGAGGCGTTCGCCCGCCACCACCACCCGGCTGCCCTGGGCCAGGCAGGTCTCGTACACGGCGTGCACGTCGTCGAGCGCGGCCGGGAAGGACGTCCGGTAGCGGGGGCACAGCACGACGGCGTCGGTGCGCAGCGCCAGCCGTTCGGCGAGGTCGAGCGCGGACTCGGGGCTGCCGGCCAGCAGCCGCCGGTCGCCGTGCAGATACAGCACGACCAGGTCGGTGGCGTCCGGCGGGCGCACCACCGGGCCGACGGGACCTCGCTCGACCCGCACTCCCACACGCACGTCACCCACGGGACATCACCCTCTCCGCTGCCTGCCAGTGTTCGTCGGCCGCCCACAGGCGGGCGAAGGCACGCGCCGCCTCCTCGGCGGTAAGTACCCCGCTCGTCACCCGCTTGATCTCCCGCGCCGGAGATGTGGCCAGGGAACGGGCCAGCGAGCGCCAGCCGTCCGCGAACCCGTCGCCGGGCAGCACGAGATCGAAGAGTCCGACCCGGTGGGCCTCGGCGGCGTCCATGACCGTGCCGGTGCCCGCGAGCAGCAGCGCCCGGCCCCGGCCGACCAGCGCGGCGAGCCGTTCGGCGCCGCCCCACGCGGGCATGATCGCCAGCTTCGACTGGTTGAAGGCGATCCGCACGTGGTCGGCGGCCACCCGGATGTCGGCGGCGACCGCGACCTCGGCGCCGCCGCCGAACGCGTGCCCGTTCAGCGCGGCGATCACCGGTCCGGGGAAGCCCGCGATCCGGTCGCAGATCCCGCGCATCCGCAACGCCATGGCCAGGGCGGCCTCCTCGGTGCGGACGGCGGCGAGTTCCTTCAGGTCGCCGCCGGAGACGAACGCCTTCTCGCCCGCGCCCGTGATCACCAGCGCCTGGGCGTCCTGGGCCGCGTCCAGCGCCTTGTCCAACTCGTCCATCGTGCCCGGCGCGATTGCGTTGCGGGCGTGCGGGCGGTCGATGGTGACGACCGCGAGTCCGTCCTCCACCACAAGGTCTACGTCCATGCCTGTCCTCGGCCCTTCTGTCGGTCCTGCCCGGTTCGCGTGGACGACGCTGCGTCCGCTCCTCGGCGTGTCAGTCCTCGTAGACGACGGTGACGTGCTCGGTGGCGGGTTCGCCCTGGCAGGTCAGCACCCAGCCCTCGGCGACCTCGTCCTCGTCGAGCGCGTTGTTGACGCGCATGGTGGCCTCGCCCTTGGTGACGTGGGCGATGCAGGTGGCGCAGTTCCCGGCCTCGCAGGAGAACGGCGGGGCGAGCCCGATCCGGCGCGCGCTCTCCAGGAAGGTCTCGCCGCGCCGCCGGGGGAGGGTGTGCCTGCGGCCCTCGAAAACGATGTCGACGGTGCCGGTGCCGGTGTCGTCGGCGGCGGCCTCCGCGACACCGTCCTCGGCCGGTGTGTCGGGCGGGTGGGCGAACCGCTCGGCGAAGATCCGCTCCCCGGCCACGCCGAGGGAGAGCAGCGCGCGTTCCGTCAGCTCCATGAACGGCGCGGGCCCGCACAGGTAGAAGTCGGCCTCCGGGTCGGCCGCGGCGAAGGCGCGCACCTCGTCCGCGGTGACGAAGCCCCCGTCGGCGTCCAGGTGGCGGCGGAGTTCGAGACGGTCCGGGTGACGCCCGGTCAACTCGTCCAGCGCGGCACGGAAGATGACGGACTCGGCGTCCCGGTCGGCGGTCAGCAGCCGGATCCGGCGGCCGGTGGTGGCCAGCGCGGTCTTCACCAGCGACAGCACGGGGGTGATGCCGCTGCCGCCGCTGAACGCCACCAGTGGCGCGGCCGTCTCGCGCAGGCAGAACACCCCGGCGGGGAGGGTGGTCTCGATGACGTCGCCCGGGGCGAGACGGTCGTGCAGCCAGTTCGAGACCAGGCCGCCGGGCACCCGTTTCACGGTGGTCATCAGCTCGGTGTCGGTCTCGGGCGAACTGGACATCGAGTAGCTGCGCAGCGTGCCGCAGGCCCTGATCGTCACGAACTGCCCGGCCCGGTAGGGAAACGGCGCGTCGAGCACGTACGTCCGGGTGTCGGGCGTCTCCTGGATGATCCGCACGATCCGGACCGGGTGGAACCCGTGGTCTCGTCCCATGTATGGAATTTACCTTCTCCCTCTGCGAGAGTTCAATTCTCAATGATGAGAGGGGGCTAGGAGAATGCGCAAGATCCCCGCCGACCTGGTCGAACGCTACGAGGCCGAGGGCTTCTGGACCTCGGACACCCTCGCCGACCTGCTCACCCGCGGCCTCGACGCCGCTCCCGGCACCGCCTTCCGGGTCCACTCCTCGGTACGGCCCTGGGAGGGGACCTTCCGCGACGTCGAGCGCACCGCGCGCCGGCTGGCCGCGGGCCTGCGGGACCGGGGTGTCGGCCCCGGCTCGGTCGTCGCGCTCCAGCTGCCCAACTGGATGGAGGCGGCCGCGGTGTTCTGGGCGTCGGCGTTCCTCGGGGCGGTCGTGGTGCCCGTGGTGCACTTCTACGGGCGCAAGGAGGTCGGCTACATCCTCGACGCGGTCCGGCCGCAGGTCTTCGTCACCGCCGAGCGGTTTGGGCACCTGGAGTTCCAGCCGGACCTGTGCGGACACGTGCCCGTGGTGGGCGTGGTCGGCCCCGGCACCGGCCAACTCCCGTACGGGGAACGCTTCGAGGACCTGCTCGCCGAGGAACCGCTGGCGGCGGCCCTGCCCGCGGACCCGGCGGCGCCCGCCCTGATCGCCTTCACCTCCGGCACCACCCGCGACCCCAAGGGCGTCGTGCACAGCCACCGCACCCTCGCCTTCGAGACCCGCCAGCTCGCCGGCCGCTACCCGCCCGACCGCGGCAAACAGCTCACCTCCGCGCCCGTCGGCCACTTCATCGGCATGGTGAACGCTTTCCTGATCCCCGTCCTGGACGGCTCCCCGGTCAACCTCGCCGACACCTGGGACCCGGGCCTGGCCCTGGAGCTGATGGCACGCGACGGACTCACCGTCGGCGGCGGCGCCGTCTACTACATGACCAGCCTGCTGGACCACCCCGACTTCACCCCCGGCCACCTCGCGCACATGAAGTACGCGGGCCTGGGCGGCGCGGCGGTGCCCAACGCGGTGACCCGGCGCCTGGCCGACCTCGGCGTCACCGTCTTCAGGGCGTACGGCTCCACCGAGCACCCCTCGATCACCGCCTCCCTGTACACCGCGCCCGAGGACAAGCGCCTGTACACCGACGGCGACGCCCTGTCGGGGGTGGAGGTCCGGCTGGCCGAGGACGGCGAGATCCTCAGCCGCGGCCCTGACCTGTGCCTCGGCTACACCGACCCCGACCTCACCGCCCGGGCCTTCGACGGGGACGGCTGGTACCACACGGGCGACATCGGCGTCCTCGACGCCGACGGCTACCTCACCGTCACCGACCGCAAGTCCGACGTCATCATCCGCGGCGGCGAGAACATCGGCGCCCTGGAGGTCGAGGAGACCCTGCTGGACCTGCCGGGCGTCGCCGAGGCCGCGGTGGTGGCCGCCCCGGACGCGCGCCTGGGCGAACACGCCGCCGCCGTCGTACGGCTGCGGGCCGGCAGCGCCGAGCCGACCCTCGACGACCTGCGCGCCCACTTCCGGGCCGCGGGCCTGGCCCGGCAGAAGTGGCCCGAGGAACTGCACGTCGTCGACGACTTCCCGCGGACCGCGAGCGGCAAGGTCCAGAAGTTCGTTCTCCGTAGGGATATTGCCGCACGGCACAGTGGAGAATAGGATTCTCGTAATCTGCGAAGGAGGATCTCATGCCGTCGCGCGCGCTGCCGTATCCGCTGTTCGACGCGGACAACCACCTGTACGAGACGGAGGAGGCACTCACCCGCTTCCTGCCGAAGCAGTACGCGAGCGCGATCCAGTACGTGCAGGTCAACGGCCGTACGAAGATCGCGATTCGTGGTCAGATCAGTGACTACATCCCCAACCCCACCTTCGAGGTGGTCGCCCGGCCGGGCGCGTGGGAGGACTACTTCCGCAACGGCAACCCGGACGGCAAGTCCCACCGGGAGCTGTTCGGCGAGCCGATGCGGTCGATCCCCGCGTTCCGCGAGCCCGGGCCCCGCCTGGAGCTGATGGACGACCTGGGCATCCAGCAGACGCTGATGTTCCCGACACTGGCCAGCCTGGTCGAGGAACGCATGCGCGACGACCCGGAGCTGATCCACGTCGTCGTCCACTCGCTCAACCAGTGGCTGCACGAAACCTGGCAGTTCAACTACAAGGACCGCATCTACACCACGCCCGTGATCAGCCTGCCGATCCTCGACAAGGCCATCGCCGAACTGGAGTGGTGCCTGGAGCGCGGGGCCCGCGCCATCCTCGTACGGCCCGCGCCGGTGCCCGGCTTCGGCGGGCCGCGCTCCTTCGCGCTGCCGGAGTTCGACCCGTTCTGGAAGATCGTCGAGGAGAACAAGGTGCTGGTCGCCATGCACTCCTCCGACAGCGGCTACGCCCGCTACTCCAGCGACTGGGAGGGCAGGTCCCAGGAGATGACGCCGTTCCAGGCGCAGGTCTTCCGGATGATGTCCGAGTGGCGCCCGGTCACCGACGCGGTCGCCTCCTGGGCCTGCCACGGCGCGCTGTTCCGCTTCCCCGAACTGCGCATCGCCGTCATCGAGAACGGCTCCTCCTGGCTCGTGCCGCTCCTCGACCAGCTGGCCGAGGTGTACAAGAAGCAGCCCAGGGGGTTCCTCGGCAACCCGGTCGAGGAGGTCAAGAAGCGGATCCACATCAGCCCGTTCTGGGAGGAGGACATGGCCGCCCTCTCCAGGATCGTGGGCGTGGAGCGCGTGCTGTTCGGCTCCGACTACCCCCACCCCGAGGGCCTCGCCGACCCGGTCAGCTACATCGACGCGATCAAGGGCATGCCGGAGTCCGACCAGGCCAAGATCATGGGCGGCAACCTCGCCCGGCTGATCGCCCCATGACCACCGGGCACGGCCGGGCGTGGGAGACCATCCCGGAGATGGTGCTCAGCTCGGCCGACCGCTTCGGGGACGCCGAGGCGGTCGTGGACGGGCCGCTGCGGCTGACCTTCGCCCAGCTCGTCGAGCGGGTACGGACGGCGGCCGGCGCCTTCGCGGCGGCGGGGATCGAACCGGGCGACCGGGTCGCGATCTGGGCGCCCAACTCCGCCGAGTGGATCGTCGCCGCCTTCGGTCTGCTGACCGCGGGCGGTGTCCTCGTGCCGGTCAACACCCGGTTCAAGGCGGCGGAGGCGCACGACATCATCGTGCGCAGCGGGGCGAAGCTCGTCCTGGCCCAGCCGGGCTTCCTCGGCCTGGACTTCGCCCCGCCGCCGGGCGTGCCCGTGTTCGGCCTCAAGTCCGGCTTCCTGGACAGCGGTTCGCCCACCGAGCGCAAGGTGGCCGGGGACGACCTGAGCGACATCGTGTTCACCTCGGGCACCACCGGCCGCCCCAAGGGCGTCATGATGACGCACGCACAGACCCTGCGGCTGTACGCGGAGTGGTGCGACCTGGCCCGGGTGCGGGAGGGCGACCGCTATCTGATCGTCAACCCGTTCTTCCACATCTTCGGCTTCAAGGCGGGCTGCGTCGCCTCTCTGATCCGCGGCATGACGATCCTGCCGGTGCCCGTCTTCGACGTCGGCCACGTGCTCGACCTGGTGGAACGCGAGCAGGTCACCGTCCTGCCCGGCCCGCCCACCCTCTACCACTCCCTGCTGGCCGCCCGGGGCAGCCGCGACCTGTCCTCGCTGCGCGTCGCGGTGACCGGGGCCGCCGACATCCCCGTCGAACTGATCCGCCGGGTCACCACCGAACTCCCCTTCCAGTCCGTCATGACGGGCTACGGCCTCACCGAGGCGGGCACGGTCACCGCCTCCCGCCCGGGCGACTCCTTCGAGTCCATCGCCACCACCGTCGGCACCCCCTGCGACGGCGTCGAGATCCGCACCGCGCCCGACGGCGAGATCCTCGTCCGCGGCTACAGCGTCATGCGCGGCTACCTCGACGACCCCGCCGCCACCGCCGAGGCGATCGACGCGGACGGCTGGCTGCACACCGGCGACCTCGGCACCCTCGACGACCGCGGGCACCTGCGCGTCGTCGGCCGCAAGAAGGACATGTTCATCGTCGGCGGCTTCAACGCCTACCCGGCCGAGATCGAGGGCTTCCTCATCGAGCACCCGGCGGTCGCCCAGGCCGCCGTGATCGGCGTCCCCGACGAACGCCTCGGGCAGGTCGGCCGGGCCTTCGTGGTCCGCCAAAGCCCGCTCACCGAAGCCGAGTTGATCGAGTGGAGCCGCGAGCGCATGGCCGGCTTCAAGGTGCCCCGGTCCGTGCGGTTCCTGGACGCGCTGCCGCTGAACGCCACCGGAAAGGTCATGAAGGACCTCCTGCGATGACACCTCCTCCCAGCCCTCCCGCCCGTGACGACCACCTCTCCCGCACCGCCTCCGGCATCCCCGTGAAGCCGGTCTACGGCCCCGAGGACCGCAAGGGCGAGCCACCGGCGCCCGGTACCTACCCCTTCACCCGCGGCAACTTCCCCACCGGCTACCGCGGCCGGCAGTGGACGCTGCGCCAGTACTCCGGCTTCGGCACCGCCGAGGAGTCCAACCGCCGCTACCGCTACCTCCTCGACCAGGGCGGCACCGGCCTGTCCGTCGCGCTCGACCTGCCCACCCAGTGCGGCTACGACTCCGACGACCCCGAGGTGAGCGAGGAGGTCGGCCGGGTCGGCGTCGCCGTCGACACCCTCGCCGACGCCGAGATCCTCTTCGACGGCATCCCGCTGGACCGCATCAGCACCAGCTTCACCATCAACGGCACCGCGGCCATCCTGCTCGCCTTCTACGTCGCCGCCGCCGAACGCAGCGGTGTCCCGCGCGCCAAGCTCACCGGCACGATCCAGAACGACATCCTCAAGGAGTACGCCTCCAGGGGGACCTGGATCTGGCCCGCGCAGCCCTCGCTGCGGCTCATCGCCGACACCATCGAGTTCTGCGCGGCCGAGGTGCCCCGCTTCAACGCGATCTCGGTGGCGGGCTCCCACTTCCGCGACGCGGGCGCCAACGCCGTCCAGGAGATGGCGTTCACCCTCGCCGACGGCGTCACCTACTGCGACACCGTGCTCGAACGCGGCCGGATGACGATCGACCAGTTCGCCCCGCAGATCTCCTTCTTCTTCTACACGCACGGCGATTTCTTCGAGGAGATCGCCAAGTACCGTGCCGGGCGCAGGCGTTGGGCGACCATCGTGCGCGAACGGTACGGGGCCGCCGGCGACAAGGCGGCCATGTTCCGCTTCGGCTGCGTGGCCGGCGGGGCCTCGCTGTACGCGCCGCAGGCCCAGAACAACACCGTCCGGGTGGCCTACGAGGCGCTCGCCTCCGTGCTCGGCGGCGTCCAGTCGATGTTCACGGCCGCCTGGGACGAACCGTTCGCGCTGCCCAGCGAGGAGTCCGCGACGCTCGCGCTGCGCACCCAGCAGGTCCTCGCGCACGAGACGGGCGTCGCCCGGGTCGCCGACCCGCTCGGCGGCTCCTACTTCGTGGAGGCCCTCACCGACGCCACCGAGGAACGCATCGTCGAGATCATGGACGACCTCGAACGCTACGGCGGCATGGTCCGCGCCATCGAGGACGGCTACCTCCAGACCCTCATCGCCGACGAGGCATACCAGCTGCACCGCGAGGTCGAGGCGGGCACCCGGCCGGTGGTCGGCGTCAACCGCTTCGTCTCCGACGAGCCCCAACCCGACCTGGAAATGTACGAGTTGGACGCCGACGGCCGCGACCGGCAGCTCAAGCGGCTCGCCGACGTCAAGGCCACCCGGGACACCGCCGTCGTCCGCGAACAGCTCGCGCGGCTGGCGCGGGCCGCCGAAGGGACCGACAACCTCATGCCGATCCTGATCGACTGCGCCAATGCCTACTGCACGGTCGGCGAGATGGTGACCGCGCTCAAGGCGGTCTGGGGCGAGTTCCAGCAGCCGGTGGTGTTCTGATGGGCGCCGCCCGCATCCTGGTCGCCAAGCCCGGGCTCGACGGGCACGACCGCGGGGCCAAGATCGTCGCGCGGACCCTGCGCGACGCGGGCTTCGAGGTGGTCTTCACCGGCATCCGGCAGCGCGTCGACGACATCGTGGCCATCGCCGTGCAGGAGGACGTGGCCGTGGTCGGCCTCAGCATCCTCTCCGGCGCCCATCTCGCCCTCAGCAGGCGGGTGATCGAGGGGCTGCGCGCCGCCGGGGCCGAGGACATCGCCGTCGTCGTGGGCGGCACCATCCCGCCCGCCGACGTGGCCCGGCTGACGGCCGCGGGCGCCGCCGCGGTCTTCCCCACCGGCACCGCCCTCGACACCATCGTCGCCGAGGTCCGCGCCCTGACAGCCGTGACCGCGCCATGAGGCGGCAGAACCCCGAGAACCTGGAGGCAGCGTGCGGATCGGAGTGATGGTCGGGCCCGAGCGGGGGGACGCCACCCGCAAGGCCACGCGGATGGCCGACGACGTGATCTGGGCCGAGAAGGCGGGCTTCGACACCGTGTGGGTGCCGCAGATCCCCACCGACTTCGACGCGCTCACCGCGGTCGCGCTGACCGGCGCCCGCACCGAACGCATCGAACTGGGTACCGCCGTCGTCCCGTTGCAGGCCCAGCACCCCATCGCGCTGGCCCGGCAGGCCATTTCGGCGCAGGCGGCGGCAAACGGCCGCCTGGCGCTGGGACTTGGCCCCTCCCACCACTGGATCGTCCGGGACATGCTGGGGCTGCCGTACGAGAAACCGGCCGCCTACACCCGCGACTACCTGGACGTCCTGGACGCCGCGTTCGGCGGCTCCGGTCAAGTCGACGTCGAGAACGGCACGTTCACCGTCCACAACCCGCTCACCCTCGCGCCCGTCGCCCCGCTGCCCGTGCTGCTGGCCGCGCTCGGCCCGGTCATGCTGCGGCTCGCGGGGGAGCGGGCCGACGGCACCGTCCTGTGGATGGCCGACGAACGCGCGGTCGCCGAACACGTCGTCCCCCGCATCACCAAGGCCGCCGAGGAGGCCGGGCGCCCCGCCCCGCGGATCGTCGCGGGCATCCCGGTCTGCCTGTGCGCCCCCTCCCGGGTCGCCGAGGCCCGCGAGCGCGCCAACCGGATCCTCGGCGAGGCCGAGATCTCGCCCAACTACCAACGCGTGCTGGAGTACGGCGACGCCCGCGACATCGGCGACATCTGCGCCGCGGGCGACGAGGAGGCCATCGCGGCCCGCTTCCGCCGCTTCGCGGACGCCGGGGTCACCGACCTGTCCGTACGGCTGCTGCCCATCGGCGACAACCGCGACGAACTGGTCGCCTCCAAGTACCGCACCCGGGACATGCTCGCCCAACTGGCCGCGGAGCTGCGATGACCGCCGGACCGCTCGCGGGCATCCGGATCCTGGAGGTCGGTCACATGCTGGCGGGCCCCTACGCCACCATGATGCTCGCCGACCTGGGCGCCGAGGTCACCAAGATCGAACCGCCCGGCGGCGACATCTCGCGCCAAGTGGGCGACGCGTACTTCGCCAGCCTCAACCGGGGCAAACGCAGCGTCCGGCTGGACCTGACGACCGAGGCGGGACAGGAGCGCCTCGGTGAACTGGTCGGCGGCGCCCACGCGTTGCTGGTCAACCTCAAACCGTCCGCGATCCACCGCCTCGGCCTCACCTACGAGGCCCTGAAGCGGTGGAACGAGCAGATCGTGTGCGTCGCGCTCACCGGCTACGGGCTGGCCGCGGGCGACGCACCGGCCTTCGACTACGTCGTCCAGGCGGCCGTCGGGGTCGCCGCCCTCACCGGCGACCCGGACGGACCCCCCGCCCTGCCCGGCTACTCCGCGGCCGACAACTCCACCGGCCTGACAGCCGCGTTGGGCCTGCTCGCGCAGATCGTGTCCGGACGCGGCGGCCAGGTCGAGGTCTGCCTGCGGGACGTGATGCTCTCCCAGCTCAACTACCGTGCCTCCGCCTACCTGAACGAGGGCACCGAACCGCGCCGCCTCCCGCTGGGCGCCCACTCGTACTACGTGCCGGCCCAGCTGTTCCCCACCGCCGAGGGCCACCTGGCGCTGTTCGTCACGCACGACGGCTTCTGGAAGTCCTTCGCCGCCGAGGCGGACGTCGAGGGCTTCGAGGGCTTCCCCACGATGGCCGAACGCGCCTCCCACCGCGACGAGGTCCTCGCCGCGGTCACGAAGGCCCTCGCCGCCGACACCGCCACCGGCTGGGAGGCCCGCCTGCGCCCGCTCGGCGTCCCGGCCGCCGCCGTCCGCACCCTGCCGGAGGCGCTGCGCGCGACCCCGGAGGCGGTGGTGACGGCGGGGGAGTACCGGCTGGTGGCCTCGCCGGTGCGGGTCGCGGGGTACGAGCCGGAGTACGGGCCGCCGCCGGGGCTGGGCGAGCACGGCTAGAGCTCCGATGGATCGTTTGGAACTCCGACGGATCGTCAAACAGCATGTGGCTCCCGGCAGTTGGTGCCGGGAGCCGCACGCGTACGTGCCGATTGCCGGCTACGCCTTGCCCTTGCTGACCACCCACTTGCCGCCGACCCAGTTGCCGACCGTCTCGTAACCGGAGCGGAAGGAACCGAGCCGGTTCAGCGTCAGGTTCGCCTCGGCGCTCGACTTGACCGGGGTGTAGCTGCCCGCCTCGTCGGACGGGCCGCCCGTGGTGTTCTTGGCGTAGTACGGGAACGGGTAGACCGGCCGCGTGGCGGTCGTGTTCCCGCCGCTGTCGACCGACGTGGTCGTCAGGCTGTCCGGGGCGGTGCCCCTGGTGACCCAGTCGGTGATCGCGCTCAGCGCGTCGAAGGTGTCCGGGCCCTGGCCGCCGCCGCAGTGCGCGACACCCGGCAGCAGGAACAGCCGGGCGAAGTCGGAGGTCGCCGCCGCGCCGCCCATCACCTTCCGCACCGCCTTGTAGTACGCCATGGTGCCGACCGCCGGGATGTGCTGGTCGCCCAGCCCGTGCCACAGGATCAGCTTGCCGCCCGCCTTCTTGAACGCCCGCAGGTCCGGGTCGGTGGCGTCATACACGCCCTCGTTGGGCGCCATGATCTTCTTGAAGTACGCGGCGGTGAACTTCACGTCCTTGTAGGTCAGTTGGGGCTGCGGGCGGTCGAAGACCTGGTAGCGGAGGGTCTCCCGGACGAAGCTGATGTCGCCGGAGGCGCCGGAGGCGGTGGCCGGGGTGATGATTCCGGCCCAGTTCAGCTCGGAGCCGCGCAACTGGTAGCCCGGGTAGAGGAGTTGGCCGTGCTCGTCGGTCGGGCCCGCGTAGATGCGGCGCAGGGTGGTGACCTGGTCCGCGGTCAGGCAGTAGTCGCCCGCGGTCGAGGTCTGCCCCGCCGCGCACTGGATGGTGGCCGGGTCCCAGGTGCAGCTCAGCGGGTCGGCGATGATCCTGTCGGCGGGGGCGCCGCAGCCCTTGAGCACGGCCGCGTGCAGGGCGGGCAGGTCGGCGTTGGTGATCGTGGCCGGGCCGCCGTCGAGGTACACGGACTGGGCGGTCCAGGCGTGCGAGAAGGTGTTCAGCGCGGTGAAGTTGTTGGCCGGGGCGCCCGCGACGATGCCGTCGAAGTCGGTCGGGTAGCGCTGCGCCTCGGTGAGCGCCTGGTGGCCGCCCTGGGAGCAGCCGTCGAAGTAGGAGTGGGTGGCGGCCTGCCCGTAGAACCGCTGGACGATCGCCTTCGCGGCCCGGGCCAGCAGATGGTCGGACTTGTAGCCGAAGTCGGCGCGCAGGGTGGGGTCGGTGGAGAACAGACCGCCGCCCTGGGAGTGGCCCTCGTCGCTGGAGGCCACGGCGAAGGCGCCGGTCGTCAGCGGGACGCAGCCGGTGGACGCGGGGGCGCTGCCGACGTTCACGCTGCCGCACAGGCCGCCGCAGCCGACCTGGAGGTAGTTGGCCTGCCAGCCGGTCTGGGGCAGCCGGAGTTCGAAGTGGATCTGCGGGGCGATCACGCCCTTGACGTCACAGGCGGCCCAGTCGCCGAGCGTGTTGTCGGCCGCGGCCAGCACGGTCGCCGAACCGACCTCGAAGGGCACGTCCGGGACGGCGCTCGCCAGGTCCAGGGACGCGACGGAGGCGCAGGAGACCGCCGGTGCGATGCCGGACGTCGTGCTCGCGGCCGGGACGGCGGTGGTGCCGGTCGCGGCCGAGGACTGGGCGTCACCGGCGAGCGCCAGGCTCGTACCGGTGACCAGCGCGAGGACGGCGGCGAGCGGCGCCAGGAAGGCGGCGGGCCACCGGCGACACCTTCTGGGAAGCGTGGGCATGCTCGGGCTCCGTTCGATCGTCGTCTCGGGACACGTGCGGCTCAGCCGGCCCGGCGGGACCCGACTGGGGGAGCGGGATGTGCGAGGAGCGGGGGCGTACGAGTGCGCGGTGGTACGGCGAAGGAACGTAGCCCGGCGGCATCCGGGGCACAAGACATGTCGACGAGATTGTTGACGATTTGGTCGGAGATTGGGTCGAATGGGGGGCGTGCGGTTCTGGCCAAAAGCCGGGCGTTCGGCTGGCCTTGGATCAGGCGGCGGACTCCGCGGTCCAGGTGATGTACGGGGGCTCGACCCGGGCGCACAGGGGGTTGCCGTGCGCGTCGGTCAGGCCGAGGCGTCCGACCAGCAGGCCGCTGTGCGCGGCGGCGGCCAGGACGTCGGCGGGGACGCGGTCGAGCAGGAGCTTGGCGCGGCGGAACATCGTGAAGGCGCCCGACGCGTCGACCGTGCCCCACGACAGGTACACGAACCGGCGGCCCAGCCGGTCCTGCACGTAGGGGCCCTTCACCTCGGTGCCGTCGGGCGAGACGGTCGCGGTGCACTCCAGGGTCCAGCTCGCGGACGCGGCGTCGCCGGGCTGCGGGTCGAGGAGTTCGGCCGGGCGGTCGCGGCGCTGCACGGCGACATGGATGTTGTCGTAGGCCGCGACCTTGGCGTCGGCGGGGGCCGGGCGGCTGCGGCCGGGGAGGTCGACGGCGTCGATGCGGATGTGCATACCGGCCATCATGCCGCCTGCGCCGCCGGTGGTCCGAGGCGGGCCGCCCTGCGTACGGGGCGGCCCGCCGGTGCGGGCCCGAGGCCCGGGGTCAGGTCAGCGCGTCACCGACCAGGGCCAGGTTCTCGATGGCCGCGAGGCCGTACAGGGACGTGGAGTTGGTGCTGACCCAGGTGGCGTCGGACCCGGCGTTGAGGACCGTGGGGCCGTCGATCCGGGTGGTCGTCCACGGGGTGCTCGTGGCCGGATAGCCGTCGCTCGCCGTGAAGTTGGTCCAGGCGCGGGTGGCCAGCGCGGCCTCGCCGGTCAGGTTGGCCGCGTACGCGTCCAGGCGGGAGTGGCCCTGGACCAGGCTGACCTTGAAGCCGGCGCCGTAGCGGGCGGTCTTCTCGGCCGTGGTGGCGTTGAAGTACCGGCAGTAGTCCAGCCAGGCGGCCCGGAAGCCGGGGATCTCCTTCTCGTCGACGGCGGCGATCAACTCGGCGGCCAGTTCCGGCAGTCCGAAGCTCGCGGAGAGGTGGGAGACGTCGATCACCGGCGTGCTCTGGACGGCGAAGGCGCCCGTGTCGAGGTCGTACAGCCCGCTGCCCTGGACGAAACCGTTGGGCTGGGCCGCGATGGTCGAGGCGCTGGCCAGCAGTTTCTTCCTCGCCGTGCGCCACTTGGGGCCGCGCCGCTCCCACTCGGTCCACCAGGCCCAGCCCAGGCCGCTCCAGTCGGTGCCGAAGCCGATGGACAGGGCGTGCCGGTCGCCGGGGAGGTAACCGTCGGTGCGGACCTTGCGGTTGGGGTCGAGCCGGAGGAAGGTCTCGTCCGCGTCGACCTGGGCGTGCATCAGGTCGCCGGTGCGTTCGTCGGCGGTGAGGTAGTAGAAGAGACGGCGGTAGACCGGCGTCGAGATGCGGACCTGCTTGGCGCTGTCGCCGAAGTGCTGGACGCCGTGCCGGGTGCCGAGGCCCGCCCACTTCCCGAGGTGGTAGACGTCGACCTCGCCGGTGTGCCGGGTCATGGCCTCGGCGAAGCGGTAGATGTCGGCGCGCCCGGAGCGCAGGTAGGCCAGCCACAGCCACAGGTCCGTGGACAGTTCGGAGTTGTCCCAGGCGTAGCCGCCGACGTCGTAGCACCAGGTGTGGCGGTCCGGGTCGTAGGTGTGCTGGACGTCGCCGTAGTCCAGGAAGCCGTACCAGCGGCGCTGTTCGCGCTGGTCGCGGTAGTAGGTGAAGAGCAGGTCGAGGCGGTCCTCGACGGTCTTGCGGGCGGCGGTCGAGCGGTCCACCGGGGACCAGAGCCCGGCGAAGACGCCTGCCTTGTGCAGGGTCTCGGGGGCGGCGACGAGCTGCGGCGGGGCGGTCAGCGCGTCCTTCTGCGCGACGAGGGCGGCGGCCGTCGGGGTGGCGGCGTTGGCCCACAGGTACAGCTCGGAGGTGCGGGCGATGCCGTAGGGGGTGCCGAAGCCGGGCTCGTAGTCCTCGTAGGTGATGTTGAGTCCGGCGGTCTGCTCCGCGTAGGTGTCCTGGCCGAGGCCGTCGTGGTAGAAGCGCAGGTCGAGCGGCTGGGCCTCGGGCGACCAGAGCCAGAGGGTGACGGTCGCCTCGGGGGAGGCGGCGTCGCGGACGTCGAGCTGGGCGGGGTGTTTCTGCCAGAAGTCCCGCAGCCCGAAGGAGAGTCCGCCGCTGACCCCGCCGACGTAACCGAAGCCGGGGGCGCGGGTGCCGCCCGTGGTGTGGATCCAGCCGTGGCCCGCCTTGGTGCGCTTGCGGACGGTGAAGCCGTCGGCCGACAGCTGGGAGAGGGTGAAGTCGCCCCATTGCGGGACGTGTTGCAGGGCGCCGGAGACCCGGGTGTCCCAGGCGGCGAGGTCCGGCAGCTTCCTGCCCTCGACCTGCGCGGTGCGCACGGCCGCGCCCGGGTCGCGGCGCAGTCCGGTGACGCCCTGCACGGCCTCGGTGAGGAAACCGTCGTCGGCGCCCGCGAGCCGGACGTGCCGGTTGTACGGCTCGTCGGTGAGCGGGACCCGGATGCGCAGCCCCAGCCCCTTGATGAAGTCGCCGCCGTTCTTGCCGGGTTCCTGCGTGCCGTCGTAGGTGATCGTGTGGACGACACGGATCGCCTCGGACCCGGCGTGCAGGTAGAGGCGGAGGACGAAGGGCAGCCAGGAGCGGTTGCCGCGTTCGTGCCTGCCCTCCAGGCGGACGACGGCGCGCACCGGTCCCGGCTGCTCGACGGTGACCGAGTCGACGCGGCCGGTGAACCGCTCCCAACGGGCGCTGGAACCACTGCCGTTGTAGTCGTCGTCGGCCTCCGGCTGCCGCAGGACGACGAGTTCCGCCTTGCTCGCGATCTCGGTCCCGGCCCGCCTGATCGAGCGAATGACGTCGTGGGCACCGGACTTGGCGATGGCGACCCGGATCACCCCGGTGTCGACGTCGATCGTGCCGCCCCCGGTGTCCACGGTGAGCGCGGTGTCCGCCTGTGCGGGCGTGCCCGGGGCGAGGGTGTAGCTCGCGGCGGGCGCGGTGGTCGAACCGACCGCGTGGGCCGTCCACTTGAGGCTGCCGTCGGGCCACTGGGCGGTGGGCCAGGACTGGACGGGTACGGCGGTGCCGTCGTCGGCGGTGAGCGCGAAGGGGGGGTGGGGGGGGAGGGCGCCCTGGGGCCAGGCCACGCCGAAGGTGGTGCCGGGGACGGCGGCCGGGGTGCCGCCTTCCAGCCAAGTCAGCTGGACGGGTCCGGTGTTGGGCGTGGCAGCGGCGGCCGGGTCGGCGGCGAGGGCCCAGGAGAACTGGGTCGCGACGGCGGCAGCGGCGGCGGCCTTGAGCGCGGCTCTTCGGGAGAGTTCAGGCATGGTGACCGCCCCCGAGCCGCCAGACGCGGAAGCCGGTGATGTGGAAGTGGCTGAAGGTCGTGCGGAAGGCGAACCAGCCGCTGGTGTACGGGTGTTCGTCGGTGTAGTCGAAGACCGGCTCGCCGTTGTCCCAGTACTGGACGTGCTGTCCGTCGGAGACCAGCCGGATGCGGTTGGGCTCGTTCGCGGTGAGCAGCGGCGAGGTGTAGTCGTAGACCAGCGGCCGGTCGCCCGCGACGCCGACGTAACGGCGCAGCCGGGTGGTGGTGTTGTAGTTCGCGCCGAGGCCCGCGTAGTACGTGGTGAGGTAGTCGTAGTCGGCGAGTGCGCCGCTGCGGGCGGTGGCGAACAGGTCCTCGGGGGAGCGTGCATCCCGGGCGTTCCAGAAGGAGTTGAGATCGCTGACGCGGTCGTTGGCGCCGCCCGCCGAGACCGGGGTCGCGGTGAAGTCGATCTCGTACCGGCCCGAGAACGGCCGCTCGAACCAGACCGACGCCCCGGCGGGCACGTCGACGTCCAGCACGCCGTCCTTCGCGGTGACGCTGCCGCCCTGCTCCAGCTCGGTCCGCCACTGCCCGGTGCCGTGCCGGAAGTCGTCGCGGGCCAGCAACCGGCCATGGTGGTACGGGTCTTGACGGTCCGGTACGGCGGCACCGGCGGTGAGTGCGGTGGTGGCCGCGACGGCCAGGCTCACCAGCGCGGCGGACCAGGTCTTGCGCATCGGGGGATCCCTTCCTGTGGACGGCCAGGAGCGTACGGAATCCAACAATTGCGAGCAATGGAAGCCACAGAACCGCAAGGAGACGTTCACAAACAGTCGAAATCACCGTCGAATCCCGGATGGTGGGACCGAATGTGACGTGGCATGACAACTCCATGGCCAACGGCCGCCGATCCCCGACCGGAGCCGCCCGGGCGGGCACTCTGGTGCCGCACCCCCAACCGCCCGCCCCGCACCAGGAGTTCCCGCATGTCGTACGACAGCCCGCTCTCCCGCCGTACTGTCCTCGCCTCCGCCGCCGGACTCGCCCTGGCCCTCGCCACCCCCGTCCGGGCCTCGGCCGCGAGCTTCGGCTACACCGACGACGGGACCCGCTACGTCGTCGACACCGGCGCCGGTCTGGTCTTCAAGGTCGACCACACCAACGGCGACCTCTCCTCCTTCGTCTACAACGGCACCGAGTACCAGGGCTACGACGGAAAGAACTCCCACATCGAGAGCGGCCTCGGCGCCTCGACGGTGACCATCTCCACACCCGCCACCGGAGTCGTCCTCATCAAGGTCGTCCACGGCACCCTGATCCACTACTACGCGGCCCGCAGCGGCGAGAACAACATCTACCTCTTCACCTACAAGGCCGACACCTCGGTCACCGCCAGCCGCTACATCGCGCGCCTCAAGCCCGGCATCTTCCCCACCACCTACCCCGACACCTGGTCCAACTCCGACACCGTCATCGAGTCCGCCGACGTCTTCGCCAAGGCCGACGGCACCACCAGATCGAAGCACTTCGCCAACCTGCGGACCATCGACTACGACTACTTCGGCTTCAGCACCTCCGCCGCCGCGCTCTGGGTCGTCCGCTCCAGCAAGGAGAAGGACTCCGGCGGCCCGTTCGTCCGCCAACTCCTGCGCCACGGCAACGAGTCGGGCGCCGGACTCTACGAACACCTCTACTACGCCGAGGGCCAGACCGAGGCCGCGCGCTTCGGCCTGCACGGCCCGTACGTGCTCGCCTTCACCGACGGGGCCGCGCCGACCGCCGCCGTGTCCGGGCGCGACAACACCGCCTGGGTGGACGCCCTCGGCCTCACCGGCTGGACCGGCGCGAGTGGCCGCGGCCGGATCGTCGGCAACGGCCTCGCGGGGCGCGACACTTCGTACCCCTACGTCGTGGGCGTCGCCAACGCCGACGCGCAGTACTGGGCCGAGGCGGACGCGAGCACCGGCAAGTACGCGGTCCCCGGCATCCTGCCCGGCACCTACACCCTCACCGTCTACAAGGGCGAACTCGCCGTGCACACCGAGAGCGTGACGATCACCGCGGGCGCCGTCACCACCCTGCACACCCTGACGATCACCGGCGACCCCGCCGCCGACACCGCCCTGTGGCGCATCGGCGACTGGAACGGCACCCCGGCCGGCTTCAAGAACGCCTCCCTGGTCACCTACGCCCACCCCTCCGACTCCCGCGCGGCGGCCTGGACCGCCGGGACCTACGTCGTCGGCAGCTCGACGGCCGCGGCCTGGCCCGCCTACCAGTTCAAGGAGATCAACCAGGGCCTGCTGGTCTCCTTCACCCTCACCGCCGCCCAGGCCGCCACCGACCGCACCCTGCGCATCGGCATCACCACCGCCAAGGCGAACGGCCGCCCGCAGATCACCGTCAACGACACCTGGACCTCCGCGATCCCGGCCGCCGCGACCGAACCCACCACCCGCACCCTGACCGTCGGCAGCTACCGCGGCAACAACCACACCTACGCATACGTCATCCCCGCCGCCGAGTTGCTGACCGGCACCAACACCCTGCGCATCGACGCGGCCGGGGGGTCGGCGGGCGGCGGCGGATACCTCAGCCCCAGCTACGGGTTCGACGCGCTCGATCTGCTCTGAGGCCGGGCGTCCGGCGCCCCGGCCACCCGTGGCGCGGGGCGCCGGCGCTCCAACCGCCCCCGGAGCGCGCACTGTTCGCCGTCGAGGCGCTGGTGCCGGACAAACAACTCGTGAAAAATGTGGCAAAGCCATCCGACCGTGGCCCGGGGGAACGGGGAGGCGCGGCGATGCCGCGCAAGGAGCGACCGCTGGACGCGGGGGACGGTCCGTTCCGGGAATTCGCCGCGGGACTACGGCAGTTGCGGCGCAAGGCGGGCAATCCGCCGTACCGGGGACTGGCGGAGCGGGCGCACTACTCGATCTCGACGCTGTCCTCCGCGGCCTCCGGCCAGCGGCTGCCGACGCCGGCGGTGACACTCGCCTACGTGCGCGCCTGCGCCGGGGACGCCGAGGAGTGGGAGCGGCGCTGGCGGGCGGCGGGAAACTCACGGCGAAGAATTCCCCGCGCCCGACACGGCGGAGGAGGAGGCGACCCCGCCGCCGTACGTGGGACTGCGGTCGTTCCGGGAGCAGGACGCCGCATGGTTCTTCGGCCGGGAGCAGTTGGTGGCGGGGCCGGCCGGGCGGCTGTGGGAGACCTCCCCGCAGCGCGTCGCGGGCCGGGTGTGCCGAATCGGCCACCCCAGGATGACCGGCTCCGAGTGGAAGAAGTACTTCGGGAACGTGGACTACCGGCCGCCGTGCCCGTAACGGCCGTGCGGGCAGCGGTGGGTGAAGGCCGACCCGCTGTGTTGAACCGGCCGGGTCAGGGAGCCGTCCCCGCGGCCGGGCCGCCGCTCATGACGCTGGCGTTCTGCTGCGCGAGCATCGCCTTCACGGCCTCGTTGCGGCTCAGTCCGCGCAACTTCCGTTCACTGGCGCGGACCGGCTCCCCGACGAAGTGCGTCGGGCCGTGCGGCAGGTTCTCGATCACCTCGGCCACGACCTGCTCGGGGGTGACCGCGCCGGGAATCGGCAGCGGATCGTCGGGGCCGGACAGGACGCCCCGGCGGGCCAGCAGCCGTCGTAGCGCCGGGGTGTCGGTCACGCCCAGCACGGCGGCCAGGACGTCGACGCCGCCGTCGTGGAGTTCGGCCCACAACGCCTCCGCCATCACCATGTCGAACGCCTTCGACGCCCCGTAGGCCACCATGTTGCGCGCACCCGCGAGCCCGGCGGCCGACGAGACCAGCACGATCCCGCCCCGGCCGCGGGCCGCCATCAATCCGGCGAAGTGGTGGCAGATCCGCATCGGCACCAGGCAGTTGCGCTGCACCAGCGTCAACGGGACCTCGATCGGGTTGGCGAGGAACGGCTCGTAGGTGGGGTCGGCACCGGCGCAGTACAGCACCATGCCGATCTCCAGACCGGCCGTGCCGTCGAGGATCCGCTCCATCGCGTCCGCGTCGGTGAGGTCCACCGCGAGGGTCCGCGTCTCGACCCCGGTCTCGGTGCGGAGCGCGGCGGCCAGTTCGTCCAGCGCGTCCTTGCGCCGGGCGAGCAGCACCACGTTGAGCCCGCGTTCGGCCATGGCGCGCGCGTAGGCCGCGCCCACCCCTTCCGAGGCGCCGACCACGAAGGCCCACGGTCCGTACTGCTGGGCGAAACTCGTCTCTTCGGTAGTCACACGAGCGATCGTAGGACGTCTACCGACCGGAAGGTAGATAAAGATGAGCCTGGCAACTGGCCGGATCCGAAGGAGACTTGGCGGGCTGTGTGTGGGGACGGGTTCGTCAGACGGCGTTGATGCCGTGCGTGACGGTGTCGTAGAAGTACTGGGCGATCCGGGCCGCGGAGATGTCCCCGCCCTGGCGGAACCACTGCTGGGTCCAGCTGCACATGCCCAGGATCGCCAGCGCGGTCAGGTTCGGGTCGGGGACCACGAAGGAGCCGTCGGCCACGCCGCGTTCGAGGACGTCCGCCAGCAACGCGCGGTAGTGGTCGCGCAGTTCGGCGACCGCCGTACGGACGGCCTCCGGAAGCTCCCGGAAGTGCTCGAAGAACACCCGTATGTGCCCCGGATGGGTCTCCATCAGGGACACCAGGTCGGTCATCATCGCCAGGAGCAGGCCCCGCGGGTCGAGCACCCCGGCGTCCAGACGGCTCCGGTGCGCCTCGATGACCGGCTCGATCATGCCCTGGTGCATCTGCGCCAGCAGGTCGTCCTTGCTGCCGAAGTAGTAGTAGAGCGACGCCTTCCGGATGCCGACGTGCTGGGCGATGGTCTCCATCGAGATCTCCTGGTAGGCGCGGTCGCCGAACAACTCGGCCGCGACTTCCATGATCTGCGCCTTCCGGGACGCCGCCGGCAGTCGAGTACGCGCCTGCTGATCCACCGTGACCTGTCTCCCGTCTCCGCCTGTCGACGGTTGCTCACCTTACGGGCGCTGTTGCCCCGGAGAACCGGGGGCGGGCTCGGCGGGCGCCGTCTGGGTCAGGAAGGCGTTGAGCCACTTCTCGGTGTGCGCCACGTGGGCCGAGGCCGCGCCCGCGGCGGCGACGGGGTCGCGGTTGGCGATTGCGGTGGCAATCGCGCGGTGGTCCTCGTCGCTGGCGCGCTTGATGTGCGGCCCGTCGGGCAGCGTGAACACCTGGTAGGCGCGGGACCGGGCGCGGAACACCCCGAGCAGCGAGCCGAGCGTGGGGTTGCCGCCGACCCGGGCGATCTCCGCGTGGAAACCCTGGTCGAGGGCGGAGACCCGCTCCGGGTCCTCGGTCGCCTCCATCGCCTCGATGTGCTCGAAGATCGACTTCAGCGTCTCGGGGGTCATCCGGGCCGCCGCCTGCGCCGCCGCGTGGGACTCCAGGACCCGCCGGATCTCGTACATCTCCAGCAGCCCGGCCAGCGGCAGCAGATCGACGGTGAGCGACAGGCTGCCCACGATGTCCTCCGGCCGCAACTGCGAGACGTAGGTGCCCGAGCCGTGCCGCGGCTCTATCACCCGCAGGGCCGCCAGCATCCGCACGGCCTCGCGCAACGAGCCCCGGGAGACGCCCAGTTCCTCGCACAGCTCGCCCTCGGGCGGAATCCGCTGCCCGGCCACCAGACGGCCGGTGGAGATCATGTGCCGTAGCCCGTGGAACGCCTGGTCAACTGCGGACATTTTTCCCCTCCGGAGGACATGGCCACTTCGCTCGGCCTCCCGCAGCCTACAGAGTCATCTGATGAGTTGCGGTGCCTGCCTCCAAGTCATCCAATGACTTATTTCGCGCACGTAATCGATCGGTCACGACGCCATCAAGTCGCGCGGGGCCGGGGAGTCGGTGCGGCGGGATTCGGACTCCTGGTGTTTGTGCAGGTGGAAGGCGAATCGGCGCCCATCTTGAGCCGCCGGACGGCCCGTTAGATCGCGTGACCGTCTGATGTCGGCGCTCCGGGGCCCTTGTCTGCGCAAGGGTGTCGTGCCACGATGCGCCGCAAGTCATCAGATCTATTTCGGCGACCGTCCGATGTATGGGCCCGCCGTCATGGGGCCAGGGAGATCGTGAGTCATACGTGAGCGAGCCCGCCATCAGCACAGTCAGCACCACCGGCACCGGCACCACCGGCACCACCGCGCCGCGCCCCCTTCTGCTCGCCGACGGGAGGCCGGCGGCCGAGGCGTGGTCCCTGGACCCCGCGCACCACCACCTCAATCACGGCTCGTTCGGGGCGGTTCCGCTCGCCGTGCAGCACGAGCAGAACCGGCTGCGCGCGGAGATGGACCGTTCACCGGGCGTGTGGTTCCCGGGACTTCCGGCCCGGGTCGCGACCGCCCGGCGCGCGGTCGCCGCGTTCCTGCGGGTCGCCGTGGACGATCTCGCCCTGGTGCCCAACGCCAGCGGCGGCGCGAGCGTCGTCTACACGAACGTACCGGCCAGACCGGGCGGGGAGGTCCTCGTGACCGATCACGGCTACGGCGCCGTGACCATGGGGGCGCAGCGCCTGGCCCGGCGCTGGGGCGGCAGCGTCCGGACCGCACGGGTGCCCCTCGACGCGGACGCGGACGAGGCGTACGAGGCCGTCCTCGCCCAGGTCACCGACGCGACGGGCCTGATCGTCCTCGACCACATCACCTCGGCCACCGCCCGCTGGATGCCCGTGGCGCGGATCGGCCGCGCGGCCCGCGAACGCGGCATCCCGCTGCTGGTCGACGGCGCCCACGTACCCGGCCTGGCCGAGGACCCGCTCGCGGGGGTGGAGTGCGACGTGTGGATCGGCAACCTCCACAAGTTCGGCTGCGCGCCCCGCGGCACGGCGGCCCTGGTCGCCCGCGGACCGCTCCGCGAGGACCTCCACCCGTTGATCGACTCGTGGGGCGCCCCGGAGCCGTACCCCGACCGCTTCGACACCCAGGGCACCCTCGACGTCACCAGCTACCTCGCCGCACCGGCCGCGCTGGACTTCGTCGAGCACACCTGGGGCTGGGACACCGCCCGCACCTACATGCGGACGCTGGCCGACTACGCGGAGCGGATCGTCGGCGACGCCTTCGCCCAACTCACCGGCGAAAGCAGCGCGGTTGACGTCGGCATGCCGGTCAACGCGCTGCGTCTGGTCCGGCTGCCCGCGGGCCTGGGCACCACGCACGCCGACGCCGACGCCCTGCGCGACCGGGTCGCCGCCGAACTGGGCGTCGAGGCCGCCTTCACCAGCTTCGGAGGCGTCGGTTACCTCCGGCTGTCGACGCACGTGTACAACACGGCCGCCGACTTCGAGTACTTCGCCGAGCACTGCGTACCGGTGCTCGGCGGCTGGGCCCGCACCCATATCGCACAACTCGCATCGCAGTGACCATCCGCCGATCGTCCGGAACTGGGAGAGCACAGTGTTGAGCAGGAGAAAGGCAGCAGTCGCCCTCGGCCTCGCCGCCGCGTTGACGGTGTCGGGCTGCGCCGTCGGCGGTGGCGCCGGCGCGAGCGACGGAACCGTCACGCTGCACATGGTCGAGAGCCTCACCAACCCCGCCCGTACGGCGGTGCTGAAGACCCTCATCGGCCAGTTCGAGAAGCAGAACCCCAAGATCAAGGTCGACCTGATCTCGCCGCCCACCGAGCAGGCGGACCAGAAGATCCAGCAGATGCTCCAGTCCGGCAGCGGCATCGACGCCCTCGAAGTCCGCGACACCACCGTCGCGCCCTGGCGCACCAACGGCTGGCTCTACGACATGAGCAAGGAACTGAAGAACTGGAGCGGCTGGAACGACCTGACCGGCAACGCCGTCAAGTACGCCAAGGACGACAAGGGCCGCACCTACTACATCCCGTACGGCTTCTACGGCCTGAGCCTGTACTACCGCACCGACCTTGTCTCCGCCGCGGGCTTCAAGAAGCCGCCCGCCAGCTGGGACGAGCTGCTCACCCAGGCCACCGCCATCCAGGATCCGGCCAAGCGCCGCTACGGCTACGCCTTCCGCGGCGGCACGGCCGCCGACACCAACGCCGTCGCGGTCATCGAGTCGTACGTCGCCGACAAGATCGACCGGGAGAACGGCTTCAAGCTCACCAACGGCAAGACGATCTTCTCCGCCCCGGAGGCGCTCACCGCTCTCAACACCTACTTCAAGGTGTTCAAGAAGGCGTCGCCGCCGTCCTCCGTCGCCTGGGGCTACCCGGAGATGGTCGAGGGCTTCTCCAACGGCTCCACGGCCTTCCTCCTCCAGGACCCGGAGGTCATCGCGACCGTCGGCCAGTCGACGACCATCACCAAGAAGCAGTGGACCACGGCCCCGCTGCTCACCGGCCCCAGCGGCAAGGCCGTCCAGCCGGTGGCGACCGCGGGCTGGGGCACGGCGGCCAGCAGCAAGCACAAGGCGGAGACCGCCAAGCTCATCGAATTCCTCTCCGAGGGCCAGGCGTCGCTCACCTTCGACAAGAAGAACAGCCTGGTCCCCATCCTCAAGGGCGCGGCCGACGACTCGTTCTACAAGACGGGCCCGTGGGCGAGCTATCTGACGATGACCGAGAACCCGGACAAGTACCTCACCGTCGTCCAGCCCCGTGACTCCTCCTGGTGGACGGAGTGGACCCAGAAGTCCGACGCCGACGTCCAGAGCGTCCTGCTCGGCAAGATGACGGCCAAGCAGCTGCTGGCCGGCTGGAACACCTACTGGACCGAGAAGTGGAAGAGCCAGTAGGACTGGCGGGAAGGCCGGACGTGAATCCCACGACCATCGACGAGAAGGCCCGGCGGGCGGCGCCGCCGGCCACGAAGAACCCGCCGGCGCCGCGCCCGCGCCGGCCGGTCTTCACCGGCCGCCGGGGCCTGAGCATCGCGGCGTTCATGGCTCCGGCCGCCCTGTTCGTCGCGGTGTTCGTCTACTACCCGATGATCGCGGGCGGCCAGATGGCCTTCCGCAACTGGAACCTCAACGACCTCACGGACACCTCCTGGGTCGGCCTGAAGAACTTCCGGGAGATCCTCGCCGACCCGGTCTTCTACACGGTCCTGGGCAACACCGCCATCTGGGTGGTCGGTTCGATCGTGCCCCAGTTCGTCATCGGGTTCGCCATCGCGCTGTGGCTGCGCCGCCGCTTCCGCTTCCGCGGCCTCTACCAGGCGTTGATCTTCTTCCCCTGGGCGATCTCCGGGTTCCTCATCGGCATCCTGTTCCGCTGGATGTTCAACAGCGAGTTCGGCGTCGTCAACGACCTGCTGGAGAAGGCCCATCTGATCGACACCCCGATCCCGTGGCTGGCCGACCCGAAGACCGCGATGACCGCCGTCGTCATCGCCAACGTCTGGTACGGGGTCACCTTCTTCTCCATCATGATCCTGGCCGCGCTCCAGTCGATCCCCGACGAGATCTACGAGGCGGGCGCGCTCGACGGCGCCGGGAAGGTCCGCACCCTCTTCCAGATCACCATCCCCTCCATCCGCGGGACGCTGGCCCTGACCGTGCTGCTCCGGGTCATCTGGATCTTCAACTTCCCCGACATCATCTTCGGCATGACCGGCGGCGGCCCGTCCAACGAGACGCACATCGTCACCACGTGGATGATCTCCATCACCCAGCAGGGCGACTACGGAAAGGCATCGGCGGTCGGTCTGATCGTCGTCGCCATGCTGATGGTCTTCTCGGTCTTCTACCTCACGGCCACCCGGGAGCGGAACGGAACGGCATCATGATCAACAAGGAGTCCGCCGCCGGACGCACCGTGCGCATCACGTTCCTGACGGGCTGGCTGATCGTCACGGTCTTCCCGCTGTACTGGATCACCATCACCTCGCTCAAGAGCCCGGGGACGATCTTCAGCTCCTCGATCGCGTACTGGCCCCAGCACTTCTCGCTGGCCAACTACCGCGGCCTCTTCAGCAAGGCCCAGTTCGGCGTCTACCTCACCAACAGCCTCGTCATCGCGACGGTCGCGGGCGCGGTCGCCACCGTCATCTCGCTACTGTCGGCGTACGTGCTGGCGCGCTTCGAGTTCCGCAGCAAGAGCGCGCTGATGATGGCGGCCCTGGTCACGCAGATGATCCCGTCCTTCATCGCGCTCGGGCCGCTGTACATGCTGATGACGACGCTGCACCTGGTCGACAACCGGCTCGGGCTGATCCTCGTCTACATCGCGGTCTGCATCCCCTTCTGCACGGTGATGCTCCGGGGCTTCTTCGAGAACGTGCCGGACGCGCTGGAGGAGGCCGCCATGATCGACGGCTGCTCCCGGCTCGGGGCGCTCTTCCGGGTGCTGCTGCCGGTCATGCAGCCGGGCATCATCGCCGCGTTCATCTTCAACTTCGTCAACTGCTGGAACGAGCTGTTCCTGTCGGTGACCCTGATGAACAGCGACGCCAACAAGACGGTGCCGACGGCGCTGAACGGCTTCATCTCCAGCTTCAACATCGACTGGGGCTCGATGTCGGCCGCCGCGGTGCTCACCATCGCGCCGACCATGCTGCTCTTCGCCTTCGCCAGCCGGTACATCGTCCAGGGGCTCACCGCCGGCGCGGTGAAGGGATGAGAAGCGCAGCTGCTAGGTCTCGTCGCGAGGTGTCATGGCAGAGGCCAGATGATCAGCCGATGCAGTTCGTATCTGCGTTTGTGCGGTAGGGCTGTGCGGGTACGGACATCCGGGAGGTGGTAGCCCGTGAGTCAGTCCCGCGCAGCCGCCGGTACGGCCACCGTTCCGCCGGCGGAAGTCGTGCTCGCCGGCGATCTGGCCAGGCCGTCCCGGCTCACCGTGGCCGATCTGCTGGCCTGGCCCCAGCGCCGGGCGGCGGTCAGCTTCGAGTGCGCCACCAGCGGCGTACAGCACCACCGTTTCACCGGACCGCTGCTGCACGACGTCCTCGCGGACGCGGGGCCCGTCTTCGACCCCGCCCGGCGCAAGGACCGGCTGCGCTTCCTCATCGCCGTGCGCGGCGCGGACGGGCACCGGGCGCTGCTGTCCTGGGCGGAGATCGACCCCGACTTCGGGCGCGCTCCGGTGCTGCTCGCGGTCCGGATCGACGACACCCCGCTCGACCGCGACGGCCCGCAACTCGTGCTGCCGCAGGACCGGTGCGGGGCCCGGCACATCAGCGGCATCGACACGATCCGGGTGGACGGCGGCTACACCGCGTGGACGTGACGGAGGAAATGGCGCTGTGGCCTCGACCGGCGCACCGGATTCGAGTTGCCCGGAAATGATCCGACGTCCTACCTTCGGGTCCATGGCGGACGACGAACCCACGCGCGCGGCCCGGCTGCTGGACGCGCAGGCCAAGGCCGAACGGCTCTTCACCGAGATCGAGGAGCGCGGACTCGTCGCGCCCGGCGAAGGGGAGCGGGCGGTCAGCGACCGCGTGCGGGACCTGGCGAACGAACTGTTCGGCACGACCCGGCACTGGCACAAGCGGATCGTGCGCTCGGGGCCCAACACCCTGAAGCCCTACCGGGAGAACCCGCCGGACCGGGTGATCGGCGCGGACGACATCGTGTTCGCCGACTTCGGGCCGATCTTCGAGGAGTACGAGGCCGACTTCGGCCGCACCTTCGTCCTCGGCGACGACCCGGTCAAGCTCCGGCTGCGCGACGACCTGCCCAAGGTCTTCGCGGCCGGCCGCCGGTTCTTCGAGAGCGACCCCGACATCACCGGGAAGCGGCTGTACACCGAGGTCGAACGCCTGGCCGCCGAGGCCGGCTGGGAACTCGGCGGCTGGCACGCCGGACATCTCGTCGGCGAGTTCCCGCACGAGACGATCGACGGCGCCGACGTCGAGTCGTACATCGCGCCCGCCAACGACACCCCGCTGCGCCGCACCGACAAGGCCGGGCGCCGCTGCCACTGGATCCTGGAGATCCATCTCGTCGACCCGGCACGGGAGTTCGGCGGCTTCTACGAGGAACTGCTGGACCTCTGACGTCGCTTGTCGAGCGCGAGCCACACCCGGTCGCGGGTCAGCGGGAGTTCGGTGAAGCGGATGCCGGTCGCGTCCCGCAGCGCGTTGGCGAAGGCGGGGGCGACCGGGTTGAAGGGGCTCTCGCTCATCGACTTGGCGCCCAGCGGGCCGATCGTGTCCGCCGTCTCCATGAAGTGGACCTCGGTGCGCGGCACGTCCGCGTACTGGGGCAGCCGGTAGCGGCGGAAGGCCGCGGTGTCCACCGCGCCGTGCTCGTCGACCCGGACGTTCTCGAAGAGGGTCGCGCCGAGCGCCTGCGCGACCCCGCCCTCCACCTGGCCGCGGCACTGCATCGGGTTCATGACCTGGCCCGCGTCGGCCGCGTGCACACTGCGCAGGATGCGGATCTCACCCGTGCCGGGGTCCACGGCCACCCGGAACCACTGCGCGTTGAACGCCACCGAGCGCGGGGTGCCGCCGAAGTGCCCGTCGGCGGCGAAGCCGATGCCGACCGCGCGCCCGGCCGCGTACAGCTCCTTCAACGGCAGCCGTCCGCCCGGGTGCAGCACCGCCTCCTCCGCCAACCGGCAGGCGGAACGGGGTAGTTGGAGGTGGGCGGCGGCGAAGTCCAGCAGCAGGTCGGCCAGGGCGCGGGAAGCGCGCAGGGTGGCCTTGCCCGCGACCACCACACCCGTCGAGGCGAAGGCGCCCGTGTCGTGCCGTACGACGTCCGTGTCCGACTGGCGGACGGTGATCCGCTCGACGGTGGTGGCGAGTTCGCCCGCCGCGATCTGCCGGTGCACGGTGGTCGTGCCGTTGCCGAACTCCGCGGTGCCGACGGCGAGTTCGAAGCCGCCGTCCGGCAGCAGGGTCGCGCGGGCGTCGGCGATGTGGCCGCCGGGCGGACCCGTCGCGATCATCGCCAGCGCGGCCCCTTCGCCGACCAGCCAGCCGTCCGGCACGGGCTCCGCGAGCGGCTCCGCCTGGGCGCGGCGGACGACGGCCACGCACTGGTCGAGCCCGTAGCTGGCCACGTGGAGGTCCTCCTCCTCGCCGCCGGCGGAGAGCAGCGGCTCGCCCGGGCCGATGACGTTGCGGGCCCTGAACTCCAGCGGATCCAGGCCGAGTCGGCGCGCGAGCTCGTCCAGCGCGGACTCCACGGCGAACATCACCTGGCCGAGGCCGTAGCCGCGGAAGGCACCGGCCGGGACGGTGTGCGTGTAGACGGAGTAGGCGTCGACCTTCTTGTGCGGGGCGCGGTAGACGGCCGTGGACTCGCCGACGCTGTGGAACATCACCGCCGGGCCGTGATTGCCGTACGCGCCCGTGTTGGCGACCACCCGCAGCTGGAGCGCGGTCAGGGTGCCGTCGCGGCGGGCGCCGAGCTTCACGCCGATGGTGAAGGGGTGCCGGGTGGTGGCGCCGAAGAACTGCTCGGCGCGGGTGTACTCCAGCTTCACCGGGCGCCGCAGCCGCAGGACCGCCAGCGCCACGATGTCCTCGACGAGCATCTCCTGCTTGCCGCCGAAGCCGCCGCCGACCCGGCCCGCGACCACCCTGACCCTGTCCTTCGGCAGGTCGTACAGCGCGCACAGGGCGCGGCGGGTCAGGAACGGGGTCTGGGTGCTGGAGCGGACGACGAGGCGGTCGTCCTCGTCGAGCCAGGCCACCGCGCCGTGCGTCTCCAGGCTGGCGTGCTGTATGCGCTGGGTGCGGAAGGTCTCCTCGTACACGGCGTCGGCTTCGGCGAATCCGGTCTCGACATCGCCGACCTGGCCGTGCGCCTCGACGACGACGTTGTCGTGGGGGCGGGAGATCCGGGCGGTGGCGGGGTCCTTGTCGTGCACCACCGGTGCGCCCGGCCGCATCGCCTCCTCCGGGTCCAGGACGGCGGGCAGCACCTCGTACGTCACCTGGATGCGGCGGCAGCCCTCCTCGGCGGCCGCCTCGCTGTCCGCCACCACGGCGGCGACGCGCTGGCCGATGTGGCGGACGGTGTCGTCGAGGACGCGGGTGTCGTCCGGGTCCTCCGTGGGGTGCTCGTGCCGGGCCGTGGAGAAGTGCCGTTCCGGGGCGTCGTGGTGGGTGAACACGGCGTGCACGCCCGGGACGTGGAGCGCCGCGGTGGTGTCGATGGCGGCGATGCGGGCATGGGCGTGCGGGGAGCGCAGCAGCTTCATGTGCAGCAGGCCGGGGACGTCCAGGTCGAAGGTGTAGCGGGCGGTGCCGGTGACGACCTGGGGTCCGGCGGGGGCGGGCAGGTTGCGCCCGACGCTCTCGCCGGCCGCCGGCGCCTCGACGTGGCAGACCCCGCGCACCGCGTCCTCGATGGCCCGGTAGCCGGTGCAGCGGCACAGGTTGCCCTTGAACGCCCGGGGGAGATCGGCGAGTTGGTCCTCGTCCAGGGCCGCCGTCGTCATCAGGAAACCGGCCGTGCAGAAGCCGCACTGGAAGCCCTGCGCGTCCAGGAACCTCCGCTGGACGGGGTGGAGTTCGCCGTCCGGGGCGGCCAGGCCCTCGACCGTGGTGACGGTCCTGCCGTCGGCGCGGAAGGCCGGGTAGAGGCAGCTGTGCACGGGCTCGCCGTCCACGTGCACCGTGCAGGCGCCGCAGTCGCCCGCGTCGCAGCCCTTCTTCACACCGAACCAGCCGCGGTCGCGCAGATAGGTGCGCAGACACTGGCCCGGACGGGGCTCCTCCTCGTGGGAGCGGCCGTTGACCTCGATCTTCACCCTGCCACCGTTTCGAACTCCCGGCGGATCTCCTCCGCGTACCGCAACGTCATGTGCCGCCGCCACTCGGGCAGTCCGTGCAGGTCGTCGAACCACTCGTCGTCGGCCACGGCCGCCCCGACCGCCGTGCGCAGGGCCTCGGCCGTCGGCGGCAGCGGGAAGGACAGCCGCACCGGGCGGACCGTGGCGGCGGTGACGGTGATCGCCAGCGAGCCGTCGACCGGGTCCAGCGCGCCGACGACCAGCACGCCGGAGCGGCCAAGACCGTACAGCGACGCCTGCCTGAACGCCGTACGGCAGCCCAGCGCGCGGGCGGGCAGCGTGACGGAGCGCAGCAACTCGCCCTCGGCGAGGTCCTTGCGGCCCGCGCCGGTGACGAAGTCGGCGACAGGCACCCGGCGTCGGGTGCCGTCCTGCGCCACCAGCAGGCACTCGCCGTCGAGGGCGGCCGTGAGGGAGATCATCGGCCCGGCCGGGAGGGCGTTGCACAGGTTGCCGCCGACGGTGGCCATGTTCCAGATCTTGAAGGAGGCCAAGAAGGCCCGGCAGCACTGCTCGAACAGCGGCGCGGCCTGGGCGGTGAGTTCCTTCGCGAAGCGGGACAGCTGGGCGATCGTGCAGGTGGCGGCGATCTCCAGCGAGCCGTCCGGGAGCAGGGCCACGGGCCTCCAGCCGGTCCGGCTCAGGTCCACCAGCCGCCGCAGGTGCGGCTGCGGCTCGGAGAAGAGGTACGTGCCGCCGCCCAGCCAGGCGTCGCCCGGGCGCCAGGGCGCGGGCTGCCGCGCGTCCCGGATCTCCACCACCGTGTTCAGGTCCATGTCCGCTCCATGAACGTCAGTTCCATGAACGTCAGTGAAGCAACCCGGACCCGGCCCGCACGGCTGGTTCACGACACGGAAACCCAGCCGTTTCCGGCCCGGTTCCTGGAGGATCCACCAGGACGCGTTCCACTCGGTTCTCCTGGCATCTACGATGTGATCAGGCACATTCGCCTGGTGAATGCGAGATGCCTGGGGCCGGACCGCTGGAGGGGCGCTCCGGCAGCCGTACGAGGAGCCGGAGCCGCATGCACGTCGAACACCTGCTGAGGGACGACTCCCTCGGACTGCGCCTGCTGTGGGCCGAGGACACGCTGCTGCGGCGGGAGATCGGCGGGGTCACCGTCACCGACCTGGAGGACCCCGCCCGTTTCGTCCGGCCCGGCGAGGCGGTGCTCAGCGGACTGGTCTGGTGGAGCCCCCGGGACGGGCGGGGCAGGGCCGAGCGGTTCGTCTCCGCGCTGGCGGACGCGGGCGCCGTCGTCCTGCTGGCCGGTGAGGAGACGCACGGCGCGGTGCCGGACGACCTCGTCGAGGCGTGCGTCCGCCACGGACTGCCGGTGGCCGGGGTGCCCGCGCACGTCATGTTCCGCACCATCACGGACGCGGTGTACCTGTGGCAGTGGGGCGACCTCGGCCGCCGTCAGGCGCTCCCGGAGATCCTCCGCACCCGGCTGACCCGGCTCGTGGCCCGGCACGCCGGACCGGAGGCGATCCTGGCGACCGCCTTCACCCACCTCGACCCGGCCGCCCCGGCCACCGCGTACCTGTTCACCACCGCCGGGCGGACCGTCGCGGCCACCCCGGGCGCCGCCCCGGTCCCGGCCCGCGAGGCGGCGGCCCTGCTGCGCGGCGAGAGCGGGGTGACGGCCGCGGTCGAGGCCGAAGCCGTCTCCCCGTACGAACGCCGCCACCTGCACCTGCCCGACCCCGCCGCCGTACCCCCGCGCATGCTGCACGAGATCACCGCGATCCTGGGCCTCGGCCAGGAGGCACAGGCCCGGCAGCGGGACGTCGGACGGCAGGCGGCGGACGAACTCGGCGCCCTGCTCGCCGCCCCCGCGGCGGAGAGCACCGCGGTGGCGGCAGCGCTGCACACCTGCGGGCTCCCGGCCGAGGGCCCCTACCGCGTCCTCGCCGCGGGCACGGAGCAGGGCGAGGGGGCGCTCGCCGAGGTGCTGGCGCACGCCGGAGTGGTGGCCGCCGCCGTCGGACGGCTGCCCGACGGCACCGCGTTCGCGGTCCTGCCCGCCGACCCGGACCCGCTCGCGCAGGACCTCCAGCGGATCTGGGCGCTGGTCGCGACCGCCGAACCGGCCCTGCCGCTGCACGGCGGCACGGGGGAGACCGCGGCCGGACCTGCGGACCTCCCCGGAGCGCTCGCCCAGGCCCGCTACGGCCTCGCGTCCGCCCGTACGACCGCGCCGGACGCCTCCGCCCTGACCGACGCCGCCGCCCTCACCGGACTGGGCGCCCTGCTGACCGGAGTACCGGCCGAGGTCCGCACCGCCTACGGCCGCGCTGTCCTGGGCCCCCTGCTCACCACCGCGAACGCCTCCACGGCCGCCCTGCTGCGCACCCTGGAGACCTTCCTCGCGCACGACGGCTCCTGGGCGCGCACCGCGGAGGTCCTGCACCTGCACGTCAACACCGTCCACTACCGCATCCAGCGCATCGAGCACGTCACGGGACGCAACCTGTCCCGGCTCGACGACCGCCTCGACCTCAGCGCCGCGCTGCTGTGCCGTACGGACCTGGCGGCGCCCGCCACCGCGGGCGTGAAGGAGAGGCATGCTGCTGCGTCAGCTGGAGTACCTGGTCGCGCTCGCCCGTGAGCGGCACTTCGCCCGGGCCGCGGCGGCCTGCTACGTCTCGCAGCCCGCGCTGTCCGCCGCGGTCCGCCGCCTCGAACACGAGCTGGACGTGCCGATCGTACGGCGCGGCAGACGCTACGAGGGCCTGACCCCGGAGGGCGAACTGGTGCTGGCGTGGGCGCATCGCATCCTCGCCGAACGGGACGCCCTGCAACAGGAGTTGTCGATGCTCGGCGGCGGCCTGAGCGGCACGCTCCGGCTCGGTGTCGTGCCCACCGCGCTGCCCGCCGCCTCCCTGCTCACCACCCCGTTCTGCGAGCGGCACCCGCGGGCCCGGGTCGCCCTGGAGTCGCTCTCGTCCACCGACATCACCCACGGGCTGAGCGAGTTCGAGCTGGACGCGGCGATGACCTACCTCGACGACGACACCCTCCGGCAGGTGCGCCGGTTCCCGCTGTACGAGGAGCGGTACGTGCTCCTCACCCCCGTCGACGGCCCGCTCGCCGCCGCGACCCGGGCCCGCTGGTCCCAGGCCGCCGCCCTCCCGCTGTGCCTGCTGAACCCGCGGATGCGCAACCGCCGCATCATCGACGAGTGCTTCGCCGCCGACGACGCCACGGCCGCCCCGGCGATCGAGTCGGACAGCGTCGCCGGGCTCTACGCCCACCTGCCCGCGGGCCGCTGGTCCAGCGTGATCTCGCACGCGTGGCTGCACATGTTCGGCGTACCCGAGGGGATGCGGGTGGTGGCGCTGGAGGGGCCCGCGCACGGCCCGCGGGTCGGGCTGGTCGTCGCCCGCAGTGAACCGCGGGCGGTGCTGGCCGAGGCGCTGCTGAAGGTCGCCCGGGAGGCGGGCGTCCGGGACGCGCTGGACGCCCTGCTGCGCACCTACCTGGGTGACCACGGCTGATAGATGAGAGCTATTCCGGCATAACAAGGATCGCTTTGACCAGGGCGATCGACCCCGAGGATGGTGAACGGCACCTACCCGCACGCCAGTTGAGGAGCCGCGACATGGCCAAGGTGCTCTGTGTCCTGTACGACGACCCCACCGACGGATACCCCACCGCGTACGCCCGCGACGGCCTCCCCGCCATCGACCACTACCCCGGCGGCCAGACCACCCCCACCCCCGAGGCCGTCGACTTCACCCCCGGCCACCTCCTCGGCAGCGTCTCCGGCGAACTCGGCCTGCGCACCTTCCTGGAGAAGGCCGGGCACACCCTGGTCGTCACCTCCGACAAGGACGGCGACGGCTCCGTCTTCGACCGCGAACTGCCCGACGCGGACGTCGTGATCTCGCAGCCGTTCTGGCCCGCCTACCTCACCCCCGAGCGGATCGCCGCCGCCAAGAACCTCAAGCTCGCGATCACCGCGGGCATCGGCTCCGACCACGTCGACCTCGACGCGGCCATCACCCACGGGGTCACGGTCGCGGAGGTCACGTACTGCAACAGCATCAGCGTCGCCGAGCACGTCGTGATGACGATCCTGTCGCTGGTGCGCAACTACCTGCCCTCCCACCAGGTCGTCCTCGACGGCGGCTGGAACATCGCGGACTGCGTGGAGCGGTCCTACGACCTGGAGGGCATGCACGTCGGCACGGTCGCCGCCGGGCGGATCGGGCTCGCGGTACTGCGCCGCCTCGCGCCCTTCGACGTGAAGCTGCACTACACCGACCGCCACCGGCTGCCCGAGGACGTCGAGCGCGAGCTGGGGCTCACCTTCCACGAGAGCGCCGCCGCCATGGTGCCGCACTGCGACGTCGTCACCGTCAACGCGCCGCTGCACCCCGAGACGGAGGGCCTGTTCGGTGACGAGCTGATCGGCACGATGAAGCGCGGCGCCTACCTCATCAACACCGCCCGGGCGAAGATCGCCGACCGGGACGCCGTCGACCGCGCCCTGCGCGGCGGGCAGCTGGCGGGCTACGCCGGTGACGTCTGGTACCCGCAGCCCGCCCCCGCCGACCACCCCTGGCGCACCATGCCGCACCACGGCATGACCCCGCACATCTCCGGCTCCTCCCTCTCCGCGCAGGCCCGCTACGCGGCCGGCACCCGCGAGATCCTGGAATCGTGGCTCGCGGGACGCCCGATCCGCGACGCGTACCTGATCGTCGACGGCGGCGGACTCGCCGGGACGGGCGCGCACTCCTACTCCGTCAACGGCTGAGCCCGGCACGGCCCGTGGGGAGCACGCCGGGCGCTCCCCACGGCCGTCACTTCCCGGCGGTCTGCGCCCTGCGGGTCGGCCCGCCCAGGGCCCAGAACAGCACGCCCAGGAGCATGAACCCGGCGAGCGGGACCGCCTCCGTCAGCAGGTACTGCCGGCGCTCGCCGTAGGTCCAGCCGTCCGGCAGGTAGGCGGCGCCGAACCAGTGGTCGCCGAGCCCGGGGGCGACCAGCTGCACGCTCGCGAACAGCACGAGCAGGGTGAGCACCGTACTGATGGTGCGGGGGAAGGGTGCCCGGTACGGGCGGGCGACGTCCGGGGCCTTGCGGCGCAGCACCGCGAGCGCCGGGAAGATGCCCAGGTAGCTGACGAGCGTGGTGGAGACGGCGAGCCCGAGGACCGCGCCGAAGAGCTTGGCGGCGCTGCCGTGGGTCAGTTCGTGGGCCAGGACCAGGACGACGGTGGAGACCGTGCCGCTGAGGAGGTTCACGCGCACGGGCGTCCCGAACCGGCTGGAGATGACGCCGAGGAAGCGGGGCGCGGCGCCGTCGTAGCCGGAGACGGCCAGGGCCCGGTCGGAGCCCATGATCCAGGTGACGCCGGAGGACAGCACCGTGAGGATGAACATGATCGCGGCGAGGTCCCCGAGCAGGCTGCCCGCGCCGGAGAGCGTGGCGGTGCCGTCGGCGCCGACGTGGCCGCCGTACACGGTGAAGACCTGGCGGATCGCGTCGATGAAGCCGCCGAGGCCGTCGATCGCCTTGACCGGCAGGACGAGCAGGATGCCGAGGATCGGCAGCGCGTACAGCAGCACGGACAGCAGGGCGCTGCGGAAGATGGCGTAGGGCACGTCCTTCTGCGCGTCGGTCATCTCGTCGCCGGCCGTGTTGGGCAGCTCGAAACCGACGTAGTTGAACATCAGGACGGGCACCAGGCCGACGAAGCCCGCGTAGGTCGGCGAGAAGTCACCGAAGCCGAAACCGTGCAGGCCGTGCTGGATGCCGTAGACCACGACCGTGACGGTGAACAGGCCCAGCAGGACGAAACGGCTCCAGGCGCCGACGGTGGGGATCCACTTGCCGACGTCGAAGGAGAGGATCGCGGCCAGCACGCCCACCCAGACGAACGCGAGGGTGAAGACGTAGAACGCCGGGGTGCTCAGGTCCTTCCCGTCGTTGAAGAAGGTGGTGTACGCCGTGACGGCGGAGACGGCGAGGGTGCCGCCGAGCCACACCGGGTTGGTGATCCAGTACAGGAAGTTGTTGACGGCCCCCGCGAGCCGGCCGAAGGCGCGGCTGGTCCAGATGTAGGGGCCGCCCTCGTCGGGGAACGCGGCCCCGAGTTCGGCGGTCAGCAGCGCCGAGGGCACGAAGAACACCACGGCCAGCACGATGAGCCAGGTGAACGCCTCGGCGCCGGACGAGGCCACCGTGCCGATCGTGTCGACGCCGACGATGGTGCACAGGAGGAAGAAGAGGATGTCGAAGCGGCCGAAGTGCTTGCGCAGCTTCTGCCGCTCCGTCTGCGCCGCCGCCGGCACCACAACCGGCTCGGACGCGAGGGGGCCAGCGGTCACCGGGGACTCCTGAGTGCTTGTGCCGCGCGCTTGTGTACGGCGAGATCCGGCCAATGATCCGCCGCTGCCGCAAAACCGCACAAGCACTCATGTACAAGTCTTGACCGTCACTTCTCCGCCGGAATGCGACGGAAACCCCCTCGAAACGCGGTGGTGACCGGGGCGGCCGTCCGCACCGGCGGAGTGGCCGCCCCGGCGGCTCACAGCGACAGCGCCTCCGAGCGCTGGACCGTCCCCGTCACCCCGGTGCCGTCCAGCGCGGCCAGGCGGACCGCCGCGTGCCCCATCGCCTCGGGCGGCTCCACCGCCTCCGGCGGGATCGTCCGGCCGCCGCCCCCGGCCTGCCAGCCCTCGGTGAGGACGACACGCGACGGGGCCAGGCAGTTGACCGCGATGTTGTCCTTCTTGAAGTCGGTGGCGAGCCCGGCGTAGAGGCGTTCGACGGCGGCCTTGGACACCCAGTACGCGTTGGCGCCCCGGTCGGTCATTCCGACGCCGGTGGTCGTCACCGCGATCAGGGAGCCGCCGCCGCGTGCCCGGACGTGCGGGACGACCGCCTTCGTCACCAGGAACACCCCGGTCAGGTTGACGTCCAGGCACAGCTGCCAGCGCTTGAGCGGCGTGGACTCCACCGGGCCGAGCCACATCACCCCGGCGTTGGCGACGAGGACGTCGATGCCGCCGAACTCCGCGACCGTTGTCGCCACGGCCTCCTCGACCGACGCCTCGTCGGTGACGTCGCACGGTACGGCGAGGGCGGTGCCGCCCGTCTCCCGGATCCGCGCGGCCACGGAGTGGATCGTGCCCGCGAGTCTGCCCTCGCGCTCGGACCGGGCCGCCACCGCGACCGAGGCCCCGGCCTGCGCGAGGGCGAACGCGATGTTGCGCCCGATGCCCCGGCTGGCGCCCGCGACGAACGCGACCCTGCCCTTCAGCGACAACTCGCCCGGTTCGCCGGTCACTTGACGCTCACCTCTCTCCGTGCGGCCCGCGACACCCGCGATCGGCCCGTCACTTCGGCGGGAACCGCAGCGCGCCGTCGAGCCGGACGACCTCGCCGTTGAGGTAGTCGTTCTCCACGATGTGCTGCACCAGGGAGGCGTACTCCGGGGACTGGCCCATCCGTTTGGGGAACGGGACCTGCGGCCCCCAGTACGCCTCCAACTGGCCGGCCGCCTTGCCGTACGCCGGGGTGTTGAAGGTGCCCGGCGCGATGGTGACCACGCGGATGCCCAGCGGGGACAGGTCGCGGGCGGCGACCAGCGTCATGCTGACCACCCCGCCCTTGGCCGCCGCGTACGGGAGTTGGCCGATCTGGCCCTCGTACGCGGCGATCGACGCGGTGTTGACGACGACGCCCCGGCCGCCGTTCTCCAGCGGCTCCTGCCGGGCGATTGCGGCGGCGGCCAGGCGCAGCACGTTGAAGACGCCGGTCAGGTACACGTCGATGGTGGTGCGGAAGCCCTCAAGACCGAGCGGGGAGCCGTCCTTGCCGACGAGACGGCCGCCGCTGGCCGGGCCGCCGTGCGCGTCCACCGAGATCCGCAGCGGTGCCGCGGACTGCGCCTCGGCGAGGGCGGCGGGGACGTCGTCCTCGCTGGTGGCGTCGGTGCGGACGTAGCGCACGCCCAGCTCCTGCTCCAGGGCCTTGCCCTTCTCGTCGGCCAGGTCGGCGACGACCACCCGCGCGCCCGCCGCGTGCAGCCGCCGCACGGTGGCCTCGCCCAGGCCGCCCGCACCGCCGACCACGACCGCTGAGCTCCCACTGATCTGCATCAAGGTTTCCCTCTCTTGCGAGGATGGCTCTAGTGAGATGAGAATAGCATTCTCATGAACATAACGATGGTTCTCGACATGGTGGCCTCGGCCGGTGACCGGGCGGTGGTGACGGCGGGCGGCCGTTCCCTGACCGCCGCCGAGCTGTCCGACCGGGCCCGAGCCGCCGCCCGCACCTTCAGGCGCCACGAGGCCGTGCTGTACGTGAGCGCCAACCATCTGGCCTACCCCGTCGCCCTGTTCGGCGCGGCCCTGGCCGGAGTGCCCTTCATCCCCCTCAACTACCGCCTCGGCGAACACCAGTTGAGCCGCCTCCTGGCCCGCCATCCCGGCGCCCTGGTCCTGCGGCCCGACGACCTCGACGCCCTCCTCGAACTCGAACAGCTTGTTGATGACGATGAGTTGACCGCCCCGCAGGATCCGGACGCGGTCGCCGTCGTCCTCTACACCAGCGGGACCACCGCCGAGCCGAAGGCGGCCCTCCTGCGCCACCGGCACCTGCTCGCCTACGTCCTGAACACCCAGGAGTTCGGCTCGGCCGAGGAGGGCGACGCGGCCCTGGTCGCGGTGCCGCCGTACCACGTGGCCGGGCTGATGAACCTGCTGACCAACCTCTACACCGGCCGCCGCCTGGTCTACCTGCCCGCCTTCGGCGCGGGGGAGTGGCTCGCGACCGTACGGCGGGAGGGGGTCACGCACGCGCTGGTGGTGCCGACCATGCTGGCCCGGATCGTCGCCGAGGTGCCCGGCGCCGCCGCGGACACACCGACCCTGCGCAGCCTCGCCTACGGCGGCTCCCGCACCCCGCGGCCCGTCGTGGAACGCGCGCTCACCGTCTTCCCGACGACCGGGTTCGTCAACGCGTACGGGCTCACCGAGACCGCCTCCTCGGTCGCCGTCCTCGGCCCCGACGACCACCGCGAGGCCCTCGCGGCCGACGACCCCGCCGTCCGCGAACGGCTGTCGTCCGTCGGACGGGCCCTGCCCGGCGTCGAGTTGGAGATCCGGGACGCGGACGGCACCCCCCTGCCGGCCGGGGCGACCGGCCTGGTGTTCGTGCGCGGCGCACAGATCTCCGGCGAGTACGGCGGCCGCAGCGCCCTGGACGCGGACGGCTGGTTCCCCACCCGCGACCGGGGCCGCCTGGACGCCGACGGCTACCTGTTCGTCGAGGGACGCGCCGACGACACCATCATCCGCGGCGGCGAGAACATCGCCCCCGCCGAGATCGAGGACGTCCTGCTCGCCCACCCCGGCATCACCGAGGCCGCCGTGATCGGCGTGCCCGACCCGGAGTGGGGGCAGCGGATCGTCGCGGTCGTCGTCGGGGACGGGGACCCGGCCGAGGTCCGGCAGTGGGTCAAGGACCGGCTGCGCACCTCCAAGACGCCCGACACGGTCGTCTTCCGCACCGAACTGCCCAAGACCGAAACCGGAAAGCTACTGCGCCGCACCCTGGTGGCCGATCTGGAGTCCTCCCATGCCTGAAGCCGTTCTCGTGTCCGCCCTGCGCACCCCCGTCGGCACCGCCGTCAAGGGCACCCTGCGCGACACCACCGCGTACGACCTGGCCCACCACATCCTCGCCGCGTCCGTCGCCACGGACGGTGTGGATCCGGCCGCCATCGACGACGTCGTCCTCGGCGAGGGCCTCTACGGCGGTGGCGTCATCGCCCGGCACGCCGCGCTCACCGTCGGTCTCACCTCCGTCCCCGGTCTTGCCCACAACCGGCACTGCGCGGCGGGCCTGGCGGCCGTGCAGAGCGCGGCGGGGAGCATCCGCTCCGGCATGGACGAACTCGTCGTCGCCGGGGGCGTCAACTCGGCCTCCACGGCCCCGAGGTCGAAGTTCCGCGTCGACGGGGAGTGGGCCGAGCCGTGGAGCCCGCCCACGCACCCGGACCGCCCGGACGCCCCCAACCTCGACATGTCGATCACCGTCGGCTGGAACACGGCCGTCCGCGCGGGCCTGAGCCGCGCGGACATGGACGCGTGGGCGCTGCGCTCGCACCGGAACGCCATCCGGGCCATCGACGAGGGCCGGTTCGACGCGGAGATCGTGCCGATCGACACCCCGCACGGCCTGTTCGCCGTCGACGAGCACCCGCGGCGGACGACGAGCGCGGAACGGCTGGCCGCGCTCAAGCCGCTGCACCCGGAGATCGAGGGCTTCAGCATCACCGCGGGCAACGCGGGGGGCGCCAACGACGGGGCCGCCGCCCTGATCGTCGCCAGTGACCGGGTCGCGGAGCGGGAGGGGCTGCCCGTGCTGGCCACGGTCCGGTCGTGGGCCTCGGTCGGCGTCGACCCGGCCGAGACCGGGCTCGCACCCGTCGCCGTGATCCCCAAGGCGCTGGCCCGCGCGGGCCTTTCGACCGGTGACGTGGACCTGTTCGAGATCAACGAGGCGTTCGCCGCGGTGCCCGTCGCCGCCGTCAAACGGCTCGGCCTCGACCCGGACCTCGTCAACGTCAACGGCAGCGGCTGTTCGCTCGGCCACCCGGTCGCGGCCACGGGGGCGCGGATGCTGGTCACCCTGGTCCACGAACTGCGCCGCCGCGGCGGGGGAGTCGGGGTCGCGTCGATGTGCGCGGGCGGGGGGATGGGGTCGGCGGTGGTGATCGAGGGGGGGGCGCCGTAACCGCCGTGCTGTGAAAGGGGGTCGGGGTGGCCGCCGGAGGTCCGGCGGCCACCCCGTTCAGGCCCGGAACCGGAGCAGCGCCTCCTGGGCGAACGACGCGACCAGCGTGCCCGACGCGGTGAGCACGTCGCCCCGGCCGAAGGAACGCCCGTGGGCGAAGAGGGGGCTCGCGTGCCGCAGCAGCAGCCAGTCGTCCGTGCGGAACGGGCGGTGGAACCACACGGTGTGCGCGGTCACCGCCGAGGTGAACGCCGTGCCCGAGTCGCGCTGGGTGACGCCCTCCAGCGGGCGCAGCGCCGTCCCGATCAGGCTCAGGTCGCTCGCGTACGCGGTGAGCGCGGGGCCGAGCGCCGGGTCGACCTCGGGCGTGCGCATCCACAGGTCGTACGCGGGCGGTTCGGACTTGGGCGAGTCCAGATCGCTCGTGGCCCGGGTCTGCCAGGGGACGAGACCGAGGTCGACGTCGTGCTCCGGGCCGGGCACGGCGGGCACGTCGGTGTCGGCCTGGTGCTCGGGGCCGTCCTCGGAGGCGTGCAGCGACACCGACGCGGTGGCCGCGACCCCCGTCGTCTGCCGGGCGACCACCGTCAGCGTGGCGAAGGTGGAGCCCTCGTGCTGCCGGGTCACCTCGAACCGCAACGGCTCCTCGGGCCGGCCGGCGCGCGCGAACTGCACGTGCAGCGACTTGAGTTGCTTGTCCGGGCAGGAGAGCGAGGCCGCGCGCGCGAACTGGGCGAGGATCTGCCCGCCGAACACGCGGTGGTAGCCGAGCCGTTGGTTGCGCCCCTCGAAGACGGGCCCGGGGCGGGCGTCGAGTGCGAGGCAGCCGAGCAGGTCACTCCAGAGATCCGTCACTTGGGCTCCCGGCGCGGGTGGGCAGTTGAAGACCCCAGTGTAATCAAAGCTCTCCAAAGAAGAGAATGGTGTTCTCTACGGAAGAGGGCACAATGATCTCCGGCCGCACGACCACACCACCGGGGAGTTACGGCATGACCGACCGTCTCGTGGACACCCGTGCGGGCAAGGTGCGCGGCACCGAAACCGGCGAGGGCGTCGTCGCCTGGCGCGGCATCCCGTACGCGGCCCCGCCCGTGGGCCCGCTGCGCCTGCGGCTGCCGGTGCCCGCCGAACCGTGGAGCGGGGTGCGCGACGCCGCCGCCTACGGGCCGCCCTCCCTCCAGCCGACGGCCATGGCCGCCCTCGCCGCCGCGACCCCGCTGCCCGGCGGCGCCCCCGGGCCGCCCGCGCCCGCCGAGGACTGCCTCTACCTCAACGTGACCGCACCGGAGGGCGCCGAGCGGCGGCCCGTGCTGCTGTGGGTGCACGGCGGCGGCTACATGACCGGCCACGGCGCCGCCCAGTACGGCGACTGCGGTGCCTTCGCCCGCACCCACGACGTGGTCGTCGTGACCTTCAACTACCGCCTGGGCGCGCTGGGTTTCCTCGCCCTGGGCGGATTCGGTGAACTCGGCGGGCTCGATGGGCTTGGCGCCGAGGCGCACACCGGCTCCTTCGGGCTGCACGACCAGATCGCCGCCCTGCGCTGGGTGCACGACAACATCGCCGGCTTCGGCGGCGACCCGGACCGGATCACGGTCTACGGCATGTCCGCGGGCGCCAAGTCCGTCGCCAACCTGCTGGCCTCCCCGCTCACCCGCGGCCTGATCCACCGGGCGGCCTCCTCCAGCGGCGGCGCCGACCACGTGGCCACGCCCGCCCAGGACGCCGAGGTCACCCGGCGCTTCCTCCGCGCCCTCGGCACCGGCCCGGAGCGGATCCGCGAGGTGACCGCGGAGGAGATCCTGCACGCCCAGACGACGGTCGGCGACGGCTTCCGCGCGATGTGGCTGTGGCGCCCCTCCATCGACGGACTCGCCCTGACCGCACGGCCGTTGGAGGCCATCGCCGCGGGCGCGGCGGCCGGAGTCCCGCTGCTCGCGCAGACCTGCGTCAACGAGTGCGACCTGTACGAACTGTTCACCGCGGACGCGGCCGACCAGACGGCACGGGTGCTGGGGGAGTACTTCGGGGCGGCCGGACGGGACCGGATCCTGGCCGCGTACGCCACGACGGGTGCGGGCACAGGTGTGGGCGCGGGCGTAAGCGCGAACACGGGCCCCGCCCAAGCCCGCCTCGACATCATGACCGACGAGCGCTACGGCATCCCCACCACCCGCCTCGCCGACGCCCAGTCCGCGCACGCCCCCGTGTGGCGCTCACGCTACGACGGCCCCCTCACCGGCATGCCCCCGCCCATCGCACCCACCGGCGCGCTGCCCGCCTTCCACGGCTCGGACGGTGCCGGGATCTGGCTCGGCGGCGCCGGGGCGAACGCCCAACTCCACGCGGTCTGGGGCGCGTTCGCCAACGGCGGCACCCCCTCGGCGGCCGGACTTCCGTCCTGGCCCGGCTACAGCACCGACCGGCGCACCACCATGGTGTTCGACTCCGCCGGGTCGTACGTCCTCGACGACCCCCGCGGTGACCGGCGCGCCGCCTGGGACGGCCTGGAGTGGGACTCCGGCACCTGGTGGCCGCTGGACGGGCTCACCTGACGGCGCCCGCCCCGCAACCGGCCGCCCTCACAACTGCGCGAGCCGCGGCGCCGTACCCCCCGCCCGCACCACCGCCCCCGCCTCCCGGGTCAACTCCCGTGCGCTGCCCAGCAGTCCGTCCAGCACGAGGGCGCGCCGGACGTGCCGGTGCAGGTCGTGCTCGGCGGTGAAGCCGATCCCGCCCAGCACCTGCTGGGCGTGGCGTGCCGCCGTCAACGCCGCCCGCCCGGCCGCCGCCTTGGCGAGCAGCGCCCCCAACTCGCCGCCGGTGTCGTGGGCGGTCACCAGGGTGGCCTCGGCGCCGTCGAGCGCCACCAGGGTCTCGGCCAGCCGGTGCCGTACCGCCTGGAAGGACGCCAGGGGCTTGCCGAACTGGACACGGTCCAGGGCGTGTTGCCGGGCCAGCGCGAGCATCGTCCGGCCGGTGCCCAGCAGCCACCAGCCCAACGCACGGCGCCCGGCGGCGAGTTCGGCCTCGGTCGATGCCGAGGCCCCGGACTCGGCCGCCCGTAGCGGGAGTTCGGCGTCGATCGCGGTGCCGCCGCCGTCCGTGCGCTCCCAGGTCACCCACGTTCCGCCCGTGAACGGCAGCGGCGGGGTCCCGCCCGGCGGTCGGCCGGACGCGGTGAGCAGCACGTCGTTGAGCAGCGGGGCGTGCGCGCCGGTCTCGCCGAGCAGGGTGAACGTCAACGGCACGGCCACGTCCGGGAGTTCGGCGAGCAGGTCGGGCCAGCCCAGCTCGGTGAGGGCCGCGTCGAGCGCGGCCCCGGAGGCGGCCGTCATCGTCTTGCGGAGTGTGTCGGCGAGCAGGTCCCGTTCCGTGGCGTCCACGGTCACTCCCTCCCCAGGTCGAGCAGGCGGCGCGCGACGATGTTGCGCTGGATCTCCGCCGTACCGCCGTAGATGGTCGCCGCCCTGGCGTACAGGTACTCCGTGCGCCACGGCGTGTCCGTCAGCTCCAGCGCGCCGGGCAGCAAGTCCCGCACGGTTTCGAAGAGTCGCTGTTCCGCCGTGGCGAGCAGCACCTTGTCCACCGAGGTCTCCGGGCCGAGCCGCTCCCCGGCCGCCAGGCGCCGCTGGGTGGCGTGGGAGCGGCAGCGGGCCGTGTGCAACGCGAGGTAGGCGGCGCCGAGTTCGGCGTCGTCCGGGACGGCGGTCTCGGCCGCGAGGCGGTCCAGGCGGGTGAAGAGGTGGGCGATCCGGTGCCAGAAGCAGGTGGAGCGCTCGTGCGGGAGCAGGTCCATCGCGAGCCGCCAGCCGTCGCCGGGGCGGCCGAGCATCCGGTCGGCCGGGACCACCACGTCGTCCAGGAACACCTCGGCGAACTCGTCCACGCCGTGCATCGTGCGCAGCGGCCGTACGGTGATGCCCGGGGTGTCCATGTCGACGAAGAACGCGGTGATCCCGTCGTGGCCCGGCGCGGTGCGGGTCAGCAGGACGCAGCGGGCCGCGTACTGGGCCAGGCTCGTCCACACCTTCTGGCCGCTCACCACCCAGGCTCCGTCGGGCTGTTGGACCGCCTTCGTCGTCAGGGAGGCGAGGTCGCTGCCGGAGCCGGGCTCGGAGAAGCCCTGGCACCACTGTTCGCGCCCGCTCAGCAGCAACGGGACCATCTCGGCGGCGAGTTCGGGACGGGCGTAGGAGATCAGCGTCGGGGTGAGGACCTCGACCATCGAGTAGATGCCGGGCTCGGCCAGGCCCCGGGTGGCGACCTCCTCGCCCAGGAGCGCCCGCAGCACGGCCGGACCGCCGAGTCCCCCGACCTCGGCGGGCCAGCCGTGCCGCATCCAGCCGGCGTCGTACAACGCCCTTCGCACGCGCGCGAGTTGGGCCACCTGGGCGTCGAGCGAGTGGTCGGGGCCGGGGGTGAGGTCGTGCTCGTCGAGCCAGGCGCGCACGGCGGCGCGGAACTCCTCGGTGTTCACCGTGCGGGGCGCTCGTAGGCGTGCGGGCGGCCGGAGTCGTGGGCGCCGCTGCGGCGGATGAAGGTCATGGCGCGGGTGCGCAGCCGCCAGCCCTCGGCCGTGCGCGCGTAGGTGTCGTTGTAGTAGCCGATGCGCATCTCGTGCGTGGCCTGTTCGACGAAGCACAGCGGCTGGGTGCCGGTCGCGGTGTCGCCCGCGAGGTCGATCGCCGGGGTGCCCGTGAGGAACAGGCCCTTGGGGGCCGCCGCGACCAGCGCCGGGAACTCGTCGAGGGGATAGGTGTCGCCGAAGGCGCTGTAGGTGCCGTCCGGGGTGAAGACGGCGATCACCCCCTCGATGTCGCCCCGGGTGATGTGCACCGCATAGCGGGCCAGCAGCTGCTGGATCTCCATCAGGTCGTCGGTCAGCTCGCCAGTGGACAAGGACTCTCCGCCCTTCGCCGGGCTTGTCACCGAGTGGATCCGGAGTGCATCCGGAGGGCTTCACTCAGGTGAGAATGCCATTCTCTTAGGTGATTGGCAGGTTTCCACGGAGGGGGAGGCAGCGTCAACAACCTTTGTCCGAATGGTTGATTCTCCGTGGATGAGAAGCTAGTTTCCGCAGCGGGAGAAGGTGGAACTTCGACAGTTTCCGGCCACTCCCACGGCACGCACGAGACGCTGTCGCCGAACCCGGCGCGCGCCTGAGCGACGGAGGACCATGGACCAGTTCCTCACCTTCGGGATCGTGGGCCTGAGCACCGCCGCGATCTACGCGGTGATCGGCAGCGGTCTGGTGCTGACGTACACCACCACCGGAGTCTTCAATTTCGCCCACGGCGCGGCCGGCATGCTGGCGGCCTTCACCTACTGGCAGTTGACCGTCGGCTGGGGCATGCCGGTCTGGCTGGCCCTGCTGCTGACCCTGTTCGTGCTCGCGCCCGGCTTCGGGCTCGCCGTCGAACGCTTCGTGCTGCGGCCCGTGCAGGCCCTCGGCGAGGCCGAACGGCTGGTGACGACCGTCGCCCTGCTGAGCGGGCTCATCGCCGCCGCCCGCTGGATCTGGGACCCGAACGTGGCCCGGCCGCTGCCGACGTTCTTCGCCGGCCGTAAACCCATCCACCTCGGCCCGGCCACCATCACCTGGCACCAGGCCCTCACCATGATCGTCGCCGTCCTGGTCGCCGTCGGCCTGCGCATCCTGCTCTACCGCACCCGCCGCGGCGCCCAGATGCGCGCCGCCGTCGACGACCGCGCCCTGGTCGGACTCACCGGCGCCGACCCGGTCCGGGCGGGCAAACTCGCCTGGATCCTCGGCACCCAGCTCGCCGCGCTCGGCGGCATCCTCATCGCGCCGACCATCACCCTCGACGCCGCCCAGCTCTCCCTGCTGATCGTCAGCGCCTACACTGCGGCCGTCTTCGGCAGGCTGCGCAGCCTGCCGCTGACCTTCGTCGGCGCGATCGTCGTCGGCTGCATGGAGAGCTACCTCACCGGCTACCTCCCGCAGAACCAGTACCTGCCCGGACTGCGCCTGGCCGCCCCCGCGCTGCTGCTCCTGCTCGCGCTGCTGGTCTTCCCGCACCGGCGGCTGCGCGGCCGTGAACGCCGCCTGGCCCGGGTGCCGGTGCCGTCCGCCCGCGGCACCCTGGTGTTCGCCGCGGCCATCGTCGCCTTCGGGCTGGTCCTCGGCACCCTCCTGGACGCCGACCAACTCGTCACCTACGGGCCGGTGTTCTCGCTCGGCGTGGTGGCGCTGTCGTACGTGCCGCTGACCGGGTACGCCGGACAGGTCTCGCTGTGCCAGCTGAGCATGGCGGGCATCGGGGCCGTCGTGTGGGGGCACCTCGGTACCCACGGCGGGCTGTGGGCGCTGCTCGCCACGATGGCCGTCACCGGGGTCGCCGGGGCGCTGGTCGCGCTGCCCGCGCTGCGGCTGTCCGGGGTGTATCTCGCCCTGGGGACGGCCGCGTTCGCGGTGGTGCTCGACCGGTGGATCTTCACCCTGCCCACGGTCCACGTCCTCGGACTGAACCTCTCCTTCTTCGACCAGGGCTCGGTGAACGCCGTCGGCCCCGACCTCTTCGGTTGGCACCTCGACGACGGGCGGGAGCTGATGGTCTTCGCCGCCGTGTGCCTCGCGCTCGCCTCCATCGGCGTGGCCGCGCTGCGCCGCAGCCGGTTCGGGCGGCGGCTGATCGCGCTGCGCGACAGCGAGGCCGGATACGCCACCCTCGGCGGCAACCTGCTGGTCGCCAAGGTCGCCGTGTTCGCGCTGGCCTCCGGCATCGCCGGGCTCGGCGGCGCGCTGTACGGCATGCAGCTCAACTCCGTCACCGCCGACCAGTTCAGCCTTGTCAACGGGCTGCCCATCTTCCTCGTCGCCGTCGTCGGCGGGCTCGGCGCGGTCGGCGGCGGCCTGTTCACCGGCACCGCGTACGTGGCGCCCACCAACGCCCTGGTCGCGATTGCCCCCGGCACCCAGAACCTGGTCGCGCTGCTGCCCGGCCTCGCCGGCATCGGCCTGGGCCACAACCCCGACGGCGTCGTCCCCCGCTTCCGCGACGACTGGGCGCCGCTGGCCCGCGACCGCATCGCCCTCCCCCTCCTGCTCGCCACCCTGGCCCTGGCCTGGCTGCTCCGCTACGAGGACACCATCAACGACTGGACGTTCTACGGCGGTTGCCTGCTCCTCGCGTTCGCGCTGCGCGGCTGGGCGAGCGCGAGGCAGGCCGCCCCCGCCGTACCGGAGATACCCGTCGAGTGGTGGGGCGTGCGGCGCCCCTGGCGGCACGAGGACGGGGAGGTGCTGGCCCGTGGAGTCGCTGCGCGTTAGTGGAGTGACCGTCTCCTTCGGCGGCAACCGCGCCCTGGACGGCGTGGAGTTGACGGCCGAGCGGGGAAAGGTCACCGGACTGATCGGACCCAACGGGGCCGGAAAGAGCACCCTGTTCGACGTGGCCTCCGGGCTGCGCAGACCCTCGTCCGGCCGCGTCTACCTCGACGGCCGCGACGTCACCCGCGCCCGCCCCTCGGCGCGCGCCCGGCAGGGCCTGGCCCGCACCTTCCAGCGGCTCGAACTGTTCGGCCGGCTCAGCGTGCGCGACAACCTCCTCGTCGCCGCCGAACTCGGCCCCGAACGCCACCGCGCCGACCGGGCCGTGGCCGCCATCCTCGACCGCATCGGCCTGACCGGGCACGCCGACACCTCGCCCGACGCCCTGCCCACCGGCGTCGGCCGCCTCGTCGAGGTCGGCCGGGCGCTCGCCATCCGGCCCAAGGTCCTCCTGCTCGACGAACCCGCCGCCGGACAGGACGCCGAGGAGACCGAACGCTTCGCGGACCTCCTGCGCGACCTCGCCGGCGACGGCACCGCCGTGGTCCTGGTCGAACACGACATGAGCCTCGTCATGAGCGTCTGCGACGAGGTCCACGTCCTCGACCTCGGCAAGATCATCGCCGTAGGACCGCCCGACGTCATCCGCAACGACGAGACCGTACTGGCCGCCTACCTGGGGGACGCGTGAGCGCACTGCTCGAACTGCGGGGCGTCCGCGCCGCCTACGACCGCATCACCGTCCTGCACGGCGTCGACCTCGCCGTCGCCCCCGGCCAGGTGATCGCCCTGCTCGGCCCGAACGGCGCCGGGAAGACCACCACGCTGAAGGTCGCGGCCGGCATCCACCCGGCCGCCTCCGGCCAACTCCTGCTCGGCGGGCGGGACATGACCGGCGCCGAGCCGCGCGCCCTGGCCCGTGCCGGAGTGTGCCTCATCCCCGAGGGGCGCGGTGTCTTCCCCAACCTGTCGGTGCGCGACAACCTCCTGATGATGACCTTCACCGGCCGCAGCCGCGCCGAGATCGAAGAGATCGCCTTCTCCCGCTTCCCCGTCCTCGCCCACCGCGCGAACCAGGCCGCGGGCACCCTGTCCGGCGGCGAACAGCAGATGCTCGCCCTGGCCCGGGGCCTGCCCACCGACCCCGCCGTCCTGCTGCTCGACGAACTCTCCATGGGCCTGGCCCCGTTGGTCGTCGCCAAGCTGTACGAACAGGTCGCCGAGATCGCCCGGCAGGGCGTCGCCGTCCTGGTCGTCGAGCAGTTCGCGGCGGCCGTCCTCGACATCGCCGACCACGCCGCCGTCCTCGTACGCGGCCGGGTCGAACGGCAGGGCCACCCCGACGACGGGTTGCGCGCCGAACTGTCCGCCCTCTACCTGGGGAGTTCCACATGACGTCCTCCGAGACGCGCGCGGACCGCTTCGTCCGCGAGCTGGCCGCCCTGAAGATCCCGGACCCCGCCGCCGGCCGCAACGGCCTGTGGCTGCGGCTGGGCGCCGTCCTGATGGCCGCGGGACTCGTCCTCGGCGTGTCCGCCTACCTGGTCTCGCACGACACCAGCGACCCGCTCGTCCAGAACGACGCCCTCACGATCGGGCTCGCCGCCGTCGCCGCGAGCGTGGTGGGCGCCGCGCTCTTCCTGCGGTACTCCCTGACCGCGTTCCTGCGGTTCTGGATGGCCCGCCAGTCCTACGACCTCAACCTCCTCGCCGACCGGCTGACCGCCGACCGCCTGCTCGACCAGGGCGAACCCCTCCTCGACGGAGGCGACCGTCTGCTCGACGAAAGGGACCTGCACCATGACCACCGCACCGGCACCGACGCCGCGCCCCGGTGACCAACTCGCCAGCGCCGTCTGCACCACCCGGGTGATCGTCGTCCGCGCGCCCGCCGACGGCACCTCGGCCCTCACCTGCGGCGGCAGCCCCATGCTGCCCGCGCCCGCCGGGAAACCGGCCGCGCCCGCCCGAGCCGCCGCCACGCTGATCGGCAAACGGTACGTCGACGCCACCGGGACGCTCGAAGTGCTGTGCACCTCCTCGGGGGCGGGCGAACTCGGCTGCGACGGGACCCCGATGACCCTGAAGACGGCCAAGCCGCTGCCGGCGTCCGACTGACCCGAGAGTGAAGGAAAGCCTGATGAGCGACCTGGTCCTCACCGAACGGTTCGCGAACGTCCTCGTGGTCACGCTGAACCGGCCAGAGGTCCGAAACGCCCTCAACACACCGCTGATCGACGACCTGTCGGAAACCCTGCGGGAGGCGGACGCCGACCCGGCGGTCCGCGCGATCGTCCTCACCGGGGCCGGTCAGGTCTTCTGCTCCGGCATGGACCTGAAGGCGTTCGCGAAGGGCGGCGGCCGGTTCGACGGCCTGGTGTGGTTCTTCAAGGAGGGCGTCGCCACCCCCGTGATCGCCGCCCTCAACGGCTCCGCCCTGGCCGGCGGCTTCGAACTCGTCCTCGCCTGCGACCTGGTCGTCGCCGCCGAGGACGCGAAACTCGGCATCGCCGAGGTCAAACGGGGCCTGTTCGCGGCCGGCGGTGGCACCACGCTCGCCGACCGGGTGCCGCTGTCCGTCGCCCTGGAGATGGGTCTCACCGGCGAACCGATCACCGCCGCGTACGCGCGGGAGATCGGCCTGGTCAACCGCGCCGTACCGGCCGAGCTGGTGCTGTCGGAGGCGCTGACCCTGGCCGAACGGATCGCCGCGAACGGCCCGTTGGGCGTCGCCATGTCCAAGAAGCTGATACGGGAACGCCGTTGGCCCGAGGCGGAGGAGGTGGCCCAGGTGTTCCGCAGCAAGGACGCGGCGGAGGGGGCGCGCGCCTTCGCGGAGCGGCGGGGGCCGGTGTGGACGGGGGCGTGAGCGGGCGCCTGTCGTAGCCCGTCGTGGGGGAGGGGATGGCGTCGGCCGGGGTCCGGTCGGCGCCCTTCGTGTGCGGTGCGGGACAGGGGCGCGGCGCTCCGGGCGGGGGCTTGCCCGGTCGCCGGAAACACGTCACACTGGTACCGAACGAATGGTCGGTTGGGAAGCTGGTATCGATGACCACGACACACGCCGCCGAGGCGCCCGCGGCGGAGCCGCCGCTCCAGGCGTACTTCGACGCGACCATCGCGCGCGACCAGCGGATCGAGCCGCGCGACTGGATGCCGGAGGGCTACCGGGCGACGCTGATCCGGCAGATCGCCCAGCACGCGCACTCGGAGATCATCGGCATGCAGCCCGAGGGCGAGTGGATCACCCGGGCACCGTCCCTGCGCCGCAAGGCCATCCTGTTCGCGAAGGTCCAGGACGAGGCCGGGCACGGCCTGTACCTGTACTCGGCGGCCGAGACGCTCGGCGCCGACCGCGCGGACCTCACCGAGCGGCTGATCGAGGGCCGCCAGAAGTACTCGTCGATCTTCAACTACCCGACCCCGAGCTTCGCCGACGTCGGCGTGATCGGCTGGTTCGTGGACGGCGCCGCGATCTGCAACCAGGTGCCGCTGTGCCGGTCCTCCTACGGGCCCTACGCGCGCGCGATGGTGCGGATCTGCAAGGAGGAGTCCTTCCACCAACGGCAGGGCTACGAACTGCTGTTGACGATGATGCGCGGCACGAAGGAACAGCGGGAGATGGTGCAGGACGCGGTGGACCGCTGGTGGTGGCCGTCGCTGATGATGTTCGGCCCGCCCGACGGCGACTCGCCCAACTCGGCCCGCTCCATGGCCTGGAAGATCAAGCGGCACAGCAACGACGAGTTGCGCCAGCGCTTCGTCGACATGACCGTCCCCCAGGCCGAGAAGCTCCAAGTCACGCTCCCCGACCCGGAGTTGCGCTGGAACGAGGAGCGCGGTCAACACGACTTCGGCACCCCGGACTGGTCCGAGTTGAAGCGGGTGATCGGCGGCGACGGCCCCTGCAACGACCGGCGCGTGGAACGCCGTCGCTCCGCGCACGAGGACGGCGCCTGGGTACGGGAGGCCGCCACCGCGCACGCGGCCAAGCGGGCGGCACGGGAGGCCGTGGCATGAGCGGAGCAACCCGGGGCGACTGGCCGCTGTACGAGGTCTTCGTGCGCGGCAAGCGCGGCCTCAACCACGTCCACGTCGGCTCGCTGCACGCCGCCGACGACGCCATGGCGCTCACCCACGCGCGCGACCTGTACACCCGGCGCAACGAGGGCGTCTCGATCTGGGTGGTCCGCTCGGAGCACATCGCGGCCTCCACCCGCGACGAGAAGGACCCGTTCTTCGCGCCGAGCGCCGACAAGGTCTACCGCCACCCGACCTTCTACGACATCCCCGACGACGTCCCGCACATCTGAGGAGCCGGAGCATGGAGCAGGGCGCGGACCACGTCTACCTCACCCTGGCCGAGGGGCACGAGGACGACGCCCGCTGGGCGTACGGCACCGGCTTCGAGGACCCCCTGCACGGCGTGGACACCACCGTGCCCGAGGGCCTCGACACCGCCGTGCTCGCCGCGGACTGCGTGGCCCTCGCCGACGACGCCCTCGTCCAGGCCCAGCGCCTCGCCGAGTGGCTCACCCGCGCCCCCGAGCTGGAGGAGGAGGTCGCCCTCGCCAACATCGGGCTCGACCTGCTCGGCCAGGCCCGCCTGCTCTACTCCCGCGCCGGGCAGGCGGACGGCACCGGCCGGGGCGAGGACGCGTACGCCTACTTCCGCGACGCGGCCGACTTCCGCAACGTCCGCCTGGCCGAACTCCCGCGCGGGGACTTCGCGTTCACCGTCGTACGGCTGCTGGTGCTGGCCACCTGGCGGCTCGCGCACTTCGAGCGGCTGGCCGCGCACCCCGACCCGGTGCTCGCCGCGATCACCGCGAAGGGCGCCAAGGAACTGGCGTACCACCGCCAGTACGCGGCCGAGTGGGCGGTACGGCTCGGCGACGGCACCGACGAGTCGCACCGCCGGATGCGCCGGGCGCTGGAACAAGTGGCCCCGTACCTCGGCGAGTTGTTCACGGCGTACGACGTACGGGACGACGTGGTCGGCGTGTTGCGCCAGGTCACCGAGGCGGCCGGACTGCCCCTGCCCGGGTACCGGCCGCTGTCCGGGGCCGGCCGCGCCGGCGACCACACCGAGCATCTCGCCCCGCTGATCGCCGAGTTGCAGAGCGTGGCCCGGGCACACCCGGAGGCGACATGGTGACGGCAGGGACGGATCCGGCGCTCGTACGGCACGCCCGGCGCGTCGCCGAACAGGTGCCGGACCCCGAACTGCCCATGCTCACCCTCGCCGACCTCGGCGTCCTGCGCGCGGTCGAGGTGGGCGCCGACGGGACGGTGACCGCGAGCCTGACCCCGACCTACTCGGGCTGCCCGGCCCTGGCCGAGATGCGCGCGGACGTGGCGGCGCGGCTGCGGGCGGCCGGGTACGCGCGCGTGGAGATCCGCACGGTCCTCGACCCGCCGTGGACCAGCGACTGGATCACCGACTTGGGCCGCCGCAAACTCGCCGACCACGGCATCGCCCCACCGGGCCCGGCACCCCGCGGCCCGGTCCCGCTCCGCCTGTCACCCACCCGGCAGACCGTCCCCTGCCCCCGCTGCGGTTCGGCGGACACGGAGGAGACCTCCCGCTTCGCCGCCACCTCCTGCAAGGCGCTGTGGCGCTGCCGGGCCTGCCGGGAGCCGTTCGAGTACGTCAAGGAGATCTGATGACGGGCCCGGCCACCACAGCGACCCCCTCCGTGCCGGTACGCCGCCGCCCGGTCTTCCACCCCCTGCGCGTCGCCGCCGTACAGCCGCTGTGCGCCGACGCCGTCGCCGTCGCGTTCGAGATCCCGGACCAGCTGGCCGAGGAGTTCGCGTTCGCGCCGGGGCAGGCGCTGACGCTGCGGCGCGAGGTGGACGGGCGGGACGAGCGGCGTACGTACTCGATCTGCTCGGCCGCCGGGACGGCGCCGCGGATCGGGGTCCGGGTGGTGCCGGGCGGGCTGTTCTCGTCGTGGCTGGTGGACGGCGTGCGCCCCGGCGACATGGTCGAGGTGATGGGTCCGACCGGCGCCTTCACCCCCGACCTGACCACCCCCGGCCACCACGTGCTGATCGCGGCGGGCTCCGGCATCACGCCGATGCTGTCCATCGCCGAGTCCGTACTGGCCGCGGACGCCGCCTCGACCGTCACCCTGCTCTACGGCAACCGGCGCACCGACACGGTGATGTTCGCCGACGAACTCGCCGACCTGAAGGACCTGTACCCGGCCCGCTTCCAGCTCGCCCACGTGCTGTCGCGCGAACCCCGCGAGGCCGAGGTGCTCTCCGGCCGCCTCGACGCCGAGCGGCTGGCCGCGCTCGTCGACGCGCTGGTGGACGTGGAAGGCGCCGACCACTGGTGGCTGTGCGGCCCGCACGGCATGGTCCGCGACGCCCGGCGGGTCCTGGCCGGGCTGGGCGTGCCCGCCGACCGCGTCCACCAGGAGCTGTTCCACGCCGACGACGAGCCCGTACACGAGACCCGGCACGAGGAGGCGGCGCCCCGGGGCCCGGTCAGCAAGGTCACCGTCACGCTCGACGGCCGCTCCACCACCGCCGCCGTACCCCGGGAACGCAGCATCCTGGAGGGCGCCCAGCGCACCCGCCCCGACCTGCCCTTCGCCTGCAAGGGCGGCGTCTGCGGCACCTGCCGCGCCCAGGTGACCGACGGCACGGCCGACATGCGCCGCAACTTCGCCCTCGAACCCGCCGAGATCGCCGCCGGATACGTCCTGACCTGCCAGTCGTACCCGGTGTCGGAGACACTGACGGTCGACTTCGACAGCTGAGGGGCCACGGAGGGGGTACGGCGGTCGAGCGTGGCGTACGGCCACGCGGGCGCGGACGGCAGGTGTGCGCAGGGGTCCGGAACCGCCCGGTGAGCCCGCCGCGCGAGCGGATCCCGTGAGCGCGGGAGCCGCCACGGGCGGCGGTCCGTACCCCGGGAGGGATTCCTTGCAGACTGCTACAGAGGCCACGTAACCTTGCTGACGTGGCGCTATGCATCGGCGGGGGCCATTTGTTCCGGAGGGGCGGGCGGCATCTGTGTGGGGACGGATCTGAACGCGACCGGGGATGAGCGAGCCGCCTCCGCCACGCCGCCGCTCACCGTCATCGACCTCGTCCAGCAGACCGGCCTGGGACTCTCCGTCGTGGTCGACGCCGGCCGGCTCCAGGCCGAGGCGCGGCGGGCGTACGTCACGGACCTGCCGGAGCCCGGACGGTATCTGAGCGCCGGGGATCTCGTCCTGACCAGCGGCACCTGGTACCGCGGCGACAGCGGCCCGCAGGACTGCGCCCGTTTCGTGGACTCCGTGGCCGGCAGCGGTGCGGTCGCGCTCGTCGTCGGGCTGCTGGTGCTGCGCACGATGCCCCGGGCGCTGATCGAGACGTGCGCGCGGCGCGGGCTGCCGCTCCTGACCATCGCGCCGGACCGTTCCTTCGCCCCGGTCATCGAGACGGTGCTGGCCCACAACCTCGTCGGCCCCACCGCCGCCGTCCGGCAGGCCGCCGCCTTCCACCGGCGGCTGGTGGAGACGGTCAGCCGGGCCCAGGGCGTCGGCGGCATCCTGGAGGTGTTCGGCGACGAGTACGACACCGACTGCTGGGTCGTCTCCCCGGCCGGAGCGGTACTGGCCGCGGCCGGTGCGCCACCGTCGCCCGCCGAGGTCTTCGCCGGGTGGAGCCACGCGCTCACCTCCGCCGACGACGGGGGCGAAGGACCCGGTGGCCTGCCGGTGCCCGGAGAGCCGTCGGCCGTGCACGTGATCCGCGCGCCCGGCCCGGCGGCCGGGGTCCGAGGTGTCCTGGCCCGCCGTCCCCGGCACCCCGGCGCACCGGCCGTACCGCCGGAACCGGTGCTGACCGTCCTCGGGCTGCTGGCCATGGAACTCGACCTGCTGGGGGCGCGGCACAGCGCCGGCCAGTCACGGGTGGCCGAACTCATCGACGTGCTGGGCGCCGACTCCGCGGCGCCCGGCGAGGTCTCGGCCCATCTGCGCCTCATCGGGGCCGACCCCCGGCTGCCGATCGTCATGGTCGCCGCCGCGCTGGAAGGGGGCGCGGTCGCGCAGCACGTGGTCGCCGACCTGTTCACCGAGACACTCGCCCCGCTGAACGGGGACGTCACCGTCGCCGGGTGCGCGACCGACACCGAGGTGCTCCTCATCGTCAACGGTGAGGGCACCCGGCCCGACGCGCTCGCCGACGCCGCCCGGGACCTCGCCGGCCGCTACCGGCCGCTGCTCGGGCGGGGCCGACTGCTGGTCGGCATCAGCGAGCCCACCACCAGCGTCAGCCAGCTCGCCGCCGCCCTGGACGTCGCCCGCCGCCGGCTCCTGGCGGCCCGGGGCGGCCAGGGCCGCTTCTCGGTGGTCTCCGCGACCGACACCGACTCGCATCTCGTCCTGCTCGCCGCGCTGCCCGAGCGGCTGCGCGAGTCCTACCGCGACCGGCTGCTCGGGCCGCTCCTCGCGTACGACGCGTCGCGCGGGTCGCAGCTGCGCCGGACGCTGGCGTCGTTCCTGGAGACGTGCGGATCGTGGCAGCGGTCGGCCGAGGAACTGCACGTGCACGTGAACACGCTGCGGTACCGGGTGCAGCGGATCGAGGAGCTGACGGGGCGGGACCTGTCGTCGATGCGGGACCGCACGGACCTGTACCTGGCGTTGGAACTGCTGCCGGAGGCGGAACAGGGCGCCGTCTTCCCGGCGCCCTCCCTGTCCGCGGCAGTCGGGGAAGACCCCCCGGACGCCGGCGCCCTCGGCCGCCGGACGGGCTGACCCCGCCGTACGGCGCCCGGCGCGGCGGCACCCGGTCGTCGGCGGTACCCGCTCACCCGGGCAGTTCGCCCGCCACCACCTCGCCCCGGCTGACCACGGCCACCAGGTTGTCGGGCGTCAGATCGGCGATGCGCTGCCACGGCCGCCCCCGTACGACCAGCAGGTCCGCGCCGAACCCGGGCGCCAGGCGGCCCACCTTGCCGGCCAGGCCGAGGGCATCGGCCGCCTCGGACGTGGCCGCGCGCAGGGCCGCCTCGGCGCCGAGGCCGAGCACCTCCGTCATCCGGACCACCTCCGCCATCTGGTCACCGAAGGCGACATGGTGGCCGTTGGCGTCGGTACCGAGGACGAAGGGCACGCCCGCCCCGGCCGCGTGCCGCAGCAGTCCGTCGCGTACGGCGACCAGCGCGGCCGCCTTGTCGCGGGCCTCCGGGGTGACCGGGACCCGGGCCGCGGCGATGGCCTCGTTGATCAGCAGGGTCGGCGCGACCGGGATCCGCCCGGCGGCGATGCGCGCCGCCTGGGCCCCGCTCATCAGCGTCGCATGCTCGATGGAGTCGACACCCGCGTCCAGGGCGGTCTGCACACCGTCCTCGGAATGGGCGTGGGCGGCGACCCGCATGCCCAGGGCGTGCGCCTCGTCGACGGTGGCCTCGATCTCCCTGGTGGTGTAGTTGCGCCAGGTGTTCTTGTCGCCCATGGAGAGCACCCCGCCGCTGGTGGTCAGCTTGATGCCGTCCATCCCCGCGCGGGCCCAGGTCCGCACGAGCTTGCGGCACTCGTCCGGGCCGTCGGCGACCGGCTTGCGGAAGGGATGGGCGGCCGGGGTGAACAGGTCGTTGTGCCCGGCGGTCATGCCCACCACGCCGTGCACCAGCAGCCGGGGCCCCGCCAGGATGCCCGAGTCGAAGGCCCGGCGCAGCGCGATCTGCGCCTCGTCGCCCGCGAGATCGCGCAGCGTGGTGACACCGGCCCGCATCGCGCGCTGGGCGTGCGCGACGCCGTGCAGCACCTGTTCGTCGCGCGGGGTGACCAGGGGCCAGGTGGCGAAGTCGGGGGTGCCGGGCCCGGCGTCGCCGACGAGATGGACATGGGTGTCGACCAGACCGGGGACGACGCACAACTCCGGCCACCTGGCGGGCCGCGGATCACCGTCGTCCCACGCCTCGACGACGTCGATGCGGTCCCCGTCCCAGCCGATCGTGCCGGGTCCGGGGCCCGTCTCCCGTACGCCGTCCCAGATCGCGATGCCGTCCAAACGCATGCCGCTCACCGTCCCAGATCCTGATGCGGTCCGTGCGCACGCGGCGCACCGGCGCCGTTCGCCACCGCCGTCGCCGCCGTCGTGCTGATGTCGAGTTCCCGTTGCCACGCCGCCCGCCGCTGGGGCGGCGCGAAGCACGCGGCGAAGGAGTTGGCGGCCAGGGTGTGCAAGTGCCGTTCGTCCAGGCCGAGTTCGTTGCGTACGGCGGTGAAGTTGTCGTCTATGTAGCCGCCGAAGTAGGCCGGGTCGTCGCTGTTGACGGTCACCAGGAGGCCCTCGTCCAGCATCGCGGGCAGGACGTGGTCGGCCAGGGTGCCCACCACGCGGAGCGCGACGTTGGACAGCGGGCAGACGGTGAGCGGAACGCGTTCGTCGCGCAGCCGCTGCACCAGGTCGGCGTCCTCCATCGCCCGGATGCCGTGGTCGACGCGCTCCACGCCCAGGACGTCCAGGGCCTCCCAGACGTAGTCGGGGCCGCCCTCCTCGCCCGCGTGCGCGACCCGGCGCAGCCCCTCGGACCGGGCGCGGGCGAAGACGTCGCGGAACAGCGACGGCGGGTGACCCACCTCGGCGGAGTCCAGGCCGACGCCGATGAAGTGCTCGCGGAAGGGGAGCGCGGCGCTCAGCATGTCCTGGGCGGCGTCGGCCCCCCAGTCGCGCAGGAAGCACAGGATGAGGTCGCCGGAGAGCCCGAAAGCGGCGTCGGCCTCGGCCAGCGCGGCGGACAGCCCGCCGAACACCGCCTCCAGCGGCACACCGTTGCTCAGGTGCTGCTGCGGGTCGAGGAAGATCTCCGCGCGGCGCACACCGCCCGCGTGCGCCCGCGCCAGATAGGCCCGGCCCAGGTCGTAGAAGTCCTGCTCGGTGCGGAGCACGGCGACGCCGTCGTAGTAGACGTCCAGGAACGAGCGCAGGTCGCCGAACCGGCCCCGCGCCCGGCGCAGCGCCTCGGGGTCCGTGGTGGGCAGGGCGATGCCGTTGCGGCGGGCGAGGCGGATCAGGAGCTCCGGCTCCAGGGTCCCCTCGATGTGGAGGTGGAGTTCCGCCTTGGGCAGCACGTGGGGTTCCTTCGCGTTCGGCGCCTGGTCAGGACTGTCCCGGCGATCCGGACTCGGACTGTCCGGTCGTCAGGAGGCGGAGGGTCCCGGCCATCCGGATCCCGGACCGTGCGTCCATCCAAGCCGAGGACCACCCCCGGCTGCTTCTGAGGATCGTCCAAGGTTTCCGCGCTTCCGGCGCCGCCGCGGCCGTCGAAGTCTCCGAGAGCGCGGCGCCCCCGCGACCGCATCGGAGGATCCTCCAGCCCCCGGCCGGGGCGGCGGGCCCGAGTTCGTCGGTCTGTCCATGGGACGGCGAACGGACAGCTGATTGACTCGACGCATTCACGAGCCGGTCATCCGCTCCGCTCGTGCGGATCATCCGAGTGCGACGAGGCCCTCCTGGTCCGGCCCCATGCCCGAGTACGAGCTTCGCCGTCGAGGAGTGGTCATGAAGAGATACCCCCTGATCGCCGTGCCCGCGGCCACCGCCGCGCTGCTGCTCTCCGCCTGTTCGGGCACGACCGCGACATCCGGCGCGAACGCCACCGCCTCCGCCTCCTCGGCGCAGGTCGCCGCGACCAAGCAGCTCAAGATCGCGATCGTGCTGTCCGGGCCGATCACCGACCACGACTTCAACGAGGTCGGATACGACGCCGTCAAGTCCGTCGGCGCCAAGCTCGGCGCGAAGGTCGCCTACGCGGAGAACGTCACCGACGCCAACGCGCAGCGCACGATCCGCAACTTCGCCCAGCAGGGCTACAACCTCATCTTCACCCACAGCTTCTCCTTCGGGGACGCCACCCTCGCCGTCGCCAAGGACTACCCGAAGACCGTCTTCATGTCCGGCACCGCCGTGCAGAACGCCGCCAACGTCGGCACCTACGACAACCCGGACTACCAGGGCGCCTACCTGGCCGGCATGCTCGCCGCCGGGGCCGGCAAGTCCGGCACGATCGGCTGGGTGAGCGCGATGCCCATCCCCAACCTGCTCGCCAACCTGCACGCGTACGAGGCCGGGGCGAAGGACATCAACCCCAAGGAGAAGGTGCTGCACTCCTTCATCGGCAGCTTCTACGACCCGCCGAAGGCCAAGGAGGCGGCACTCGCGCAGATCCAGGCCGGGGCGCAGGTGCTCAGCGCGCAGACCGTCGGCACCATCGACGGGGCCATCGCGGGCAAGGCGCTGGCGATCGGCGCCCTGACCGACCAGAACTTCCTCGGCCCCAAGAACGTCCTCACCAGCGTGACGTGGGACCTCTCCCCGCTGGTCGGTGACGTGGCGAAGTCCGTGCGGAACGGCACCTGGACCAACAAGGCGTACAGCTACGGCATCGCCAAGGACGCCATCGGCCTCGCCTCCTTCCACGGGCTGAAGAACCGGGTCCCCGCGTCGGTCCTGGCCAAGGTGAAGGCCAAGATGGCCGCCATCAGGTCCGGGGCGTTCACCGTGCCGCACGACACCAGCACGGTGAAGTGACGCGTGCCCGCCGACGAGGTGATCCCCGAAGAGGCCGCTGCCGGGGCGATGCCCGAGCACGTGCTCGACATGCGCGGCATCACCATCCGCTTCGGGCCGGTCGTCGCCAACGAGGCGGTCGACTTCCAGCTGCGCGCCGGTGAGATCCACGCCCTCCTCGGCGAGAACGGCGCGGGCAAGACGACCCTGATGCGGGTGCTCGCCGGTCTCGTCCGCGCCGACGGCGGCGAGGTACTGCTGCACGGCCGTCCCCAGCGCTACCGGTCGCCCGCCGACGCGGCGGACGCCGGGATCGGCATGGTGCACCAGCACTTCATGCTCGTCCCGTCGATGACCGTGGCCGAGAACGTCTGCCTCGGTCTGCCGTCGGCCGGGCGCGTCTTCCCGGACGTGGCCAGGGTCGCCCGCGAACTGGCCGAACTGTCCCGGCGGCACGGCCTGGACCTCGACCCGCACGCCAAGGTCGAACGGCTGTCGGTCGGCCAGCAGCAGCGGGTGGAGATCGTCAAGGCGCTCCACCGGCGGGCCCGCATCCTGATCCTGGACGAGCCCACCGCCGTACTGACCCCGGGCGAGGCCGACTCCCTCCTCGCCGTCCTGCGGTCGCTGGCCGCGCAGGGCACCGGCATCGTGTTCATCTCGCACAAGCTGCGCGAGGTGATGGCGGTCGCCGACCGCGTCACCGTACTGCGCCGGGGACGCCGGGTGGGCACCTGCGCCACCGCCGACGTCACGGCGGCCGAGCTGGCGGCCCTGATGGTCGGCCGAGAGGTGCGCGTGCCGGACCGCACCCCCCGCCCCGCCGCCGACGGCCCACCGGTCCTGGAGCTGTCCGGCGCCGGACTGGTGGACCGCGGCGGAGTCGTCCGGCTCGACGACGTCAGCCTGACGGTGAGGGCGGGCGAGATCCTGGGCATCGCCGGGGTGGACGGCAACGGCCAGCGCGAACTGACCCGGGCCGTGTGCGGGCTGCAACGGCTCACCAGCGGCCGCATCCGGATCCGGGGCACCGACGTCACCGCCGACTCCGCCGCCCGGCGGATCGCCGCGGGCCTCGCCCACGTACCCGAGGACCGGCAGCACACCGGGCTCGTCCTCGAACTCACCATCGCCGAGAACGCCGCGCTCGAAGTCATGGCTCAGGAGCCCGTCTCCCGGCGCGGCTGGCTGCGCCCCAAGGCGATGCGCGCCGCCGCCGAACAGCTCGTCCGCGACTACGACATCCGCTGCTCGGGCCCCGACCAGCCGGTACGGGAACTCTCCGGCGGCAACCAGCAGAAGGTCCTGCTCGCCCGCGAGGTGGCCCGCGAACCGGCGGTCCTCGTGGTCTCGCAGCCCACCCGGGGACTGGACATCGGCGCCATCGAATACGTGCACGGACAGCTGCGCGCCCTGCGCGACCGGGGCTGCGCGGTCCTGCTGGTCTCGACCGAACTCGACGAGATCCTCGAACTCTCCGACCGGGTCGCCGTGCTCTACGGGGGCCGCGTGATGTCGGTGACCGACCGGGCCGACGTACGACTGGACGAACTGGGACTGCACATGGCGGGCCGGCCGGCGGGTGCGCGATGACCGCCGCCACCACACCCGCCCCGGCCCCGCTGCGGCAGCGGATCGTCGCGCTGGCCGTCCGTTCCGGCGGCGTCTCCGACGTCCTCGCGGGCGCCGTTGCCGTGGCGCTGGCGCTGCTGGCGGGCGCGGTGCTCGTCGCGGCCGTGGGCAAGGACGTGCCCGGCGCGTTCGGCGCGCTGCTCGACGGCGCCTTCGGCTCGACCCAGAACCTCGCGAACACGCTGGTCGAGGCGGTTCCGCTGGCCCTGGTGGGGGTCGGGGTCTCGCTGTCGTTCCGGGCCGGGCTGTTCAACGTCGGCGCCGAAGGACAGCTGCTGATGGGCGGGCTCGCCGCCGGACTCGTCGGCTCGGCGCTGCCCACGGCGCCCGCGGTCGTCGTCCTGCCCGCGATGGTGGTGTCCGCCATGGCCGCCGGGGCCTGCTGGGCGAGCATCGCGTCGCTGGTCAAGGTGTACCTGGGCGCCAACGAGATGCTCAACACGATCATGCTGAACTACGTCGCGACCTACCTGGTCACCTACCTCCTCAACGGCCCGGTCCGCGACCCGTCCTCCGCGCTCGCCCAGACCACCCAGCTCTCCCCGGCCGCCGGGCTGCCCATCCTGATCCCCGGTACGACGCTGCACGGCGGCCTCGTCCTCGCGGTGATCGCCGCGGTCGTGGCCCAACTGTGGCTGTCACGGCGGGTCTGGGGCTTCCGGCTGAAGGTCGTCGGACTGAACCCCGAGGCCGCGCTCGGCGCCGGACTGCCGGTACGGCGCACGCTGCTCTCGGCCTTCGCGATCAGCGGGGCCCTGGCCGGACTCGCCGGGTTCTGCCAGGTCGCGGGCGTCCAGGGCCGGATGATCGTGGACCTGTCGCCGGGGTACGGCTACTCGGGCATCGTCGTGGCACTGCTCGGCCGCACCTCGCCGATCGGCTCGCTGATCGCCGCGTTCTTCTTCGGCGCGCTCTCGGTGGGCGGCCAGGCCATGGAGACCTCCGTCGGCGTGCCGGCCTCGGTGGTCACGATCATCCAGTACCTGGTGGTGCTCCTGCTCATCGCCCGCGGCGCCCTGCAACTCGGGCGCGGGACCGCGCCCGCCGGACAGGAGGCATGACCGATGTTCCACTGGATCGACTGGACCGTCTCCGAGTCCGGCCAGGGCTACTTCGCCGCGACCATGCGACTGGCCGTCCCGCTGCTGCTCGCCGCGCTGGGCGGGGTGTACTGCGAGCGGGCCGGGGTGGTCAACGTCGGCCTGGAGGGCATGATGCTCTCCGGCGCGCTGTCCGCGTCCCTGGTCGCCTCCGGCACCGGCTCCGCCGTCGCCGGGCTGTTCGCCGGGGTCGCCACCGGCATCCTGGTCGCCGCGCTGCTCGCGGTGTTCACCGTCGTCCTGCCCTGCGACCCGGTCGTCTCGGGGATCTCGCTGAACCTGCTCGCCGTCGGCGGTACGACCTTCGCCTTCCGGGCGGTGGTCGGCACCGGCGGCACCAGCCACCCCTCCCCGACGATCGGCGCCACTCCGGTACCGGGCCTGCGCGACATCCCGGTGCTCGGCCCGCTGCTCTTCGACCAGACCTACCTGGTGTACGTCGCCCTGGCCGCCGTGGTCGTCACCCGGGTCGTCCTGCGCCGCACCGGCTGGGGGCTGCTCATCCGGGCGTGCGGCGAACACCCGGCCGCCGCCGACAGCGTGGGCCTGGACGTCAACCGCACCCGTTTCGTCTGCCTGCTGGTCAGCGGCGGACTCGCGGGCCTGGGCGGGGTGTTCGTCAGCCTCGTGTCGTCCAGCCAGTTCGTCGAGAACATGACGGCCGGGCGCGGCTACATCGCCCTGGCCATCCTCATCCTCGGCCGCCGCTCGGCCTTCGGGGTGCTCGCCGCCTCGCTGCTGTTCGGCCTCGGCGACGCCTTCCAGCTGCGGGCGCAGCTGTCGCACTCCGGCATACCGTTCGAGTTCCTCCTTATGATCCCGTATGTGCTGACCATGCTGATGCCGGCCGTCTTCGGACGGCGGCTGTACACACCGGCCGCGCTGGGCGTCCCGTTCCGGCGGGGGCAGCGATGACCGGGCCGGCCGGATTCCTGGACGGCGCGACCGCGAGCTGGCCCGACACCCGCGACCACCTCACCGCGGGACGGCCGGTCGTCCTGCCCTTCGGCGCCTACGAGCAGCACGGCCCGCACCTGCCGCTGGCCACCGACACCCTGATGGCCGACGCGCTGGCCCGGCGGGTGGCGGCGCGGGCCGGGGCGCTGCTGCTGCCCGCCGTGGCGTACGGCGAGACCTCCAACAACGCCGGCTTCCCCGGCACGATCCCGCTCTCCTTCGACACCGTCCGCGCCATCACCCTGGACATCTGCGCCGCCCTGCACCGCCACGGCGCCCGCCATCTCATCGTCGTCAACGGCGACTTCGGCAACCAGGCGCCGCTCAGACTCGCCGCCCGGGAGGCCCGCGAGCGGTACGGCATGCCCGTCCTCGTCGTCGACTACCCGGGGCTCGCCGAGGTCGCCGCCACCGTCTGCGACACCGAACCGGCCGGTCCCGGCTTCTTCCACGCCGACGAGGTGGAGACGTCCGTCGTGCTCGCCGTGGCCGCCCACGCGGTCCACCAGGAACGGGCGGTCGCCGAGTACCCCGACTTCCCGCCCACCTACCCGGCGCTCTTCGCCGGACTGGAGACGCTCTCCGCCTCCGGCGTCTTCGGCGACCCGACGACGGCCACCGCCGCCAAGGGCGAGGCCCTGCTGGCGGGACTCACGGACGCGGCGGTCCGGCTCGTCGACGCGTTCCTGCGGGAGGTCGGCGACGACGCGCGGGAGTGACCGCGGGGCGGCACCCGCCCGCTACAGGCAGCACGCGTCGCGCCGCATGGTCTCCCCGGTCTCCAGCCACGCCGTGTGCTCCGCGTGGCTGTACACCGCGTCGCCGTAGGCCGCGACGATGTCCTCCTGGCGGTGGAGGATGCCGCCGCGCAGCACCATCGGGGTGCGCACCAGGGTGGTGAAGTCCGTGAAGGGGTCGCCGTCGACCACGGTGAGGTCCGCGAGTCTGCCCGGTTCGACGGTGCCGAGGTCGTCGGCCACGCCGAACACCCGGGCCGGTTCGACGGTGACCGAGCGCAGCGCTTCCGCCGTGCTGAAGCCGTACCGGCGCAGGGCGCGCAGCCCGAGGTGCAGGTGCAGGCCGACCGGGGTGAGGGGTGCGTCGGTGCCCAGGGCAAGCGTGCCGCCCGCGGTCACGATCTCGCGGTAGTTCGTGATCTCCCGGGCCAGCACGCGCAGTTGGGTTTCGGTGGGCGCGGTCCTGGCCGCCGCGAGCACGGTGGCGGTGTCCCACGGCGGCATCAGCACGGTCACCCGGGGGTCGTCGGCCAGGGCGGCGTCCTCGCCGAGCAGGGGCAGCGCGGTGAAGGGGGTGACGGCGATCCGGTAGCGGCCGTCGCGGTACTGCTCCAGGAGGTCCTGGTAGGAGAAACCCTGGGGCGAGGTGGCGTGCCCGTATTCGAGGCGCTGGGTGGCCTGGAGATGGGTGGTCATGTCCTGGCCGGCGTTGCGGCCCGGGTAGCACAGGTGGCTGCCGCATCGTACGCCGAGCTTCTCGTGCGCGGTGCGGGCCGCCTCGGCCATCACCGTCGCGGGCGCGCGGACGTACGTCTTGACGAAGTCGTGGTCGAGGGCGACCGTGCGCTCCAGGGTGCGCCGGACGCCCGCCTCGGTGCGGTGGGCGCGGCCCATGCTGTAGGCGACGCGCGCGCCGTCGATCAGCTCGGCGCACGCGAACAGCCGTGGCCCCAGGCCCAGTCCGGCGTCCGCGGACTCGCGCAGCCGCAGCGCCTCGTAGCCGAAGCCGCCGAAGGACACGTTGGTGGTGATGCCGTAGGCGAGCATGAGGGCCGCCTGGCGGCCGCCGTAGACGTTGCTCCAGGGGTGGGTGTGGGCGTCCCACAGCCCCGGCAGCACGGTGTACGCGGAGGCGTCGACCGAGCGGCCGACGGCGGAGCGCCGGTGCGGTTCCACGGCGGTGATCCGGTTGCCCCGTACGACGATGTCGACGTCCTCCAGGACGCGGTCGCCCGTGCCGTCCCACAACTGTCCCGCGTGGACGCGCAGCACGTCCGAGCGGGCCGGCACGGCCCGGCGGCTGGTCAACCGCACCGGAATCGTACGGCGGTTGCCGCCGTCGACGTCGATCAGCCGCAGCTCGCCGCCGGAGAGGTGCAGCAGGGTGCGCGAGTCGCCGGACCAGGAGGGGTGGTCGGCGTGGTCGTCGGTGAGTTGGACGGGGGCTCCGGACGGGGTGCCGTCGGGGCCGACGGGCAGCACCCACAGGGCGGACTCCAGGACGAGCGCCATCCAGCGGCCGTCCGGCGACCACACCGGGCCGCTGTCGCAGCGGTCGGAGATCGACTGGTGGTCGGCGGGCAGATGGTAGGTGGAGGTGCCGTCGGCCACGTCGACGACGCGGATGAGGTTGTAGCCCTCGCGGAAACGCCGGTTGAGCCGGTTGCGGTCGCAGAGCGCGATGTACCGGCCGTCCGGCGACCAACTCGGTCTGCCCGGAAGGCCGTTGGCGGCGAACGCGGCGGCCGGCGTCCGGGAGGTGCCGGTGGCGAGGTCGTACAGCAGCAGGGCACCGGTGCTGTCCTGGCAGGCCAGTTGGGTGCCGTCGGGCGACAGCACCGGGTTGTAGCGACCGCCGTCGGCGAGCAACGTGTCGGTGCCGTCGGCCAGTTGGTGGCGGCGGACGGCGGGCAGGCCGTCGCGGTCGACGCAGTACAGCACGCTGGCGCCGTCCGGGGACCACGACGGCATCTGCGGGTAGTGCGCCGGATCGGACTGGACGAGTTTGCGGGGCCGGCCGCCGGTCACGGGCACCACCCACAGCGCTCCCAGGGCCACGAAGGTGACCTGGGTGCCGTCCGGGGACAGCGCGGGCAGGTGGATCCCGCGCACCGGGCGGCGCTCGGTGCCGTCGAAGTCGTACCGCTTCTCGTTGTACTGGGGCTCGGGGACGGTCAGTTGGGCCGAGAACGGGATGTACTCGGCCGCGCCGGTGGACAGGGTCCGTTCGGTGAGTCGGCCGTCGGCCACGTAGAGGATCCGGTCGTCGGACAGCCAGCGCGGTGGCGCGGCCAGTACGTCCTCGTCGCCGCTCACCGGCTCGCCGTCCACCACGAGGGCGGAACCGGTCACCAGGGCGGTCGGTCCGGTGCCGGTCAAGGTCAGCCGGAGGTAGGCCAGTTGGCCGGACGGGGAGACGGCCGGGCACAGCAGCGGGCCCGGGGCGCCGGAGAGCACCGTGGTGACGGTGCCGCCACCGGCCGGGACCTGGGCGAGGGCGTGGCCGTCGTCGGTGGCGCCGTCGGCGGTCCAGGCGGCGCGCACGAACAGCACGTGGGCGCCGTCGGGCGACCACGTCGGGTCGTAGTCCTCGGTGTTGTCCGCCGCGGCACCGCCGCCGGTGAGCCGGGTGAGGCCGCCGTCGGTCACGTCCACCGTCCAGATGCCGTACGGCGCTCCCGTCGCCGGGTCGCCGCCGCGCTCGGAGGCGAAGGCGATCCGGGTGCCGTCCGGCGACCAGGCGGGGCCCCGGTCGTCCCACGGCCCGTCGGTCAGCTGACGCAGGTCCGAACCGTCCGGTGCCATGACCCAGATGTGGAAGCCGCCGCCCCGGTAGGAGCAGAACGCGACGGACGAGCCGTCCGGCGAGAACACCGGGCGGGTCGGCTCCAGCGGCCAGTCCGTCAGCAGGCTCGCCTCGCCGCCCCCGCGGGGCAGCGACCACAGGTGGCCCTGCACCTCGGCGATCAGCCGGTCTCCCGCCGGGTCGGCCGTCACCGACGCGCCGGTGCCGCGGGTGTACGTGAGCAGCCGCCGGTCGGCCGGGACGGCGGTGGAGACGGGCGCGGCGGCCACCGCGACACCGGCGGGCAGCGCGCTCACCCCCGCAGCGCCCGCCGCCGCCTGGAGCAACCGCCGTCGACTGATTCCGAACCTGTCCACCCGCAGTCGCCTCCGCTGTCCGCCGAACGCTGGTTGCGCGGTGCCGTCAGGGGCGTGGCCCGTCGGCCGGGTGGAGCCGCCAAGCGAAGCCGTCACATGGAGCCGTGCCCTCCGATGATCACCGACGCGGCGAGTCTGACAGCGGCGGGAGGGCGGGGGCAATGCGGATTTCACGTACGAGTGATCGTCAATCGGCCATTCTCGACGGAACCTCGGAGCCGGGCGGCGAGTCGTGAACTCCTGGGCCACCAGGCATGGTTGGGCGTAGGGTCGCGACGCGAGGCACGACGGGGGACGGCGATGGACGTGGATCGGGTCCGGCGGCTGCTCGACGAGCAGCGGTACGCGGACGTGGCGGACGCCGTGGGAGCGAGCGCCCGGCGGCGGGACGGGGACGCCGCCGCGTGGACGCTGCTGCTGCGCTGTCGCCTCGAACAGGGGCTGGTCGAGGACGCGCGGGTGCTGGCCGAGGCCGCCCGGGGCCGGTTCGCCGAAGCGAGCGCCGCGGGCCTCTGGTGCCGGTTCGCCGTCGTGTTCGCCGGGGCCTCGTCCCTGACCCCGCGGGAACTCGACGCGTTCGTCGACCACTGCGCGCTGGTGGCGGCGGACGCCGCACCGGCCGTCGCCGCGCTCGCCGCCGACCTGCGCGCCCAGGGGCTCGCCCTGCGGTTCACCCTGTCGGGGCAGTCGCCCGGCCGCCGGGCCGCGGTGGCGGACGCCTGGGTGGCCGCGGCGGACGGCTACCGCCGCGCGGACCTGCCCGGCGACGCCGACCGGACCGTACGCAGGGCCGCGTCCTTCCTGCGGCAGCGCCCGGGCGCCGACCCGCCCCGGGCCCGTGACCTGCTGCGCGCCGCCCTCGCGGACGCCGAGCGGCGGGATGATGCCCTGTCCGCCGCCGAGAGCGCCTTCGCGCTGGCCGAGGCGGACCTGGAGGCATGGTTCGCGCGGGAGTTCGGCACCCCGGGCGGTGGTCCGCACGAACAGTTCGTCGCCGCCCTGGAGTCGGCCGCGGACCGGCTCGCCGAGGCCGGCGCCAGCCTCGCCGAACCCCGCGCGTACGCGGCCCTCGCGCGGCTGTGCCTGGAACACGGCGTGTCCGACGGCGTCGAACTCGCCCAGAAGGCGGCGGCCGGGTTCCGGCAGGCCGACGTACCCGGGCAGGAACTGCCCCTGTGGCAGTCTCTCGCGCTGTGGCACGTGCACCACGGCGACGCCGCCGCCCGCGCCCACGCCGAACGGGAGGCGACGCCCCTCGGCGACCGCGTCGGCCATCCCCTCGCCGCCGACGCCCGCGCCGTCAGCGCGGCGGACACCGCCTTCCGCGGCGGCGACCGGGGTCTCGCCGACGCCCTGACCGACGCCGAAGGGCCGTACGGCGGGCAGGAGTTCGCGGGCCGCGCGGTCGTACGCGCCTCCGTCCTGTCGGCGATGGGACTGGCCGACGAGGCCCTCGGCGTCCTCCGCGAGGTCGACCGGAAACTGCGCGACCCCGCCGCCCCCGCCGGACTGCTGCCCGAGGTGTCCCTGTCGCTCGCCTCGCTCCTCGCCGAGTCCGACCCCGGCGCCGCCCACGCCCACCTGGAGCACGGCGCCGCCGTCGCCCGCGACCTCGGCCTGCCCGTGGACCGGGCGCGCTGCCTGGCGATGGGGGCGTGGGTGAGCGTGCTGGCACGGCGACGCGGCGGCACGGCGACCGAAACGGAACCGCAGAGCACGGGCACGGACACCGCAGCCGGGACGACCGGAACACCCGGCCCGCACGACCCCGCCGCCCTGTTCGACGAAGCCATCGCCCTGCTCGAACCCCTCACCACCCTCGACGCCCGCACCCACCTCGTCTCCGTGCTCCAACAGCGCGGCCAGGCCGCCTTCTTCACCGCCGACTGGGACGAGTGCGCGGCCTCCCTCAGCCGCGCCGAGGAAGTGGCCCGCGCCTACGGACTCGGCCCCCAACTGGCCTTCACCCTCAGCTACCAGGCACTCGTCCTGATCGACCGGGCCCGGCACGGCGCGGGCGCCGCCACCTACGACGAAGCGGACCGGCGCCTGGCCGAGGTACAGACCCTGCTCGCCACGGCGGGACTGCGCCCCGAGATCTGGCGGACGCTGTTCCACCGCGCCCTGTGCGCCCTGGAGCACGGCGACCGCTACGCCCCCGACGTACGGGACCGGGCCCGCCACTACGCCCGCGCGGACACCCTCCTCACCCGTGCCGCCGCCGAGATCGACCGGCTGCGGGCCGCGTCCGCCACGGCCGGGGCCGCCGCCGTACGCGCCCAGCACGCGCGCATCGCCCTGGCCGGGGACAAGTCGGAGGTCTACCGCACCGGCTTCGAACTCCACTGGCACCGCCGGGCGGACGCCGCACAGGCCCTGCGCTGGCTGGAACGGGCCAAGTCCCGCGCCCTGCTCGACGGACTCGCCGAACTCGCCCCGCGCATGAGCCCCGAACTCGCCCGCGAACAGGAGCTGGCGGCACGCGAGGCCCCCACCGACGCCGAGGAACTCGCACTGCGGGACGAACTCGACGCGCTCCTCGCCTCGATGCGGGAGGGCCCCATGGCCGGGTACGCCCGGGCCCGCACCGCCGAACCCCCGGACAGCCGGGCGCTGCGGGAAGCACTGGAGGCCGAGGAACGGCACGCGGCCGGCCGCCGCGTCCTGATCGCCGAATACCGCTGCACCGAACGCGAGACCCTGCTGTTCGGACTGCGCGCCGACTGGCCCCTACCCCGGGTGGCGACGGTCCCGCTCGACCACGCGCGCCTGGTCCGCTACGCCGCCCAGTACTTCCGGCGCCCCGGCGGGGTGCGCCTGATGATGGAGGACCTCGCGGACGGCGGCGCCCGCGACTGGCACGCCTTCGCCACCCTCGTCGCCCCGCTGGCCGACTGGAGCGCCCCCGGCGACCTCGTGTACCTCGTACCGCACGGCACCCTGCACGACCTGCCCCTGCACACCCTCCCGGTCGACGGCGAACCCCTGCTGCTGCGCAACCCCGTCGGCTACAGCCCGAGCAGCGCCGTCCTGCTCGACCTGCTGAACCGGCCCGGCCGCGGCGCACCCGCCCGCGCCGGCGGCCGGGCGGTCTTCGGCGACCCCCGGGGCAATCTGCCGCGCGCCGCCCGCGAGGCGGCGACCGTGGCGGGCCTGCTCGCCGTCGAGCCGAGCACCGGCGCCGAGGTGACCGCAGGGCACGTGCTCGACGCCCTCGAACACCGCGCGCTGGTGCACCTGGCGGGCCACGGACGCCTGTCGACCGGCGACGGCTTCGAACGCGGCATGGAACTCGCCGACGGCGTCCTGCGCGCCTCCGACCTCCTCGGCCGCCGCATCGGCGCCGCGACCGTACTGCTCAGCGGCTGCGAGACCGGCGTCCACGAACAGCGCGCCGGGGACGAGCCCGTCGGCCTGTCCCGCGCCCTGTTCCTCGGCGGCGGCAGAACCGTCGTGGTCAGCCAGTGGAAGGTCGCCGACGCCTCCGCCGAGACCCTTCTGGCGGAATTCCACCGGGAGTTGGCCCAGGGCGTGAGCTGCGCGGACGCCCTCCACCACGCGGCCCGGACGGTCGCGGGACCGCCCGGACGGCGACGGCACTTCTACCACTGGGGCGCGTTCGTCGCCATGGGCGACTGGCGCTGAGACGGACCAACACGCGACAGCACAGCGGCAGCACAGAGGGAGGAACGAGACGCGATGACGGACGACGGCGCCTACGAAGCCGACTACACGGGCGACTTCGCCATGGACGTCGACGAGGCGGCCCTGGAGGAGCGGGCCGACTCGCTGGTCATCGACGACACCGTACGGCTGCTGGCGCGGGAGAACCGGTTCGCCCTGCGGGCCGGACCCGCGTCCTGGCACCCGCTGGGCGGCGGACAGGGCACCGCCGTGGACATCCCGCTGCGCTGTGTGGCCCACCGCCACCCGGAATGCCGGCTGCGGTGGGTCAGGGTGAGCGTCGACGTCTCCGGCAGCGACGGCACGGTCCTCGACCTCAGCCCGAAGGACGAGGTGGCCGCCGAACCCGTGAAGGTGGTCACGACCTACGGCGGCGGCCTCTCCCTCGACATCCAGGCCGTCCCGCTGGTCCCGCTCACCCCGGAGCTGACCGCCGAGCGCTCCCGGGAACAGAACGTGTACTTCCCCCGGCTCACCACCTCCGGCCCCAGTTTCGGCGCGGCCTGGTGGGACTTCCACCAGGTCGGCGAGGCACCGTTGCACGTCGACCGGGACCTGCGGCTGCTGGCCGGACTCCCGGCCGGCGCCACCGGGGCCCGCCTGCACACCGTCCTGCGGGCGGGCGTCTCCGTACGCGGAGCCCTCGCGACCGTACCGCTCGTGGGCCGCAGGAAGGTGCGGCTGGACGTGCGGGGGCTGTTGACGGACGGGCCGTAGGGGCTTGCGGGGCTACCGCTGGTCCGGGGCTTCCATCAACCGGCGGTGCAGTTCCGTGGTCATGACATGGATGGCCCGGGTCAGCTCGGTGTTCGTCTTGAGCTCCAACTCCTGTTCGACGAAGTCGTGGTCGGCCTTCGCCTGCTGGAACTCCGCCTGCCGGTTCTGGCCGATCATGACGAAGGTCGACAGGAAGATCGCCTCAAGGGACACGACCAGGGTCAGGGTGGGCCACGGGCTGGACTCCACGAACAGCATCCAGAGCAGAAAGCCGACCGCATGGAGATAGACGAAGACCATGGAGCCGGCGAACTTGGTGATCGCGTCGGCGATCCGCAACTGGACGTTGCTCGCGCGCTTGGACCGGTGGGCGGCAACGACGGGGTGGTGCTGGGGCGGGACCTCTCGGTCGCTCATCTGGAACGCGCCTGCTTCCTCGTCCTCGTAGGTGAGAACGGAGAGTACCGGGCCGAGGATCTCCGGTGCGGCCGGCGTCGTCCGGTCAGGGTGGTGAACTCTTTCGCATGGGAGGGGAGTTCAGGAGGTCCAGGTCCAGTCCTCGACCTCGGGCAGGTCGGTGCCGTGTTCGCGGATCCAGGTGTGGTGGCGGGTGCGGGCGTCGGCCATGCGCTGGCGTACGGCGGCGGCGCGGGTGCCGAGGCCGGGGACGCGGTCGATGACGTCCATGACCAGGCGGTAGCGGTCGAGGTCGTTGCGTACGACCATGTCGAACGGGGTTGTGGTGGTGCCCATTTCCTTGTAGCCGCGGACGTGGAGGTGGGCGTGGCCGGTGCGGCGGTAGGCGAGGCGGTGGATGAGCCAGGGGTAGCCGTGGTAGGCGAAGATGACCGGCTTGTCGGTGGTGAACAGGCCGTCGTACTCGAAGTCGCTCATGCCGTGCGGGTGTTCCTCGCGGGGCAGCAGCCGGGTCATGTCGACGACGTTGACCACCCGGACGGTCAGGTCCGGCAGGTGGCGGCGGAGCAACTGGGCGGCGGCCAGCACCTCCAGGGTGGGGACGTCGCCGGCGCAGGCGAGGACGACGTCGGGTTCGCCGCCGTTCTCCGTGCCCGCCCACTCCCAGATCCCGGCGCCGCGGGCGCAGTGGGCGCGGGCCTGGTCGATGGAGAGCCAGTCGAAGCAGGGCTGCTTGCCCGCGACGACGACATTGACGTAGTCCCGGCTGCGCAGGACGTGATCGGCCACCGAGAGAAGGGTGTTGGCGTCCGGCGGGAGGTAGACCCGCACGACCTCGGGGCTCTTGTTGAGGACGTGGTCGACGAAGCCGGGGTCCTGGTGGGAGAAGCCGTTGTGGTCCTGGCGCCACACGTGCGAGGTGAGCAGGTAGTTGAGGGAGGCGATCGGGGCCCGCCACGCCAACTCCCGTGATGTCCTGAGCCACTTGATGTGCTGGTTGACCATCGAGTCGACGATGTGCACGAACGCCTCGTAGCAGGAGAACAGCCCGTGGCGGCCGGTGAGGAGGTAGCCCTCCAGCCAGCCCTGGCAGAGGTGTTCGGAGAGGATCTCCATCACCCGGCCGTGCCGGTCGAGGTGTTCGTCGACCTGGAGGGTCTGGGCCTGCCATGCCTTGCCGGTGGCGTTGAAGACGGCCTGGAGCCGGTTGGAGGCGGTCTCGTCGGGGCCGACGAGCCGGAAGTCGCGGCGGTCGGCCGTGTCCCGCATGATCTGTTCGAGGAGGTCGCCCAGGACGCGGGTGGGTTCGTGCAGGGTGGCGCCCGGCTTGTCGACGGGGACGGCGAACCGGTCCAGCGACGGGACCGGCAGATCCCGCACCAGCAGACCGCCGTTGGCGTACGGGCTGGCGCCCAGCCGCTTGGCACCGTCGGGTACGCAGGCGAGGACGTCGGGGGAGGGGCGCCCCTCGGCGTCGAACAGTTCCTCGGGGCGGTACGAGCGCAGCCAGGTCGCCAACTGCCGCAGGTGGTCCGGGTTGTCGCGGACCCCGGACAGCGGGACCTGGTGGGCGCGCCAGGTGCCCTCGACGGGGACGCCGTCGACCTCCGCCGGTCCGGTCCAGCCCTTGGGTGTCCGCAGCACGATCATGGGCCAGTGCGCGCGCTCGGCCGCCTCGCTCGCGCGGGCCGTGGACTGGATGCGGGCGATGCGGTCCAGGGACCGGTCGAAGGCGTCGGCCATGGCGCGGTGGATCTCGTGCGGGTCGTCGCTGGTGACGTGGATCGGGTCGTGGCCGTAGCCGCGCAGCAGGTCGTCGAGTTCGGTGTCCGGGAGGCGGGAGAGCACGGTCGGGTTGGCGATCTTGTAGCCGTTGAGGTGCAGGATCGGCAGGACGGCGCCGTCGTGGACCGGGTCGAGGAACTTGTTGGAGTGCCAGGAGGCGGCCAGCGGGCCGGTCTCCGCCTCGCCGTCGCCGATCACGCAGGCGACCAGCAGGTCCGGGTTGTCGAAGGCGGCACCGTACGCGTGGGCGAGGGAGTAGCCGAGTTCGCCGCCCTCGTGGATCGAACCGGGTGTCTCCGGGGCCACGTGGCTGGGCACGCCGCCGGGGAACGAGAACTGGCGGAAGAGCCGCGCCATCCCGGCCCCGTCGCGGCTCACGTCCGGGTAGGTCTCGCTGTAGCTGCCCTCCAGCCAGGAGTTGGCGAGCACGGCGGGCCCGCCGTGCCCCGGACCCCAGACACACAGCGCGTCCAGGCCGCGCGCCTTGATCACCCGGTTGAGGTGCGTGTACACGAGGTTGAGGCCGGGCGAGGTGCCCCAGTGGCCGAGCAGCCGCGGCTTGATGTGCGCGGGCGTCAGGGGCTCGGTGAGCAGCGGGTTGGCCATGAGGTAGATCTGGCCCACGGCCAGGTAGTTGGCGGCCCGCCAGTGGGCGTCCAGCGTGCGCAGTTCCTCGTCGGTCAGTACGGTGCTGTTCTGGTGTTCGACCTTGGGCATGGTGACTCCGTAAGTCATCGAGGTTCCGCTTCGGGGTACGTCATCGAGCGGAGGAGACGGCATGTCCGGCAAGAAGACGGTGAAGACGGCGAAGGTTCCGGTCGCGGCGTACGAGCGTGAGTTGCTGCGGCTGCAGACGGAGCTGGTGAAGCTTCAGGAATGGGTGCGGGCCGAGGGCGTCCGCCTCGTGGTGGTGTTCGAGGGGCGGGACGCCGCGGGCAAGGGCGGCACCATCAAGCGGGTGGCGGAACACCTCAACCCGCGCGTCGCGCGGACCGTGGCGCTGCCCAAGCCGACCGAGCGCGAGCGCACGCAGTGGTACTTCCAACGATACGTCGAACACCTGCCCGCCGCGGGCGAGATCGTGCTGTTCGACCGGTCCTGGTACAACCGCGCCGGTGTCGAGCACGTCATGGGGTTCTGTACGAAGGAGGAGTACCAGCTCTTCCTGCGGCAGTGCCCGATCTTCGAGCGGATGCTGGTCGAGGAGGGCGTGCTGCTGCGCAAGTACTGGTTCTCGGTGAGCGACGCCGAGCAGCAGAAGCGGTTCCGGCAGCGGCTGAAGGACCCGACGCGGCGCTGGAAGCTCTCCCCGATGGACCTGGAGTCGATCACCCGCTGGGAGGCGTACTCCCGGGCGAAGGACGAGATGCTGGTGCACACCGACATCTCGGAGGCGCCCTGGTACGTCGTCGAGAGCGACGACAAGCGCGGGGCACGGCTGAACATGATCGCCCACCTGCTCGGCTCCGTGCCCTACCACGAGGTGCCGCCGCCGGTCCTCGAACTGCCGCCCCGACCGCCGTCGACCGGCTACGTCCGCCCGCCGCGCGACCTCCAGACCTACGTCCCCGACCACGCGGCGAGCCTCTGAACCGCTCATGCCCGGTGGGGTACGACGGCGACGGGGCAGGGGGAGTGGTGCAGCACGGCGTGCGTGACGGGGCCGAGGCGGGCGCCGAGCGTGCCCCGGCGGACGCGGCGGCCGACGACGACCAGGGACGCCTCGCGGGCCGCGTCGACCAGGTGGTTGCCGGGCGTGCCGTACCGGGCCTCCGCGACCACCTCGACCGTGGGGTACTTCTGCCGCCAGGGGCGCAGGGCCTCGGTCAGGGTGGCGGTCCGCTCCCGGGTGAAGTCGCCGTGGAGTTCGAGGTCGGCGGCGATGTTGTACGTGTAGTAGGGCGGCGGGTTCCAGCCGTGGACGATCCGCAGGGCCGTGCCGCGGCGGTCGGCCTCCTCGAAGGCGAACGCGACCAGCGCGGGGGCCGGGTCGTCGGTGGCCAGGCCCAGCACCACCGGCCGGAACGGGGCCGCGGCGGACGGGATGCCCGTCGGGTCCGGCGCGTGCTCGTCGGCGGCCTGCGTGAGGGCGCGGACGAGGACCACGGGCACCTCGGCGTGCGCGGCGACGGACAGTCCGACGGACCCGACCAGGAAACCGCCGAGTCCGCCGAGCCCGCGGGAGCCGAGGACCAGCAGTTCGGCGTCCTTCGCCGCGTCCACCAGGACGTCGGCGGGACGGCCGCCCGTCTGCTCCACGGTCACTTCCACCCCGGGATGGCGCAGCCGGAGCCCCTCGCCCGCCTCCCGGGCAACGCGCTCGCTCCAGCGCTGCGGGGCCTGGGCGAACGGGTCCGGTACGGGCTCCCGGACATGGACGACCTTCAGCGGCAGACCGCGCAGCCTCGCCTCGCGGGCCGCCCACTCGGCCGCGGCACGGCTCTCGGGGGAGCCGTCGAGACCTGCGACGACAGTGCCGACCATGGTTGTTCCTCTCGACGGGGGCGGTCCGGTGCCCCTCACTCTGGTCGGGCGGGGCGGGCGGCGCCGGATGCCGAAGGTCCGTGGCCATGGGGCTGAACGGCCCATTCCGCAGGGTCTGTTGGGCCACCGGGGCGGGACCGGGCCGGCTGTAGGTTGCGTCCGGCCGGGTCGGCGATCTCGCGGTCGTCGGCCCGGCGGTGGATGCTGAGGTCACACGGTGGAAGGAGGCCCATGTCCCCCAGCTCGGGCGGGCGCGTCGTTCCGGTGCCCGGGACCGGCCGCCGTCTCGTGCCGGGGCTCGGCACGCTGCTCCGCTACCGCCGCGCGTGGCTGAAGGGCGACCTGCTGGCCGGGGCGACCGTGGCGGCGTACCTCGTCCCGCAGGTGATGGCGTACGCGGGCGTGGCGGGCCTGCCGCCGGTCGCCGGGCTGTGGGCGATCCTGCCCGCGCTCGCCCTGTACGCCCTGTTCGGCTCCTCGCGCCTGCTGTCGGTCGGGCCCGAGTCGACGACCGCGCTGATGACGGCCACCGTGGTCGGCCCGCGCGCGGCCGGAGACCCGGCCCGGTACGCCACGCTGGCCGCCGCCCTCGCGGTCACGGTGGGCCTGCTGTGCCTGGTGGCGTGGGCGGTGCGGCTGGGTTTCGTCGCGGACCTGCTGTCCCGTCCGGTCCTGATCGGCTACCTGACGGGCGTGGCGCTGATCATGATGGTGGACCAACTGCCCAGACTGACCGGCGTACGCACGACGGGCTCGGACTTCTTCCCCCAACTGTGGTCCTTCGTGCGGCACTTGGCGCAGGTCCACGCGGCCACGGTGGTGTTCGCAGCGGCCGTGCTCGCGTTCCTGTTCACGGCGGCCCGGTTCGTCCGTACGGTGCCGGGACCGCTGCTGGCCGTGGTGCTCGGCACGGCGTCGGTGGCCCTGTTCGACCTCGACGGCCGGTACGGCATCAAGGTGATCGGCGAGGTCCCGTCCGGGCTGCCCGGCTTCGCCCTGCCGGACCTGACCGAGCTCCCGCACCTGGTGCTGCCCGCGCTCGGCGTCCTCCTGGTCGGCTACACCGACTTCGTCCTCACCGCGCGGGCCTTCCACGACCCCGACGAGGAAGGCCCGGGGCTGGACGCCAACCAGGAGCTGCTGGCCCTGGGCGCGGCGAACCTCGGCGCGGGCGTGCTGCACGGCTTCCCGGTCAGCAGCAGCGCCAGCCGGACCGCGCTCGCCTCCTCGGCGGGCGCCCGCAGCCAGGCGTACTCACTGGTCACAGGCGCGGTCGTCCTCGCCGTCCTGCTCTTCCTCAGCCCGCTGCTGACCCGCACCCCCTCTGCGGTCCTGGGCGCGCTCGTGGTGTACGCCGCCGTCCGCATGATCGACCTGGCGGGCTTCCGCCGGCTGGCCTCCTTCCGCCGCCGCGAACTCCTGCTGGCACTCGGCTGCCTGGCCGGGGTGCTGACCCTGGACATCCTGTACGGCGTGATCGTCGCCGTCGGCCTGTCGGTCGCCGAACTCCTGGCCCGGGTGGCCCGCCCGCACGACGCGGTCGAGGGCCTGGTCCCCGGCGTGGCCGGCATGCACGACGTGGACGACTACCCCCGGGCCCGTACGATCCCCGGACTGCTGGTCTACCGCTACGACTCCCCGCTCTTCTTCGCCAACGCCGAGAACTTCCGCCACCGCGCCCTGGCCGCCGTCGCCGAACAGGACACCCCCGTGCTCTGGTTCGTCCTCAACTGCGAGGCCAACGTGGAGGTGGACATCACCGCCCTGGACGCCGTCGACACCCTCCGCCACGAACTCACCCGGCACGACGTCGTGTTCGCCCTCGCCCGCGTCAAACAGGACCTCCGCGACGACCTGGACGCGTACGGCCTGACGGAGTCGATCGGCACCGACCTGATCTTCCCGACCCTGCCGACGGCCGTCGCGGCGTACCGCCGGTGGACCTTGTCCCGGACCTCCTGAACGACAGGGTGCCGAACGCCCCACGCGCGGGGCCGGGTGGCCCATGTCGCGGGCGCGGGCGTCGGCACATCCTGGAAGTGGAAGTGGCAGATCCGTACGCCCGCCCCCGGAGGCCCGTCATGAACGCTCCCCCCACCCCCGGCATCCTGCGGGCGCTGCCCGCCGAGCACCGGCAGCGGCTGATGCGCGTCGCCCGCGAGGTGTCGTTCCCGCAGGGCGTCCGCCTCTTCGAGGAGGGCGGACGCGCCGACCGGTTCTGGATCATCCGCACCGGCACGGTCGACCTCGACCTGCACGTGCCCGGCCGCCGCGCCGCCGTCATCGAGACCCTCGGCCACAACGAACTCGTCGGCTGGTCCTGGCAGTTCGCCCCGCACGCCTGGCACCTGGGCGCCGAGACCACGACCCCGGTACGGGCCTACGAGTTCGACGCCACCGCCGTCCGGGCGATGTGCGAGGACGATCCCGCGCTGGGCATGGCGGTCGCCCTGTGGATGGGCGACATCCTCGCCCACCGTCTGCGCTCGGCCCGCACCCGGCTGCTGGACCTGTACGCCCCGTACGGCAGCGGCAGCCGGCTGTGACCGGCCAGGCCGCCCGACAACCCACGGAGTTCCCATGCCCGGCACCCCGCACCTCGTGAGCGACGTCATGACCCGCACGGTCGCCGCCGTCGGCCGCGGGGCGCGCTTCAAGGAGATCGTGCGGACGATGCAGGACCGGAAGGTCAGCGGCCTGCCTGTCCTGGAGGGCGAGGGGCGCGTCGTCGGAGTCGTCTCCGAGGCCGACCTCCTGCCCAAGGAGGAGTTCCGCGACAGCGACCCCGACCGCGGTACGCAACTGAGGCGCCTGTCCGACCTCGCCAAGGCGGGCGCGCTGACCGCCGGGGAGCTGATGACCTCTCCCGCCCTGACCATCCGCCCCGACGCGCCCCTCGCCCAGGCGGCCCGGACCATGGCCCGCGCAGGGGTCAAACGGCTGCCCGTCGTCGACGACCTGGGCCTGCTGGAGGGCATCGTCAGCCGCGCCGACCTGCTCAAGGTGTTCCTGTGGGACGACGAGTACGGCGCGGACGGCGCGGAGGGCGGAGAGCCCCGCACGGCACCGGAGCGGGGACCGCTCGCGGACGACCGGCCGAACGGGGCGACTGGGGCCGGTCGGCCCTAGTGCGGCAGGCCCCCCGCGCGTGACGATCGTCCTGACGGACGGCCCGCAGTCCGTCAGGAATCGCGGAACGAGGGGTCATGACCGAGGCACGCACCTTCACGCGGCAGAACCCGATCCGGGTCTTCCTGCTGGACGACCACGAGGTCGTCCGCCGCGGCCTGTCCGACCTGCTGGACGCCGAGCCGGACATCTCGGTGGTCGGCGACGCCGGGAACGTCGAACAGGCGCTCGTGCGCGGCCCGGCCCTGCGCCCGGACGTCGCCGTCCTGGACGTCCGCCTGCCCGACGGCGACGGAATCGGCGTCTGCCGCGACCTGCGCAGCCAGATGCCGGAGCTGGCCGTGCTGATGCTGACCTCGTTCGACGACGAGGATGCCCTGCTGGACGCGATCATGGCCGGGGCCTCCGGCTACGTGCTCAAGCAGATCAAGGGCTCCGACCTGGTCTCGGCGGTCCGAACCGTCGCCTCCGGCCAGTCCATGCTCGACCCCGCGACCACCGCCCGCCTGATGCGCTCCCTGCGCGCCGATCCCGCGGGCGCCCCGGCCGTCGCACCCGAACTGGCGAGCCTGTCGCCGCGCGAGCGGGAGATCCTCGCGCTCATCGGGGACGGCCTCACCAACCGCGAGATCGGCAAGAAGCTCTACCTCTCCGAGAAGACCGTCAAGAACCACATCTCCCGGCTGCTGGCCAAGCTGGGCGTCCAGCGCCGGGTGCAGGCGGCCGTCCTCGCCTCCCACCTCGAACAGCCCGAATCCGGTGACCGCCCCGCGAGGTGACCGCGCTTGGGCCGTCCGGCGCGGCCCAAGGCCGTACGGCCCCTGCTGCCGGGCCACCCGGTGACCGCAGGCTGGGCGCGGTCACCGACAAGCCCCGCTGCCCGACCGGCGCAGGGCGGGCAGGAGTTCCGATGGGTTCCGCGACACTCGACGTCGCCACGCTGGAGAAACTGCTCTCCGCGGCCGTGGCCGCCCCCTCCATCCACAACACCCAGCCCTGGCGGTTCCGCGTCGACCCGGACACCGTCACGCTGGAGATCCGCGCCGCCGTCGACCGGGGTCTGCGCCACACCGATCCGGCCGGGCGCGCCCTGCACCTCTCCGTCGGCTGCGCGCTGTTCAACCTGCGGGTGGCGGTGGCGCACTTCGGCTGGGAACCGGTGACCCGGCTGCTGCCCCGGCCCGACGAGCCGGACCTGCTCGCCGCCGTACGGCTCGGCGGCACCGCCAGGGCCGCCCCGGCCCCCGACCTGTACGACGCCGTGTGGCGCCGGCACAGCAGCCGGTTCCCCTTCTCCGCACGGCCGTTGCCCACCGCCGTGGCCACCGAACTCGTCGAGGCCGCCCACAGCGAAGGCGCCCTGCTGAGCCGTCCCGAGCCCGGCGAGACCGACCGGCTGCTGGACCTCACCGGGCAGGCGGAGCACCGCAACACCGACGACCCCGACCGGGCCGCGGAGAGTCGCCGGTGGGTGCGCGCGGCGGATCGCCAGGAGCTGGGCATGCCGACGGAGGTGCTGGGCCCGCAGGACTCCCGGGAGCGGATCCCGATGCGGGACTTCGGGGCCCACCGGCACCCCGCGGTGCTGCCGTCGCGGCCCTTCGAGAAACGGCCGTCGATCGCCGTCCTGTCCACCGCGCACGACCGGCGGACCGACTGGCTGCGTGCCGGACAGGCGCTCGAACACGTGCTGCTGGTCGCCACCGCCCACGGGCTGCGGGCATCGCTGCTGCACCAGGCGCTGGAATGGCCCGACCTGCGCGAACAGCTCGTCACACGGTCCGGCGCCCGGTGCGACCACGCGCAGATGGTGATCCGCCTCGGGTACGGCCCGGAAGGGCCCCCTACGCCCCGCCGGGAGGCACGGCCGGCCGGACAACCGGCCGAAGGAACACGGCCGCTCGCGCGCTGAACCCGCCAGCCGAGGAAACCTCACGAACGGTTGATAGAACCGTTGACAGGCAGATTCGTGGGTGTGACCCTAATTAAAGGGTACTGATTCCGGGGCGTAAATAGACATGCGGGACATAACTGTCAGTGCGAGCTTGATTTGGGGAGAGTTTAAGTGCCCTGAATGGGAGGGCGGCAACCGTGTTCACGAGCCCGATACGGGGTGGGTCGACCGCGCCGGTGGAATCGATCATCGATTCTCTGGGGGAATGCGTCACGCCGACGACCGACGGCCATGACCAGGAAATCGACCGGGAAACCGCTGACGAAGCCGACGGGGAAACCGCCGACCGGAACGGTCCGGGACGTACCGTTCTCGGACGGGTCGCCTCGATCATGGAGGCATTCAACAGCGGTCAGCAGGTACTGAGTCTCGGTGATCTCAGCGAGTGCACGGGACTGCCGAAATCCACGCTGCACCGCCTGGCCGACCAGCTCTGCCAGGTCGGATGGGTCGAACGCGACTCCGGCGGCTATCGCGTCGGAATGCGGCTGTTCGAACTGGGGAGCCTGGCGGTCGAGGGGAACCGGTTGCAGGAGGCCGCGTTGCCGCACCTCCAGGCCCTCGTGACCCGGACCGGGCTCTCCGCCCAGCTCGCCGTCCTCGACCGGGCCGAGGTCGTGTACCTCGAACGCGTCGTGGCGGGCCCGCTGCGGCTGCCGACCCGGCGCGGCGGCCGTCAGCCCGCCTACTGCACCGCACTGGGCAAGGCGCTGGCCGCCTTCGACGACGAGGCCGTCCACGCGGTGACCTCCGCCGGAATGCCGCAGAAGACGGCGAACACGATCACGCGGCCCCTCGCCCTGGAGACGGAGCTCAGGCGGGTGCGCGAGGTGGGAGTCGCGTTCGACCGGGGCGAGGCGTACGAGGAACTCGTCTGCGTCGCCGCGCCGATCCGCGACTCGGGGCGCGCCATCGCGGCGGTCTCCGTGACCGGACCGGTCGGCCTGATGCGCTGGGGCATGGCCAGCGAGGCCGTACGCAACGCGGCCGACGCGATCCGGAACGCCAGCTTCAGGTTCCGGATCGCGGGGCCGCGGATATAGAGCGGACGGAGAAGCGTGTACCGCTCAGCGGTCGCGGCGGACCCAGCCCGCGTCGTGCCAGTAGGTCTCCAGCTTCTCCATGGGCTCGGGCCAGGTCTCGACGTAGGTGACGCCCTCGGGGCCGGCCGTCATGAGATAGGGCGTGCCGGCCTTGCTGATCCAGAATTCACCCGGACCGATGGTACGGCTGCCCTCTTCCCCGTTCTTTCCCCAGGCCACGTGGAATTGACCGCCGAAAACAATGATCAACTCATCGAGGTTGTGGTGGTGGCGCGGCACCGCGAAGTCCGGGGCGCACCGCAGCCCGTTGATATTGAACGAACCGTCCACTTTCGTCGAGAACCACATATTGCCCTGGAAGGTCTTCTCCATGTCGACCGGGGCATCCGCGAGAAGACCACCGTCATTCCACAAGTACGAAGGAGCGGTCTGGTCGACCGGCAACTCGATCCAACCCTCGTCGGACAGCAGACTGAAGAAATCGATTCCCATGGCCCGATTCTCCGCAGCGGGACGGCGTGTGTCATCGGCGAATCCCGTTGGACGGAACGGGAGCCGCGCCGAGTCCGTTCTTTCCCGTGCGTTCCAATGAGCGGAACGTACCGCTGACACGGCGACCGGCCGTGCGTACGGTCGCGGCGTGACTCTTACTTTCGGTGATCTGGTGGAAGACGCGGACTGGGTTCCGATGGACCTGGACCAGCAAGGACATCCGAATTACTTCTGGAAGGACGGCGGTCTGCTGCGGGACGCGCCGGTGGACTTCCGGGCGACGTTCGACGGGGCGATGTGGGTGACCACCAAACCGATCGACGTGGCCCGCTTCAACCGCAACCCGCTGCGCGTGCGCCCGGACTTCACGGTGCCCCGGCACCACCACAACGTGGACGAGATGCTCTTCGTCTTCGCGGGCGAGTACCACATCGAGCACTACGAGGCCGGTGAGCCGCGGACCGTGCGGGTGGGCCCGGGGGACGTCTTCCTCAGCCGGGCCGGCACGCCGTACACGATGACGGCCGGACCCGAGGGCGTCACCTACATCGAGACCTGGCCGAAGCCGGTGACCCAGCTGGAGACGTACTGGCACGACGCCGGCTGGGTCCACCGCTGACCGGTCCGCTCCACCACCCGTCGTCGGTCCGTGCGGTCGTCGGTCCGTCCGTCGTCAGTCCGTCCAGAGGAACCGGTCGGCGACGCGGTGGTGGTTGTAGATCGTCATCTCCTGCTCCTCGCTCAGCCGGTGCCCGTCGAAGCTGGGGGAGTGCATGCCGACCGTGACCTCCTTGGCGTTCAGCAGGTCCTGGGTGAAGATCTCGCCGAGGTCGGCCTCGCGGAAGTCCTCGAAGTACTGGGGCTGGAAGTCCCGCTTCTTGTCGTAGTCCGCGACGGGCACCTGGTCCAGGCTGAAGATCTCGAAGAGACAGCTGTCCGGGTCCGAGCCGCCCGGGCGGGCCCGGTAGCCGAACGCCGAACCCTGGTTGGGCAGCAGGATCGTGTTCGGGAACACGTTCCACGCCGTCCCGGCCTCCGCCCACTGCCGCGGCGTGACGACCGGCCAGTCGTACCCCTCGGCGAGCGACAGCTCCCGGTACAGCTGGAGGAAGTGCTCGCCCGCGGTCCTGCCCTCCGGCACGTCCGCGGTCTTGAGCGCCTCCGCGGCGCGCCAGCTGCGCTCGTTCTCCAGGCCGCGCATGTCGTCGGCGATGTACTGCACGCTCAGCGCGACGCTCAGCCGCTCGTCGGTCACCCCGCCCGTGCCCCGGCTGGCCGGGTCCTTCGCGGCGTCCTTCTTCTTCGGCCCGACGCTGGAGTAGTGCGCGTGCCGCTCGTACACGGTCGTGGGCGCCCACATCCGTGATTCGAGTTCCTTGAGCGAGGCGATGTTCGTGTTCGACTTGTCGAAGCGGTAGAGCTGGGGATGCGTCCCCGCCACGTGGTACGCCTCCAGGAACCCGTCCAGCGCCGTCTTCCAGTTGCACGGCAGCGGCACGCTCTTGTGCCACCGGTAGCGCATGTGCTCGAACTGGAACGGCGCGAAGATCCGCGGGATCGGGTCGAGGTACTCCAGCAGCGGCTGGGCGTCCGGGTCCATGTTGACGAACACGAACCCGCCCCACTGCTCCGCCCGCACCGTGGCCAGGCCCAGATCGTCGTCCGAGCGGGGCACGAACTCCTCCCGGTCGAGCACCAGCCTGATCGAGCCGTCCAGGTTCCAACGCCAGCCGTGGAACGGGCAGATGAGCGAACCCACGCGCCCCCGGCCCCGCGCGAGGCGGGTACCGCGGTGCCGGCACGCGTTGTGATACGCGCGGACCGAGTCCCGGGCCTCCCGCACGATCAGGATCGAATGACCACCGATCTCGTACTCGACGAAACAGCCCACCCCCGGCAGCTCCTCCAGCCGGCAGGCCATCAGCCAGGTCCGGGTGAACAGCTTCTCCTGCTCCAGCTTCAGGAACTCGGGGTCCAGATACCGCTCCTTGGGCACGTACGCGCGCGAGAGCCGGTACTTCTCCGGCACCTTCTCGGCGGGCACGTCACCCTCGAACCAGGGAACGGGACGGTTCAACCGCGGCTCGGTTTCCACAGACACCAGAACTCACTCCTCCACTGCTCGTACGCGTACGGCTCCGGATGGGCGCGGGGCGGGATCAGTCCGCGTCGGGCCCCGCGACCTCGACCCCGTCGTCGCGCCGCACCACGTGGATGCAGTTGCCCGGGCACACGCCGGCGGCGTCGATCACGTCCAGGCGCAGTCCCTCGGCGACATCGGTCTGCGAGCCCTCCGACATCAGCAACTCCCCGTCGGGGGTGTCCTTGACGTAGGCCAGGCCGTCGTCGCCGAACTCGAAGACCTCGGGCGCGTACTGGGTGCACAGACCGTCACCGGTGCACAGGCTCTGATCGATCCACACCCGCACTTCCTCGCTCATGGGCCGCTCCCTCCTCCTCCACGTGGCCACCGCGGTGGGGGCTGAAAACGACTCTCCACGGGGTGTGTTCGGCCGTCCACCGCCCATTCCACCAAGCGGAACCGGCGCTCACGAGGGGCTCCCGCGCGCCATAGGCTCAACGCCATTCCCCCCACCGGCACGGCGGCAGGACGTCATGGGCACGGGACGGTGCCCCGTCGGACGCCGCTCCGCACACGTCACACGCATTCCGCGTATCCACGGGCGGCAGCCCGGGGCGCGCCACGCGCCGCGGGCCACCGCCCCCTTCCTCGCCGGAGGGCTCCAATGACGGCAACACCGCACGCAGCGAACGGGAGCGGACCCGCCGCGGGCCGGGGCTGGACCGCCCGGCTGATCTGGTCGACGGTCTTCCTTGCCATGGTCCTGGAGGCGCTGGGCCTGGGCGCCTCCATGGTGGCGATCGGACTCCCGAGCATCCTCAAGGAGTTCCCGACGACCCAGGGCGGCTGGCTGACCACCGTCTACTTCCTGGCCGGCGCGGTCTGCGCCCCCCTGCTCGGGAAGGCGGCGGACCTGTACGGCAAACGCCGGGTCCTGCTGGTCACCATGTTCGTCTCGGGCATCGGCGCCGTCGTCTGCGCCCTGGCACCGAGCTTCGCCGTCATGGTCGTCGGCCGGACGCTGCAAGGCCCCATCCTGGCGACGATCTCGCTGATCCCCTCCCTCATCCGGGACGTCTATCCGCCGCGGCAGGCCGCGTTCGCGGCCAGCATCACCATCACCGGGATGGGCGCGCTCTCGCTGTTCTCGCCCCTGCTCATCGGGTGGCTCATCGAAGCCGTGGGCTTCCGCGGGATGTTCTGGTTCGACGCGGTCTGGACGTTCGGTCTGTGCGCGGCGATCGGGCTGACCACACCGGAATCGACGCTGCGCCGCACGGCCCGCCCGGACGTCCTCGGCGCGGCCCTGCTGGCCGCCGGCGTCCTCGGGGTGCTGCTCTACGTCAGCTGGAGCAACTCCTGGGGCTGGGGCGCGGCCCGCGGCCTGGCTCTCCTGGCGGGCGGGGCCGTCCTGCTGGCGCTCTTCTTCTGGCGCACCCGCCGCACGCCCGAACCGATCGTCAACCTCTCGCTGTTCCGCCGCAAACAACTGCTGTACGTCTCCGTCGCGGGCGCGACCGCCTACGCCATCTCCGCGTCGGTCTTCCAGGTCATCCCCATGCTCGCCATGACCCCGCGGGTGGCCGGACACACCTACGGACTCGGGCTGAGCACGCTGGGGTACGCCTCCATCGAGACCCCGAAGGCGCTGGCGACGGTCGCCTGCGGCATGCTCGTCGGCCTCCTGGCCGCCCGTGGCCGGAACCCGCGGGTCTTCATGACGCTCGGCCTCCTCGCGTGGGCGGTCGGCACGACGCTGCTTGCCTACCGCAACGGGAGTTTCGGCGATCTCCTCGTCTGTTCCCTGATCGTCGGGGTCGGCGGCGGGCTGACGACCGCGGCCGTGCCCGGTCTCGTGATGCGCGCGACGCCGGTCGGCGACCAGGGCTCGACCGCGGGCACCGTCCAGCTCACCCAGACCGGGTTCTCGGCCGTCCTGCCCGTCGTGATGTTCGCGGTGCTGGCGCCGTACGCCACGCTCATGCCCGGCGGCGGTGTCGTCTACGCGGAGGAGGGCTTCCGCGACTGGCTGCTGATCTCGACCGCGCTGGCGCTCGGCGTGCTCCTCGTCGTGGTGTCGCTGCTGCGCGAGAGCCCCGACCGGGCCGTCGAGGAGTTCACCGTCGACGAGCCGACGCCCGCCGCGGACGGTGCGGTCACCGCCGCGCGGGCCGGAACACCCAAGCCCTGAACGCCGTCGAGGGCGCGCCCGGTCCCGGGTGCGCCCTCGACGTGCTCCGGCCTACTCGCCCGCGTCGGCCATGTCGAGGGCGGCGATGTAGGAGAACGCCATCGACGAGCCCACGGGGCCGCCCGCGCCCGGGTAGATCCGGCCGGACATCGGCGCCATCGTGTTCCCCGACGCGTACAGGCCGGAGATCACCGAACCGTCGGGCCGCACCACGCGCGCGTGCTCGTCCGTCTTGAGGCCCCCCTTGGTGCCCAGGTCGGACAGCACGATCGTGGCCGCGTAGAACGGCGGCTTGTCGATCACGCCGAGGCAGGGGTTGGGTCCGTCGGTGTGGGCCCCCGCGATGTGCGTGATCATGAGGTCCCAGGGAGCCTCGCCGCGGCCGAAGTCCTCGTCCTTGCCGTTGCGGGCGTACCCGTTGAACTGCTCGACGCTCTCGGTGAGCGCGCCCGCGGGCAGGCCGACGAGGTGCGCGAGTTCTTCGAGCGTGTCGGCCCGCTTGAGGACCCCCGCGGCGAGGAACTTCTCGACGTCGAACCAGCCCGGGACCTGCGGCGCGACCGGCAGCCCGGCGAAGGCCCTCTTGTTGTCGAGCTGGCGCTGGTCGAACACCCAGTGCGTGGGAAGGTGCGACACGTCCGAGGAGCGGTGCGCGCGGAGCATCTCGTGCCCGGCGCGGTCGTAGGGGAGACGTTCGTTCAGGTAGCGCCGGCCGGCGGCGTTGACCCAGATGCCGCTCCAGACCGACGTGTAGAACACCGGGCGCGTGTCGGGCACGACGAGCCCGGGCGCGTACCAGGACTCGTCGAGCAGGCCGGTCGCCGCGCCGATCTCGATGCCCGCGGTGAGGGCGTCGCCGGTGTTGCCCGGGCAGCCCTGGGTCCACTCGTCGGTGACGCCGGGCTGGAACTGCTCCCGCAGCGCGCCGTTGCGCTCGTAACCGCCCGCCGCGAGGAGCACGCCGCGGCTCGCCCGGAAGGTCACCCTCCGGCCGTCGCTCAGGGCCTCGACGCCGACGACCCTGCCGTCCTCGACGACGAGGCGCTCCAGCGCGGTGTTCGTCAGCACGGTGCCGTTGCCGGTCTCCACGAACGCGAGCAGCGCACGGCCGATGAGGGCCTGCCCGCCGATCATCACCGACTCGACCTCGACACCCCAGCGCTCCGTCCACAACGGCCTGCGCACCAGGGGCTCCAGATCGCCGAGTTCGGACCGGTCGAAGTCCTCGGGGAAGACGGTGCGCCCCTGCGGCAGGCTTCCCGGCCGTCCGGCGAAGTAGTCGGGCACGCCCTGCCAGAAGAACCGGCCGAACCGCGGATTCTTCTCCAACTCCTCGATCAGGGGCGGCCCCGCCTGGAGGAACGCCTCCCGCAGCGCGGCCGGCGAGTCGTCGCCGACGATCGCGTCCAGGTAGGGACGCGCGACGTCGGGGCCGTCCTCGACCCCGGCCCGCTGCTCGGCCGCGTTGCCGGGGAGCCAGATCCCGGCACCGGAGTAGGCCGTGGTCCCGCCGACGTACTCCGTCTTCTCGATGACCAGCGTCCGCAGCCCGCGGGATGCCGCGGCGTACGCGCCGACCAGCCCCGCGCCCGAGCCGACGACGATGACATCGTAGGAATCAGCTGTGTCTGCGCCGCTCATGACGGTTCCTCTCACGATGGGTCGAGCATGGGATGGACACGGCCCGACCCGCGGTGCGCAGGCGCCGTGCCGGAAAGCCGGTGCCTCAGCCCGCGTTGGAGGCCGCTTCGAGTTGTGCGAACCCCTGGGCGGCGGCCTCGTCGAGCTCCATGATCTCGACGTAGTGGCCCAACTCGGCCGTCATGTCGAGGTATCCGAACCGGATGGCACCGCTGTCCCCGAACTGCTTCCAACTCCGGCCGCTGGCCTCGACGATGGCGGACGCCTCGTCGAAGTCGTCGACGCGGAAGCCGAGATGGTGCAGCGTCGCCGGTGTCCCCGGCCGGACGGCGCCCCGGTAGAGGTCGACCATGCCGCCGACGGGCCGGATGATCTCCAGGTTGGTCGGACCGGCGTTGACCAGGGCGACATCGATGACCCACTCGTCGGCCGGCGCGCCGTCCACCACCACGAAGGTGGTGCGCGGACCGCCCGCGACGGCCGGGGGCCGGCCGCCGCCCAGGGACGACTTGAAGTGCCTGACGCACTCCACCGTCCCCAGCTTCGTCTCGAAGTACGACGCCGCGGCCTCGACGTCGTCCGTCACGTATCCGAGCTGCATGAAATTGCGGAAGAGGTCACTCAACGACCGCATTCCACACCCCCCTTGCCCTGGTGGTGGTCCGGGTCGTCCCGGCGGATGGTGCCGCGCGCCACTGGCGTGTGCCGCCACTGCGGACCGGCACGCGACACGACTGTCCCCCCGGTATCCGCGGCCGTCCATCACCTGTCCCGTCAGACGGGATCGCCGTTCCGCGGCCCGCGCGTCGAGCCCGGTCACGGATCACGCCGGGTGTGGCACGATGCGGCGATGACCACTTCGAGCGACGGCGCGGCCCGGCCCGGAGGCGACCGGCCGGTGGTCCGGGACCTGGACCGGGCGTCGATCGAGCACCGGCTCATCACGATGCGCAAATCGGTCGGCCAACTCGACTCCCTCGGACCGGTGGACCGCGCACGTCTGGAGAACGACCCGGGAACCGGCCTCGTCATCGAGCGGATCCTGGCCCTCCTGGCCGACCTCGCCCACGCGATCAACAGGCACGTCTCCGCGGCGGTGTTGAGCGAAGAGCCACCCTCACCCGCCGCCTCCTTCGGCGCGGCACGACGGGCCGGAATGATCGACACCGAACTGGCGACGGCACTCGTCCCACCGGACGGCCCGCACAACGTCCTCGTGCAGCTGTACCTGGACTCCGAACCCGACGAGGTCGCCGCGATCGTGTCCGCCGCGCGGTCCGGGTACGGGGAGTATGTGCGGCAGGTGGAGGCGTGGGTGGTGGTCCGCTCCGCGGAGGGGTGAGCGGTGCCAACCATGCCTGTCCGGCGTGGAGTTCGCGATGCGGCCGGGGACGGTTCCGTGCCTACGCCAACCGGTGCGGTCTGCCTCGGTGTTGGCGCGGGTGACCGGCTCGTTGTGGCGGTCCCGGTCTGTTTGGGGTGGTGGCATGCCAACCACAACTCCGGCTCAGCCGCCCCGTGTTGACCCGGCCGAGCTGATCGCCGACCCGTACGCGGTGTACGCGCGGTTGCGCGAGGCCGGGCCCGTCCACCGGATCGGGACGGAGGGGCTGCCGGCCTGGCTGGTGACCCGGTACGACGACGTACGCCAGGCGCTCGCCGATCCCCGGCTCTCCCTGGACAAGCGCAACGCCCTGCCCGGCGGCTACCACGGGCTCGCCCTGCCGCCCGCGCTGGACGCGAACCTGCTCAACATGGACCCGCCGGACCACACCAGGATCCGGCGCCTGGTGTCCAAGGCGTTCACCCCGCGCCGCATCGCGCAACTGCGCGCCCCGGTCGAGGAGACGGCCGACCGGCTGCTGGACGCCATGGCCCCGCACGGCAGCGCCGACCTGATCGCCTCGTACGCCGCCCCGCTGCCGATCACCGTGATCTGCGACCTGCTCGGCGTGCCCCCGGCCGACCGGCACGACTTCCGGGCCTGGACCGACGCCCTGATCGCCCCGGATCCGACGCAGCCGTCCCGGGCGAAGGAAGCCGTCGGCAGCATGCTGGCCTTCTTCACGCAGCTCATCGCCGACAAGCGCGCGGCCCGGACCGACGACATGCTCTCCGCCATGATCGCGGTACGCGACGGGGAAGCCGGAGGGGACGGCGAGGACCGGCTCAGCGGGGACGAACTCATGTCCCTCGTCTTCCTCATCCTCTTCGCCGGGTACGAGAACACCGTCCACCTCATCGGCAACGCCGTGCTGGCCCTGCTCACCCACCCCGGTCAACTGGCCGCGCTGCGCGCCGATCCCGGCCGGGTGAGCGGCGCGGTCGAGGAACTGGCCCGCTACGACGGCCCGGTGCCGCTGGCCATCCGCCGCTTCCCCACCGAGGACATCACCATCGGCGGAGTCACCGTTCCCGCCGGTGAGACGGTGCTGTTGTCCCTGGCCGCCGCGCACCGCGACCCGCACCGCTTCGCCGACCCCGACCGGCTCGACCTCGGCCGTGACGCCACCGGCCACCTCGCCCTCGGGCACGGCATCCACTACTGCCTCGGCGCCCCGCTGGCCCGTATGGAGACGGAAATCGCACTCACCGTCCTCCTGGAGCGCTTCCCGCACCTGGCGCTCGACATCCCGCCGGAGGAACTGCGCCGACGGCCGTCGATGCGCTCCCGGGGGCTGCTCGCGCTGCCGGTGCGCTTCTGACGCGGCCGTGACGCCGGTGGCGGCGAGGCGGGGATCCGGTGCACGGACCCGCCTCGCCGCCGCCTCCGTCGTACCCCCGAAGGCGTCAGGCGGGATCGCGGTCCTGTTCCTTGAGTGCCTTCGCCTCGCTCTTGAAGATCCGGGCGGCCCTGCCCGCCGAACGCGTCAGCTCCGGCAGTTTCCTGATCCCGACGAGCACGGCGACGACGACGAGGACCAGGGCCAGTTCGCTCAAGCCGAACATGAAGTCTCTCTCCCGGAGTTGGACGGAAGCCGACACAACGCACCGGCCGCACACCTGAATTCTACGGTGCTGTAGAAGTCTCTCCTGGAGCATGATCCTCCAACAAGCCCGCCTTCCGGCCCGGTTGGCCGGGAACACCGTGCTGCGCCAAGGAGCAGAGACAGCAAGATGCCGCACCACCACGACCGCACGGCCGGGGCGACGACCCGGCCCTTCCGCCACGCACTGGCCCAGCGCTGCGGGGCCGTCACCGAGGCCCGCTGGTTCGCCCTCACGGTCTTCGGCGTGATCATCGCCAATGCCGCGCTGCTGGGCGTGGAGACCTACCCCGGGCTGGTCGCCGACTGGCACGGCTGGTTACGGCTCGCCGAGCGCGGCTGCCTGGCCGCCTTCACCGTCGAGATCCTCCTGCGCCTGGCCGCGCACGCCGACCGCCCCAGGGAGTTCCTCCGCGACCCGTGGAACCTCTTCGACCTGGCCGTGGTGGTGTGCGCGTTCCTGCCCGTCGTCCGCGAAAACACCACCGTGCTACGGCTGTTGCGGCTGGCGCGGGTCCTGCGCACGGCCCGCTTCCTGCCCCAGCTCCGTATCGTCCTGGTCGCGGTGGCCCGCAGCCTGCCCGGCACGCTGAGCTTCCTGCTCGTCGGCGCGCTGCTGCTGTACGTGTACGCGATGGTCGGCTGGGTCTTCTTCGGCGACAGCGACCCCCAGCACTTCGGGTCCATCGGCCGGGCTGTCCTCACCCTGTTCCTCCTGATGACCCTGGACGGCATCGGCGACGCCGTCCACGACGGCCTGGAGATCTCCCGCTGGAGCCTGGCCTACTACGCCTCCTACGTCCTGATCGCCTCCTTCGTCCTCGTCAACGTCCTTATCGGCGTGGCCATCACCTCGCTCGAAGAGGCACGCGAGCTGGAGACGGGTGAACCGGAGACGGGTGAACCGGAGATCGGCGAATCGGAGGTGGGCGTGTCCGAGGGGGAGTTGCACGCCCGCATCGCCAACGCGCGGCTGGCGCTCGACGCGTTGGAGGAGGGGCTGCGGCGCTTCCCGCCGCCCCGCAGGGCGAACGAGGCCGACGCGGGCGTGCCGGCCGCCTCGGGGCACGGCTGAGGCGACCGGCGGCAGCGGTCACGGAGTCGGAGTCGAGGCCGGGGCCGGAGTCGAACCGTACGATCCGCTCTCCTCGATCGTGCCTCCCAACTCGGCGCGGGCCGCGGTCATGTACCGTGCCGGGTTCGCGGACAGCACCCAGCGTTTGCCGACGAGGTAGACCCCGCCGTACATCTGCGCGACCTCCAGCCAGCCGCGCTTGCCCACTTCGGTGGTGAAGGTGAGGAAGACGTACTCGGCCTGGTCCGTCTCGCAGGTGCCCTGGCGGTAGTCGTCCACCTCCATGACGATCTTCGCCGTGCACCCCACGCTCCCGGCGAGTTCCTCGACCTCGGCGGCGCGGGCCCGCGGCACACTCGGCTCCGCCGAGGCCGCGCTCGCGCCGCCGCTCCGCTTCTTCCGCTCGTCCTCCGCACCGCCCTCGCACGCGCCCAGCGTCAGCACGGCGGCGGCAGCCACCAGCGCCGTCGTACGGGAGCGGGGTCGGGGGGACCGGGGCGAACTGGGCCGTGTGCGCATCGACTACTCCGGGGGCGGGGGACCGGTACGCCGGGGGGTACGTCTGCCGCCGGACCGCCGTTCACCGGAAGGCCGGCCCCGGGGTACGGCGAGAGCGCGAGGCGTTGGGCCGTGCCCGTTACAGGTGCGGGCCGATGGCGGGCAGCAGGTGCTGGAACGTCTGGCCGGACGCCGGTTCCCCGATCGCCTTCAACTGCCAGTCGCCGCCCACGCGGTGGAGCTTGGCCATGATCTGGGCCGTGTGGGCACCGCCGCCGCTGAGCGTGTAGCGGGCCAGCTCCTTGCCCGTGGTCTCGTCGACCAGACGGCAGAACGCGTCCTGCACCTCGGTGAAGGTCTGGCCGGTGAACGAGTTGACCGTGAAGACGATCTGGTCGACGTTCGCGGGCACCTGCTCCAGGTCGACCAGGATCGACTCGTCGTCCGCGCCCGCCCCCGCACTGCCGGTGAGGTTGTCACCGGTGTGGCGGACCGAGCCGTCCTTGCTGACCAGTTGCTGGAAGAAGACGACGTCGACCAGCTGCTGCCCGGAGAACAGCAGCGCCGAGGCGTCCAGATCGATCGCGCGGGGCCCGGTCAGCCTGGCCAGCAGCCCCTTGCGGACCGCCGCCTGCCAGCCGAGTCCCATCCGTACGGAAGTCAGGGCACCGCCACTGGACTTGGCCAGGCTGATCTGCTGACCCTTGCTCAGGTTGACCGACATGCTTTGCCTCTCGCCGTCTTCTCGTGTCGCTAATTGTTCAACTCGTGCTCTGCGGGCCCGGGTTCGTCGCCGGAGCCCTACGCCGCGTCCCGGCCCTCGGCCCGCCGCCCCGACTCCGGTCCGGCGGGCCGACGTCGTACAGCCGTACCCATCAGCGCGCCGATTCCCACCGCCCCGCTCAGGACGGCGGCGAACGCCAGCACCCGGCCCGCGGTGACGACCGAGCCGCCCAGCCCCGCGTCCGTGCCGGCCAGCCGCAGCCCGTGCCCGATCAGCAGCAGGAGTACGGCCGAGACGGCGGCGACGAGCGGTGTCAGGACAGCCAGTGTGGGCCACAGGGCGGCATCGGGCGGACGAGGGGCCGCACCGTTCGGGCGGCGACCGGGTATACGGGGCAAGAAATCTCCCTCGGGTCGGGGCGGACCGGGGTTTGAATCTACAACACTGTAGAAGAAAGTGGGGGTGATGTGCCCGAACGCCACCGCCGTTGATACCCGCAGGACGTGATCCGGGTCCGCGGGTGTGACTTCAGGGCAGCGTGAGTTCAGGGCAGCGTGAGGTCGGGACCGGCCCGAGGTCAGGGCTCGGAGCGTCCGCCCCGTTCCGACAGGCGCGACTCCTCCAGGCGTCCCAGCAGATACGGCACCATCCCGCGCTCCAGCAGGGCCAGCTCCCACGCCTCCCATGCCTTGGCGACCTCGGGATCGTCGCCGCTCGCGGGCGCGGTGTCGTCGGCGGAGCGGTCGTGCGCCGCCGCCGTGAGCAGCCAGGCGCGGTCCCCGACCACGGCACCGATCGCCACCGCGGCCGCGATCAGCCCGGCCGTGATCAGACCGCCGCCGATGTAGGGGCGTCCGCCCAGGGAACTCAGGGCGAACCCGGACAGCAGGAACACGGCGGCGGCGACGGCCGACTGGCTGGTCACGAGCACCGCCAGCAGGGGCAGCAGCCGCCCTTCGCCGTGGGCACCCGCGCTCGCACCGGCGGCCTCGTCGCATCGGGCCCGCCGGTCCGTGGCCGCGGCTCGCGCCGCCGTGTAGTCGCGGTACTCGACGGCAGCCGCGGCGGTGATGGCGGCACGCGCGGCCAGCGCCCGGGCACGTAACCGCGCGCGGTCGGGCGCCCCGGCCGTGCGTGCCAGCGACTCCCTGACCTGCTCTGTGTCCAGGGCCTGGTCCAGGATGCGCTCGAAGTCGGTGCCGGTGGTCGGCCCGGCTGGTTCAGGATCCGGCATGTGTGTTCCCGTCGTCCTCGGTGGAGACCCGGCCGGAGGACACGGCCTCGATCGCACCGGTCGGCTCGGGTACGTCGATGTCCTCGGGGGTGAGGTCCAGTTCGGATGCCTCGTCGTCGGCCGGGCCCTCGGCCTCGCGGCGGCGCTTGCGGCGGTCGTTGTAGAGGGAGAAGACGACCGCGGCGAAGTACAGCAGCCAGATCGGTGCGGCGAGGGCCAGCATGGTGAGCGGGTCGGTGCTGGGGGTGGCGACGGCCGAGAAGACCGTGATGCCGAGGATCATGCCGCGCCACCAGCCCAGCATGCGCCTGCCGGTGAGGATGCCCGTCAGGTTCAGCATGACCAGCAGCAGCGGCAGTTCGAAGGACAGGCCGAAGACCAGCACCATGCGGGTGACCAGGTCGAGCAGGTCGTCCAGCGGCAGCAGGTTGTCGACGCCCTTCGGGGTGAAGCCGATCAGCACCTTCGCGGTCGTGGGCAGCACCTCGTACGCGAAGAGGGCGCCGCCGAGGAAGAGCGGGACGCCGGTGCCGACGAACGCGTAGGCGTACTTCCTCTCGTTGCGGTGCAGGCCGGGGGCGACGAACGCCCACAGCTGGTAGAGCCACACGGGCGTGGCCAGGACGACGCCGGCCGTCAAGGACACCTTCAGCGCCAGGGTGAACGGGGCGAGCAGGCCGTTGATCGTGATCCGCGCGCAGGCCGTGGCGTCGGACTGCTTCGCCAGCGCGGCGAAGTCGGAGGGGCAGCCCACCGAGTCGAGCACCGGCCGGGTGACGAAGTCGATGATGTCGTCGTAGTGGAAAGCGGCGACGACCGTGACGGCGAGGATGGCCAGCACCGCCTTCGCGAGCCGGTTGCGCAGCTCCCGCAGATGCTCCGCGAGCGGCATCCGCCCCTCGGGGTCCCGCCCCTTGGCACCCGGCCCCTCGGAATCCCGTCCCCCCGAAGCCCGTCTCTCGGGGTTCGTCCGCTCGCCCACCCAGGAGCCTCCTGCCGAAAACGCTTGCCAACTTGCGCAACTGTACAACCATCGGGTGAAACGGAACGCCCCGCGTCGGACGGTCGTGGCGCGGGTGGAGGGAGCGGGACCCCTGGCCGCGGACGGCCCCCGCGTTCGCGATCGGTTCCCTGCACACAAGCGTCACCTTTCGACGTTTCCGATCACTTGTGGCATGAGTGAAACTTGCACAGTGGAACGCACCGATGAGACCGGGCCGATCGCCCGGCCCACCCCCGCGCCGGACACGGCACCCCTCTCCGAGCCCCGGCCCGACAGCCCCGGCGGCCCCGCCGACTCCAACGGCGGCATGCCCCGCTGGCTACCTCGCGCGATGCTGCTGGCGCTCACGCTCGTCGCCGTGTTCCAGCTGGGCAGTTGGGCCTTTCACCAGCTCATCGGCCTGCTGATCGACATCCTCATCTCGTTCTTCCTGGCGCTCGCCATCGAGCCCGCGGTGGGCCGCCTGTCCGCGCGCGGCATGCGCCGGGGAGTGTCGACCTTCCTGGTCTTCCTGGCCGTGGTGATCGCGGCCACGGGCTTCGTCGCCCTCCTCGGCTCCATGCTCGCCGACCAGATCGTCAAGATCATCGAGGACTTCCCGCAGTACCTCGACTCCGTGATCAGCTGGATCAACACCCGGTTCCACACCAATCTGAAACGGGTCGACGTCCAGGAGGACCTGCTCCGCTCCGACTGGCTGCGCAACTACGTACAGAACGGCGCCACCGGCGTCCTGAACCTCTCCACCCAGGTCCTCGGCGGCCTCTTCGAACTGCTGACGATCGTCCTGTTCTCGTTCTACTTCGCCGCCGACGGCCCCCGGCTCCGCCGGGCCATCTGCTCCGTACTCCCACCCGCCAAGCAGTCCGAACTGCTGCGCGCCTGGGAGATCGCCGTCGCCAAGACCGGCGGCTACCTCTACTCCCGCGGCCTGATGGCGCTGGTCTCGGCCCTCGCGCACTACGTCATGCTGGTGGCGCTGAGCGTTCCCTACGCCCCCGTACTCGCCGTCTGGGTGGGACTGGTCTCGCAGTTCATCCCCACCGTCGGCACCTATCTCGCGGGCGCCCTGCCCATGCTGATCGCCTTCACGGTCGAACCCCTGTACGCGGTGTGGGTGCTGGTCTTCGTCGTGATCTACCAGCAGTTCGAGAACTACCTGCTCCAGCCCAAGCTGACCGCGAAGACCGTCGACATCCACCCCGGCATCGCCTTCGGCTCGATCATCGCCGGCACCGCCCTCCTCGGCGCCATCGGCGCGTTGATCGCCATTCCGGCGGTCGCCACGCTCCAGGCGTTCCTGGGCACGTACGTCAAGAGGTACGACGTCACGGACGACCCCCGCGTCCACGGACAGTGGCGGGCCTCCCGCACCGGCCGCCCCGTACGACCGGTACGGGAGGCCGACGCGGGGGAGCGGGAGACGGCGGACTCGGGCGCGGGCGGGTAGCGGACGCGCCCGGCCTGCACCGCGGGAGGCGTGCAGCTCACGGCGCCGAGTCCTTCTTGCTGCTCGCGGCGGCGTACGCCTGGGACGGGGTCATCGCGACGCCGTTCAGCGACACCGTCTTGTACGTGCTGACCTGGGCGCACCCCTTGGCGTCGGCGGCGGTCTGGGCGTGGGCGTCGGTGGTGGCCGCGCCCGTGTCGGACGGGGCCGCCGAACTGGCACCGGAGGAGCCGCCGCCGTACGTCGTGCCGTCGGTCCAGTCCGAGCCGATCACCAGGACGAGGCCGCTCGCGGTGCCCTGGGAGAGGCGGGAGACCGGCAGCCCGAGCGCCGAGGCGACCGCCTGCGCCTGTGCCTTCTCTCCCGGGCCGTACGTCAGCGTGGTCGTTGTCGCCTCCTCGGGAGCGTTTCCGGTGGTCGTACCGGAACCGAACCCGGCGTTGATCAGCGCGTCGGCGACCACGGACGCGCGCCCGCTGGTCGCGGTGCCGTTCTCGACGTCGACGGCGATGTCGGCGGGCGACACGGAAACCGTGGGAGTCGGGCTCGCCTTGGACGTCTTCTTCTTGCCCGAGGTCAGGGACTGGTCGTTGGTGATGGTCGCGAACAGGGTCTTCGCGGCGGATGCCGGGACGACACGGTTGGAGTTACCGGGCGCGGGCGCGGTCTGCATGGTCGTGAAGGTCATCCGCTTGGCCGGGACCTCGTTGACGTCGGCGACCAGTCCGACCAGCTTGGGGATGCTGTCGAGGCCGGTGTCGACGGTCAGCGCCTTGGTCGCCGCGTTCGCCAGCGCCAGTACCTTCGCGGGGTTGGCGAGGGTGCCCGCGCTCTTGAACTTGCGGATCATGGCGCTGAGGAAGAGGTGCTGCGAGACCGTACGGCCCAGGTCGCTGCCGTCGCCGAAGCCGTGGCGCGAGCGCACGAACTCCAGCGCCGCCGTGCCCTTCAGCGTGTGCGTGCCCTTGGACAGCTTCAGGTGCGAGTAGGTGTCGTACACGTCGTTGTCGACGCACACCGACACCCCGCCGACCGCGTCCGACATGCTCACCACACCCGCGAAGTCGAGCTCCACGAAGTGGTCGATGGGTATCCCGGTCAGCTGGTGCACCGTGGAGACCTGGCAGGCGGCACCGTACTGGAGGGCGCTGTTGATCTGGCCGTAGTAACCGGCCGTGGACTGCCCGGTGTCGGGGTCCTTGCACGCCGGGACCTGGGTCATCGTGTCGCGCGGCACACTCATCACCGTCGCGTTCGAACGGTCGGCGGATATGTGCACCACCATCTCGACGTCCGCGTTGTGCCCCGCCGTCGACGACGCCGTCCCGCACCCGCCGCCCAGCTTGCAGTCCTCCGCACTGTTACGGCCGTCCGAACCGATCACCAGAATGTTGATCGGGGTGTCCCCGGAGGCATTCGCCTTCTCCGAACCACCGTCACCGATCGCGACACTCTTGATGTTCCCGTTCAGCTGGTAATACAGCCACCCACCCGCCGCCGCGGTCACCAGCACCAGCACCGACACCGTGAACAACGCGATCCGCGCCAACCGCTTCCGCTTGACCGGCTTCGCACGACGACTGGCAGCACGACCACCACGTCCTGGGGGCGGCTCGGCGCCCCGCCGTCCCTGCGGGCGTCCGGCCTTCCGGCTCCCCCGCCCCCGCGCCGCCTGCCGGGCCGCCGCGCGGCCTCCGGGCAGTGGATAGGCGGAACCGTCGGCCGACCCGGACGAATAGTCCGGTACGCCGTCGTCCTCGGTGGACTCGCGCGGGTGCGGCGGCGTGCCGGAGCGCTGGCCGCCCGAGCGCTGTCCACCCGCGCGTTGGCCGCCCGAGCGCTGGCGCGTGGCCTGCCGCATGGAGCCGCCACCCCAGGGGTCGCTCATCTCCTACTCCCCACGCTCGTCACGCTCGTCGCCGAACGCTCGTCACCGACGCCAACCGGCTTGCCCGGCGGCAGTAGCCGGCCTGCGCGCAAGGGGGCCGCCCCTCGGCTGGATAGTTGCGCAATATAGCAACCGTGCCTATAGAGGGTAGTGGGACTCCCGAAAACCTGTGTTACGAACATGGGTACGCCCTGTGTTTTTGTGCGGTTCCCCTGTAGCTGTCCTGCGGTTTCCCTGTACGAGCGAGAGGTGTTGTGCAGAGGGCGTTCAGGACACGTCGTCGTGGGTAACCGGGCTGCCCGGCAGCACCGTACCGGGGGCGCGCAGGCCGTCCAGGACCAGGGCGGTGGCCCGGGTCAGCATCATGTCGGCCAATTCCGCGTCGGCAGCGGGGAAGTGCCGTATGAGCAGGGAGACCATCACCGCGAGGTCGCCGCCCGCGATGTCCGGGCGGAGGGTGCCGTCGCGCTGGGCGGCGGTGACCAGGCCGTCGAGCAGGCCGAAGATCTCACCGCGCAGGCGGCGGATGTCCGGGTCGGTACGGATGATCTCGGCGGGGCGCTCGGCGAGCAGCGACAGCAGGACCATCGCGCGCAGTTCGTGCGAGTGTGCGAGCAGCCGGGCTATCGCGTCCCACGCGGTGGTCTCCTCCTCGGCCATCGCGCGCACTTCGGCGAGCACGCGTTCGAGACTGTCCCGCGCCACGGCCCGGATCAGCGCGGCCCGGTCGGGAAACCGCCGGTAGAGCGTGCCGACACCGACCCCGGCCTGCCGGGCGATCTCCTCCATGGGGACGTCGGTGCCGGACTCCCGGAACACGGCTTTCGCCGCCGCGAGGATCTGGTCGCGGTTGCGGCGGGCGTCGGCGCGCAGGGGTACGTCCGCCGGTCTCCAGGGGACGTCCGCAGGGGCGCCGGACCGGGCGCCGGACGGGACGCCGGAGGGGACGCCGGACGGGACGCCGGACGGGACGCCGGACGGGGCACTCGCCGGGGCACTCGACGAGGCGCTCGACGAGGCGCTCGACGGGGTGTCCGAATCTGCACTCATGCGGGGATTCTCGCAGGGCGACGGTGTGGACGGATTTCCCGCGTCACGACTACCGTCGAACCTAAGTGGAGGAAATTCGTCCGCCTGTGTCAGCACCCCCGGAGGGTCGCCATGACCAACACGACCGACACGACCGACACGACCGACACGACTACCCCTGACTTAGAACCCCCTCTCAACACCCCCCCCCCCCCCCCCCCCCCCCCCCCCCCCCCCCCCCCCCCCCCCCCCCCCCCCCCCCCCCCCCCCCCCCCCCCCCCCCCCCCCCCCCCCCCCCCCCCCCCCCCCCCCCCCCCCCCCCCCCCCCCCCCCCCCCCCCCCCCCCCCCCCCCCCCCCCCC
>LJCV01000253.1 GCA_001298575.1 Actinobacteria bacterium OK074
CTAGTGAGCTGGTCTTGAGTCGGTAGCTCGCCTCGTGAGTTGCTTCTCGTTTCAGATCTTGGTGGTCCGCTGCGGGGAGTGGCCGGGCTGCGCTGTGCTGGGAGCGTGGGTGATCCCAGGCTGGAGCCGCTGGTGCTGTCCGAGGCCGAGCGGGTGGTGTTGGAGAACTGGGCCAGGCGCCGCACGACGGCGCAGGGCCTGGCGAAGCGGGCGCGGATCGTGCTCGCGTGTGCCCGGGGGTGGAACAACACCGTGGTCGCCGCGCGATGTGACACCGATCGGGCGACGGTGCGCCGTTGGCGGATGCGGTTCCTGCGCGACCGTCTGGAGGGCCTGTCCGACGATGCCCGTCCCGGAGTGGCGCGCACCATCACCGATGCCCAGGTGGAAGAGGTGGTGGTGCGCACCCTCGAAGAGGTCCCCGCGGGTGGCACGCACTGGTCGAAGCGGGAGCTGGCCCGGCAGGTGGGGATCTCGCCCACCAGCGTGCACCGCATCTGGCGGGCCTTCGGCCTCCAGCCCTGGCGGACCGAGGAGTTCAAGATCTCTCCGGATCCGCTGCTGACCGACAAGATCCGGGACGTGGTGGGCCTGTATCTGGCGCCGCCGGCCCATGCGGTGGTCTTCTCGATGGACGAGAAACCGCAGATCCAGGCACTGGAGCGGACCGCGCCGGTGCTGCCGATGCTGCCCGGAGTGCCCGAGCGCCGCAGCTTCGACTACGTACGGCACGGCACCATCGATCTGTTCGCCGCGCTGAACACGGCAAACGGGAAGGTGATCAGCCGCCTGTCCGCACAGCACCGGGCCGTGGACTTCCGCGACTTCCTGACCGACATCGACCGCCAGACCGAGCCCGGCCTGGCGGTCCACGTCATCTGCGACAACCTCTCCGCCCACAAGGCACCGGTCGTGCACACGTGGCTGCTGGCACACCCCCGCTTCACCCTGCACTTCACCCCGACCTACTCGTCGTGGATCAACCAGGTCGAGCGGTGGTTCGCCGAACTGCAACGACGCTGCCTGGAACGCGGTGTCTTCTGCTCACTCGACGAGCTCAAGACCGCACTCGACGACTGGATCAAGGTCTGGAACGAGGCCGCCCGGCCCTTCAAGTGGACCAAGACCGCCGACCAGATCATCGACCGGATCTGCCACTACTGCGACAGGATCTCCGGACCAGCTCACTAGCCGACTCGGGGTACGGCTGCCTCCGTGAGGGGGTGGTTCGGGTGGTTCGGTACCGTCGGGGGCGGTGTCTTGATCGTCCAGTACCAGCATCGTCGACTATCAGCGGAGCGCGACCGTGGATCAACTGGCCCTGCTTTTCGTGCTGTTGCTCGGGGCCGTGGTGAGTGTGCCGGTGGGGGAACGGCTGCGGCTGCCGGCGCCCGTGCTGATGACGCTCCTCGGGATCGTGCTCGCCCTGCTCGACTTCGTGCCGAACGTCGACATTCCGCCCGAGCTGATCCTGCCCGCGCTGCTGCCGCCGCTGTTGTACGCGTCGGTGCGGCGGACCTCCTGGCGACAGTTCGCCGCCAACAAGCGGCCGATCTTCCTGCTCGCCGTCGCGCTGGTGTTCGTCACCACCCTGAGCGTGGCCGCCGTCGCGAGTGCGATCGTGCCCGGGCTGCCGGTGGCCGCCGCCGTGGCGCTCGGCGCGTTGGTCGCACCGCCCGACCCGGTCGCCGCGACCGCCGTCGCCGGACAACTCGGGCTGCCCCGGCGCCTGGTGTCGATCCTGGAGGGCGAAGGGCTGTTCAACGACGTCACCGCGATCGTTCTGTACCACGTGGCGATTGCCGCCGTCGTCAGCGGCAGTTTCGCGTGGTCGGACGCGTTGCTCGAACTCGCGCTGTCCGCCGTCGTCGCCGTGGCCGTCGGGCTCGCCCTCGGCTGGGCCGCGAACCGGCTCATGGACCTGCTCGGCGACGCCACCCTCCAGATCGGGCTGACGCTGCTGGTGCCTTTCGTGGCGTACGTCCTCGCCGAGGAGCTGCACGGCTCCGGCGTGCTCGCCGTGCTCACCACCGCGCTCTTCCTCGCCGAGCACGCCGTGGACGCGGACGACGTCGCCACGCGGCTCGCCGGGCACGCGTTCTGGGACATCGTCGACACGCTCGTCACCGGCGTCGCCTTCGGGCTGATCGGGCTCGAACTGCACACCGCGGTCCACACCGCGTCCGGGCGCTGGGGCGAACTGCTCGGCTGGGCGGGGGCCGTCGCGGGCGTCGTCGTACTCGTCCGGCTGGTGTGGCTGCTGCCCGCGGCCTGGCTGGCCAAGCGGCTGCACGCGAAACGGGACTACGACGAGGACATCCCCATGGGGTGGCGCGAGACCGTGGTGATGTGGTGGGCGGGGATGCGGGGGGTCGCGTCGGTGGCGCTGGCGTTGGCGATTCCGCTGACCACGGACGCCGGGGCGGCCTTTCCCGACCGGGACGAGATCGTGTTCATCGCGTTCGGGGTGATCATGACGACGCTGGTGCTCCAGGGGCTGACACTGCCGTGGCTGGTGCGGCGGCTGGGGGTGCGGGCCGACACCGCCGTCGAGAGGGAGTTCGAGAAGGCGCTCGCCGTGCGGGCGGCGAAGGCCGCGCGGCGGCGGTTGCGGGAGATCGAGGAGGTCGAGGAACTTCCGGAGGAGTTGACCGAACGGTTGCTGCGGCGGGCGTTCGAGATCGGGCTGCGGATCAGTCCGGAGATGGGGGACGAGGAGCGGCGGGAGGCGCATGAGCAGCGGGTGGGGCGGTTGCGGGCGGTGCGGCGGATTCAGGGGGAGATGATGAGTGCGGCTCGGCATGAGGTGTTGGCTGCGCGGAGTGAGGCGGGGGCTGATCCGGAGATCGTGGATCGGGTGCTTCGGCATCTTGATGTGCGTAGTTTGCGATGACAGGTGGTTGCCCGCCCGCGCGCCGCCCGATCGGGGGGGCAGTGGGACTTTCTTGTGGGGGCTTGGCGACGTTGGCGGCTGTCTGTGGTGGTGGGGTGTGGAGGAGTGCCTCCTCTCGGCTGCTTCTGCTGCTTCTGGTGTGCCAACAACTCGTGCCAGGTGTGTGAAGCGGGCGGCTTGGGGGCTTGGGGTTCCTAGAGTTCGGATCATGGTTCGGAACATTGTGATCAGTGGTGGCGGTACCGGGATTGGGCTTGCTGCGGCCCACGTATTTGCTGCCGACGGGGATCGGGTGCTGTTGCTCGGGCGGCGGAGTGAGGTGTTGGAGAAGGCCGGGGTGCCGGGGGCGCTCACCTACGCCGTCGATCTGAGTGATCCGGACGGCGTGCGTGGGGTCACCGCGTTCGTCGCGCGGGAGTTCGGGACCGTGGACGTGCTCGTCAACAACGCCGGTGGGGCCGGGCATCTTGAGCCCGGGGCGGGGGCCGAGGATCCCCTCGATGCCGTCGCGCACGACTGGACCGTCAACTTCCGCAGCAACCTGCTGACCGCCGCCCTGCTCACCGAGGCGTTGCGGGAGCGGCTCTCCTCGCCCGGTGGGCGGGTGCTGTTCGTCAGTTCCATCGCCGCTTACCGGGGGTCGGGGAGCGGGGCGTACGGTGCCGCCAAGGCGGGGCTGCATCCGTACGCGTACGACCTGGCGCGGGAGTTGGGGCCGCGGGGCATCACCGCGAACGTCGTCGCGCCGGGGTACATCGAGGACACCGGGTTCTTCGGCGATGCCATCGAGGGGAGCCGGCGCGAGCGGCTGATCGCCGAGACCGCCGACAAGCGGGCCGGTACCCCCGCGGACGTCGCCGCGACCCTGCACTGGCTGGCCTCTTCGGGGGCCGGGCATGTCACCGCGCAGGTGGTTCAGGTCAACGGGGGTGCGGAGCGCGGGCGTTGAGCCCCGGGGGTGGCACCGTCGTCAGCCGGTGGGCGGGCGGTCGTGCACCCGGTGGGCCGCCGCGTCCTCGCCCGAGTCCGAGCCGGAACCCGTGGGGGACTGCCGCTCGTGGCCGTCGGGGCGTCCGTCCCCGGGCGTCCGGCCGCCCACCGGGGACGACGTGCGGCCCACCCAGTGCGGCGGCAGTACCGCGTCCGCCGTGTTGACGCGGGGGAGCGCGTACGGGTGCTCCTCGGTCAGCCAGCGGAGCATCTGCTCGCGTACGGTGACCCGCACCCGCCAGATGTCGTCCGAGTCCTTCGCCGTCACCAGGGCCCGTACCTCCATGCTGTTGGGGGTCGCGTCGGTGACGTCCAGGCCGTGGTGCCGGCCGTCCCACTCCGGGCACGCGCGCAGGATGTCGCGCAGCTTCTCGCGCATGGCCTCCATGGGCGCCGAGTGGTCGACCTGGAAGTAGACGATGCCGGTCATCTGGGCGCCGCCGCGCGACCAGTTCTCGAACGGCTTCGAGGTGAAGTACGACACCGGCATGGTGATCCGGCGTTCGTCCCAGGTCCGCACGGCCAGGAACGTCAGCGTGATCTCCTCGACCGTGCCCCACTCGCCGTCCACCACGACCGTGTCGCCGATCCGCACCATGTCGCCGAACGCGATCTGGAGTCCGGCGAACAGGTTGCTCAGCGTGGACTGCGCGGCGACACCGGCGACGATGCCCAGGATCCCGGCCGAGGCGAGCAGCGAGGCCCCGGCCGCCCGCATCGCGGGAAACGTGAGCAGCATCGCCGCGCTCGCCACCACGCCGACGACCGCCGCCACCACCCGCGTGATCAGCGTCACCTGGGTCCGCACCCGCCGTACCCGGGCGGCATCCCGGTGGGCGCGCGCGAAACGGCTGTACGACGTCTCGACGACCGCCGCCGCGATCCGGACGATCAGCCAGGCGGCGGCCCCGATCAGCACCAGGGTCAGGGCCCGCCCGACGCCGACCCGGTGGTCCTCCAGCAGCTTCGCCTGGTCGTACGAGCCGCGCAGCAGGGCCGCGCAGAGGACGAGCTGGTAGGGGATGCGGCCGCGGCGCAGCAGCTCCCACAGCGGGGTCTCGCCGTGCCGCGCGTCCGCCTTGCGCAGCAGGAGGTCCGTGACCCACCCGAGCAGCAGCGTGAGCACGACCGAGCCGCCTACGACGACCAGGGGGCGCAGTACGTTCTCCATGCCTGAGAACGTAACCGGCTCGGCGCGACATGAACATGTGGGTCCGGTCAGGTACCGGTAACGGTTCAGGGGAGCGTTGTCAGTGGTGGCTGGCACCATGGGCTCATGAACGTGATGCTCTTCCATTCGACCTACGGCCCGCGCCCCGCCGTCCGCGCCGCCGCCGACCGGCTGCGCGCCGCCGGGCACGAGGTGTGGACGCCCGACCTGTTCGAGGGCCGCACCTTCGAGACCGTCGAGGAAGGCATGGCCGCGCAGGACGCGATAGGCAAGGAAGAGCTGCTCAAGCGGGCCGTGCTGGCCGCCGCGCCCTACTCGGAGCGGGGGCTGGTCTACGCCGGGTTCTCGCTCGGCGCGGCGCTGGCCCAGACCCTCGCGCTCGGCGACGAGAAGGCGAAGGGGTTGCTGTTGCTGCACGGCACGTCCGACATAGCCGATACGGCGTCGGTGGACGAACTGCCGGTCCAGCTGCACGTGGCGGAGCCCGACCCCTTCGAGCCCGACGACTGGCTGAGCGCCTGGTACCTGCGGATGGGCAAGGTGGGGGCCGACGTGGAGGTCCACCGGTACCCCGGAGCGGGCCACCTCTACACCGACCCCGACCTGCCGGACTACGACGAGGAAGCGGCCGAGGCCACCTGGCGGGTGGCGCTCGGCTTCCTCGACAGCCTGTAGGCCGACAGGCCGTGAGCTGCTGTTCCTACACCGGGTCGTACGTCCGCTCCACCTTCTGTGTGCCGCTGCGGGTGCGGTACGAACGCTCCCAGGCGGAGGTCGCGTTCGGGTCCGTGCGGTCGGAGAGGGTGTAGTAGTCCATCTGCGCGCGGTCGGCCGTGATGTCCAGGACGCCGTAGCCGTGGCGGTCGGTGTCGACCCAGTGGACGTGGCGGTTGGCGACCTGGATCACCGGTGCGGCCAGCGCGGTCATGGTGCCCTCGGGGACCTTGGCGATGTCGTCGAGGTTGTCGGAGGTGATCGAGGTGACCACGAACTCCGTGGCCGCCGAGGCCGACAGCGGGTACGTCCCGGCGTCGTACGGCACGTCGTTGGCCCACGCCATGTGGATGTCGCCGGTCAGGAACACGGTGTTCTTGATGGCGTTGTCCCGCAGATGGGCCAGGAGTTCGCGGCGGTCGTCGGTGTAGCCGTCCCACTGGTCGGTGTTGAGACCGAGGCCGTCCTGCGGCAGACCGAGCAGCTTCGCCAGCGGCTTGAAGACGTCCGCGGCGAGCGAACCGATGACGAAGGGGGCGATCATCACCGAGTTGCCGACCAGCCGCCAGCTGGTGTCGGACGCCTTCAACCCGGCCTTGAGCCAGTCGAGTTGGGCGCGGCCCGTGATCGTACGGTCCGGGTCGTCGACCGTGCCGCTGCCGGTGGTGGCCTGCTGCGAGCGGAAGGAACGGAGGTCGAGCAGGGAGAGGTCGGCGAGCTTGCCGAAGCGCAGCCGGCGGTAGGTGGTGCCCGCGATTGCCGGGCGGACCGGCATCCACTCGAAGTACGCCTGCTTGGCCGCCGCCTGGCGGTCCGTCCAGGTGCCCTCGGCGCCCTCGGTGTGGTTGACCGCGCCGCCCGACCAGGCGTTGTCGGCGAACTCGTGGTCGTCCCAGATGGCGACGACCGGGGCCTTGGCGTGCAGGGCCTGGAGGTCGGGGTCGGTCTTGTACCTGCCGTGCCGGGTTCGGTAGTCGGCGAGCGTGATGATCTCGTTCAGCGGGGCGTGCGGGCGCACCACGGTGCCCCGGGCGGCGTACTCGCCGCTCTGGTACTCGTAGATGTAGTCGCCCAGGTGCAGCCAGGCGTCCAGGTCGGAGCGGGCGGCGAGGTGGCGGTAGGAGGCGAAGTAGCCGCCCTCCCAGTTGGCGCAGGAGACCACGCCGAAGCGCAGGCCGGTCACGGCGGCGTCGGCGGCCGGGGCGGTGCGGGTGCGGGCGACGGGGGAGTCGGTGCCGCCGGCCGAGAAGCGGAAGTAGTAGTCGGCGGCCGGGGCCAGACCGCGCACGTCCGCCTTGACGGTGTGGTCGGAGGCGGCGGTCGCGGTGACGGAACCCTTGGCGACGACGTCCGTGAACGCCTTGTCCCGCGCGATGCTCCAGCTCACCTTGGTGTCCGGGCCGAGTCCCGAACCGGGCACCGCCTCGGCCGTCGGTGTCACCCGGGTCCACAGCAGCACGCCGTCGGGCAGCGGGTCGCCGGAGGCCACGCCGTGCAGGAAGGCCGGGGCGTCGGCGGCGCGCGCCGGGAGGGCGGCGAGCAGCGGGGCGGCCAGCGCCGCGGTGGCGGCGGCGGCCTTGACGACCGTACGGCGGGCCGGGGTCAGGCGGGCGGCGGGCGAGAACCGGTTCGCCACGGGCGAAGTCTCTTGGGACGCGGGGGTGTTGGGGCGGTCGGATGAGCTGTCTCGACTGGTCACGACCGCATAGGTTACTGATCGGTATGACGAAGAGCGGGCGAACACGTAAAAGTTCGCCCGCTCTTCGTCTGCTGGTCTGCTCGGCGTCCGGCGGTCCGCCGTAGTCCGCCTCAGCCCGCCGCCGGGGTGCCCGACCGGCCTTTCGGCGGAGCCGTTATCCCTTGAGCGCCGCCGTGATCGCCGTGTTGAAGTCGGCCACCGTCATCGGCGCGTTCGTGCCGTCCGAGCCGGTCAGCGTCTTGCCGTCCATCTTCAGCGTCGGCGTGCCGGTGACCCCGCTCTTGTCGAACACGGCGGACATGTCCAGCGCCCACTTGTCGTAGGTGCCGGCCTTGACGGCCTTCTGGAACGCCTTGTTGTCCTTCAGGGCGGGAACGGTGTTCGCGACCTTGATCAGGTACGCGTCGTCCTTGAAGGTGTCCTTGGTCTCGTCCGGGTGCCACTTCGTCGAGTACAGCGCGGTCTTGTAGTCGAGGAACGCCTCGGTGCTCACGTTCAGCGCGGCGCCCATCGCGCTCAGCGCGTTCTTGGAGCCCTCGCCGTTGGTGTTGGAGTCGATGAACGTGGCACCGATGTACTGGATCTTGAACTTGCCGTCGTCGACGTCCTTGTGGACGGTCGTGCCGACGGTCTGCTCGAACTGGGCGCAGATCGGGCAGCGCGGGTCCTCGTACATCTGGAGCGTCTTCTTGGCGCTGGCGTCGCCGATGACGACCGTCGTGCCGTTCGTGCCGGAGGTGTGGGCCGGCTTGACGAGCTTGTCGTCCTTCGCCGCCTCCCAGTAGCCGGGCTTGCTGTTCTGCACGACCGCGTACCCGACGCCGCCGGCTATCGCGAGCACGGCGACGATCGAACCGGCGACGATGACCTGCCGCTTGACCTTGTCGCGCTTCGCCTGGCGCTCGCGTTCGGCGCGCAGTCGCTCGCGGGCCGCCGACTTCGCCTGGGTGCTGTTCCGCTTGCTCATGGTGATGCTCTCCGTGGGACGCGCGTACGGACGTGTCGTACGCGGGAGGTGTGTGGGGAGTTGGCGCAGCGCTCGGGCTGCTCGGGCGGCCGGACTCGGGCGTGGGGCCCGTAGGACCTCGGAGTCAGACCAGGGCGAGCGGGCGCGGCGGGCCCCGGCGGCCCAGGGAGTGCGCGAACAGGCGGATGCGCGGGACGGCGGCCCGCGGCGCGGGGCGCGGCAGCCGGCGTACCGGGGCGAGCCGTACGGTGCCGGCGGCGACCGCGAGCAGCAGCGGCCGGAAGGTGGTCGCGGCCACCGCGCGCAGCAGCTGGGCCAGGGCCCGCTCGCCGCGGTGCAGCCAGGCGGCTGCCAGCAGCCCCACGCAGACGTGCGCGGCGAGCAGCAGCCAGGCGGTCGCCGGGTCGGCCAGCAGCGCGGTGACGCGGTCGGCGCCCGCGCCGGTGACCCGGGTGAACGGGGTGGAGACGCTGCTCCCGCTGCACAGCACGTCGAGGCCGACCGCGCGCAGGGGGCCCGTCACGGGGCCGCCCGCGTTGCCGTAACAGGCGTGCTGGCCCGTGGTGAACACGGTGTCGGCGGTCAGTTCGAGGGGGATCAGCAGGGCGGCGATCCGGCCGAAGCCGCGCTCGCGGCCGGCGAGGGCGTAGGCGACGACGAAGACGCCCGCGGCGATCACGGCGACCGTGCCCAGCGGCAGCGGGACCTCGGACAGCAGCACGTGCGACGCGGCACTGAGCGTCACGACCACGGCCGTGAACAGCGCCGCGCGTACGGCTCTGAGGGAGGTCCCGGATATGTCCATCGCGTGGAGAGTCTCGCACGCGGTCCGGTAAGGGTCCGCTAAAGGCTGCCTATGCGTTACGGGAGCGTTGTGGACGGCGGTCCCCCGGAGCCTGCGCGGACACTCCGGGGGACCGCCGTCCGCACGTCACAGGCCGGGGACCCGGCCGTTGCGGAACAGGTCCACGAAGATCTGGTGGTCCGCACGCGCGCGTGCCCCGTACGCGTGCGCGAACTCCACCAGGAGGTCCGCGAAGCCGTCCTCGTCGGCGGCGATCGCGGCGTCGATGGCTCGCTCGGTGGAGAACGGCACCAGGGACTCGCCCGAGGTGTCGTCCGCCGCCGCGTGCATCGTGGCCGTGGCCCGGCCCAGGTCGGCGACGACGCCGGCGATCTCCTCCGGGTCGTCGATGTCGCCCCAGTCCAGGTCGACGGCGTACGGCGACACCTCGGCCACCAGCTGGCCCGCGCCGCCCAGCTCGGTCCAGCCCAGCCACGGGTCGGCGTGCGCCTGGAGGGCCCGCTGGGAGATCACCGTGCGGTGGCCCTCGTGCTGGAAGTAGCCGCGGATGGCCGGGTCCGTGATGTGCCGGGAGACGGCCGGGGTCTGCGCCTGCTTGATGTAGATGATCACGTCGTTCTCAAGGGCGTCGCTGTTGCCCTCCAGCAGGATGTTGTACGACGGCAGCCCGGCCGAGCCGATGCCGATGCCGCGGCGGCCGACGACGTCCTTCACCCGGTAGGAGTCCGGGCGGGTCAGGGAGGTCTCCGGCAGTGTCTCCAGGTAGCCGTCGAAGGCCGCGAGCACCTTGTAGCGGGTGGCCGCGTCCAGCTCGATGGAACCGCCGCCCGACGCGAACCGGCGTTCGAAGTCGCGGATCTCCGTCATCGAGTCCAGCAGCTCGAAACGGGTCAGTGCGCGGGCGGCGCGCAGCGCGTCCAGGAGGGGGCCCTGTGCGGTGTCCAGCGTGAACGGCGGCACCTCGTCGCTCTTGGCGCCGGTGGCCAGCGCGTGCACCCGGTCGCGGTAGGCCGCCGCGTAGACCCGCACCAGCTCGGTGATCTGGGCGTCGCTGAGCGCCTTCGCGTAGCCGACGAGCGCCATGGAGGCGGCGAAACGCTTGAGGTCCCAGGTGAAGGGGCCGACGTACGCCTCGTCGAAGTCGTTCACGTTGAAGATCAGGCGGCCGGTGGAGTCCATGTACGTGCCGAAGTTCTCGGCGTGCAGGTCGCCGTGGATCCACACGCGCGAGGTGCGGTCGTCCAGGAACGGGCCACTGAATATGTTCCCACCGCCCCGCCCGGCGTTCTCCGCGTCGAGGTCGTGGTAGAAGAGGCAGGCTGTTCCCCGGTAGAAGGCGAAGGCGGAAGCCGCCATTTTGCGGAACTTCACGCGGAACGCCGCCGGGTCGGCGGCCAGGAGCTCGCCGAAGGCGGTGTCGAACACGGCGAGGATTTCCTCACCGCGTTGCTCGGCGCTGAGCTGCGGGAGCGGCATCGCTGGGTGCCTCCAGATGTACTTCACGAGTAGGGCGGTGTCCCCGTCCGCTCCAACGTACGGGAGGGCGCGGGAGTGCCCGGGAGCAGGGCGGAAGGGTGTGCCCGCGGGTGCCCGGACGGTACGCGCGCGTGCCCGCGAGGTCCGTCCGGACGTACCCGTCGGTCCCGTCGGACCGACCGGGGAGTCTCGTCGGATTGTCAGTGCCGCGGCATAGACTGCGTCGCATTCCCGGATCGTCGTCCGAAGATCGTCACCGACCGTTTTCCCCGGAGGCCACACCGTGTCAAAGCCGCCGTTCACGCACCTGCACGTCCACACCCAGTACTCGCTGCTGGACGGTGCCGCGCGGCTCAAGGACATGTTCAACGCGTGCAACGAGATGGGCATGACCCATATCGCCATGTCCGACCACGGCAACCTGCACGGGGCGTACGACTTCTTCCATACGGCGAAGAAGTCGGGGGTCACCCCGATCATCGGCATCGAGGCGTACGTGGCGCCCGAGTCGCGCCGCAACAAGCGCAAGATCCAGTGGGGCCAGCCGCACCAGAAGCGCGACGACGTGTCCGGTTCCGGTGGTTACACCCACAAGACGATCTGGGCGGCGAACGCGACCGGCCTGCACAACCTCTTCCGGCTGTCCTCGGACGCCTACGCCGAGGGCTGGCTGCAGAAGTGGCCGCGGATGGACAAGGAGACCATCTCGCAGTGGTCGGAGGGTCTCATCGCCTCCACCGGCTGTCCCTCGGGCGAGTTGCAGACCCGGCTGCGGCTGGGCCAGTTCGACGAGGCGCTGAAGGCGGCCTCCGAGTACCAGGACATCTTCGGCAAGGACCGGTACTTCCTGGAGCTGATGGACCACGGCATCGAGATCGAGCACCGGGTGCGCGACGGCCTCCTGGAGATCGGCAAGAAGCTCGGCATCCCGCCGCTGGTCACCAACGACTCGCACTACACGTACGCGCACGAGGCGACCGCGCACGACGCGCTGCTGTGCATCCAGACCGGCAAGAACCTCTCCGACCCCGACCGCTTCCGCTTCGACGGCACCGGCTACTACCTGAAGTCCACCGACGAGATGTACGCCGTCGACTCCTCGGACGCCTGGCAGGAGGGGTGCGCCAACACCCTCCTGGTGGCCGAACAGATCGACACCGCCGGCATGTTCGAGGCGAAGAACCTCATGCCGAAGTTCGACATCCCCGAGGGCTTCACCGAGGTCACCTGGTTCAAGGAGGAGGTCCGCCGGGGCATGGACCGCCGCTTCCCCGGCGGCGTCCCGGACGACCGGCAGAAGCAGGTCGAGTACGAGATGGACGTCATCATCCAGATGGGGTTCCCGGGGTACTTCCTCGTCGTCGCCGACTTCATCATGTGGGCCAAGAAGAACGGCATCGCGGTCGGCCCCGGCCGTGGTTCCGCGGCCGGTTCGATCGTCGCGTACGCCATGGGCATCACCGACCTCGACCCGATCCCGCACGGCCTGATCTTCGAGCGGTTCCTCAACCCCGAGCGCGTCTCCATGCCCGACGTCGACATCGACTTCGACGAGCGTCGGCGCGTCGAAGTCATCAGGTACGTGACGGAGAAGTACGGCGCCGACAAGGTCGCCATGATCGGCACCTACGGCAAGATCAAGGCCAAGAACGCCATCAAGGACTCCGCGCGCGTGCTGGGCTACCCGTACGCGATGGGCGACCGCCTCACCAAGGCGATGCCCGCCGATGTCCTCGGCAAGGGCATCGACCTGGACGGCATCACCAACCCCTCGCACCCGCGCTACAGCGAGGCCGGCGAGATCCGCGCGATGTACGAGAACGAGGCGGACGTCAAGAAGGTCATCGACACCGCCAAGGGCGTCGAGGGCCTGGTCCGGCAGATGGGCGTGCACGCGGCCGGCGTCATCATGTCCAGCGAGCCCATCGTCGACCACGCCCCGATCTGGGTGCGGCACACCGACGGTGTGACCATCACGCAGTGGGACTACCCGCAGTGCGAGTCGCTCGGCCTGCTGAAGATGGACTTCCTGGGCCTGCGCAACCTGACGATCATGGACGACGCCGTCAAGATGGTGAAGTCCAACAAGGGCGTCGACCTCGACCTGCTGGCCCTGCCGCTCGACGACCCGACGACCTTCGAACTCCTCCAGCGCGGCGACACCCTGGGCGTGTTCCAGTTCGACGGCGGCCCCATGCGCTCCCTGCTGCGCCTGATGAAGCCCGACAACTTCGAAGACATCTCCGCCGTGTCGGCGCTGTACCGTCCGGGCCCGATGGGCATGGACTCGCACACCAACTACGCCCTGCGCAAGAACAAGTTGCAGGAGATCACGCCGATCCACAAGGAGCTCGAAGAGCCCCTCGAAGAGGTCCTCGCGGTCACCTACGGCCTGATCGTCTACCAGGAGCAGGTGCAGAAGGCCGCCCAGATCATCGCCGGTTACTCGCTCGGCGAGGCCGACATCCTGCGCCGCGTGATGGGCAAGAAGAAGCCCGACGAACTGGCCAAGAACTTCACCATCTTCCAGGCCGGCGCCCAGAAGAACGGCTACAGCGACGAGGCGATCCAGGCCCTGTGGGACGTCCTGGTCCCCTTCGCCGGCTACGCCTTCAACAAGGCGCACTCGGCCGCGTACGGACTGGTGTCGTTCTGGACCGCGTACCTGAAGGCCAACTACCCGGCCGAGTACATGGCCGCGCTGCTCACCTCGGTCAAGGACGACAAGGACAAGTCCGCGATCTACCTCAACGAGTGCCGGCGCATGGGCATCAAGGTGCTGCCGCCCAACGTCAACGAGTCGGTGCACAACTTCGCCGCCCAGGGCGACGACGTGATCCTCTTCGGCCTCGAAGCCGTCCGTAACGTCGGTACGAACGTGGTCGAGTCGATCATCCGCAGCCGCAAGGCCAAGGGGAAGTACGCCTCGTTCCCCGACTACCTCGACAAGGTCGAGGCGGTCGCCTGCAACAAGCGGACGACGGAATCGCTCATCAAGGCGGGCGCGTTCGACACCATGGGGCACACCCGCAAGGGGCTCACCGCGCACTTCGACCCGATGATCGACAACGTGGTCGCGGTCAAGCGCAAGGAGGCCGAGGGCCAGTTCGACCTCTTCGGCGGCATGGGCGAGGCGGACACCAGCGAGCCGGGCTTCGGGCTCGACGTGGAGTTCACCACCGAGGAGTGGGAGAAGGGCTATCTGCTCGCCCAGGAGCGGGAGATGCTCGGCCTGTACGTCTCCGACCACCCGCTCTTCGGCCTCGAACACGTGCTGTCCGACAAGGCGGACGCGGGCATCGCCCAGCTCACCGGAGGTGAGCACGCGGACGGCGCGGTCGTCACCATCGGCGGCATCATCTCCGGCCTCCAGCGCAAGATGACCAAGCAGGGCAACGCGTGGGCCATCGCCACCGTGGAGGACCTCGCCGGTTCCATCGAGTGCATGTTCTTCCCGGCGACCTACCAGCTGGTGTCGACCCAACTCGTCGAGGACGCCGTCGTGTTCGTCAAGGGGCGGCTCGACAAGCGCGAGGACATTCCGCGGCTCGTCGCGATGGAGATGCAGGTCCCCGACCTGTCCAACGCCGGGACCAACGCGCCCGTGATCCTCACCATCCCGGCCACCCGGGTCACCCCGCCGATGGTCAGCCGCCTCGGCGAGATCCTCAGTCACCACAAGGGCGACAGCGAGGTGCGGATCAAGCTCCAGGGCCCGCGCAAGACCACGATCCTGCGCCTGGACCGGCACCGGGTGAAGCCGGACCCGGCCCTCTTCGGCGACCTCAAGGTGCTGCTGGGACCGGCCTGTCTGGCGGGCTAGCCACGCCGGTCGGCCGCTGAACCGACCGTCGGCCAACAGATGTGCGCGAGGGGCGCATCCGGAAACGGGTGCGCCCCTCGCGCGTGCCGGGCTGCAACAGCCCTTGGTACGGATATCAGTTGTGGCCGAACCGCTTCTGCCGGCCCTTGCGGGCCATGTCACCGGGAGTCACCTGAGTCTGGCGCTGCTCCGACTGCGACTCCATCGAGGACGACTGGGCCTGCTGCTGGCCGCGTTCGGCTGCCGACGCCTGCCGTTGCTCGCGGTGCTGCTTCTTGTTCTTGGCCATGGTGATCTGCCTCCTGCGGGGGATCTCGGGGCCAGGGCCGGGACCAGCCTCACATATCGCAAGGAAGAGTGCATTTCGGATTATTACCCTGTGTGACACGGCAATTCAGGGCACATATACCGATCCGCCACGCCGAAGATCGAGTTCGGGCCGTTAACCTCCGCGTGGTCGGGCAGACTCGAATACGAGCCGTAAGCAACTCGCAAGCCGGCCGAGACAAACCTCCCCGGAAAGAGGGTGGATCGCGTGGACCGCTGCATCGTCCTGGTGGACGCCGGGTATCTGCTCGGGGCTGCCGCCAGTCTGCTCGCCGGGGAACCCTCCCGCTCCCGCATCACCGTCGACCACAACGCCCTCGTCCAAGGACTGCGCGACCGCGCCGAGTCCGAGACGGAACGCCCGCTGCTGCGCATCTACTGGTTCGACGGCGCCCCCGACCGCGTACCGCAGCCGGAGCACCGCAGGCTGCGCGTGATGCCCCGGGTCACCGTCCGGCTGGGCGCGCTGACCCGGAGCGACGGGCGGTGGGCGCAGAAGGGCGTCGACGCCGCGATGCACGCCGAGCTGACCGAACTGGCCCGCAACCGCGCCTGCTCGGACGTGGTCCTGGTGACCGGCGACGGGGATCTGCTGCCGGGCATGATGGCGGCCAAGGAGCACGGCGTCGCCGTCCACCTGTGGGCCGTGCAGGCCGCGGACGGGGACTACAACCAGTCCGAGGACCTGGTCGCCGAGGCCGACGAGCGGCGCGTGCTCGACCGGACCTGGATCACCAAGGCCGTCCGCGCCAAGGAGCTGACCGGGGCGTGCGCGCCGCAGCCCGCGACCCGGCCCGAGATCGCGGCCATCCTGTCGGCGCCGCTGCCGGAGTCGGCCATGCCGGGCGTGGCGGAGCGGACCGCGGAGAAGCCCGAGCACGTCGCGGCCCGGGCGGCGGGCGACGCGGGGGAGCGGGGGCCGGCCGCCAAGGGCGTACCGACGCCCAAGGACCTCGCCGCGCTGCGGGCGCCCGGGACCCAGCCGCCCGCGCAGCAGCCGGCCACCGCGACCCTGCGCTGGTCCTCCGACAAGGGGTGGGTGGACCGGCCCGGGACCGTGGCCGAGCCGCAGGAGGCCGCCGCGCTGCCGACGCTGGCGCAGCTCACCACGGCCGAGCAGCGCTGGGCCGACCGGGAGGAGGACATCACCACCGTCGGCGGGGACCCGTTCGAGGTCGGACAGGTGTTCGCGCGGCGCTGGATGGGACGGCTGGCCGACCAGACGCACCTCCAGAAGCTGTCCGGGATGTACCCGCGCGTGCCGCACCGGATCGACGGCGAACTGCTGCGCTACGCGGCCCGGTTCGGACTGCTCGCGCACAAGGACGACCAGATCGACGAGCACGACCGGTACGCGATCCGCGCCGGGTTCTGGCGCGAGCTGGACGTCCAGGCACCCGCGGAGAACGCGCCGACCGGCGACGGGTGACGTCCCGGCCGACGAGAAGCGAGGTCTCGGCCGGTGACGGGTGAGGTCCGGCTCCCGCAGCGTTTTTTGGGGCCCCTGGTGATTCGTTGGGCGTGGCGATAATCGTCGTTGAGCGGTCGTGTGACCGATTCTTACGGGGTTTCTTACCTCGCGATTGATTTGTGTGTTCGGGGACACCCGGGCGTGGGTTTCGGGGTGACACCCCGTACTCTCGTCCCTTGTGAGTACGCGCAGCGCAACGGTCTTTCGGCACGACGGGGACGTCGTATGTGCCGTGCGCGGGCTGACCAAGACCTATCCGGCCGTACGCGGCCGCCGGGGCGCCCCCGCGGCCGCCGAGGTACGGGCCACCGACGAGGTGCGGCTCGACGTGCGGCGCGGTGAGATCTTCGGACTGCTCGGGCCCAACGGCGCCGGCAAGTCCACCCTCGTACGGCAGCTGACCGGGCTCATGCGGCCCGACAGCGGCAGCGTCGAGATCCTCGGCCACGACATCGTGCGCCACCCCGAACGCGCCGCCCGCATCCTCGCCTACCTCGGGCAGGAGTCCACCGCCCTGGACGAGCTGACCGTGGCGCTCGCCGCCGAGACCACCGGGCGGCTGCGCGGCCTGGAGGTACGGCGGGCCCGGGCCGAGCGCGACGCCGTCCTGGAGGAGCTGGGGCTCACCCCGCTCGCCGGGCGCCCGCTGAAGAAGCTGTCCGGCGGTCAGCGGCGGCTCGCCTGCTTCGCCACCGCCCTGGTCGGCGAACGGCCGCTGCTGGTGCTGGACGAGCCCACCACCGGCATGGACCCCGTGGCCCGGCGGGCGGTGTGGGCCGCCGTCGACCGGCGGCGGGCCGAGCACGGCGCCACCGTCCTGCTGGTCACCCACAACGTCATCGAGGCCGAGACCGTCCTGGACCGGGTCGCCGTCCTCGACAAGGGCCGCGTCATCGCCTGCGACACCCCGGCCGGGCTCAAGGAGAAGGTCGCCGGCGAGGTCCGGGTCGACCTGGTGTGGCGCGAGCGCGCCCCGCTGGAGGTGCCGGAGGTCGCGGCGCTCCAGGACCGCGCCGCCGAGTCCGGCCGCCGCTGGACGCTGCGGCTCGCGCCCGAGGAGGCCCGCGCGGTCGTCGCCACGGTCACCGGGGGCGCCGCCTTCGCCGCCCTCGACGACTTCACGCTGGCCACGCCCAGCCTGGAGGACGTGTACCTGATGCTGGGCGGGGACGCGAGCGGCCCCCAGGGGCTGGTGAGGGCATGAACGGTGGACATCGGGCGCATCGGAAGCATGGGGCGATGTGCGGCGTGAGTACGGAAGTCGTCGGATCCGTATGCACTACGACGGAAGCGGCGATCGACGGAGCGAAGAGGAGCAGCTCGACGTGAGTGTCGTACCCGCCGAGGTTCTGCCCGGCACCAGGATCGTGGACGACGCCGTGCGCGGCCACGAGGCGGCCGAGCTGGCGCCGCGGGCGCGGTTCGCGCCGTCCCTGGCCGCCGTGTACCGGGCGCAGCTGTCCAGGGCGCGGGTCGCGGGCATCCCGCTGCTGTTCGTGGCGACCTTCCAGTCCATCGGGATCATGATCCTGATGCGCGGGGTCGTGGACGACGGGGCCGAGGCGCGGGCGGTGGTCGCCGGGTCGTCCGTGCTCGTCGTCGCGTTCGTCGCGCTGAACCTGCTCGCGCAGTACTTCGGCCAGCTGCGGGCCAGCGGTGGGCTCGACCACTACGCGACGCTGCCGGTGCCGCCCGCGGCGGTGGTGCTCGGGGCGGCGGCGGCGTACGCCTCGTTCACCGTGCCGGGGACCGTGGTGACCGCGGTCTTCGGGTCCGTGCTGTTCGGGCTGCCGCTGTCGCATCTGTGGGTCCTCGCGGCCGTGATCCCGCTCTCCGGGGCCGCGCTCGCCGGGCTCGGCGCCGCCTTCGGGCTGCTCGCGCCGCGGCCCGAACTCGCCACGCTGCTCGGGCAGCTGGGCATGTCGGCGGCGCTGCTGCTCGGGGTGCTGCCGGCCGACCGGATGCCGGGGGTGGTGCAGCTGGCGCGGGATCTGCTGCCGTCCACGTACGGCGTCGAGGCGTTCGCGCGTACGTTCGGGGACCGGCCGGACTGGGCGTTCGTCTTCGGGGACCTCGCCGTCTGCGCCGGGGTCGGGGTCGCCTCGCTGGCCGTGGCGACGTGGGCGTACCGCCGGGCGGCCGTCCGGTGACGCGGCTGACAGACTCGACTGGCACGATGTCAGGGTGACCGCTCCGTTGACTCCTTCTCCGTCGCCGCACGAACCGTCCTCCGAACAGTCTCGGGAACCCGAGCCGCCTCGGGGGGACGGACACTCCGCTGGGTATGCGGAGGGGGCCGCGCCCGCTTCTGCGCCCGCGCCTGTGTTTTTGGCGGACGGCGCCGCTGTTTCCTACGACGATGGGCCCGGGATCAAGGTCGAGCTGCGGGACGCCGGTGTCGTTGCCGTGGGGATGACCGTCCTCGGGGTGCTGCTCGGGGTGCTGTGGTGGTGGCTGGCGCCGCACGTGCCGCTGGTGGGGGATGTGGTGGACGGCAGTTGGGCGGTCTATCTCAAGGACAGCGAGGGGGAGCAGGCCGTTGGGGTCGACGGGACCTTTACGTTGCTCGCGCTGGTGTTTGGGGCTGTGTGCGCGGTGGGGGTCTTTTTGGGGCGGCGGCGGGGTGGGGTGCCGTTGGTTGTCGCGTTGACCGTGGGTGGGGTGTTGGGGTCGTTGGTGGCTTGGCGGGTGGGGGTTTGGTTGGGGCCGTCTTCGGATGTGCTGGCGCATGCGAAGGATGTGGGTAAGGGGGTTACGTTTTCTGCGCCGTTGAAGTTGGGGGCCAAGGGGGCGTTGTTGGCTTGGTCTGTGGGGGGGGTGGTGGTGCATTTGGGGTTGACGGCGTTGTTTGGGCCTCGGGATGTGGAGGGGGTTGGAGCGGGGGTTGTGTCTGAGGGGTCTTATGGGGCGCCGTTGGGGTGAGGGGGGTGTTTTTCGCCCCCGCCGCCCCTTCCCGTCCCGTCCGTCTGGGGCTGCGCCCCTTGCCCCCGCTTCTGGGGGCTCCGCCCCCAGGCCCCCGGATGCGCAGTTCCCCGCGCCCCTAATCGGGTGGGTGGGGGGTGCGGATGGAGGGCGGGCGTCGCGCCGGGGGTGCGGACGGGAGCGAGGGCCCTGCCTGGGTGCGGATGAGGGTGCGTTCCCGGCCTGGGTGGGTGGGGGATGTGGACGGGAAGTGCGTTCCTCGCCCGGGTGGGGCGTGCAGATCGTGGCGCGTTCCTCGTCCGGGACGCGGACTGTTTCTCGGCAGGGCGAGTCGGCGGCCTGTGTTGTCGGTGTGAGTGGGGCCGAAAAGTGTGCCGTTCGGCCCCAGACTGACCGTCCCTCTACGCCGGTCGCCTCCCATGGTTGGCGTTGCCCTTTCTGGTGCGCCATTTCCTCTTTCGGGTTTTCTTCGACATGGGTCCGGCTTAGTCGAGGAGAGGGAGGGCGTCGAGGGGTCAGGCGCGGGCGATCGGGGCCAGGGTCGCGTTTGTCAGGGTTGCCAGGGCTGCGGGGGAGAGTTCCACCTCCAGGCCGCGGCGGCCTGCCGAGACGCAGATCGTCTCGTGGGTCGATGCGGACTCGTCCAGGACCGTGCGGAGTCGTTTGCGCTGGCCCAAGGGGGAGATGCCGCCTCTTACGTAGCCTGTGGTGCGTTCCGCGAGGGTTGGGTCGGCCATTGTCGCTCGTTTGCCGCCTACCGCCGTTGCCAGGGCCTTGAGGTCCAGGGAGCCTGCCACGGGGACCACACCCACCACCAGGGCGCCGTCCACGTCCGCCACCAGGGTTTTGAACACCCGGTCGGGGGACACGCCCATCGCCTCCGCCGCCTCCTCGCCGTAGGAGGGGTGGGAGGGGTCGTGGTCGTAGGCGTGGACGGTGAAGTCCGCGCCCGCCGACGTCAGGGCCACCGTTGCCGGGGTGCCGCCCGGTTGCTGCTGCTTCTTTGTCTTCTTCGCCATGCCAGCCCTACGGTTTCGTCGCGTCGCGTCAGTTCAGGCTCGTCGGGCCGCGCGTCAGTTCGGACGCGGGCAACGACGGCAGGTTACGGATGATCGCCGTCTCCGCGCGCAGCAATTTCAGCTCGTCGCGCAGCCGGGACGCGGTGTCCGGGGCCTGGAGCAGGCGCTGTTTCGCCGGGACGTCCAGCATCGCCGCGGCGGCCACCAGGTACGACACCACCGACGGCTCGTCCGGGAGTTCCGTGCCCGACGACAGCGAACGCTCCCGTGCGCCCGCGAGCCGCTTCTGGTACTGGCGGAACGCCCGCAGCACCCCTTCGGCCAGCGCGCCCGCGCCGTCGCCCGAGTCCTCCGGCAACTCCTCCAGCTCCGCGGTCAGATACGCGCCGGACGCGTCCACCGAGTGCAGCCGTACCCGCGTCGTGCCGGTGGCGAGGACCTCGAAGCTGCCGTCGGCGCGTTCCCGTACGGTCGCCGCGTCCGCGACGCAGCCCACCGTGTGGAACGCCTTGGCCGGGTCGTCGCCGAAGCCCGCGGTGGGGCCGCGCCGGGACAGGGCCGTGGCGTCGGGCATGCCGGGGGCGCTGGGCGCGACCTCGTGGCCGTCGCGGATGGCGACGACCGCGAACCTGCGCGGTGCGTCCTCGGGGGTCTTCAGCAGATCGCGCATCATGGCGCGGTATCGCTCCTCGAAGATGTTCAGCGGGAGGACGAGTCCCGGGAACAGCACCGAGTTCAGCGGGAAGAGCGGAAGCCGGACGGTGGTCACGACGCGACAGCCTAATGGTCGGGGGAGTGATCGGCGTCGTCGCGCCCACTCCGTGGATCATTCCGCGCGCCGGTGTTCTCCCTCGGGGCCGCTCCCGCCCGCAGTGGTATCCCCGCCGCCACCTCCAGGCGTACGCCGTCCCGTGCCTCCAGGAACTGGCCCAGCGGGTCGTCCGAGACGTGGTCCCAGGGGAACGACGTGGCGTACGGGCCGGTCAGGCGCAGTTGGGCCAGGGCGTCCTCCCAGCGGTGGAGGCGGATGAGGACATACGTAAGGAGGTTGCGGACCTCGGCCGGCCACGGGTCGGCGGGCGCGTACCGGGCCGACAGCGTGATCGCCCGGTCCGCCGCCGCGTCGAGGCGGTCGCGGCCGACGAACGAACGGCCGCCCTCCGTCAGGTACGTGAAGGCCGCGCGCACCGGCAGCGCCTGCACCAGTGAGCAGTCCAGCGCGTCCTGCGCGGCCCGCTCGGCGAAGGCGAAGCCCTCGCGGTGCGAGCCGTACCAGGTCGCCGACAGGTAGGTGAGCGCCGCGACATGGCAGCCGTAGTGGTGCGGGGCGCGGCGCACCGCCTCGGTCCACAGCCGTTCGAACACGAGGTGCCCGGCGGCCGTGCCGCGCGCGTGGTCGAGGGCGAGCCGCCAGGGCACCGGATCGCGCGGCTCGGCCTCCGCCGCCGCGGTGATCAACGGGCCCGTCCCGCGCAGGAGTTCGGCCCGCGCGGGCGACTCCCAGCCGCGGTCCACCGCCAGCTGGGCCTTGACCAGGAGCAGGTCGGGATCGTGCGCCGCCGCCGCGCACCACCGTTCGAACCACTCGCCGCGCGAGCGGGCGAACCCGGCCAGCCGGACCACGTACCGGTCCCGGTCCTCCCACGCCGCGTCCTCGCGCGTCGCGGCGAGCAGTTTGGCGGCCGGACCGTACTCGCCCTGGGCCGCCGCGACCAGCGCGGGCGCCAGGCGGGCGTCGGGGGCGTCGAGCAGCACCTCGTCGTCGGCGGGCAGGCCGGCCGTGAGGCGGGCGGAGTTCCGGGTCATCCGGGCGGTACGGATGAAGGCGCGCAGCAGTGCCATGGTGAAGCCATTGAAAACCGCAGGTCGCGGGCTCGCCAGCACGAATGTGTAACCGGATTTGGTTGTACGGGCGGATGTCAAGCATCAGTAAAATGTGACTGTCACTCCGCTGTTCTTCGGCTGACGCGCACCTGTGTGCGCCGCCGCTCGCCGCCGCGGAACGGGGGGAGCCCTCGCGGCCTACCCCCGCCGCAGCAGCCGCGTCGCCCCCGCCGCCACCGTCGTCGCCAGGATCCAGCCCAGCAGGATCACCACCGTCGACAGCCACTGCCAGCCGCCGCGCAGCTGCCACTGGTCGACCTGACCGAGGTCGATGACCGGCAGCAGCAGGTCCAGCGCGAACAGGGTCGGGTTCCACTCGGGGTTGGCCTCGGCGCCCGTCGGCCGGTGGTGCGCGTGCGTGAGCGCGACCGAGGTGGCCGCCCACAGCACGGCCATCCACACCGCCGCCCGGCCCGGCCGGTACCCGTAGGCGACCGTCCAGTCCTGCACGTACCCCCACAGCTTGGCCGCGACCGGCAGCGTCTCGCGGCGGCGGCGCTGCTTGGCGAGCAGCACCTCGCGCGCGTCCTCGTCCTCGCCGGAGCCGCGCAGCACGCTCGCCAGGCGCTCGTACGGCTCCGGGTTGTACTCGGCGGTCGCCGACGCCACCCACTCCAGCCGCCGGGCGAGCGGGAAGGCGTCCTGGGGCACCAGGTTCTCGTACGCGAAGCCGCCCATCTGGATGTTGCCCGGGCCCGGCCAACTCGTCCTGCGGTCCACCAGGTTGACGATCCGGGCGCCCGAGAGGACCACCTTGCCGCGCTCCGGACGGCCGCCCAGGAAGCGCAACTCCGGTGTCTGCACCCGCCGTAGCGACAGTTCCTGGTCGTCGGTGAAGGTGAACCGGGCGCCCTCCAGGTCGACCGCGTCGCCGAACCGGCCGTCGTCCAGCCGTATCCCGCCCCGGCACGCGAACCGCTGCACCCGGGTGCCCTGCGGCGGGGTGGCCCCGCTGGCCACCAGCGAGTAGCCGGCCGCGGCCGGGGTCAGGTACAGGCTGCGCTCCACTGTCAACTGGGGCGCGTTCAGGGCCAGTCGGGTGTACGGGTTGTCCAGCCGGGCGCCGCGCAGGCTCAGCGAGCCGCCGATCTGGGCGCCGCGCAGGCTCAGTTCGCCGTGCGACTCCAGCAACTCCGCCTGGAGGTCCTGCCCGACGGTCATCCCGTCCGCCGCGATCGAACGGCCGCTGCGGTCCCGGTACACGATCGCCTGGTTGAGCAGCAGATCCGTACCGATGTGCGCGTCGGTCAGCCGGGCCCCGTTGTGGAAGCGGCAGCGCGGCAGATGCAGATCGCCCTCGGTGCGCACCCGCGCGGCCTCCAGGCGCGGCACCGAGCAGTTGACCAGCCGCGCGGTGGTGAAATGGGTTTCCGGCAGCAGTACTTCCTGCTCGAACCGGCACCCCTTGAACTCCACGTACGGCACCACGGTGCCGCCCGACAGCTCCAGCGCGTCCTTGATCCGGACGCCGGTCAGCTTCAGCGACGACACGCGTCCGGCCAGCGCGGGCGGTCCGTCCAGCAGCAGCCAGCAGACGATCCGGGCGCGTACGGTGCGCTCGGGGCCCCAGGGGTGACCGCCGTGCGGATCGTCCTCGGCCGGGTCCCCGCTGCGCAGGTCGTATACGGTGCCGTTGCGGAATGCCTGCCACATGCCGGCCTCGGCGGCGGTCAGGTCGTCCGGCAGGTCCCCGCTGCGGACGCCGACACCCTCGGTCACGGCGCTTCCCTTCCTCCCCTGCGGCGCGCGGCTGCACCGGGCTCATCAGGGGGCTTACCAGTGGTTTCGTACAACTGTTCATGCCCGTTGTGTGACCCGCCGAACGCTAGCGGTGAAGCGGATCTTCCGGGTCCCGTATCGGCCAATGAATCCGGCCACCCGGCAACGGGGGTACGGCGGCGCCCCGGCCGTCCACCCGGCGCGTATCAGCCACTGAAACACCCGACCGGCGCTCTCTCGCCGTCTGCGAGAATTAACCCTGTGATCTCCCGAATCGATCTGCGCGGCGACCCCCTCCCCGAGGGCCCCGCCCTGCGCGACCTGCTGCCCCGAGCCGACTTCGACGTGACGGCCGCCCTGGAGAAGGTGCGTCCGATCTGCGAGGCCGTGCACCATCGGGGCGACGCGGCGCTGATCGACTTCGCCGAGCAGTTCGACGGCGTGCGGCTCACCTCCGTCCGGGTTCCGGCGCAGGCGCTCGCCGACGCGCTCGAACAGCTGGACCCCGTCGTCCGCGCGGCCCTGGAGGAGTCCATCCGGCGCGCCCGCCTCGTCCACCGCGAGCAGCGCCGTACGACGCACACCACGCAGGTCGTGCCCGGCGGCGCGGTCACCGAGAAGTGGGTGCCGGTCGACCGGGTCGGGCTGTACGCGCCCGGCGGGCGGTCCGTCTACCCCTCGTCCGTGATCATGAACGTCGTGCCCGCGCAGGAGGCCGGCGTCCAGTCCATCGCCCTCGCCTCCCCGGCGCAGGCCGAGTTCGACGGCCTGCCGCACCCCACGATCCTCGCCGCCTGCGCCCTGCTCGGCGTCGACGAGGTGTACGCCGCCGGTGGCGCCACCGCGGTCGCGATGTTCGCGTACGGCACCGAGTCCTGCCCCCCGGCCAACATGGTCACCGGGCCCGGCAACATCTGGGTCGTCGCCGCCAAGCGCTACTTCACGGGGAAGATCGGCATCGACTCCGAGGCCGGCCCCACCGAGATCGCGGTCCTCGCGGACGACACCGCCGACCCGGTGCACGTGGCCGCCGACCTGATCAGCCAGGCCGAGCACGACCCGCTGGCCGCCGCGGTCCTCGTCACCGACTCGGTGGCGCTGGCCGACGCCGTCGAGAAGGAGCTGGAGCCGCAGGTCGCGGCCACCAAGCACATCGAGGACCGGGTCCGCCCGGCCCTGAACGGCAAGCAGTCCGCGATCGTCCTGGTCGACGGCATCGACGAGGGGCTCAGGGTCGTCGACGCGTACGGCGCCGAGCACCTGGAGATCCAGACCGCGGACGCGGCGGCGGTCGCCGACCGGGTGCGCAACGCGGGCGCGGTCTTCGTCGGGCCCTGGGCGCCGGTCTCGCTCGGCGACTACGCGGCCGGGTCCAACCACGTGCTGCCGACCGGCGGTTGCGCCTGTCACTCCTCCGGTCTCTCCGTCCAGTCCTTCCTGCGCGGCATCCACATCGTCGACTACACGAAGGACGCGCTCGCGGACGTCGCCCACCACGTGGTGACCCTCGCGGAGGCGGAGGACCTGCCCGCGCACGGCGCGGCGATCAAGGCAAGGTTCGGTTGGAAGGTGCCTGAGAGCAAGTGAGCCCCGTAAGCGACGACTTCGGAATCGACGACCTGCCCGTACGGGACGAACTGCGCGGCAAGTCGCCTTACGGCGCGCCCCAGTTGGACGTCCCCGTACGGCTGAACACGAACGAGAACCCCTACCCGCTCCCCGACGAACTCGTCGAACGCATCGCCGAGCGGGTGCGCGAGGCGGCGCGCGACCTCAACCGCTACCCGGACCGCGACGCCGTCGAGTTGCGCACGCAGCTCGCCAAGTACCTGACGGACACGACCGGTTACCCCCTGGACCTGGCCAACGTGTGGGCGGCCAACGGCTCCAACGAAATCATCCAGCAGCTGTTGCAGACCTTCGGCGGGCCCGGCCGCACCGCGATCGGCTTCGAACCCTCGTACTCGATGCACCCGATCATCGCCCGGGGCACCGGCACGGGCTGGATCGACGGACCGCGCAACGCGGACTTCACCATCGACCGCGACGACGCCGTCCGGGCCATCGCCGAGCACCGGCCGGACGTCGTGTTCGTCACCACGCCCAACAACCCGACGGGCAACGCCGTCCCGCGCGAGACCGTCCTCGCGCTCTACGAGGCGGCCCAGGCGGCCAAGCCGTCGATGGTGGTCCTGGACGAGGCGTACGTCGAGTTCAGCCACGACGAGTCGCTCGTCGGGCTGCTCGAAGGTCGGCCGAATCTCGTCGTTTCCCGGACCATGTCCAAGGCGTTCGGCGCGGCGGGCCTGCGGCTGGGTTATCTTGCCGCCCACCCGGCGGTCGTGGACGCCGTCCAGCTCGTCCGGCTGCCGTACCACCTCTCGTCCGTCGCCCAGGCGACCGCCCTGGCCGCGCTGGAGCACACCGACACGCTCCTGAAGTACGTCGAGCAGCTGAAGTCCGAACGCGACCGGCTGGTCGACGAGTTGCTCGCGATCGGCTTCGAGGTGACGGCGTCGGACGCGAACTTCGTCCAGTTCGGGCGGTTCGCCGATACGCGTGCGGTCTGGCAGCAGATCCTCGACCGGGGCGTCCTGGTCCGGGACAACGGCGTACCGGGATGGCTGCGGGTGTCCGCCGGCACCCCGGCCGAAAACGACGCGTTCCTCGACGCGGTCCGTGACGTGCAGAAGGAGAGCGAGAGCGCATGAGCCGCGTAGGACGCGTGGAACGCACCACCAAGGAGACGTCGGTCCTCGTCGAGATCGATCTCGACGGGTCCGGCAAGGTCGAGGTGTCGACCGGGGTCGGCTTCTACGACCACATGCTCGACCAGCTCGGCCGGCACGGTCTGTTCGACCTGACCGTGAAGACCGAGGGCGACCTGCACATCGACTCCCACCACACCATCGAGGACACCGCCCTCGCGCTCGGCGCCGCCTTCAAGCAGGCGCTCGGCGACAAGGTGGGGATTTATCGATTCGGGAACTGCACGGTTCCCCTGGACGAGTCCCTCGCCCAAGTCACCGTGGACCTGTCCGGCCGCCCGTACCTGGTGCACACCGAGCCCGAGAACATGGCGCCGATGATCGGCGAGTACGACACCACGATGACCCGGCACATCCTGGAGTCCTTCGTGGCCCAGGCCCAGATCGCGCTGCACGTGCACGTGCCGTACGGTCGGAATGCGCACCACATCGTGGAGTGCCAGTTCAAGGCCCTGGCGCGGGCGCTGCGGTACGCGAGCGAACGCGACCCGCGCGCGGCCGGCATCCTGCCCTCGACGAAGGGCGCGCTGTAAAGCCATGACCGGACTGTCGAGTCTTCTGATCCTCATCGGCCTCTTCCTGGTCGGCGGGATCATCTCCTTCGTCAAGCAGCAGATGCCCAAGAGCCTGATCGTGCTCCTCGCGTTCGGCGCGGTGATGTGCCTGGCGGCGGGGATCCTGCGGTTGGAGGTGTGGAATTGAGCGCCTCTGAGAGTGCTGCGTTGACCGATGCGAGCGCTTCGCAGCCCAATTCGCTGCCTAAAAAGAGTGTCGTCGTTTTCGACTACGGCTTCGGGAACGTTCGTTCCGCCGAACGCGCCCTCGCGCGCGCGGGTGCCTCCGTCGAGATAACGCGCGACTACGACAAGGCCATGAACGCGGACGGGCTGCTCGTGCCCGGCGTCGGCGCCTTCGCCGCCTGCATGGGCGGACTGAAGGAGGCCCGCGGCGACTGGATCATCGGGCGCAGGCTCTCGGGCGGCCGTCCCGTGCTGGGCATCTGCGTCGGCATGCAGATCCTCTTCGCGCGCGGCATCGAGCACGGCGTGGAGAGCGAGGGCCTGGACGAGTGGCCCGGCTCGGTCGAGCCCCTCAAGGCGGACATCGTGCCGCACATGGGCTGGAACACCGTCGAGGCGCCCGCCGACTCCCAGCTCTTCGCGGGCCTGGACGCCGACGCGCGCTTCTACTTCGTGCACTCCTACGCGGTGCACCACTGGGACCTGGAGACCCACCACGCGGCCATCCGGGCGCCGAAGGTCACCTGGGCCACGCACGGCGCGCCGTTCGTCGCGGCGGTCGAGAACGGCGCCCTGTGGGCCACCCAGTTCCACCCCGAGAAGTCCGGCGACGCCGGAGCGCAGCTGCTCACCAACTGGATCGGAACCCTGTAGACCATGGCAAAGCTCGAACTCCTCCCCGCCGTCGACGTCCGCGACGGCCAGGCCGTCCGGCTCGTGCACGGCGAGTCCGGCACGGAGACCTCGTACGGCTCCCCGCTGGAGGCCGCCCTGGCCTGGCAGCGGTCGGGCGCCGAGTGGCTGCACCTGGTCGACCTGGACGCCGCGTTCGGCACCGGTGACAACCGCGCGCTGATCGCCGAGGTCGCGGGCGCGATGGACATCAAGGTGGAACTGTCCGGCGGCATCCGCGACGACGACACGCTGGCGGCGGCCCTGGCGACGGGCTGCACGCGCGTGAACCTCGGTACGGCCGCGCTGGAGACCCCCGAGTGGGTCGCCAAGGTCATCGCCGAGCACGGCGACAAGATCGCGGTGGGCCTCGACGTCCGCGGCACGACCCTGCGCGGCCGGGGCTGGACCCGCGACGGCGGCGACCTCTACGAGACGCTGGAGCGCCTCAACAAGGAGGGCTGCGCGCGGTACGTCGTCACCGACATCGCCAAGGACGGCACCCTCCAGGGGCCGAACCTGGAGCTGCTGAAGAACGTCTGCGCGGCGACGGACCGCCCGGTCGTGGCCTCCGGCGGCGTGTCCTCCCTGGCCGACCTGCGGGCCATCGCCGAACTCGTGCCCCTGGGCGTCGAGGGCTCCATCGTCGGCAAGGCCCTGTACGCCAAGGCGTTCACCCTGGAAGAGGCACTGGAGGCGGTGGAGCGGTGAGCGGGATACGACGCGTCGAGGCCGGAGCGCCCTGGGGGGAGACCTTCGGGTACTCCCGCGCGGTGGCGCTCCCCAACGGCCTGGTGCTGGTCGCCGGGTGCACCTCCGTGGTCGACGGGACGATCGCGGACGGTGACCCGTACGAGCAGGCGGTCAACTCCTTCGACGTCGCCCTCGCGGCGCTGAAGGAGCTGGGGCTGGGCCGTGACGACGTCGTACGCACGCGGATGTACATCACCCACGCGCGGGACGTGGAGGAGGTCGGACGGGCGCACAAGGAGCTGTTCGACGCCGTCCGTCCCGCCGCATCGATGATCATCGTCTCCGGTTTCGTGGACCCGCGCCTGGTCGTCGAGGTCGAGGTGGAGGCGTACCGAGGAGCCGAGTCATGACCCTTGCGGTCCGAGTCATCCCCTGCCTGGACGTGGACAACGGCCGGGTCGTCAAGGGCGTCAACTTCCAGAACCTGCGCGACGCGGGCGACCCCGTCGAGATGGCGAAGGTCTACGACGCCGAGGGCGCCGACGAGTTGACGTTCCTGGACATCACCGCGTCCTCCGGCAACCGCGAGACGACGTACGACGTGGTGCGCCGCACGGCGGAGCAGGTGTTCATCCCGCTGACGGTCGGCGGTGGCGTACGGACCGCCGAGGACGTCGACAAGCTGCTGCGGGCGGGCGCGGACAAGGTCGGCGTCAACACGGCGGCGATTGCGCGGCCGGAGCTGATCCGGGAGATCGCGGAGCGGTTCGGGCGGCAGGTGCTCGTCCTGTCGGTGGACGCGCGCCGTACGGCGTCGGGTTCGTTCGAGGTCACCACGCACGGTGGCCGCAAGGGCACCGGGATCGACGCCGTCGAATGGGCGCACCGGGCCGCCGAGCTGGGCGCGGGCGAGATCCTGCTCAACTCGATGGACGCGGACGGCACGAAGGACGGCTACGACCTCGAAATGATCAAGGCGGTACGGGGTCACGTGACCGTCCCGGTGATCGCCTCCGGCGGCGCGGGGCGGCTCGCGGACTTCCCGCCCGCGGTCGCGGCGGGCGCGGACGCGGTGCTGGCGGCGTCGGTGTTCCACTTCGGTGACCTGCGGATCGGGCAGGTCAAGGAGACGTTGCGGGAGGCGGGGCATCCGGTGCGGTGACACCGGGTCACGCTGGTTGAGGTAAGCCCCGGTCACCTGGTGGCCGGGGCTTACTGCCGAGCTGATGCGAAAGAAAAGTTGTGCAATTTTAGTTGCGCAACTTTTCTTTCGTATCTACGGTGGAGGCATGACAAGCAAGGAGAACCGCAGGATCAGCGACATGGGCACGCTCAAGGCGATTGCCCACCCGCTGCGGATGCGGCTGTACCGGGCCCTGACCGTCGCCGCCACGGCCACCGCGTCGCAGCTGGCGGAGCAGGTCGACGAGGCTCCCTCGCTGGTCAGTTACCACCTGCGCAAACTCGCCGAGCACGGGCTGATCGAGGAGGCCGAGGCGCAGAGCGAGGACGGCCGGGAGCGGTGGTGGCGGACCGCCTCGGAGGGCGTGAGCATCCGCGACGAGGACTTCCGGGACGCACCGGAGAAGGCGGCCGCGCACACGGCGTTCGGCCGGCTCCTCGTCGACCAGCGCGCCGACCTCTACCGGCGCTTCCTGGACGAGCGGCACGCCTGGGGCTCCGCGTGGAGCGACGCCGCCGCCGACTCCGAGTCGACGCTTCGGCTGACGGCGGCCGAACTGGCCGATCTCAACGAGGAGTTGCTCGACGTCGTCAGGAAGTACGACGCGAAGGGCCGCGCGGACGAGGCGGCCGGTGCCACCGAAGGACGCGAGAACGTCGCGCTGCACATGTACGGCTTCCCGTTCCGCCCCTGAAGAGGAAGAGTTCCGTGACCGAGACCCTCATACCCGCGGCCCCCGCCACCACGGACAGACCCGCCCACCGCGACCCCAACGTCCTGCGCTGGCTGGGCGCCTACGCCGCTTCGACGGCCGGCGACAACATCTACTACGTCGCGCTGTCCTGGGCGGCCGTCCAGGCCGGTACGCCCGCGCAGGCCGGGCTGGTGATGTCCGTGAGCGCCCTGCCGCGCGCGCTGCTCATGCTCGGCGGGGGAGTGATCGCCGACCGCTTCGGGCCCCGCAGGGTCGTCATCGGCAGCGACGCGGTGCGCTGCGCGGCCGTCCTCGGCGTGGCCGCGGCGCTGGTCCTGGGCAGCCCCGGGCTGTGGCTGCTCGCCGTGCTGGCCGTCGTCTTCGGCGCGGTCGACGCGGTCTTCACGCCTGCCGTGGGCGCCCTCCCCGCGCGCATCACCCACCGGGGCCAACTCGCCCGGGTCCAGGGCATGCGGGGCCTGGTGAACCGCCTCGCCAACGTGGTGGGCGCCCCGCTCGGCGGCCTGTGCGTGGCCCTCGGCGGCGCGACCGCCGCCTTCGGACTGACGGGGATGCTGATCGCCGTCTCGGTGCCACTACTGGTGTCCGTACGGATGAGCGGCCTGCCGGTGGACGGCGACACGCGCGCGTACGACGACGGCGGCGACCCGCGCGTGAGCGACAAGGGCGCGGGCGGCCGGGACGCGAACGACCGAGGTGCGGGCAACCAAGGCGCGAGCGACGCGGCCGAGCCCGTCGCCGTCCGGAAGCCGCCGTCGGGTTCAACCGGCCGGCGGGACCTCCGTGAGGGCCTGGCCTACATCCGGCACCACCGTGTCCTCGCCCCGCTGATCGTGGCCGTCGCCCTCGGTGACCTCGGCTTCGTCGGGCCGCTCAACGCCGGGCTGACCCTGCTGGCCGACCAACGCGGCTGGGGCGCCTCGGGGATGGGGCTGGTGATCGCCGGGTTCGGCACCGGCGCGGGGGCCACCTCGCTGCTGCTGACCGTGCGTGGGCGGCTGCCGCACGCCGGGCGGCTGCTCGCCGTGTCGATCCTGCCGGGCGCGGTCGCGATCGGTGCGCTCGCGTGGGTTCCGGGCGTGGCCGCGGCCGTCGGACTCGCCGTTCTCATCGGCCTGTTCGCCGGGCTGAGTGGCACCCTGTGCGGCGCGCTGGTGCAGACCCAGTCGGACCCCGCCTACCTGGGACGCGTCAGCTCGGTCTCCGGCATCGTCAGCCTCGGGATCGCCCCGCTGACCATGCCGGTGACCGCAGCCGCCATCGGCTGGTGGGGCACCGGACCGGTCTTCCTCGCCAGCGCCGCGGTCTGTGGCCTCAGCGGAGTCGTCGCCCTCTGCTCGGGCCCGCTGCGCCGCGCCGAACTCCCCGGCTGAGCCGGGTGGGGCGGCTCGCTCAGAGCCCCAGCTGCTTCGACCCGTTCAGCTTCACGATCGCGTCCTTGTCGCCGTCCAGCTCCACGTCCGCCGCGCCCTGCCGGCCGAACGCGAACATCAGCAGCTCCGCGGGCTCGCCGGTGACCGTCACCACCGGGGTGCCCTTGTGGGCGACCGCCGTCTGGCCGTCCGGGCGGCGCAGCACCAGGCCCGTCGGGGCGCCGCGGCCGGTCAGCCGGGCGGTGCGCTCCAGGCGGGACCAGAGTGCGTCCTGGAAGACCGGGTCCAGCTCGCGCGGCGTCCAGTCCGGCTGGGCCCGCCGCACGTCCTCGGTGTGCACGTAGAACTCGACGGTGTTCGACGCCTCGTCCACCTGCTTCAGCGAGAACGGCGAGAACCGCGGCGGCCCCGTGCGGATCAGCTGGATCAGCTCGTCGTACGGCTTGTCGGTGAACTCCGCCATCACCCGCTCCAGGCGCGACGCGAGCTGCTTGATCAGCAGCCCGCCCGCGGCGTCCGCGCGCCGCTCGCGCACCACCACGTGCGCCGCGAGGTCGCGGGTGGTCCAGCCCTCGCACAGGGTGGGTGCGTCCGGTCCGGTCGCCTCCAACAGGTCGGCGAGGAGGAGTCGTTCACGCTTCGCATGGGTCGACATACAGCCAGCGTACGACCGCGGGCGCGGACCGCCCAGGGGAGACCGGGCCAGGGATGGGCGGCCCGACCGGTCATACGGTCATAACGCGAGGCCCCGCCTGTGGACAACTGAGCGGGCCGGGCGCCCGGGCACGGCACAATGGACCGCATGACCAGCACGCCCCGACAGCCCAGCCGACTGGACCCGGAGATCGCCGCGCGCCTCAAGCGCGGCACCGACGGGCTCGTCCCCGCGATTGCCCAGCAGTACGACACCGGTGAGGTGCTCATGCTCGGCTGGATGGACGAGGAGGCGCTGCACCGCACCCTCACCACGGGCCGGTGCACGTACTGGTCGCGCAGCCGCCGCGAGTACTGGGTCAAGGGCGACACCTCCGGGCACGTCCAGCACGTGAAGTCCGTGGCCCTGGACTGCGACGCCGACACCGTCCTCGTCAAGGTCGACCAGGTCGGCGCCGCCTGCCACACCGGCGACCGCACGTGCTTCGACGCGGACGTCCTCCTGAAGGACGCCGGGCCCGAAACAGCGGCGGCGGCAGCCGGCGATTCCGTGCACCTCTCCGCCCCCGACGCGCCCGTGACGGGTCAGTAAGGTCAGCCGCCATGGACCACTTGGACCTCGAAACCTTCCGCAAGCTGGCCACCGACCGCCGCGTCATCCCGGTCACGCGCAAGCTCCTCGCCGACGGCGACACCCCGGTCGCGCTCTACCGCAAGCTCGCCGCCGAGCGGCCCGGCACCTTCCTGCTCGAATCCGCGGAGAACGGCCTCTCCTGGTCCCGGTACTCCTTCGTGGGCGTCCGCAGCGCCGCCACCCTCACCGAGCGCGCGGGTCAGACCCACTGGGAGGGCACGCCCCCCGTCGGCGTCCCCGTCGAGGGCGACCCGCTGGCCGCCCTGCGCGCCACCGTCGAAACCCTGCACACCCCCCACCAGGACGGGCTGCCGCCCTTCACCGGCGGCATGGTCGGCTACCTCGGCTACGACATCGTGCGCCGTCTGGAGAAGATCGGCCCCGGCGAGCGGGACGACCTGAAGCTCCCCGAGCTGACCATGCTGCTCACCAGCGACCTCGCCGTCCTCGACCACTGGGACGGCACCGTGCTGCTGATCGCCAACGCGATCAACCACAACGACCTGGACACCGGCGTCGACGAGGCGTACGCCGACGCGGTGGCCCGCCTCGACGCCATGGAGGCCGACCTGTCCCGGCCGGTCTCCCAGCCGCCGGCCGCGCTGCCCCCGTCCGAACTGCCCGTCTACACGGCGCTGTGGGGCGGCCCGGACTACCAGGAGGCGGTCGACGACATCAAGGAGCGCATCCGGGCCGGGGAGGCATTCCAGGTCGTGCCCTCCCAGCGGTTCGAGACGCCCTGCACGGCCAGTGCGCTGGACGTGTACCGGGTGCTGCGGGCCACCAACCCGTCGCCGTACATGTACCTGTTCCGCTTCGACGGGTTCGACGTCGTGGGCTCGTCGCCCGAGGCGCTGGTGAAGGTCGAGGACGGGCGGGCCATGGTGCACCCCATCGCGGGCACCCGGCCCCGGGGTACCACTCCGCAGGAGGACCAGGCGCTCGCGGAGGAGCTGCTGGCCGACCCGAAGGAACGCGCCGAGCACCTGATGCTCGTCGACCTCGGCCGCAACGACCTGGGGCGGGTCTGCGAGCCGGGCTCCGTCGAGGTCGTCGACTTCATGTCCGTCGAGCGGTACTCGCACGTGATGCACATCGTCTCGACGGTCACCGGCCGGGTCGCCCCCGGCCGCACCGCCTTCGACGTCCTCACCGCCTGCTTCCCCGCCGGGACGCTCTCCGGCGCCCCCAAACCCCGTGCGATGCAGATCATCGACGAACTGGAGCCGTCCAGACGGGGGTTGTACGGCGGCTGCGTCGGCTACCTCGACTTCGCCGGCGACTCCGACACGGCCATCGCCATCCGCACGGCCCTGCTGCGCGGCGGTACGGCCTACGTCCAGGCGGGCGCGGGCATCGTCGCCGACTCGGACCCGGTCGCGGAGGACACGGAGTGCCGCAACAAGGCGGCGGCGGTCCTGCGCGCGGTCCACACGGCCAACCGGCTGGGCGGGGCGGGGCGTTAGGGCGGCCGGGGAGAGGGGCGCAGGGGCCGGCGGCACCCCGGCTGCCCGGAGGTCGCGCGACTTCCGGCCGACCGGTCCCGCGACCTCCTGCCGACCGGTCCCGCGACCTCCGGGCAGCCGGTCCGCGACCTCCGTCCGGGACCTTTGGCCGGCCCGGTCCGGGCATCCGTTTCGAACCCCGGGTGACGGTTCGGGCGGGGGTGGGGCGATAGTGGAGTACGTGACTGCCGTACCGCACCCCCGATCCGAAGCCGCCGCCCACGCCAGTGCCGCGCGGCGGAGTCTCGCCGTCGCCCTGATGTGCGGGGCCGCCGGTGCCGCCGTGGCGCTGCTCGCCTCCCGGCAGGGCTGGTCGGCGGGGAGCGTGACGGTGGCGGGCGGCGAGTTCCCGCTCAGCGTCAAGGGCAGCGACGTCACGGGCGTCCCGGCGGCCCTGGCCGTCGTCGGCCTCGCCGCACTGGTGGCCGTCTTCGCCGTCCGCAAGGCCGGCCGGTATCTGGTGGCCCTGCTGCTCGCCCTGTCCGGCGCCGGCACGGTCGCCGCGGCCCTGCTCGGCGCGGGCGACGAGTCCGCGCTCGACGACAAGGCCGCCCAGGCGTCCGGCGACACCGCCGCCACCGCGCACGCCCTCAGCCACACCGCCTGGCCGTACGTCGCCGCCGTCGGCGGTGCCCTGCTCCTCCTCGCGGGCCTGCTCGCCCTGCGCTACGGACGCCTGTGGCCCGCGATGTCCGGCCGCTACGAGCGCGACGGAACCCCCCGGCCCCGCAAGGCCCGCCCGGTCGACCCGGACCGCCCCGAGGACATGTGGAAGGCCCTGGACCGCGGCGAGGACCCGACCGGCGCCTGACCGCCGTACAGCTCGCCCTCGCCCCGCCACGCGCGAGGAATGACCCCGCGTCATTCTCCCGGTACGCGTGCGGGACAATGGGCGGCGAGCGTCCGACTCACACACGCAAGGCGCGCCGGCGACGGCGCGCACACAGCAACGAGGAGCAAGTCATGGCGGGCAGCAGCCACGGTCACACCCCGGCCGCCTGGGTGGGTGTCACGATCGCCTTCATCGGTTTCTGCATCTCGGGCGCCTTCATGGTGATGGCCGAACCCGTGGGCTTCTGGGCGGGCCTCGTGGTCGCCGCCCTCGGCGGTGTCGTCGGCTGGATCATGTCCGCGATGGGCATGGGCAAGGACAAGGGCGCGGACGCGCGGTTCCACGAGCTCGCGCGCAAGGCGCTGGAGGCCGAGAAGGCCGCCGCGCGCGGCTGAACCCGGCTTTTCCGGAAGGGGCGGCCCCCGCCGTCACGACGTGACCGGGGCCGCCCCTTCCGCATGCCGTGCGCGAGTGGTTCCTCCCGGACGCGCGCGCGGGGTGGGCGGGAGCGGCCCCGCAGGGGCAGAATGCGTCAGGTGACCGCCGAGACGCAGTGGACCGGGACGCAGGGGCCGTCCGAGCCGCACGGCACGTATGCGCCACACGAGCATCACCCCCCACTCCTGCGCCGCACCGCCGTCCCCCTCGGTGTCCTCGCGGGCGTCGCCGGGGCCTTCGCGTACGTGGCCGCCGTGGACCCGAACCAGCCCGGTCACTACCCCGCGTGCCCGCTGTACGAGTACACCGGCCTGTACTGCCCCGGCTGCGGCGGGCTGCGCGGTGCGCACGCGCTCGTGCACGGGGATCTCGGAGCCGCGTTCACCGACAACGCCCTCGCCCTGGTGGGCTACGCGGTCTTCGCCGTCGTATGGACCGTCTGGGTGGTCCGGGCGGCGCGCGGCCTGCCGGTGCGACTCGAACTCGGGCGCGTGCAACTGTGGGGCGTCGGCGCGCTGCTGCTCGTCTTCACGGTTGTCCGGAACCTGCCCTTCGGTGGCTGGTTGCATCCTTGATCCAACGGTGAACGTCCAGGTAGTGGGACCGGCGTCAACCGGATGCGGGCCCTGCTTCCACCTCCGGATACCATCGCAGTGACCAGCCGGAAGGTCTGTCCCACGGATCGATCGGATCGGTCGGATCGGTCGGATCGATCCGAACAACCGGATCGACGGTTCCGGCGGTTCAATGCCCACCACCCACAGGAAGGGGGCCGCTCGCGTGAGTGTGCTCGACGAGATCATCGACGGAGTCCGTGCCGACCTCGCCGAGCGGCAGGCGCGCGTCAGCCTCGACGAACTCAAGGAGCGCGCGGCGAAGGCCCCCGTCGCCAAGGACGGGTTCGCGGCGCTGCGCGGCGACGGCGTCAAGGTCATCTGCGAGGTCAAGCGGTCCAGCCCCTCCAAGGGCGCGCTCGCCGCGATTGCCGACCCCGCGGGCCTCGCCGCCGACTACGAGGCGGGCGGCGCCGCCGTCATCTCGGTGCTGACCGAACAGCGCCGCTTCGGCGGTTCGCTGGCCGACCTGGAGGCCGTCCGGGCCCGGGTCGACATCCCCGTGCTGCGCAAGGACTTCATCGTCACGTCGTACCAGCTGTGGGAGGCCCGCGCGTACGGCGCCGACCTCGCCCTGCTGATCGTCGCGGCCCTCGACCAGCCCGCCCTGGAGTCCCTCATCGAGCGCGCGGTGTCCATCGGACTCACCCCGCTGGTCGAGGTGCACGACGAGGACGAGGTCGAGCGGGCGGTGGACGCGGGCGCCAAGGTGATCGGCGTCAACGCGCGGAACCTGAAGACCCTGGAGGTCGACCGTTCGACCTTCGAGCGGGTCGCGCCGGAGATCCCCGACACGATCGTCAAGATCGCCGAGTCCGGCGTCCGCGGCCCGCACGACCTCATCGCGTACGCCAACGCCGGCGCCGACGCGGTTCTGGTCGGCGAGTCCCTGGTCACCGGCCGCGACCCGAAGACGGCGGTCGCCGACCTGGTGGCCGCGGGCGCGCACCCGGCACTGCGGCACGGCCGCGGCTGAGGTTTCGGTAGGCTTGGCCCCGATGACGCCCACGACCGCCCTGACGCCCATGGACCGGTACGCCCGCCTCGCGCGCGGCTGCCGGCCCCGCGGCTGCCGCGCGCCCGCGCGGCGAGTGCACGGGCGCCGGGTGCGGTACGTCATCGGTGACGAGCCCGGCCAGGTGAATGGCATGCGATGGCCGCGCCCCTCAAGGGGCGCGGGGCAGTTCTGACAATGCGGCTCCGCCGCGTGGCGCGACCAGCCACCGCGGTCCCGCAGCCAACTGACCATCCCTGCCCCCACGGCGATTAGTGTTTTCCGCAATCTCACCGTGAGGTCTCCGCATGCCCAGCGAGTTCTTCATTCCCGACCCCGAGGGTCAGGTCCCCAGCGCCGAGGGCTACTTCGGCGCGTTCGGCGGCAAGTTCATCCCGGAGGCGCTGGTCGCCGCCGTGGACGAGGTCGCCGTCGAGTACGACAAGGCGAAGCACGACCCCGAGTTCGCGCGCGAACTGGACGACCTGCTCGTCAACTACACCGGCCGGCCCAGCGCGCTGACCGAGGTGCCGCGGTTCGCCGAACACGCCGGTGGCGCCCGGGTGTTCCTCAAGCGCGAGGACCTGAACCACACCGGCTCCCACAAGATCAACAACGTGCTCGGCCAGGCCCTGCTCACCAGGCGGATGGGCAAGACCCGGGTCATCGCCGAGACCGGCGCCGGTCAGCACGGCGTCGCGACCGCCACCGCCTGCGCGCTCTTCGGCCTCGACTGCACCATCTACATGGGCGAGATCGACACGCAGCGCCAGGCCCTCAACGTCGCCCGCATGCGCATGCTCGGCGCCGAGGTGATCTCGGTGAAGTCCGGCAGCCGCACGCTCAAGGACGCCATCAACGAGGCGTTCCGCGACTGGGTCGCCAACGTCGACCGCACCCACTACCTCTTCGGTACGGTCGCGGGCCCGCACCCCTTCCCGGCCATGGTGCGCGACTTCCACCGGGTCATCGGCGTCGAGGCCCGGCGCCAGCTCCTGGAGCGCGCCGGACGGCTGCCCGACGCGGCCGTCGCCTGCGTCGGCGGCGGCTCCAACGCCATCGGCCTCTTCCACGCCTTCATCCCGGACGTCGGCGTCCGCCTCATCGGCTGCGAACCGGCCGGGCACGGCATCGAGACCGGCGAGCACGCGGCGACCCTGACCGCGGGCGAGCCCGGCATCCTGCACGGCTCGCGCTCCTACGTCCTCCAGGACGAGGAGGGCCAGATCACCGAGCCGTACTCCATCTCGGCCGGTCTGGACTACCCGGGCATCGGGCCCGAGCACGCGTACCTGAAGGACAGCGGGCGCGGCGAGTACCGCGCGGTCACCGACGACGCCGCGATGCAGGCCCTGCGTCTGCTGTCGCGCACCGAGGGCATCATTCCGGCCATCGAGAGCGCCCACGCGCTGGCCGGCGGCCTCGAAGTCGGCAAGGAGCTGGGCAAGGACGGGCTGATCGTGATCAACCTGTCCGGCCGCGGCGACAAGGACATGGACACGGCCGCGCGCTACTTCGGCCTGTACGACAACGGCGCCGGCGCCGGGACCGAGGGGGAAGCCAAGTGAGCGGCAACGTCCGGCTGTTGAGCGAGACCCTGGCCGCGGCCAGGGCCGAGGGCCGCTCCGCCCTCATCGCCTACCTGCCCGCCGGGTTCCCGACCGTCGACGGCGGCATCGCGGCGGTCAAGGCCGTCTTCGCGGGCGGCGCCGACGTCGTCGAGGTGGGCCTGCCGCACAGCGACCCCGTCCTCGACGGCCCCGTCATCCAGACCGCCGACGACATCGCCCTGCGCGGCGGCGTCAAGATCGCGGACGTCATGCGGACCGTGCGCGAGGCGTACGAGGCCACCGGGAAGCCGGTGCTCGTGATGACGTACTGGAACCCCATCGACCGCTACGGCGTCGAGCGGTTCACCGCTGAGCTGGCGGCGGCGGGCGGCGCCGGGTGCATCCTGCCCGACCTGCCCGTGCAGGAGTCGGCGCTGTGGCGGGAACACGCCGACAAGCAGGGGCTCGGCACGGTCTTCGTGGTCGCGCCGAGCAGCAAGGACGCGCGGCTCGCCGAGATCACCGCGGCGGGCAGCGGCTTCGTCTACGCGGCCTCGCTGATGGGCGTCACCGGCACGCGCGCGTCGGTCGGCGCGCAGGCGCAGGACCTGGTCGAGCGCACCCGGGCCACCGGCACCGACCTGCCGGTCTGCGTCGGGCTCGGCGTCTCCAACCGGGCCCAGGCAGCCGAGGTCGCGGGCTTCGCCGACGGTGTGATCGTCGGCTCGGCGTTCGTCAAGGCCATCCTGGACGCGCCCGACGAGGCGGCCGGGCTGGAAGCGGTGCGGGTGCTCACGGCGGACCTGGCGGAGGGCGTGCGCGGCAAGGCGTGAGGGTGTCGTTCGAGGGCGGTGGCAACGCACGGGCCGCCGCTCACTCGAACGGGTGGACCTGGGGCCGGGGAGGCGCGTTGCGCCTCCCCGGTTCGTTCTGCCGGATGTGAGCGAGAAGAACCGTGATGGGAAGCAGACGGCCAGGCAGCGGCTGGCCGTCGAGCGAGAGAAGCAGAAGACCGCCGACAAGCGCCGCCGCGCGCTGATCGTGGGCGTGTCGGCCCTCTGCGTGCTGGGAGTCGCGGCCGGGGTGGGCGTCCTGGTGGCCAACTCCGGCAAGGACGACACCAAGAAGACCGCCACGGGCCCGGTCGTGGCGCCCTCGGGGGCGAGCGGCAAGGACGCCCTGGCCGTCCCCGTCGGCAAGGACTCCGCCAAGTCGACGCTCACGGTGTGGGAGGACTTCCGCTGCCCGGCCTGCCAGGCGTTCGAGACCACCTACCGGTCGACGGTCCACGAACTGGTCGCCGCCGGGCAGCTGAAGGTCGAGTACCACCTGGTCACGCTCATCGACGGCAATCTGCGCGGCAGCGGCTCGCGGCACGCGGCCAACGCGGCGGCCTGCGCCCAGGACGCGGGCAAGTTCACGGCGTACCACGACGTCCTCTACGAGAACCAGCCCAAGGAGACGGACGACGCCTACGCCAGTGACAGCAAACTGATCGAACTGGCGGGCAAGGTCGGCGGCCTGGACACCCCCGCGTTCCAGAAGTGCGTCAACGACGGCACGCACAACAGCTGGGTCGTGAAGTCCAACACGGCCTTCCAGGCGGGCGGATTCTCGGGCACCCCCACGGTCCTGCTGGGCGGCAAGAACATCTACGCGGACCAGACGATGACGCCGGCGAAGCTGAAGCAGATGGTGGAGGCGGAGAACAAGTGACGAGCGGGCGGGGGAGGTGGGCGAACGGTGGCGTTATGGAGCCGTAGCCGGGTGGGTTGCGGTGCCCCGAGGTCGGCAGGGTAGCGTCGGGGCTGCCATGAATATCGCCTACATTCCCAGCCCGGCGCGCGGGGTGCTGCATCTCGGCCCCATCCCGCTGCGCGGCTACGCGTTCTGCATCATCATCGGTGTCTTCGTAGCCGTGTGGCTCGGCAACAAACGGTGGATCGCCCGCGGCGGCCGTGCCGGTACGGTCGCCGACATCGCGGTCTGGGCCGTGCCGTTCGGCCTCGTCGGCGGACGGCTCTACCACGTGATCACGGACTACGAGCTGTACTTCAGCGAGGGCCGCGACTGGGTCGACGCCTTCAAGGTGTGGCAGGGCGGCCTCGGCATCTGGGGCGCTATCGCCCTCGGCGCGGTCGGCGCCTGGATCGGCTGCCGCCGCCGGGGCATCCCGCTGCCCGCGTGGGCCGACACCGTGGCGCCCGGCATCGCCTTCGCGCAGGCGTTCGGACGCTGGGGCAACTGGTTCAACCAGGAGCTGTACGGCCGCCCGACGGATGTGCCGTGGGCACTGAAGATCACGTCCTCGGCGGACGGCCGCGTCCCCGGGCTGTACCAGCCGACGTTCCTGTACGAGTCCCTGTGGTGCGTCGGCGTCGGCTTCCTGGTGATCTGGGCGGACCGCCGCTTCACGCTGGGCCACGGCCGGGCCTTCGCCGTGTACGTCGCGGCGTACTGCGTGGGCCGCGGCTGGATCGAGTACCTCCGCGTCGACGACGCCCACCACATCCTGGGCCTGCGCCTGAACGACTGGACCGCGATGATCGTGTTCCTCGCGGCGGTCCTGTACTTCGTCCTCTCGGCGCGGAAGCGGCCGGGACGGGAGGCCGTGGTGGAGCCGGGCGCGTCCGACGACGCGCCGGGCGACGACGCGGAGGAGAAGGCGGGGGAGACGACGGGGGAGACCGCCGACACGAAGGCCGACGCCGCCGACGTCGACCTCAAGAAGAAGGACACGAAGGCCGACGATCCCGAGACCGGGACCGAAGCCCAGGCCGAGGACACCGGAGCCGAGGTCAAGGACGAGGCCGGGGCCGCGACCGAGAAGACCTGAGCCGCGGAGTCGTACGTTGCCGGGGGCGTCCTGTTTCGCGACAGGGCGCCCCCGGTTCGTGCGTACGTACGCGCAGGCCGAGTCCGGTGCGCGGCTCAGGTCAGCTCCACCTCCCGCTCGCCCGCCGCCAGCACGTACTCCGCCGGGTCCGCCGCCGTCTCCAGCCGTCGTACCGTCGTCCGGAAGCGCCATTTGCCCTCTTCCTCCGAGGTCAGGAGGTCGGCCACGTCCAGGACGTGGTGGCCCGCCATGGCGGGGAGGCAGGTGCCCCGGGACGGGCCGATGGGGGCCTTCCACTCCGGTGGGATCGCCGACGCTCCCCGGGTCGCCCCGGCCAGCGCGCCCGCGACCGCCGCCGTGGTGTCCGCGTCGCGGCCCATGTTCACCGCGGTCAGGACCGACTCGCGGAAGTCGCCGTCCGCCGCCGCGTACGCGCCGAAGGCCAGGCCCACCGCCTCGGGGGCCAGGTCCGTCCACGGGTAGCCGCCGATCACCACGGCGGAGCGGACCGCGCGTTCGCCCCGGTGGGCCACGGCCACCGCGCGCCGCAGCGACCGTGCCGTCCACGAGTCGTCGGGGATCACCGCGAGCGCCGAGGCGACCACCGCGATCGTCGGCGCTCCCGCCATCGCCGCGGCCACTCCGGCCGCGACCGCCTGGCCGCCGTAGATGCCCTCGCCCTCGTGGCTGACCGAGCCGTCGATCGCCACCAGGCGGGCGGCCTCCGCCGGGCGGCCCGCCGCGAAGACGCCGAAGGGTGCCGCCCGCATGGCCAGACCGTCGCTCCAGGCGTGCCGGTGCTGGGCCGAGATCGGCGCCGCGAGACCCCGGCGCAGGTTCTCCAGGGTGCCGCGTTCGCTGAATCCGGCGCCGCGGAACGGGCCTTCGTCGAGGTCGGCGATCCAGCGGCGCCAGGCCGCCTCGACGTGCGCCACCTTCAGCGCCGAGCCGTGCCGGGCGAGCAGCAGGCCCGAGAAGATGGCGTACTCGGTGTCGTCCGTGCCGGACGGGTCGGCGGCGACGTATCCCGTGATGCGGCCCCAGCGGGCGCGGATCTCGGACGGGCGCAGGTTCTCGGCGGGGGCGCCCAGCGCGTCCCCGACCGCGAGACCGAGCATCGCGCCGCGCGCACGGTCACGCGGACGACCGGGCTGGAGCATGGGCACTCCCTTCGCTCTGCGGACGGGTCCTCCGGGCGGGCCGTTCGCTCTGCGGATGTGTCCCCGTGCGGGCGCCGGCCTCAGACCTCGCGGGGCGTGGCGTCACCCGGTCGCCCGGGCGGAGTTGGGGCGGATGTGACGTAACCCCTGGGCAAAAGGATCGGAACGGTCGTAGGATGACCCCCGCATCCCCGGGAGAAGCTACTTATGCGTGGGACCGCATAAGTAATCGTTACCCGCTGGTTTCGAACGCTTAACCACCGGGCATGAGCCGTAAGCGCCGTGGGCAAGGGAGCCCGCTCCGCACCTCCAGTACCTTGCCGCGACGGGCGACGACGCCTGCCGTACTCCGGGTCGGCGGACACTGATCTGTCCGCTTGCATCCCCTTGATCCCGCCGTCGAACGTGGAACACGCGCCACAGTCCGACGACGTCCGCATGTTGGAACGGAGTATCCGGTTCCCGAGAACCGCTCCATCATGTAACCTGCACGAAATTTTGCACACACGTGCACTACACGCAGAGGGCCAGCGTCGTCCCTCGGCACTTTCGAGCCCCCCAGAGCCTCCTGCGCCTGGGAGGTGCCCCAAAGCCAGATGACGACGACGGGAGAGCCGATGCGTACGCCGCGCCAGCCGTCCCAGCACTCCAAGAATGACCGGAAGTGGTCCTTCATGGATGCTCGCCCTGCTGCGCAGGGTATGTACGACCCCCGCAACGAGCGCGACGCGTGCGGCGTCGGTTTCGTGGCCAACCTCACCGGCGAGGCTAGCCATACGCTGGTAGAGCAGGCACTGACCGTGCTGCGCAACCTGGAGCACCGGGGCGCCACCGGCGCCGAGCCCGACTCCGGTGACGGCGCCGGCATTCTCTCCCAGGTCCCCGACGCGTTCTTCCGCGAGGTGGCCGAATTCGATCTGCCCGAGGCGGGCTCCTACGCCGTCGGCATCGGCTTCCTGCCCGAGGACGGTCTGGACGACGCCGTCGCGCGGATCGAGGCCATCGCCGTCGACGAGGGCCTGACCGTCCTGGGCTGGCGCGAGGTCCCGGTCGCCCCCGGACTGCTCGGCGCCACCGCCCGCTCCACGATGCCCGCGTTCCGCCAGCTCTTCGTCGGCGACGGCGCCAGCAGCGGCATCGACCTGGACCGCAAGGCGTTCGTGCTGCGCAAGCGCGCCGAGCGCGAGGCCGACGTGTACTTCCCGTCGCTGTCCGCGCGCACGATCGTGTACAAGGGCATGCTCACCACCGGGCAGCTGGAGCCGTTCTTCCCCGACCTGTCCGACCGCCGCTTCGCCTCGGCCGTCGCCCTGGTCCACTCCCGTTTCTCCACCAACACCTTCCCGAGCTGGCCGCTGGCCCACCCGTACCGTTTCGTCGCGCACAACGGCGAGATCAACACGGTCAAGGGCAACCGCAACTGGATGCGGGCGCGCGAGTCGCAGCTGGTCTCGGATCTCTTCGGCGACAGCGAGAAGATCGAGCGGATCTTCCCGATCTGTACGCCCGAGGCGTCCGACTCCGCGTCCTTCGACGAGGTGCTCGAACTCCTGCACCTCGGTGGCCGGTCGCTGCCGCACTCCGTGCTGATGATGATCCCGGAGGCGTGGGAGAACCACGACTCCATGGACGCCACCCGGCGCGCGTTCTACCAGTTCCACTCCACGATGATGGAGCCCTGGGACGGCCCCGCCTGCGTCACCTTCACCGACGGCGCCCAGGTCGGCGCGGTCCTCGACCGCAACGGGCTGCGCCCCGGCCGCTACTGGGTCACCGACGACGGCCTCGTCGTGCTCGGCTCCGAGGTCGGCGTGCTCGACATCGACCCCGCCAAGGTCGTCCGCAAGGGCCGCCTCCAGCCCGGCCGGATGTTCCTCGTCGACACCGTCGAGCACCGCATCATCGAGGACGACGAGATCAAGGCCGGCCTCGCCGCCGAGAAGCCGTACGCGGAGTGGCTCGAAGCCGGCGAGATCGAGCTGTCCGACCTGCCCGAGCGCGAGCACATCGTGCACACGCACGCCTCGGTCACCCGCCGCCAGCAGACCTTCGGCTACACCGAGGAAGAGCTCCGCGTCATCCTCGCGCCGATGGCCAAGGCCGGTGCCGAGCCGATCGGTTCGATGGGTACGGACTCGCCGATCGCGGCCCTGTCCGAGCGCCCGCGGCTGCTCTTCGACTACTTCACCCAGCTGTTCGCGCAGGTCACCAACCCGCCGCTGGACGCGATCCGGGAAGAGCTGGTCACCTCCCTGCGGTCCTCCCTCGGCCCGGCGGGCAACCTGCTCGACCCGAGCGCCGCCTCCTGTCGCAGCGTCGTGCTGCCCTTCCCGGTCATCGACAACGACGAGCTGGCCAAGCTCATCCACATCAACGCCGACGGCGACATGCCCGGCATGAAGGCCGCGACCCTGTCCGGCCTGTACCGGGTCTCCGGTGGTGGCGAGTCGCTGGCCGCCCGCCTCGCCGAGATCTGCACCGAGGCCGACGCAGCCGTCGAGAACGGCGCCCGCCTGATCGTCCTCTCGGACCGGCACTCCGACGCCGAGCACGCGCCGATCCCCTCGCTGCTGCTCACCGCGGCCGTCCACCACCACCTCATCCGTACCAAGCAGCGCACCCAGGTGGGGCTGCTCGTCGAGGCCGGTGACGTCCGCGAGGTCCACCACGTCGCCCTGCTCATCGGCTTCGGCGCCGCCGCAGTCAACCCGTACCTGGCGATGGAGTCCGTCGAGGACCTGGTCCGCGCGGGCACGTTCCTGTCGGACATCGAGCCCGAGCAGGCCATCCGCAACCTGATCTACGCCCTCGGCAAGGGCGTCCTGAAGGTCATGTCCAAGATGGGCATCTCCACCGTCGCCTCCTACCGCGGCGCCCAGGTCTTCGAGGCCGTCGGCCTGGACGACGCGTTCGTCGAGAAGTACTTCAGCGGTACGGCGACGAAGATCGGCGGGGTCGGCATCGACGTCGTCGCCAAGGAGGTCGCCGCCCGCCACGCCAAGGCGTACCCGGCCAGCGGCATCGCTCCCGCCCACCGGGCCCTTGAGATAGGCGGCGAGTACCAGTGGCGCCGCGAGGGCGAGCCGCACCTGTTCGACCCGGAGACGGTCTTCCGCCTCCAGCACTCCACGCGCACCGGCCGCTTCGACGTCTTCAAGAAGTACACCGACCGCGTCAACGAGCAGTCCGAGCGCCTGATGACGCTGCGCGGCCTGTTCGGCTTCAAGTCCGACCGGCCGTCCATCCCGGTGGACGAGGTCGAGCCGATCTCCGAGATCGTCAAGCGTTTCTCGACCGGCGCCATGTCGTACGGCTCGATCTCCCGCGAGGCGCACGAGACGCTGGCCATCGCCATGAACCGGCTGGGCGCCAAGTCCAACACCGGTGAGGGCGGCGAGGACGCGGACCGGCTCTACGACCCGGCCCGGCGCAGCGCCATCAAGCAGGTGGCCTCCGGCCGCTTCGGCGTGACCTCCGAGTACCTGGTCAACGCGGACGACATCCAGATCAAGATGGCCCAGGGCGCCAAGCCCGGCGAGGGCGGCCAGCTGCCCGGCCACAAGGTGTACCCGTGGGTCGCCAAGACGCGGCACTCGACGCCCGGTGTCGGCCTCATCTCCCCGCCGCCGCACCACGACATCTACTCCATCGAGGACCTCGCCCAGCTGATCCACGACCTGAAGAACGCGAACCCGAAGGCGCGGATTCACGTCAAGCTGGTCTCGGAGGTCGGCGTCGGCACGGTCGCCGCGGGTGTGTCGAAGGCGCACGCCGATGTCGTGCTCATCTCCGGGCACGACGGCGGTACGGGTGCTTCGCCGCTCACGTCGCTCAAGCACGCCGGTGGGCCTTGGGAGTTGGGCCTCGCCGAGACCCAGCAGACCTTGCTGCTCAATGGACTTCGCGACCGGATCGTCGTACAGACGGACGGCCAGCTCAAGACCGGCCGTGACGTCGTCATCGCCGCGCTGCTCGGCGCCGAGGAGTTCGGGTTCGCGACCGCGCCGCTCGTCGTCTCCGGCTGCGTCATGATGCGCGTCTGCCACCTGGACACCTGCCCGGTCGGCATCGCCACGCAGAACCCGGTGCTGCGCGACCGGTTCGCCGGCAAGGCCGAATACGTGGTGAACTTCTTCCAGTTCATCGCGCAGGAGGTCCGCGAACTCCTCGCCGAACTGGGCTTCCGCTCCATCGAGGAGGCCGTCGGCCAGGCCGGCACGCTCGACGTGACCCGCGCGGTCGAGCACTGGAAGGCGCAGGGCCTGGACCTGGCCCCCCTCTTCTACGTGCCCGAACTGCCCGAGGGCGCCGCGCTGCACCAGGTCATCGTCCAGGACCACGGCCTGGAGAAGGCGCTCGACAACGAGCTGATCAAGCTCGCCGCCGACGCGCTGGCCGCCTCGGACGCCACCGACGCACAGCCGGTGCGCGCCCAGATCGCCATCCGCAACATCAACCGCACGGTCGGCACCATGCTCGGCCACGAGGTGACGAAGAAGTTCGGCGGGGCCGGGCTGCCCGACGACACCATCGACATCACCTTCACCGGCTCCGCGGGCCAGTCCTTCGGCGCCTTCCTGCCGCGCGGTGTCACGCTGCGCCTCGAAGGAGACGCCAACGACTATGTGGGCAAGGGCCTTTCGGGTGGCCGCGTGGTCGTCCGGCCCGACCGCGGCGCCGACCACCTCGCCGAGTACTCGACGATCGCGGGCAACACCATCGCCTACGGCGCCACCAGCGGCGAACTGTTCCTGCGCGGCCGTACGGGCGAGCGGTTCTGTGTCCGCAACTCCGGTGCCCTGGTGGTCTCGGAGGGCGTGGGCGACCACGGCTGCGAGTACATGACCGGTGGCCACGCCGTCGTCCTCGGCCCGACCGGGCGCAACTTCGCGGCGGGCATGTCCGGTGGCATCGCGTACGTCATCGACCTCGCTCCCGAGAACGTCAACTCCGGTAACGCGAGCGCCGTTCACACCCTGGACGACGCCGACAAGCAGTGGCTGCACGACGTCGTGCGCCGCCACCAGGAGGAGACCGGCTCCACGGTCGCGGGCAAGCTGCTGGCCGAGTGGGACACCGCGGCCGACCGCTTCGCCAAGATCATTCCCAGCACGTACAAGGCTGTGCTCGCCGCCAAGGACGCCGCCGAGCGAGCCGGTCTCTCCGAGACCGAGATCACCGAGAAGATGATGGAGGCGGCGACCAATGGCTGATCCCAAGGGCTTTCTCAACCACGGCCGCGAGGTCGCCAAGTCCCGCCCGGTGGACGTGCGTCTGAAGGACTGGAACGAGGTCTACGTTCCCGGCTCCCTGCTGCCGATCATCAGCAAGCAGGCGTCGCGCTGCATGGACTGCGGCATCCCGTTCTGCCACAACGGCTGTCCGCTGGGGAACCTGATCCCCGAGTGGAACGACTTCGCCTACCGCGAGGACTGGACGGCGGCCTCCGAGCGGCTGCACGCCACCAACAACTTCCCTGAGTTCACCGGGCGGTTGTGCCCGGCTCCGTGCGAGTCGGCGTGCGTGCTCGGCATCAACCAGCCGCCGGTCACCATCAAGAACGTCGAGGTCTCCATCATCGACAAGGCGTGGGAGGACGGTGGCGTCAACGCCCAGGCCCCCGAGCGCCTCTCCGGCAAGACGGTCGCCGTCATCGGCTCGGGCCCGGCGGGACTCGCCGCCGCCCAGCAGCTGACCCGGGCCGGGCACACCGTCGCCGTCTTCGAGCGCGCGGACCGCATCGGGGGTCTTCTCCGGTACGGCATCCCCGAGTTCAAGATGGAGAAGCGGCACATCAACCGCCGCATCGAGCAGATGCGCGCGGAGGGCACCCGCTTCCGCACCGGCGTCGAGATCGGCAACGACATCACGGCGACCGACCTGCGCAAGCGCTACGACGCCGTCGTCATCGCCGCGGGTGCCACCACCGCCCGCGATCTCCCGGTCCCCGGACGGGAGTTGAAGGGCGTCTACCAGGCGATGGAGTACCTGCCGCTGTCCAACAAGGTCCAGGAGGGCGACTACGTCACCTCTCCGGTCTCGGCCGAGGGCAAGCACGTCGTCGTCATCGGCGGCGGCGACACCGGCGCCGACTGTGTGGGCACCGCGCACCGCCAAGGCGCCGCCTCCGTCACGCAGTTGGAGATCATGCCGCGGCCGAACGAGGACCGGAACCCGGTCACCCAGCCGTGGCCGACCTTCCCCATGCTGTACAAGGTCACCTCCGCGCACGAGGAGGGCGGCGAGCGCGTCTACTCCGTCTCGACCACCCACTTCGAGGGCGATGAGGACGGCAACGTGCAGTGGCTGCACCTCACCGAAGTCGAGTTCGTCGAGGGCAAGTTGACGCAGCTGCCGGGCACCGAGCGGAAGATCCCCGCCCAACTGGTCACACTGGCCATGGGGTTCACGGGCACCGACCGCGCCAACGGGCTGGTCGACCAGTTCGGCCTGGACCTCGACGAGCGCGGCAACATCGCCCGCGACGCCGACTTCCAGACCAACGTGCCGGGTGTGTTCGTGGCCGGTGACGCGGGGCGCGGGCAGTCGCTCATCGTGTGGGCGATTGCCGAGGGGCGTTCGGCGGCTCGGGGGGTGGATCGGTTCCTTACGGGGGCCAGTGATCTGCCTGCGCCTATTCGGCCTACGGATCGGTCGTTGCTGGTCTGACGGTCCTTGTGACCTGACGGTCACTCAAAAAGCGTCCCGTACAACGGCGTACGGGCTGGTTGCCTGGGGGATTCCCCCGGGCCCCGGCAGACGGCGCCTGCCTCAACTGTCCCCGACCGGACGACTGGGCAGGCGCCGCCCATGCTTTTACGGGCCTTTGCGGACTGTTGTGCGTGGCCCCTCTTACGGGCCGGACTTCGCCGTCAGCCCGGAGAACTCGACCGTGGCGTCCTCCGAGTACGCGCCCACCGCGCCCTGGAGGTAGGGCCGTTCGGCGTCCGTGAACGTCACCAGTGGCCGGTCGGCCACCGACACCGTCAACTCGGCGCCCTGCTGCGCGACTTGGACGTCGTACCAGGCGCCCACCGGGTAGGTCTGCCGGCCCGTTGCCAGGAAACGCTGGCCGCCCGGGTAGGCCGGGTCGCGCTTGCCCAGCTCCCAGCCGTTGGGTTTCAGGGTGACGTAGTAGAAGTGTTCGGGGTCGGTGTACGCCCAGACCAGCCACGGGACTTCCCACGGGTTCGGGTCCGGGACCCGCAGCTGCCGCACCGTCCGCATCCGCGCCTCGTAGCGGACGTCCGTGTACGCCGCGGTGCTGACGACCAGGCCCGCGTGCGTGGTGCCGGGGTCCTCGGCGGCCTCGGGTGAGAGCGTCAGGAAGTGGTCGCCGCCGACGTTCCTGCCGAGCCCGTTGAAGACCGACTGCCAACGGCCGTGCGTCGAACCGTCCTGCCAAGGGACGGGCGGGGGTGCGGAGTTGCTCATGCAGTGGGCGAGGGTGAGCGCGAGGAGGGTGGCGAGGGCGAGGGCCGCGGCGAGTGTGACGGTGTTACGGCGCCGGAGCCGCCGCAGAATGGGGGCGCGGGGTGGTGGGGTCATGCCGGGGAGTTGGCCGCGGTGCCGGACGGGTTCTCGGCAAGTGCGGCCAGGGGGAGGGGGATTGGCGCCGTTTCTGCCGGGCGGGCGGGCGGTGTGGCCTTCGGTGAGAGAGCGGGCGGCACCGCTTCCGGTGAGAGGGTCGGCGGCACGGCTTCCGGTGAGAGGGCGGTGGGCGTGGCCTCTGACGGGAGGACCGTGCTCAGGTCGCCGGTGAGGTCCTCCGCGAAGTCCTCGGCCAGTTGGGCCAGTACGCGGGCCGCCGCCCGGCCGTCGCCGAACGGGTTTCCGGCGCTCGCCATCTTCCGGTACTCCGCCGGGGTGTCGAGCAGGTGCGTTGCCGCGTCCACGATGGCCTCCGGATCCGTGCCGATCAGCCGGGCCGCGCCCACCTCCACCGCCTCCGGACGCTCGGTCGTCGTACGCAGCACGAGAGTTGGCTTGCCCAGGCTGGGGGCCTCCTCCTGGATGCCGCCGGAGTCGGTCAGCACGAGGTGGCAGTCGGCGAGGGTGGCCGCGAAGTCCAGGTAGCCCAGCGGCTCGACGAGGTGGATGCCCGCACGGTCGGCCAGCTCCGGCATCAGCACGTCCCGTACGGCCGGGCTCAGGTGCAGCGGCAACACGACCTCCACGTCGCCCCGTTCGGCGAGACGGCGCAGCGCCCGGCCCATGCCGCGCATCCGCTCGCCCTGGTTCTCGCGGCGGTGCAGGGTGACCAGGACGCGGTGGGTGTCGCGGGCGGTGGCCGTCGTTGCGCGGTGCGGGAACGCCGACGTGCCCGTACCCTCGGCCAGTACCCACATCAGGTTGTCGACGACCGTGTTGCCGGTGACGAACACCTGGCCCGCGGGCACCCCTTCGCCGGTGAGGTGCCGGGCGGCGCGCGCGGTCGGGGCGAAGTGCCAGCGGGCGATGCGGCCGATGAGGCAGCGGTTCAGCTCCTCCGGGAACGGGTTGTCGATGACCCCCGTACGCAGCCCGGCCTCGACGTGGGCGACGGGCACCTTCTCGTAGAACGCGGCCAGCGCCCCGGCCAGCGCGGTCGTCGTGTCGCCCTGCACCACGACCACGTCGGGCCGCTGGGCGCGCAACACCCGGCCCAGTTCCTCTACCAGACGGGCCGTCAGTTCCGACAGCTGCTGCCGGGTGCGCATCACGTCGAGGGCGACGGTGACGTCGACGCCGAGCAGGCCGAGCATCTGGTGCAGCATCTCGCGGTGCTGCCCGGTGGTGACGACCAGCGGCTCGAAGTGGCTTCCGGCGGCCATCGCCCGTGCCACGGGGGCGAGTTTGATGGCTTCGGGCCGGGTGCCGAGCACGAGCATGGCGCGTACGGGTGTGGTGGACGGAGCTGCGGACATGGATTCCCCCCAAGGAAACAACAGACTAAGGAAACAACGGAGATTGACGGGTCGTCAGATGGGTGGCCGTCAGGTGCGCGTGGTCGGCGGCGGGACGGTCGATGAGGTGTGCGCGGGCTTCCGCGGTGCGGTCGTTCAGGTGCGTGCGGTCTTCAGCCACGTCCGTTTGCCGGTCAGCATCCGCCAGAACCCCCACCAGCCGGCGGCGAACCAGATGTAGCCGTAGAAGACGAAGACGTGGGCCAGCAGGACCGAGCGGACCAGGCCCAACTCCCGTTCCCGGCGGGCGTACACGTACCCGTACGCGTAGGCCACGGTGAAGGACAGCACGTAGGGTCCGGCCAGCCACATCGGTGAGACGAGCAGGTGTGCGGCGCGGACGGAGGCCACGACGGTGGCGCCGAGCGCGACCACGAACGACAGCGGCAGCAGCGAGGTGAGCAGGATGAGTACCGGGCTGGAGAGGTGGTAGAGCAGGTCGAGGGCCGGCCGGGCGGGCACCTCCCGCAGGATGAGCGGGACCAGGTTGGCGGACTGCAAGTGGCCCTGGAACCAACGGGATCGCTGCCGCACCAGCCGCTTGAGGTCCAGCACGGCCTGCTGGGAGACCGAGGCGGTGGTGCAGTGCTGGTTGGTCCAGCCCCGGGCGATCAGCCGCACCCCGAGGTCGAGATCCTCGGTCAGACTGTCGCTCCAAGGCCCACCCTCGCCAAGGGAGTTGAGCGCGGACAGGCGCATGAACTGGCCGTTGCCGCCCATGCCGACGCTGCCGATGGAGCGGCGCGCGGTCTGGAACACGTCGCCGTAGACGACGAATTCCATGTCCTGCATCCGGGCGAGCAGCCCCTTGTCCCGGTTGTACATCCGCACGCAGATCTGGACGGCGCCGGTGTCCGGGTCGTCGAAGAACGGGTCCACGGCCTCGATCACATGCGGGTCGAGCCGTCCGTCCGCGTCGACCACGCACACGACGACGTCCGCCGGGTCGTACCCGTCGAGCACCCCGGACTCGCGCAGGTAGCGGACGCCGTCGTTGAGCGCGGCCCCTTTACCACGGCGGGCGTTGGGCAGGGTGCGGCGGTGCAGCCGGATCCGGCGCGGGTCGGCGGAAAGCGCTGTCAGGGCGGTGCGGTCGTCGGAGCCGTCGTCGATCACCAGGGCCAGGAAGTTCCCGGCGGGCAGGGCGGTGATCCGGGCCAGGCTCTCGGAAAGGACTTTCTCCTCGTTCAGGCAGGCGAGGAGAAATACGTAAAAGCGTTCGGCCGGTGAAGTGCGGGTGTTCTTTGTGCTCCGCCGGGAGAGCACGAACATTCCGGTGTTGTAGCACCCGGCCAGCACGATCAGGACCACACTCGCCCACAGCAATAACTCAACGGTCACGGCTGCTCCCGGCGCGTGTGCCCAATTTTCGCGGGCACCCGCAGGCTTTCCCGGGGCGTGCGTCGGCGCATGCACGCCCTGGCCAGAATGATGATGAAAGCCGTCAGGCAATAGAACAGAAATCCGGCTCCGGCAGTTGCCTGCAGAGCTTTGGCCAACGGTATCCCGGGTATCGCTGCGGGCATGCCCATGGCCCCGGCCAGGGGCAACAGGGCCCCCAGGGCGGGTCGTCCGTACATTCCTTCCCCCATTTTCGGCGCGCGTCCCCGGCGCGCGAAAGCAGAACGTAGCAGACTCCGCGGGCGGCTCAAAATCTCTCCCGAAAATGCTCACGTGAGATCTTCATCTCGGGTTTGATGGGGCCTCTCGGTTTGATGAGCTTCGTGGAATTCACCGCGGAGAGCGACAGGAACTAGTGTGCTTTGCCGGACGACCGGCAAAGTGGGGGGTTTGATCTGCATGGGACACGTGAGAACGGCGAAACGAGGATCGCGGAGGCGGCGCCGAATTCCCCGGCTGCCGGTGGTGGCGATGCTGGTCGCCGCCCTGGGCGGGGGCGTCTTCATGGCGGCCCAGGCCGCCCAGCCGGTGAAGCAGCCGGCGGACGGCCGCCACCACGGGGAGGGGCAGGGCACCGTCTCCGGCCTCAACAGCGTCGACCTCGGCGCCTGGGCCAAGGCCCAACGCGCGGCCGACACGCGACGCCACGACAAGGGGCCGACGGCGAAGGCGTCCCCGGCGGCGGCCAACGGGACGGCCACGCGGACCGGTCGGACCGTGAAGGCGTCTCCGGCGGCTGCGGCGGCGAAGGCGGCGACCGTCCAACCCGCCGCGTTCCACCCGCGTGCCGCCGCGGCGGCCAGCCCGTCGACCCTCGTCCTGTACGACACGGCGGGCGCGTACGGGCAGCTGGGCGAGCTGTACGCGATGGCGACGGCCAACCTCGCCGGTCACTTCGGCACGGTGACCGCCAAGCCGGTCGCCAACTACACGGCGGGCATGCTGAGTTCGTACTCGGCCGTGATCTACATCGGCTCCACGTACTACGGCGGCGACCTCCCGGACGCGGTCCCGGCGGCCTTCTACCAGGACGCGCTGAGCACCACCAAGCCGGTGACCTGGCTGGGCGCCAACATCTGGAACATGGCGGGCTCCGTCGGCGTACCGCAGTTCGAGCAGAAGTACGGCTGGGACCCGACCACCTCGTACTACGAGGACGGCGGCTCCGTCGGCGACGTCTCCCAAGTGACCTACCGGGGCCAGCAGTTGACCCGGACCGTCCCGGCCGGACAGGACGGCGGCGTCCTGCGCCCGGACGTGCTCACCGGCCCCGGCTATCCGGCGGTCACCCGGCTCGCGGAGGGCCTGGACAGCTCCAACGGGCACACCTTCGGCTGGGCGATCCGCTCCGCCAACCTCACCTACGTCGGCGAGATCCCGTTCTCGTTCGTCTCCGAGAGCGACCGCGTGATCGCCTTCGAGGACCTGCTGTTCGACGCCCTCGCCCCGGCCACGACCGAACGCCACCGGGCCATGATGCGCCTGGAGGACATCAGCCCCGCCTCCGACCCGGCCCAACTGCGCACCATCGCCGACTACTTGTATTCCCAGCGGATCCCGTACGGCATCAACGTCATCCCCGTCTACAAGGACCCCAAGGGCGTCTACAACGACGGCACTCCGCAGACCATCACGCTGGCCCAACGCCCGCAGCTGGTCAGCGCGTTGCGGTACATGCTGGCGCGCGGCGCGGTCCTCATGGACCACGGCTACACGCACCAGTACAGCGATGTCGCCAACCCCTACGACGGTGTCACCGGCAACGACTTCGAGTTCTACCGGGCGCACGTCGACAGCGCGGACAACGTGGTCTACGACGGCCCCGTCGCCGAGGACTCTGCCGCCTGGGCCAGGTCCCGGGTCACCTCCGCCCTGGCCGAGTTCCTCAAGGCGGGCCTGCCCCGGCCGCAGCTGTGGACCACCCCGCACTACGCGGCCTCGGCCGCCGACTACAAGGTGATCAGCGCCAACTTCACTGCCCGCCTTGAGCGTTCGCTGTACTTCGCGGGCACACTGAGCGGGGCGTCGGCGGACCCGAACCGGTTCATCGGGCAGTTCTTCCCCTACGTCGTCAAGGACGTGTACGGCACCAAGGTGCTGCCGGAGAACATCGGCAACTACGCGCCGGACGCCTACAACAACCATCCGGCGCGGCTGCCCGCCGACCTGATCGCGGCGGCGAAGGCCAACCTCGCGGTGCGGGACGGGTTCGCGAGCTTCTTCTTCCACCCGTACTACCCGGTCCAGCCGTTGAAGGACACGGTCGACGGCATCAAGGCGCTCGGCTATACGTTCGTCAGTCCGGCTTCCCTGTGACGGCAGGCCAGTCGGGGGTGAGGAGGGCCGCCGTCGCCGCGCTGGCGGCGGCCCTCCTCACCCTGAGCGGGTGTTCCGGCGAGGGCGTGCACGACGACTCGGCCGCCCCAACTCCGCCCGCCGGTACGGAAAGTGGCCGCTCGGTCAGGCACGGCATGACCCTGCCGTCCTGGGCGCGGACCGACTACGACAGCCCCGTCGCCGGCACCTATCTGCGGGACATCCGGGCGACGGGCGCGGACTGGATCGTCTTCACGCCCACCTGGTACCAGGACCGCCGCACCGACGACGGGATGCACACCACCGAGGAGACCGCGAGCGACGGCAGCCTGCGCCGCATCGTGCGCCGGGCCCACCGGGCGGGTTTCAAGGTCCTGTTGAAACCGCACGTGGACCTGCGCGGCGGCGGCGACCGGGCCGGGATCCGCCCTGGCGACCCGGCCGCCTGGTTCACCGCGTACCGCCGCTTCATCACCCACTACGCCGACCTCGCCGCCGCCGAACACGTCGAACAGCTCGCCGTGGGCACGGAGTTGGCGGGTACCTCGGGTGACACCGCCGCCTGGACCAAGGTGATCGGGGCGGTCCGCGAGCGGTACGGCGGGCCGCTGACGTACGCCGCGAACTTCGACGAGTACTCCGGCATCGGCTTCTGGCGGGCCCTGGACGTCGTCGGCATCGACGCCTACTGGCCGGTGGCCGGGAAGGCCACGACCGATCCGGACGTGCTGCGCCGCGGCTGGGCGCCGGTCGTACGGCGGCTGGCCGCGTTCGCCGCACGCCAGGACCGGCGGATCCTGTTCACCGAGGCCGGGTACACCAGCCAGCACGGCACGGCCACGGCGCCGTACTCCTGGACGGTCGGCACCCGCCCCGACGGCGCCGAACAGGCCGCCGCCTACCGGGCGTTGCTCGACGCGTTCGAGCAGCGGACGTGGTGGGCCGGGGTCTGCTGGTGGATGTGGGACGACTGGCCCGACAGCGGCGAGATCCCGCGCCGGCTGACGTACAGCCCGCACGGGAAGCCGGCGGAACAGGTGCTGCGGGACCGGTGGACGACCTGACCGGGCATCAGCTCAACTCGACCTGACGGACCGTCAAGGTGCCGTCACCTTGGTGACCTTGTACGTCTCCCCGTACACCTTCCACTCCAGCGGAGTGTCGAGGCCGAGGTTGCCGTCGTACAGGAACTGCCGTTGCTCCGTGTCGATCCGGCTGGTGTCGACGCCCGGGTGCCGGCTCCGCATCGCGGTGCGGGCGGCGTCCAGGAACGCGTCCAGGTAGGCCCGTTCGGAGCCGCCCTCCGCAGGGGTGTCCGCCTCGCGGAGGGCGGCTTCGCGGATGCCGTAGAAGCTGTCGGTGTCGGTTCCGGGGCCGTGGTAGACCATCGCGTCGTAGTAGAAGAACTGGCCGAGCGCGCCGAGTCCGTCGCGGCGGGCACGGTCGACCGCCGGGGTGAAGTAGACGCGGTCGCGGGCGGCGTCCTGGGCCCGCTGGAAGGCCGGGACCTTCGCCTCCGCCTTCCAGGCCGCCGGGAAGACGGGATCCAGGCCCGCGTGCGAGTCGGTGCCGTCGACCGCGCGCAGGGCGGGCAGGTAGCGGGCAAGTCCGTTGTCCGGATGGGACTTTGTGTAGCCCTCGACGAGGGTGAGCAGGTCGTGGGTGCCGGTGCAGAAGCCGATGATCCCGGCGGTGTAGCCCTGGCCGTCGCCGATGTCCTCGACGTAGCCGTACGAGCGCCGCCAGTCGAGTGTCGAGTTCTCGGCGCTGGCCACGAGTTCCTGGGCCAGCTCCTTCTTGGCGGGGGCGGCGAGGCCGGACTCCTTCGCCGCCTCGTGCTGTTGCCGCTGTTGTGACGACGTGTGCGCGGGCGTCAGGAGATAGACCGTCGCCGTGACGGCGAACGGCAGGGCCGCGAACAGGAGACAACCGGCACGTCTCATGACACCCAGCGTAAGTCCGTGGCCAGGCCCGCGCGTTGGGGATCGTTCCGTAAGTCACATGACGGTTACTCCCGTTGGCGGCGGCCGTGTGCCGTGCCACCCTGTGGGCAATCGGTGGGGAGGCGCGGATGGACGGCGCACAATCGGTGAACGGGGCCGCGGGCGAGGGGAGTTCACGTCGGGGCGAGGCCCCGGCGGGTGAACGGCTGGCCGACTGGGCCGACCAGCGGCTGGGGATCTACGGCCTGGCCAAGGCCAACCTGCGCAAGGTGTTCCCGGACCACTGGTCCTTCATGCTCGGCGAGGTCTGTCTCTACAGCTTCATCGTCCTGATCATCACCGGGGTCTATCTGACCCTGTTCTTCGAACCGAGCGGCGCCGAGGTCGTCTACCACGGCTCCTACGAGCCGCTCAACGGCATCGTCATGACCAAGGCGTACGAGTCGACGCTGCACATCAGCTTCGACGTGCGCGGCGGGCTGCTGATCCGGCAGATCCACCACTGGGCGGCCATCGTCTTCGTCGCCGGGATGCTCATCCACATGATGCGGGTGTTCTTCACCGGCGCCTTCCGCAAGCCGCGCGAGATCAACTGGCTTTTCGGCTGGACCCTGTTGATGCTCGCCCTGATCACCGGGCTGACCGGTTACTCGCTCCCCGACGACCTGCTCTCCGGCACCGGCGTCCGCTTCGCCGACGGCGCGATCCTGTCCATCCCGATCGTCGGGACGTACATCTCGTTCTTCCTCTTCGGCGGCGAGTTCCCGGGGCACGACATCATCTCGCGGTTCTTCCCGATCCACGTCCTGCTGCTGCCCGGGATCATGCTCGGCCTGGTCGTCGCCCACCTGATCCTGGTCTTCTACCACAAGCACACCCAGTACCCCGGCCCCGGACGCGACCAGAAGAGCGTCGTCGGCATGCCGTTCATGCCCGTCTACATGGCCAAGGCGGGCGGCTTCTTCTTCCTGGTGTTCGGCGTGCTCACGCTGATGGCGGGCATCGCGACCATCAACCCCGTCTGGGCGTTCGGCCCTTACCGCCCCGACCAGGTCACCACGGGCGCGCAGCCCGACTGGTACCTCGGTTTCTCCGAGGGGTTGATCCGGGTGATGCCCGGTTGGGAGATCAACGCCTTTGGCCACACACTGGTGTTGGGCGTACTGATCCCGTTCACGCTCTTCCCGCTCATCATGACGGCCATCGGTGTCTACCCGTTCGTCGAAGCCTGGATCACCGGCGACAAACGCGAACACCACATCCTGGACCGGCCGCGTAACGTACCCACCCGCACCGCCCTCGGCGTGGCCTGGCTCGCGCTGTACGCCGTCCTGCTCATCGGCGGCGGCAACGACCTGTGGGCCACCCACTTCCACCTGTCCATCAACGTCATCACCTGGTCGGTCCGCGTCGGCTTCTTCGCCGTGCCCGTACTCGCCTACGTCGTGACCAAGCGGATCTGCATGGCCCTGCAACGGGCGGACCGCGAGAAGGTGTTGCACGGCCGCGAGACCGGCACCATCAAGATGCTCCCGCACGGCGAGTACATCGAGGTCCACGCGCCCCTCCCGCAGGACGAGTTGTTCACCCTCACCCAGCACGACCAGCAACAGCCCTACGAACTGGGCCCGTTGGTCGACGCCAACGGTGTACGACGGCGGGTGAAGCCGTCGCAGCGGCTGCGGGCACGGCTCGCGCGGGGCATGTACGGGCCGGACACGCAGATCCCCAAGCCGACGGTGGAGGAGTACCGGGAGATCACGAGCGGCGATCACCACTGACCCCGAGCACGGCGGCCCGGCACCGCGCCGGTGAACCCCAAGCCGTGCGCAGTGCAACGGCCTTGGTGAACCAGAGGGAGAGGTCGTACTCGGCGGTGTAGCCGATCGCACCGTGCAACTGGAGCGCGGTGCGCGCGGCCCGGTACGCCGCCTCCCCGGCCAGGACCTTGGCGGCGGCCACGTCGGCGGGGTCCAGCGTCACCGCGGCCCCGAACACCATCGGCCGCGCGAACTCCAACGCCACCTTGACGTCGGCCAGTTGGTGCTTCACCGCCTGGAACGAGCCGACGGGGACCCCGAACTGCACCCGCTGCCCGACATACGCGACCGTACGGTCGAGCAGCGCGAGTCCGACGCCCAGGCACTGCGCGGCGGTGACCAGCCGGGCCAGGTCGAGGGCGGACGAGGGGACCTGTGCCGACAGGAGTTCCCCGCCGGGCAGCGGTACGGCGAGTCCGCGGGCGGGGTCCAGGGACGGGCGCACGCGCGGTTCGCAGCCGTGGGTCCGCCACAACTGGCCCTCGCGCAGGGCGAGTACGACGTCGGCGGCGTCCCCGTCGAGCGCGAAGGGCGCGCCCACGGTGGCCATCGTCTCGCCCTCGGCCAGCCGGGGACCGTACTCCTTGGCCGTGTCCCCGGAGAGCAGGGCGGCCGCGAGGACGGTCTCCACCAGCGGGCCCGGGACCGCGTGCCGACCCAACTCCACGAACGCCACGGCCAGTTCGACGGGGAGCGGCCCGACGCCGCCGTGTTCCTCCCGCACGGCCAGCGCGAACACGCCCGCCCCGGCGATCCGGGACCACAGCGCCCGCCCGGCCGCGTGCTCTCCGGCGCCCCAGGCCCGTACGGCGGAAGGGACCTCGGCGGCCGAAAGCATGGCGTCCAACGAGGCGGCGAACGCCCGCTGTTCGGCGGTCGGCAGGAAGCGCATCAGCGGCGCCCCTTCGGCAGGCCCAGCAGGCGTTCGGCGACGAGGTCGCGCTGGATCTCGTTCGTGCCGGCGTAGACGGGGCCCGCGAGGGAGAAGACATACCCCTCGGCCCACGCCGTGTCCGCCAACTCGCCCTCCTCGCCCAGCAGTTCCAGCGCGGTCTCGTGCAGTGCGATGTCGTACTGGGACCAGAAGAGCTTGTTCATGCTGGACTCCACGCCGAGTTGCCCGCCCTCCAGCAGTCTCGACAGGCCCGCGAAGGCGGACAGTTGGTAGGCGCGTGCTCCGATCACGGCGTCCGCCACCCGGTCGCGGGTCCCGGGCGGACAGCCCCGGGACCGCCACAGGGCGGCCAGGCGGTCGGCCGCGGCGAGGTAGCGGCCCGGCGAACGGAGCATCAGACCACGCTCGTTGCCCGTCGTCGACATGGCGATGCGCCAGCCCTCGCCCGGCTCGCCGATCACGTCCGCGTCCGGCACGAACACGTCGTCCAGGAAGAGTTCGGCGAACGCGGGCTTCCCGTCCAGGCGGCCGACGGGGCGGACGGTCACGCCCGGGGCTTGCAGGTCGAACATGAGGTAGGTGAGGCCCCGGTGGGGTTTCGGCGCGTGCGGGTCGCTGCGGAACAGGCCGAACGCGCGGTCCGCGAAGGCCGCCCGTGACGACCACGTCTTCTGCCCGCTCAGGAGCCAGCCCCCGGCCGTGCGCACCGCCCGCGACCGCAGCGCGGCCAGGTCCGAACCGGCCTCCGGCTCCGACCACGCCTGCGCCCACACCGTCTCGCCGCGCGCCAACGGCGGGAGCACGCGCGCCAGTTGCTCGGGCGTGCCGTGGTCGAAGAGGGTCGGGGCGAGCAGGCTGACGCCGTTCTGGTTCACCCGGCCGGGGGCGCCCGCCGCGTAGTACTCCTCCTCGAAGAGCAGCCAGCGCAGCAGCCCGGCGTCCCGGCCGCCGTACGCCACCGGCCAGTCGACCACCGACCAGCGGTCCGCGGCGAGTTGGGCCTCCCAGGCGCGGTGCGCGGCGAAGCCCGCCTCGGTCTCCAGCGAGGGCAGCGGTGTTTCCGGCACGTGCGCGGCGAGCCAGGCGCGGGCCTCGGCGCGGAAGGCGTCGTCGGCGGGGGAGAGGTTGAGATCCACGGCCAACTCTCCTTCCCTAACAAGTGTTTGGTAGGTTAGCGTGGCGCCATGACAGACGTCGAGAGTCCGGCGTACGTCACCGGGCACGGACTGCTCAGTGGCCGCACGGCCGTCGTCACCGCCGCGGCGGGCACCGGGATCGGCGGCGCGACCGCCCGCCGGTTCCTGGAGGAGGGCGCGCGCGTGCTGATCAGCGACGCGCACGCACGCCGGCTCAAGGAGCACGAGGCCCTGCTGGCCGGGGAGTTCGGGGCCGGCTCGGTCACCGCGCTGCCCTGCGACGTCACCGACGAGGTCCAGGTCGGGGCGCTCTTCGAGGCGGCCGTACGCGCCCACGGGCGGCTCGACGTCGTCGTCAACAACGCGGGCCTGGGCGGGACTTCGGCCCTTGTCGACATGAGCGACGACCAGTGGTCCCGGGTCCTCGACGTGACCCTCAACGGCACGTTCCGGTGCGTCCGGGCCGCGTTGCGCCTCTTCCGGTCCGAAGGCCGCGGCGGCGTGATCGTCAACAACGCCTCCGTCGTCGGCTGGCGCGCCCAGGCCGGGCAGGCCCACTACGCCGCCGCGAAGGCGGGCGTGATGGCGCTGACCCGGTGTGCCGCCGTGGAGGCCGCCGCCTACGGGGTGCGGGTCAACGCGGTGGCGCCCAGCCTCGCCCTGCACCCGCACCTGGCGAAGGTCACCACCCCCGAACTCCTCGACGAGTTGGCCGCGCGCGAGGCGTTCGGCAGGCCCGCCGAGCCCTGGGAGGTCGCCAACGCGATTGTCTTCCTCGCCTCCGGCTACTCCTCGTACCTCACCGGCGAGGTCGTCTCCGTCAGCAGCCAACACCCGTAAGGGCCTTCGGGATCACAATGGACGCGTGCCGACCAAGAAGAAGCCCCAGGTGACCGCCGCGACCCCCGGCCGCCGCCGCGAACTCCTCGCCACCGCGGCCGAGGTGTTCGCCGAACAGGGCTACAACGCCACCACCGTACGCACCATCGCCGACCACGCCGGAATGCTCGCGGGCAGCCTCTACTACCACTTCGACTCCAAGGAATCGATGCTGGAAGAGATCCTGCGCACCTTCCTCGACGAACTGTGGCACGGCTACGACACCGTCCTGGACGCCGAGTTGGGCCCCCGGGAAACCCTGGAGGCGCTGGTCACCGAGTCGTTCCGGGAGATCGACCGGCACCGCGCGGCCGTCGCGATCTACCAGAAGGAGTCCCGGCACCTCGTCGCGCAGGAGCGGTTCGCGTTCCTCGCCGAGTCGCAACGCCGGTTCGAGAAGGCGTGGTTGGCCACCCTGGAACGCGGAGTGGCCGCCGACGTCTTCCGCGCCGACCTCGACATGCGGCTCACCTACCGGTTCGTGCGCGACACCGTGTGGGTCGCCGCGTCCTGGTACCGGCCGGGCGGACAGCACAGCCCGGAGGAGATCGCCCGGCAGTACCTGTCGATGCTGCTCGACGGGATCGCCGTACGCAACTGACAACAAAATCAGCTGAGTTGGGGAGTCGCCATGGCCGAGGCATACATCGTCGAAGCGGTCCGCACGCCCGTCGGGCGACGCGGCGGGGGACTGGCCGGGGTCCATCCCGCCGACCTCGGCGCGCACGTCCTCACCGCGCTCGTCGAACGCTCCGGGATCGACCCGGCGGCCGTCGAGGACGTCATCTTCGGCTGCCTGGACGCCGTCGGGCCGCAGGCCGGGGACATCGCGCGCACCAGCTGGCTGGCCGCCGGACTCCCGGAAGAGGTGCCCGGCACGACCGTCGACCGGCAGTGCGGATCCTCCCAGCAGGCCCTGCACTTCGCCGCCCAGGCCGTCCTGTCCGGCACCCAGGACCTGGTGGTCGCGGGCGGCGTGCAGAACATGTCGATGATCCCCATCGCCTACGCCACCCGCCAGGCCGCCGTCCAACTCGGCCTCACCGACGGCCCGTTCGCGGGCAGCACCGGCTGGCGTGCCCGCTACGGCGACCGCCCGGTCAACCAGTTCGCGGGCGCCGAGATGATCGCCGCCAAGTGGGGCATCACCCGCGAGGACCAGGAGGAATTCGCGCTGGGCTCCCACCGGCGGGCCTTGCGCGCCCTGGACGAGGGCCACTTCGACCGCGAGACCGTGCCCTACGGCCCCGTCGCCGTCGACGAAGGGCCGCGCCGCGACACCTCGTTGGCGAAGATGGCCGCCCTGAAACCCGTCGTCGACGGCGGCACCGTCACCGCCGCCTGCTCCTCCCAGGTGTCCGACGGGGCCGCCGCCCTGCTGATCGCCTCCGAACAGGCCGTCCAGGAACACGGGTTGACCCCACGGGCCCGGGTCCACCACCTGTCGGTGCGCGGCGAGGACCCCATCCGCATGCTCACCGCCCCCATCCCGGCCACCGCACACGCCCTGAAGAAGACCGGTCTCTCCCTCGACGACATCGACCTCGTCGAGATCAACGAGGCGTTCGCACCCGTGGTGTTGGCCTGGCTGAAGGAGACCGGCGCCGATCCGGCCAAGGTCAACGTCAACGGCGGCGCCATCGCCCTCGGCCACCCGCTGGGCGCGACCGGCGCCCGGCTGATGACCACCCTGCTGCACGAACTGGAGCGCACGGGTGGGCACTTGGGGTTGCAGACGATGTGCGAGGGGGGTGGGCAGGCCAACGTGACGATCATCGAGCGGCTGTGACGGTCGGTGGCCGGTGGCCGCTGGTTGCTGGGCGGCTGTGACGGTCACCGAGCGGCTTTGAGGCTGTCCAGTACCTCGTCCGCCTCGTCCATGATCCGCGCCACCAGCTCCGCGCACGACGGCAGGTCGTCGATCACTCCGGCGACCTGCCCGGAGGCCATCACGCCCAGATCCGTACGGCCGTCCACCATCGCCGACTTGAGCAGCATCGGGGTGTTCGCGGCGAGCAGGACCTGACTCCAGGACAGGTTTTTGCCGTGCCGCAGCGCGAGCCCGTCGCGCAGCAACTGCCGCCAGGTCAGCCCCGACAGCTTCCGGAAGCCCGCCGCGTGCCGTACCGCCCGCGCCAACACCCGTGCACGGCCCGCCCGTTCGAGGGAGTCCACCAGGTCCGTGCGCAGCATCCGGTGCGGCAGACCGTCCACCGCCCGCGTGACGGTGACGTCCTTCACCGTCGCCGCGAGGTACTGCGCCTTCACCGCGTCCGGCACCGTCGAGTCCGACGTCAGCAGGAACCGTGTCCCCATCGCCACCCCCGCCGCGCCGTACGCCAGCGCCGCGACCAGCCCCCGGCCGTCGAAGAAACCGCCGGCCGCCACCACCGGGATGTCCACCGCGTCCACAACCTGCGGCAGCAGGACGGTCGTTGCCACCTCGCCCGTGTGCCCGCCGCCCTCGCCGCCCTGCACGACCACCGCGTCCGCGCCCCAGGCCGCCACCTTCTCGGCGTGTCGCCGGGCGCCGACGGAGGGCAGTACGAGGACGCCCGCCTCCTTCAACTCGCCGATGAGCCGCTCGGAGGGCGCCAGCGCGAAGGACGCCACCCGCACGTCTTCCTCGACGAGGATCCGCACCCGTTCCCCCGCATCGGCCGCGTCCGCCCGCAGATTCACCCCGAACGGCTCCTCCGTACGGGACTTGACCTCCCGGATCGCCTCCCGCAGCCGGGCGGGTGCCATGGTCGCGGAGGCCAGGATGCCCAGCGCCCCCGCGTTCGCGCTCGCCGAGACCAGCCGGGGTCCGGCCACCCAGCCCATCCCGGTCTGCACGACCGGGTGCCGCACACCGACCAGACGGGTGAACGCGGTCTCCATCAGGACGCCACCTCACGACCGCGCAGACCGCCGGGGTCGAGCACCTCACGGATCAACTTCAGCTCGGCGCCGGTGGGTTCACGGGTGTACGGCACCGGGTCCGACGGCACCGCCAGTGCGAACCCGGTCGCCTCCCGGACCTGAGCCACCGTCACCCCTGGGTGCAGCGAGGCCAGTCGCATCGAGTGGTCGGGGGTCGCGAAGTCGAACACGCCCAAGTCGGAGACCACACGGGCGAGATGGTGGAAGCGGGCTCCGGCGGCATGGTCGTAGCCCACCCCGCAGACCATGTCGACGCGCTCGACGAACACGCGCCGCGAGTGCCGGGGGACCCAGTAACTCGTCGGATGGTTCAGGGTGTTGACCGGTGCGCCGCGCACGCCGAGCAGTTGCCGGCGGGGCCGGGACCAGTGGCCGATGCAGGCGATGTTCTGGTTGCCGAACCGGTCGAGCTGGCTCGCGCCCATCATCACGTGCCGCCGCCCGCCCGCGGCCAGCGCCAGATGCTCCCGGTACGGCAACCAGCCCTCCGTCGTACCGTCCTGGCTCACGAGCAGCGCCTCGCCGTCGGTGAGGAGGAGGTCGGGGGAGAAGGTGCGGCGGGCCAGGCGGGCGCCGAGGGCGGGGATCAGGGCCATGGGGCTCGCCAGTATCTCCCCTGCGCCGCGCCAGACTTCGGCGCAGGCGAGGACGCAGTATTCGGCGCGGGTGGGGCCGGTCGCGACATCCGGTGCCGTTGCCGCCTCCGGTCCTTCCGCCGTCTCCGGTTCTGCCGCTGCGGCCGGTCGTTCCGTCATGGCTGCTCCTCGTGCCAGGCGCGGACGGCGGAGTGGTAGGCGTGCTCGTCGCCGGAGAGGAAGCGGGCGGCGAACTCCGGCCAGGGGGTGGTCGCGTAGTGCTTCTGGAACGCCTCGTCGCGGTCGTGGTCCGGGACGCAGGAGGTGAAGTGGGCGCCGTTCGGGGCCTCCACCACACCCGCCACCGTGTGCCGCCTGACCAGCAAGGTCTGCGGGGCGGCCTCCTTGGTCAACTCGGCGGTGTCCACGAGGCGTTCGCAGGAGAGGTAGGCGGCGTCGGCGGCGGCGCAGAACAGGTCGTCGAAGTACGGGTCGGGGCCCAGGTACTGGCCGTTGCCCTGCCGGTCGGCCCGGTTGACGTGCACGAGGGCCGCGTCCAGCCGCAGGGCGGGCATGGCCACGAAGGTCTCGGCGTCGTCGTACGGCGAAGTCACCGTCCGCAGGCCGGGGTTGACCCGCATGACGTCCGAGCCGAGGGCCGTGCGCAGGGGCAGGAACGGCAGCCGGTGGGCGGCGGCCTGGAGGCCCGACAGGAACATCGCCTCGTCGATCTCCATGAGTTCGAGGGAGCCGTTTTCGCGGACCGCGCGGTAGTGGGGTTCGAGGGGGACGGAGTCGAGGGTGACGAAGGCGGCGACCAGTTTGCGGACGCGCCCGGCCGCCGCGAGCATGCCGACGTCGGGGCCGCCGCACGACACGATGGTGAGATCGGTGATCTCGGAGCGGAGCAGTGCTCTCACCAGGGCCATGGGTTTGCGGCGGGAACCCCAGCCGCCGATGCCGAGGGTCATGCCGCTGTACAGTCGCGCGACGACGTCGTCGCAGGTCATGGTCTTGTCGCTCACCCCGCCCCACTCTCCTTTCGGGAGGCTGTAGTTGGGCTGATGGCTTGGGCGGAATTGGTGGGGCGTGTGGACTCGGTGGCCTGACTGGCCTTGGTGGTCTCGGTGGCTTCGGCGGGCCCGGCTGTTTCGGCGTCACCGGCAGCGGCTTCGGCGGCCCCGAACGTGTCCCGTACCCGGTCGCCCGCCCCGCTCAGCTGTGCCTCGAAGGTGAACCCCTGCTCGAAGCGGTACGAGCGGTGCACGTCGACGGGGTCGATGCCGTTGAGCGCGGCCTTGGCCAGCCGGATCAGGGTGCCGTCCTTGGCGGCGATCTCGCGTGCCAACTCCAGTGCGGCGGACCGCAGTTCGGCGCGCGGTACCACCCGCCACACCGAGCCGTGCGTGTGCAGTTCGGCGGCGGTGGCCGTGCGCGAGGTGTAGTACAGGGCGCGCAGCAGATGCCCCGGGACCAGCCGCGCCAGATGCGTGGCGGCGCCCAGCGCGCCCCGGTCCAACTCCGGCAGCCCGAAGGTCGCGTCGTAACTCGCCACGATCGCGTCCGAGTTGCCCACCAGGCCGATCCCGCCGCCGAGACAGAACCCCTGCACCGCCGCCACGACCGGCACCTCGCAGTCGTACACCGCCGAAAACGCCTCCGCGCAGCCGCGGTTGGCGCCCACCAGCGCGCCCGGGCCCTCCCGCCGTAGCTCCTTGATGTCGACGCCCGCGTTGAAACCGCGGCCCTCGGCGGCCAGGACGACGCACCGGACGGCGGGGTCGTGGCCCGACTGCCGTACCGCGTCCGCGAGTTCGAACCAGGCGCGGACCGGGAGCGCGTTCACCGGCGGACAGTCGACCGTGACGAGGGAAATCCCCTTTTCCGGTGACGAGGTGGAGACACCCATCGGCGCATCAGCTACCTTCCACCTAACGTTTGTTAGGTGGAAGGTAGCAGCGGATGGAGCGGAACGGGAAGGAGCGGGAGGGCGCCTCGGGCGGCGAAAGTGCGGCCGGAGGACGGGAGTTGGCCGGGAAGGTCGCCGTCGTCACCGGTGGCACGCGGGGTGTCGGCGCCGGGATCGCGCGGGCCTTCGTGCGGGCGGGGGCCCGGGTGCTGGTCTGTGCCCGCAGGCCGCCCGAAGTCCCGCTCCAGGGAACCGAGTTCAGCCCCCTCGACCTGCGCGACCCGGACGCCGTGCACGCCTTCTTCGGCGCGCTGCCCCGGCTCGACGTCCTCGTCAACAACGCGGGCGGCGCCCCCTACCGTCCCCTCGCCGACGCGAGCCCCGAACGCCACGCACGGATCATCGAGCTCAACCTCACCGCCCCGCTGACGGCGTCCGTCGCCGCGTACGAGCACCTGCGGCGGGCCCGGGGCGCCGTCGTGATGATCGGCAGCGTGAGCGGGAGCCGCCCCTCGCCCGGATCGGCGGCGTACGGCGCGGCCAAGGCGGGCCTGGAGAGCCTGGCCCGCTCGATGGCCGTGGAATGGGCGCCCGAAGTGCGGGTCAACACGCTGGTCGTCGGCATGGTCCGGACCGAACGCGCCGAGCTGCACTACGGCGGCGAGGCAGGGCTCGCCGCCGTCGCGGACACGGTTCCGCTCGGCCGGCTCGCCGAACCGGGCGACGTCGGGGCGGCCGCCGTGTTCCTCGCCTCGGACGCGGCGGCGTACATCAGCGGGGCGAGCCTGCTCCTGCACGGGGGAGGGGAACGGCCCGCGTTCCTGGCGGCGGCCACCGTCAACAAGTGACCTGGAGGGGACGGGAGATGACGGACAGTCAGAACGTGGGTGGGGTGCGGCCCGACGGAGACGGGCTGGCCGCCGGGCGGGTCGTGGTGGTCACCGGTGCCGGGCGTGGGCTCGGCCGGGCGCATGCGCTGGCGTTCGCGGCCGAGGGGGCGAAGGTCGTCGTCAACGACCTCGGTGTCGGGCTCGACGGGGCGGGCGGGGGTGCGGAGTCGACCGGCGGGGACAGTCCGGCCGCTCAAGTCGTCCAGGAGATACGGGCGTTCGGCGGCGAGGCGGTGGCGCACGGCGGTGACGTGGCGACCGAGGCCGGGGCCGCCGGGCTGGTGGCGTGTGCCCTGGAGACCTTCGGGCGGCTCGACACGCTCGTGAACAACGCCGGGTTCCTGCGCGACCGCATGCTGGTCAACCTCGACGCGGACGACTGGGACGCCGTCGTCCGCGTCCATCTGAAGGGCCACTTCCTGCCGCTGAAGCACATGGCCGCGTACTGGCGGGCGGAGGCGAAGGCCGGTCGTACGCCGGTCGCGCGGATCGTCAACACCAGTAGCGGGGCAGGGCTGTTGGGGTCGGTCGGGCAGGGCAACTACAGCGCGGCGAAGGCCGGGATCCTCGCCCTGACGCTGGTCGCGGCGGCGGAGTTGGGCCGCTACGGCGTACAGGTCAACGCGATTGCCCCGGCCGCCCGTACCCGCATGACGGAGGGGACCTTCGCCGAGACCATGGCGGCCCCCGGCGCCGGCTTCGACGCCATGGCCCCGCAGAACGTGTCCCCCCTCGTCGTCTGGCTCGGCTCCGCCGCGAGCGCCGGGGTCACCGGCCGCGTCTTCGAGACGGAGGGCGGCCGGATCACCGTCATGGAGGGCTGGCGCCGGGGCCCGACGGCGGACAAGGGGGCGCGGTGGACCCCGGCCGGGGCGGGTGAGGCGGCACTGAAACTGCTGGGGGAGGCGGCGGAGCCGGGGGCGGTGTACGGGGCGTAGGGCCCCTGGTCCCGCAGCCCTCCCAGGCCCGCAGTCCTCCCAGGTCCCCAGCCCCCAAAGACCCCAGGCCGTTCCCCGGACTGTCCAGCCTCACCCGGACTCCCCAGCCCTGCTCGGCAGCCCGGCTCGGCCGCCTCACCCGGCCGTCCCGCCAGCGCCGCCCGCCAGCCCCGCCGTTACCGACCGCAGGCCGTCACCGACCCGCCGGCCATCACGCCCCGGCCGCCGTGATCGACCAGACCGTCCGATGACCCCATCGGAAAGTCCGATGGGCTGGTTATGGTCCGCGCCATGGACTCCCGCTACCTGTAAGCCTTCGTCGCCGTGGCCGAGCACGGTGGCATCTCCGCCGCCGCACAGCGGCTCGGCTACGCGCAGTCCAGCGTGAGCGCCCAGCTCAAACGGCTGGAGGCGGCCCTGGGCGTGGCCGTCCTCGTCTGCGGCGGCACGGACGCGACGCTCACCGAGGCGGGGGAACGGCTGCTGCCCTACGCGCGTGAGGCGCTGGAACTGGAGGACCGGATGCGGCGCGCCGTGCTCGGCGACCGGCCCCGGCTGCGGATCGGCGCCCAGGAGTCGCTGGCACACGTGTGGATGCCCGAGGTACTGGCGGCACTTGAGTACGGCGCGACCGGCTCCGGCACGACCGGTACGCGCAGGACCGGTCCCCGTACGACCGGCCCCGCCACGAGCGTCGCCGACACAACCCTCACGGTCGCCAACCGCACCACCCTCGAACAGTCCTTCGTCGCAGGCGAGTTGGACCTCGTCTTCCACTACGACAACGGGGCGCGCACGCTCGGCCCGCACGCCGTCGTGGGACACGACCGTACGGTGCTGGTGGCGGCCCCCGGCCACCCGCTGACGCGACAGGAGCCCGTCGCGCCGCACCGCCTGCTGGAGTACGACTTCCTGGTCGCCGAGCCGGGCCGCACCACCGAGATGCTGGTGGACCACGTCGGCCGGGACCTCCTGGAGGGCGCCCAACTGGCCATGGTCCAGGGTTCGTTGTCCGCGCTGCTGAAACTGACCGGCTACGGGCACGGCGTCTCGCTGCTGCCGGAGCCGGCGGTCGCCCGCGAACTCGAAGCGGGCGAACTGGTCGAGGTACGGCTGACCGAGCACATCCGCCCCGTCGGCATCGTCGCCCAGTGGCGTCCCCGCCTCGGCCCGTCCGAACACACCCTGCGCGCGCTGCTCGACGTGGCTCGCGGCGCCGACCCCCAGCCGGAGGCGACGCGAGACGGCGGCCCTGCGCGGGCATCGTGAGTCCATGTCCCGAGAGTAGGACCCACCACTGACAACGCCCCGGGACCACCAACGCCCCGCCGCTC
>LJCV01000254.1 GCA_001298575.1 Actinobacteria bacterium OK074
GAGGTTGATCTTGCCGGCGCCGGGCGCGGGCGGGGGCGGGGCCGAGGGCGCGGCGGGCGGCGGGGGAGGGGTGGTGAAGACGGGCGCCGGGGGCGCTGCCGGGGGCTGCATGACGGCGGGGGCGGGCGGGGCGACGGGCTGGGACGGCGCGGCGGGTTCCTCGACGGAGACGCCGAAGTCGGTGGCGATGCCCGCGAGGCCGTTGGCGTAGCCCTGGCCCACCGCGCGGGCCTTCCAGACGCCGTTGCGGAGGTAGATCTCCACGATCACCAGGGCCGTCTCGGCGCCGAGCTGCGGGGGCGTGAAGCTGGCCAGGGCCGTGCCGTCGTCCGCGTTGCGGATCGTCGCGGTGGGCTCGATGCCCTGGAAGGTCTGGCCCGCGGCGTCCGGGCTCGCGGTCACGACGATCTTCTCGATGCCCGGCGGTACGGCCGCGGTGTCGACCGTGATCGCGTCCGGTGCCGTACCGCCGCCGGAGCGGTAGGTGACGCCCGGGCCCGCCGGCTGGTTGTAGAAGATGAAGTCGTCGTCGGAGCGCACCTTGCCGTCGGCGGTGAGCAACAGCCCCGAGACGTCGAGCCGCACCGGCGCGGAGACGTCGACCGTCACGCGGGCGGGGGCGAGAGGGATGTTCGAGCCAGGGGTCATAGCGGTCATGCAGGGGTAACGAGCAGGGACGCTTTGCCGTTCCCTTACTCAGTGAGGGATGCTATGTCGCCCTTTCTCCCCTCTCCCGCCCCTGCCGTCCCACCCGCCTCACCCCATCGCCCGCTTCACGCTCCAGTCCGTGCTGATGACCTCCACCGACGACAGCACCCCGCCGCTGACCAGCTTGAAGAGGCGGGCGGTGCCGTCCGGCACGATCGCCCAGATGTCCGGCACGCCGTTGCCGCTCACGTCCGGGGTGCCGGACAGCATCGGTACCTCGGCCTTCGTCCAGCCCGACGCGGCGAACACGACGTCCGCGCCGTCGAGCGAGGCGCCCGCCGTGGCGAGCGACGCGAGCGTCGTGCCGCCGTCGCCGTTGGTCCGGCCGTGGCGCAGGGTCAGCCTGCCGGTGGACAGGGTGCGGAAGAGGAGGTCCACCTCGCCGTCGGCGTTGAAGTCCCCGACCGAGACCAGGTCGCGGTCGGTCCACGCGGTGCCGGTGTTCTGCAGGACGGCGTCGGCGAAGGCTCCGCCGGAGTAGCCGAGGAAGGCCCAGTACTGCGTGCCCGCCGTGGCCAGCAGGTCCGGTCGGCCGTCGTTGTCGATGTCCCCGGCGGCCAGGATCTGGTCCAGGTCCGCGGGGTCCGGGGCGCCTGCGGGGAGCAGCACCTCCGTGCGTTTGGAGACGTCGACGCCGCCGTACCCGTCACCGGGATAGACGTAGAGCCTGCCGTCGGACATGCGGGCGACCAGGTCCTGTACGCCGTCGCCGGTCAGGAAGTCGCCGTTGTGGGTCAGGAGGGCGTCGGTCCAGTAGTCGCCGTAGGTGTCGTCGTCCGCGGCGAGGAGCTTGCCGTCGTTGTGGGCGGCGGGCACGGAGGCGTGGATGTCGCCGTTGGCGGTGCCGTTGTAGAGGCGCAGGTGGTTGAACTCGTCGACGACGAACAGGTCGGGGTAGGTGTCACCGGTGACGTCGCCCGCGGTGTCCGCCGTGTCCTTCGGGGTGACGTAGAAGAGGTACTTCATCGCCTCGGAGGAGTTCTTGCTGCTGTCGACCGCCTTGACGTACAGCACGTTCGGTCCGGCCGCCGGTGGGCTGAGCGGGACGGTGACGCTGCCGCCGACCTTCGTGGGGGTCGCCTCGCTGCCGTAACTCGTGCTGTTGACCGAATACTTGTAGAGCGCGGTGTCGCCGCTGCCGCCGTCGGAGAAGGTGACCGTGCCGGAGTTGCCGAACGTGAGGGTGCTCCAGGTCGCGCCCGTGCCGTTGTCCTGCGGGAAGTCCGCGGAGGTGACCTCGGGTGAGGTGGGCGCGGTCGAGTCGTAGGTGAAGCCGCAGTTGGCGGATCCGTTGGGCGCGTAGGTGGAGGCGGCGCCCGTGCTGTCGATGGCCCGTACCCGCCAGAAGTAGATCTTCTTGTCGGCGAAGGAGGACGAGGGGACCGACAGGGAGGCGCGGCCGTTGGCGTCGACCGACTTCTTGGTGTCGACGATCTTGTCGTCCATCTCGCCGTTGTGCCACACCTCGAAGTCCAGGTACTTCAAGTCCCCGTCCTTGTCGGTGGAGTTGGCGGCGAAGGTGAGATCGCTCTTGCCGACGGAGGCGTAGGGCTCACTCGTGTCGCAGTCCGGGCCCGGGGTCATCGTCAGCGAAGTGGGCTGTGCGGGCACGCGGTTGTAGGTCGCCTTGAGGTACGGAGTGTCGTTGCTGACCTTGAACTTCTTCCAGGAGACCGCGGATTCCTCGTTGCCGGCCCGCAGCCCCAGGGAGATCACCGACCAGCCGCCGTCGGACGCGGTCTGGGCGATGCTCGTCGCGTCGAACGTGACATGGTCGTCCGGGCAACTGCTGTTGTACCCGTTGGCGACCGTCCGGGTGTCCAACTGGGTGGTCCAGGAAGGCTGGTTGTTCCACGTCGTCTTGGAGCTGATGGCTCCCGTACGCCAGAGTTCCACGCTGCGGTCGGTGCAGGACCACGAGTACGTTTCGAGCAGGTTCAGGGACGCGGAGGAGATGTGCGCGCCCTTGAGTTTGCTGTCCCAGTCGATCTGGAAGAAGGAGCGCGACAACCCCTGGGTCGTGGCCTCGTAGCCGACCCGGGCGGAGTCGGTGCCGTCGTTGAAGTTGATGCCGTTCCAGAAACTGGAGGACGGATAGGGCTGATAGGCGGTCGTCCAGTTGTTGACGTGGCCGTAGAACGGCGGGTCGATGAAGACCGGGTACTCGGTCGAACCGGCGGTGAGCAGGTCCGTGTCCGGGGTGACCGTGAGGGTGCCGTCCTTCGCCAACTCCGCGTCGGCGACGGCGTCGTGGGTACCGGGCTGGGGACCGGCGAGGCCGTCGAGGGCCAGGACGGCTGCGGCGTCGTCGGTGTTGTCGGTGTCTTCCGCGCCGTCGGTGTCTTCCGTGTCGGACGCGGCTGCGGCCCGGTAGGTGTACGCGGCGGGATCGGCGCCGGTGGTCGTGCCGGCTTCAGGGGTCTCCCCGTCGCTGCCGTCCGTGGGTGCCGCCGTGTCCCCGTAGTCGTTCGTGGTGGGGGACGCGGTGGGGTCGGCGGAGTCCTCGGGGTCCTCGGACGGCTCGGCGCTCTCGTCGGCGGTCGGATCGTCCGAGGGTTCCGGGGAACTGTCCGCCACGGACGTGTCGGTGTCGATGATCTCTCCGGCCGAGTCCCACATGTACGGCGTGGGCGAGACCGCGATCTCCGCGCCCGTGGGGTCCTTGGCCAGTACGGAGTCGGTGGCCGGGTCCAGAGTGAAGGACAGGTCCGGCGACGACAGCCCGTACGAGAGCGTCGCCAGCGCCGAACCGGCCGCCGCCTCCGCCGACTTGACGACGAGGACGTCCGAGAAGCCGCCGTCGCGCGCGGTCAGCAGCAGGTCGACGCCGGGCAGGACCTCCTGGTAGAGGGCGCGGTTGGCACTGATGACGGGCTCGGGCAGGGGACCCGGCCAAGTGACCGTCAGCTCATGGCCGTCGGTCGTGAACGTGACCAAGTCGGTGCTGGTGGTGGTGTCTTGGACGAGAGCGGCGGGGTGCACGGTCGTGGTACCGGTGGTGGCGTGCGCGCCCGTACCGCTCCTGGAAGTACGGGAGTTGTGGGAGCCGCCGGGCGAGAAGACCACCGGGCTGTTCACGGCCTTCGGTGTCCAGCCGCCGCCGGGCGCGGGCTCCAGCGTGGTGTCGATGGCCTTCCAGACCCCGTTCACCTCGGCGCGAACGGGCGTTACGTGGCTGACCAGTTCGAAGGTGCCGTCGGGGTTCGCGTAGGTGGTGCTGGTGGCGGTGCGCTCGGCGGTGGCTTCGACGCGTCTGCCGGTGCTGCGCGCCTTCTGCTGGGCAGCGGTCTCGTCCAGCGGCCGGTCGCCTGCGCTGTCGGGCTGCGCCTGCTTCGTGGGCCGGGGGGCGTCCGCGGTGTCCAGGGCGGGCAGCAGGGCGATGCCGAGCACCGCGGTGAGCGCGGCGGCGATGCCCGCCTTCTGCCGCCCGGTGAGCCGGTCCAGTCTTGGACGATCCACGGGTTTCCCCTCCCCCGAATTCCGCGCAGGACGCCGGGCGCCGCGCAAGTGCGAGCAGAGCATGACCGAAAGGCTTCTCATTGCCAAGCCTTGGCATTCTCCTGTCCGTTCTCTGTGAGCCCCCTTGGCGGCTTCCTGCGGGATCAGTCGTAAATGTGACACCCATGTGAAATATGCATCTTACGTATCAAGGTGCAGGAAAGAGGGGCATGTTGATCACCTTTTGGTGCTTATCTGGTCTTTATGTCGCCCTTGGGCTGATCGGTACAATGAGAGTTGCTTTTCAGTTGCTTCACTCTTGTGATTGAGATCACGCACTCTGACTTTTCTTGACCTTTGTTTCCCCTGGGTCCACTGTTTGCGTCGATATTGCGGACTCTTTTGGGGGGCTGTCCGGGTGTTCTCTTCGCTGTCCCGGAGAACCAGGGCGCGGTTCGGCATCGTCGTCGTGGCCGCGCTGGCGCTGTTGGTCGGGATCCTGCCCAGCACCGCCCTGGCGCTGCCCCCGGGTCCCCGGGCCGACGTCGAGCTGATCGACCTGCCGAAGGAGACCGAGGCCGAGGACGCCGACACCGGTACCCTGGACAACCTCGCGGGCGAAGGCACCGTGGAGACCACGGAGTACGAGCCCGCCCACACCACCGCCCCGGCGGGCGGTGACGCCAGTGCCGATCTCTCCGACCCGGCCGCCGGCGCCCTGACCCAGGCCGGTGACCTGCCCGTACTCGTGGGCGCTCCCGAGGACGCCACCGCCACCGAGGCCGACGGACTGTCCGGCAGCTGGGCGGTGAGCCTCGCCTCGCAGGAGGAGACGGAGACCGCCGAGATCGAGGGCATGCTGCTCACGGTCACCCCGCCGACGACCGCCACCGGTGACGTCGACATCGCCCTGGACTACAGCGAGTTCGAGCAGCTCTACAGCGCCGACTGGGCCGACCGGCTCCAGTTCGTGCAGTACCCGGCGTGCTACCTCACCACCCCGGACGTCGACGGCTGCGACACCCGTACCGTGCTGGCCACCGACAACGACGACGACAGCGGCCGGGTCACCGCCACCGTCGACACGGCCACCGCCACCACGGCCGCCACGACGGCGACCAACTCCGCGGCGGACGGCGGCGGTTCAGTGGGCTCCGCGGTCTACCGGAGCACCGGCGCCCGCGCCGATGCCCTCCGGACGCTCCTCCCGGCCGCCTCCTCCGGCGCCGGTTCGGTCGTCCTGGCCACCGAGGACGGCGGCTCCGGTGCCAAGGGCGACTACACCGCCACGCCCCTTGCCGGCGCCGGGACCTGGACGGCTGGTGGCTCCTCCGGTGCCTTCACCTGGTCCCAGTCCGTCACCTCGCCGCCCGTCCCCGCGGGACCCACGCCGAGCGTCGCCTTCGCGTACAACTCCCAGACGGCGGACGGCCGTACGTCCGCGACCAACAACCAGGCGTCCTGGGTCGGCGACGGCTGGGACTACAACCCCGGTTCCATCGAGCGCACTTACACCGCGTGCAGCGACGACGCGGGCGCCGACGACGCCAACAACGCCGCCCACAAGACCGCGGACCTGTGCTGGGGCTCCGACAACGCCGTGCTCACACTGGGCGGCTCGACCACCGAGCTGGTCCGCGACGACGACACCGGCGTATGGACCACCGCCAACGGCGACGGCTCCCGGATCGACCGGATCAAGGACACCGACACCGCCAACGGCGACCGCGACGGCGAGCACTGGCGGGTCACCACCCGCGACGGCACCCGGTACTACTTCGGCCTCAACCGCCTGCCGGGCTGGTCCACCGGCGACGAGACCACCGACTCCGTCTACACCGTGCCCGTCGCGGGCAACAACCCCGGCGAACCCTGCTACGACAGCAGCTTCGCCGCCTCCCTGTGCACCAAGGCATGGCGCTGGAACCTCGACTACGTCGTCGACGTCGACGGCAACGCCATGTCCCTCTGGTACGACAAGGAGACCAACTACTACGCCAAGAACGACAAGTACACCGAGCCCGTCTCCTACGTCCGCGGCGGCCACCTCACCCGCATCGACTACGGGCAGCGCGCGAGCACCCTCTTCACCGCGGACCCGATCGCCCGCGTCAGCTTCCGCAGCGCCGAACGCTGCTTCGCCGACGGCGAGTTGACGTGCTCCGAGGCCGCCTTCACCTCACGGGACCCGGGCCGGTACCGCATCTGGTACGACACCCCCGCCGAGCTGTACTGCTCCGGCGCGAGCGGCAAACGCTGCATGGTCGCCTCGCCCACGTTCTGGTCGCGCCGCCTGCTGACCTCGGTCACCACCTGGGCCCAACGCGACCCGGCCACCACCGAGTTGACCAAGGTCGACCTCTACGACCTCGTCCAGTCCTTCCCCCGGACGAAGACGGACACCGCGCCCCCGCTGTGGCTGGAGTCCATCAGGCGCACCGGTTACGGCACCGACGGCGAGACCATCTCCGTCAACCCCGTCGAGTTCTCCGAGAACACCTCCGCGATGCCCAACCGTGTGGTCGAGGGCGCGGCCGACGACCGTCCGTCCTTCGACCGGCTGCGGGTCGCCCGGGTCGTCACCGAGTACGGCGGCGAGATCGACGTCACCTACAGCACCCCCACCGGCGCCTGTTCCACCGGCAGCGGATTCCCCGCGAAGGCGACCAACACCGGTCGCTGCTACCCCGTTTACTGGAGTCCGGACCCGGACGAAGAGACGATCGACTGGTTCAACAAGTACGTCGTCACCAAGATCGAGCAGAAGCCGCGCGTCGACGGCGTCCCGGACGTCGTCACCGAGTACCAGTACAACAAGGGTGCCTGGTCCCTGAACCAGACCGAGTTCTCCAAGAAGAAGACCCGCACCTACGACCAGTGGCGCGGCTACGACCGCGTCACGGTGCTCACCGGCCAGAACGACACCGCCGTCGGCATCGTCCGCGGCAAGACCGTCACCGACTACTTCCGCGGCCTGGACGGCGACCCGCTGCCCGACGGCACCGTCCGCTCGGAGGTCGTCAACGACGTCAAGGGCGCCGAAATCGCCCGTGACCACAGCGCGTTCGCCGGCATGGCCGCCCAGTCCCGCACCTACACCGAGGCCGACAACACGGGCGCCGGCGGCACCGTCGTCTCGCGCACGGTCACCAAACCCTCGGCGCACCTGCTGGCCACCCGGGTCCGCACCGGCATCGTCGACCTGAAGGCGTACCGCACCCAGACCGACGAGACGACCACGATCACCGCCTCCAGCGGCGACGGCGACGACACCCGCACCTCGCGCACGGTACGGATCACCACCGAGTACGACGACACCTACGGACTGCCCGTCCGGGTCGAGTCGGCGGGCGACACCGGCGCCGACGACGACGAGACCTGCGTGGTCACCTCGTACCTCAACAACCCGGACACGTACCTGATCGGCCTGGTCGAGCAGACGAGGACCACCGCGGGCACCTGCGCCGAGGCCGCCTCGGCCACCGGCGCCGACGTGATCTCCGGCACCCGCACCGCGTACGACGACAACGCCTACATCGCCAACTACACGCCCACCAAGGGCCGTTCGACCGCGGTGTGGAACACCGACGGCGCCGGCACGGGCTGGACGCTCGCCACCCGGACCTCGTACGACACCTACGGCCGCGTCTCGACCGTCGAGGACGCCGTCGGCAACGACGCCAGTACCACCTACAACCCGGCCGAGGGCCAGGTCTTCTCCACCACCGCGGAGAACGCGAAGCACTACACCTCGACCACCGAGGTCGACCCGGGCCGTGGCACCGCACTCAAGGTCACCGACGCCAACGGCGGGTCCACGGTCTACGCCTACGACCCGCTCGGCCGCGCCACCGCCGTATGGGCACCGTCGCAGAACCCCGAAACCGACGCCCCCGTACGGAAGTTCACCTACGACACCACCCCCGACCAGCCGGTCGCCGTCACCACCGCCGCCCTGCGCGACGACGGCGGCTACGACCGCTCGGTCGTCATCTACGACGGCCTCGGCCGCGAACGCCAGTCCCAGACCCCGGCCGTCGGCGGCGGCCGTCTGGTCACGGACACGCTGTACAACGCGGCGGGCACCATCTCCCGTACCAACAACGGCTATTACGCCGAGGGCGACCCCTCGGCCGCCCTCTTCGAGAAGCAGTCCGACTTCGACGTCCCGAACGCGACGGTGACCACGTACGACGGCCAGGGCCGCCCGCTGACCGTCACCCCCTCCTACGCCTCCGTCGCCCAGCCCGACAAGGCGACGACGTACGACTACGGCTACGACAACACCACCGTCATCGCCCCCTCGGGCGCCGCCTCCACCCGCACCTGGACCGACGCCCTGGGCCGCGCCGTCCGCGTGGACACCTTCACCGACGCGGGCCATGTCGCGTACACCGCGACCCGCTACACCTACGACGCCCGCGGCAACCGCGTCTCGGCGACGGACGACAAGCAGAACACCTGGACCTGGACGTACGACGCCCGCGGCCGCCAGGTCCGGGCCGTCGACCCGGACACCGGCACGACGGACACGTCCTACGACGACCTGGACCGCGTCCTGACCACCACGAACGACCGCGGCATCACCGTCTGGACCGGCTACGACGAACTCAGCCGCGTCAAGGAACAACGCCTGAACGGCGACGACGGCACCCTGCTGACCTCCTTCGCGTACGACGGCGTGGCCGGCGCCCTCGGTCAGCCGTCCTCCTCGACGCGCTACACCGACGGCCAGGCGTACAAGACGACGATCACCGGTTACGACGACGAGTACCGGATCACCGGCAAGAGCACCACCGTCCCGGACACGGCCGCGACCAAGGGCCTGGCGGGCACCTACGCGTACAGCTACACCTACACGCCGACGGGCAAGCTCCAGTCCACGACCAGCCCCGCGGCGGGCGGCCTGGCCCAGGAGAAGGTGATCACCCGCTACAACTCCGCGGGCCTGCCGGTCTCCACCTCGGGCGACGCCTGGTACACGGCCGACACGACGTACAGCCCCTACGGCGAGGTCCTGCGCACGGTGACGGGCGAACAGCCCTACCGCGTCTGGAACACCAACCTCTACGACGAGAACTCCGGCCGCCTGACGACGAGCGTCGCCGACCGCGAGGACACCACGACGCATCGCGTCAACGAGCGCTACTACACGTACGATTCGGCCGGGAATGTGACGATCCTGATCGACGTGCCCGACGGCGACACGGCCCAACGCGACCGCCAGTGCTACGACTACGACGCCGAGGGCCGCCTGACGGAGGCATGGACCTCCGCGAACGCCGGCTGCAAGGCGTCGGGCCAGACCACCCGGCGGCCGACCTACACGGACGCGACGGGCGCGGTGACGGCCACCAACGTCACGTCGGCGAACGACGGTTACTGGCAGACGTATACGTACGACTCGCTCGGCAACCGCACGAAACTCGTCGAGCACGACGCGGACGTGACGGTCGGCGACGGCGAGGTGGCCACGGCGGACGACGTGACGACGGCGTACGCGTACGGCACGTCATCGGGCACCCAGCCGCACACCCTCACCGGCATCACCTCCGACTCGGCGTCGGTCGACGCGGACGCCGACCTGACGTACGACGAGACCGGCAACACGGAGACCCGCACCTACGGCGGCAACACCCAGACCCTGACGTGGACTTGGGACGGCAAGGCGGAATCGGTCTCCGGCTTCGGCGCCGAGGGCGAGGGCCAGGTGATCGGCCTGGCCGGCAAGTGCATGGACCTGACGGCGGCGAACACGACCCCCGGCACGGCCGTCCAACTGGTCTCCTGCAACGGCAAGAAGGCGCAGCGCTTTCAGCTGGAGTCGGCGGGGGCGCTGAAGATCCTGGGCCGGTGCGTGGCGCCGGGGGCCGACGGCACGGCGGTCACGGTCGCGGCGTGCACGGGAGCGGCGGGCCAGAAGTGGACGGCGACGGCTTCGGGCGCGCTGAAGCACGTGTCGTCGGGCAAGTGCCTGGCGGTCCCGGGCGCCGACAGCACGGACGGCACGGACCTCGCGCTGACCACGTGCGACGCGGCGTCGTCGGCCCAGTCGTGGTCCTTCGCGGACACGACGACGTACATCTACGACGCGTCCGGCAACCGCCTGATCTCCTCCACGGAGGGTGCGCACACCCTCTACCTGGACGACACGGAACTGTCCACGGACGCGAACGGCGCGGTGGCGTACTGCCAGCGCTACTACACCCAGGCGGGCGCCCCGACGGTCCTGCGCCACGCCCAACGGGGCTCATCCGCCTCGTCGTTGACGGCGATCGTGACCGACGAACACGGCACGCCGACGGCCACGATCGCCCTCTCCTCCGGCCAGGACGTCCAACGGCAGAAGACGGACCCGTTCGGAGTGGAACGGGGCACGGGCTCGGCAACCTGGCTGACCCACCGCGGCTATGCGGGCGGCGTGGACGACAACCAGACGGGCCTGATCCACCTGGGCGCCCGCGAATACGACCCGGAAACGGGTCGCTTCATCTCCGCGGACCCGCTCCTGGACATCGCGGACCCGCTGTCGATGAACGGGTACGCGTACGCGGCGGACAATCCGGTGACGCGGGAGGACCCGAGCGGTCTGAAGGACGAACTCGCCCAGGGCGGCAGCCCCACCGGCACATGCCCCAGCACCCACAACGCCAACTGCCCGGAGTTCGGCCAGGGTTGGGACGACGACGGCGGCGGCACGGTCGGCACCTCGTCCAGCTCGACCGGCCAGACGGTCACCGTGACGGTGACCCAGACGGTGACGGTGACCAAACCGGCCAAGGACTGCAACTGGTGGTGCAAGACGAAGGGGTTCCTCCAGGAGCATGTGGAGGTCGTCAGCTTCGTCACGGAGATCGTGGTGGGTGTGACCTGTGGAGCAGCCGTCACCGCGGCAGGTGCGGTCACGGGCGGGGCGGCGCTGGCAGGGGTGGCGGGCTGTGGGGCACTGGCGGGCATGGCCGGCGGCATGGTGGGCAACGCCCTGGACCCGGACGCGGACCACAGCACGGGCGGCTACCTGAAGGCGGAGGCCAAGGGCGGACTGATCGGTGCCGCGACGAGTGCGGTGGGCTTCGGCGTGGGCAAGCTGGCGGCGAAGGGCGCGTCGAAGCTGGCGAAGAAGCTCCTCAGCAGTTGCACGCACAGTTTCCTGCCGGACACGGAAGTCCTCCTTGCGGACGGTACGACGAAGCCGATTGAAGACGTGACCACGGATGACGTGATCCTCACGACGGACACGGACACCGGCAAGACGGTCAAACGCAAGGTCACCGCGACGATCACGACGGAAGACGACAAGGACTTCACGAAACTCACGATCGCTACTGACGACGGCGGTTCCTCGGACCTGGTGGCGACGGACCACCACCCGTTCTGGGTCGCGGACCTCGACGCGTGGGTGGAGGCGGCGGACCTCCAGCCGGGGCAGTGGTTGCGTACCAGTGCTGGTACGTATGTTCAGGTTACGGGGGTTGCGCATTACCGGGAGAAGCAGCGGACGCATGACCTCACCGTGGAAGGTGTCCATGCTTACTATGTGCTGGCGGGGGCTACGCCGGTACTGGTACATAACTGTGGTGGTGAGGCGACTGTCCACTTGGACTTCAGTGACCCTAATGCGAAGCACGCCCTAATAACTGTCAGGAGCGACAAGGGCGAAGTGCTGTCCACGCACCAGTTTGGGAGTGCGCAAAATCCGCGGGCTGGGGTTGAGACCTTCGATGCTGCGACACTGGATCCGAAGACGACTCTCAATGTCAAGATTCGGCTGCCAAACGTGGACGGTGCTATGGCGTATTCAGAAGTCATGATGGACAAGACGGCGAAGGGAATGTATCCGGCCTACAGCCTGAGGAGTCAAAGCTGCGTGACTTATTGTGCGAATGTGCTGCGAGCTGGGGGAGTGGAGGGAGTGCCGACGACTCCGAGTGCGGCGCAGAGATGGTTCATCGAGAAACTCGGATGAGTTTCGGTGAGAACTAGGGAAGAGGTTGAGTGATGTCGATGCCGCAGGGATGGGAGTGGCTCGATGATGTGCCAAACGAATGGGAGGCCCCTCCGGAGCTGCAAAATCCTACCCCCTACCTTGAGGTGAATTTGGCAATCCGGCTGCTCTCGTGCGATTTTCTTGGATTTGATGTACGTGTTGAGATTGGTCGCTTCGTCACGGAGGAGGCGCTTTATGATATTTGGTTTGTTGAAAACGTTCAATCTGCTGGTTGGGAGATGAAGAGAACTGCGCTGCTCCGGGAGGTTCCGGTGGAACAGGCCCGAATCGTTTACGGGGCGTGGACGGTCCTCGATTCCGTTAATGAACTTGATGCGCCCGACGGTGTGCTGCTCGAACGGAGAAAAACAGCGACTGCTGCATTGAAGGTTGCGTTGCAGGAGGCTGCGGATCGGTTCGTGCGTATTCGAATGGGTGATTTCTCGGAAAGCTAGATCGGGGTGGCAGGCGGGCCCAGGACACCCCCATCGGCCGAGCCACAGCCCCGGTAACGCCCGCCCCGACATTCCGGCAGCGAGCGCGCCCCGGCCGACCGCCGCCCCACCCCCTACGGCACCACCCCTACGGCACCACCACGATCTTCCGCCCCACCCCCGCGGCGAACCGCTCCAGCGCCCCCGGATACTCCTCCAACGGCAGCCGGTCGCTGATGAACACCTCCGGATCCAGCACCCCCGCCGCGAACAGTTCCGCCGCGCGTTCGTAGCTGTGCAGGACCGCCATCGAACCCGTGATCGTGATCTCCTGGTTGTAGATGCGGTACGGGTCGATCTCGACGCGCGTCGCGTAGTCCGCCACGCCGAACTGGAGGAAGGTGCCCGCCTTCGCGACGCGGCCCAGGCCGTCCTGGATCGCCGCCGCGTTGCCCGTCGCGTCCACCACCAGGTCCCAGCCCTGGGGGCGGTCCAGCTCGTCCGCGTTCGCCGCCGCTCCCGATACGCCCAGCAGCCGCGCCGTCTCCAGGCGCGTCGCGTTCACGTCCACCACCTCGACGCTTGCCGCACCCGTCCGCTTCGCCAGCTCCAGCATCATCAGGCCCATCGTGCCCGAGCCGTAGATCAACACGTGGGCGCCCAGGCGGGACTGGAGCACGTCGTAACCGCGGATCGCGCACGACAGGGGTTCCACCAGGGCCGCGTCCTGGGTGCGGACGTGCTCGGGGAGCTTCACGCAGTTCGCCACCGGGGCCACCGCGTACTGGGCCGCACCCCCGGCCGTCGTCACGCCGATCGCCGCCCAGCGTTCGCAGAGGTTGTTGTGGCCCGTGCGGCAGTAACGGCACTCGTAGCAGTAGAGGGACGGGTCCACCGCCACCTGGTCGCCCTCCACCAGTTCGGTGACCCCGCTGCCCACCGCCACCACCTCGCCCGCGAACTCGTGGCCCGGCACGATCGGCAGTTTCGGGGCGAACTCGCCCTGGAGGATGTGCAGATCCGTACCGCACAGACCGCAGGCCGCCACCTGCACCACGACCTCGCGCGGACCCGGAGTGGGGTCCGGGACCTCCATGACAACCGCACGGCCCACGGACTCGATCACCGCTGCCTTCACTTCACAGCTCCCAACGACAGGCCCTGGACCAACTTGTCCTGGGCGGCGAACCCCGCGGCGAGCACCGGCAGGGAAATCACGAGCGACGCGGCGCACACCTTCGCCAGGAACAGGCCCTGGCTGGTGATGAAGCTCGTCAGGAACACCGGGGCCGTCTCGGCCACGACTCCCGTCAACACCCTCGCGAACAACAGCTCGTTCCAGCTGAAGATGAAGCAGATCAGGGATGTCGCGGCGATACCCGGGAGGGCGATCGGTGCCACCACGCGGGCCAGGAGGGTTGGTAGCCGCGCTCCGTCCACCCTTGCCGCCTCGATCACCGCCACCGGGATCTCCGCCAGGAACGACTGCATCATCCACACCGCGATCGGCAGGTTCATCGACGTGTAGAGGATGACCAGCAGCCAGATGTTGTCCAGCATGTCCGTGTTCTTCGCGAACAGGTAGATGGGCAGCAGGCCCGCCACCGCCGGCAGCATCTTCGTCGACAGGAAGAAGAACAGGACGTCCGTCCACTTCCGCACCCGCCTGATCGACAGCGCGTACGCCGCCGGGAAGGCCAGCAGCAGCACGCACAGCGTCGAACCCACCGACGCCACCGTCGAGTTGATCAGCGCCGGCCACGGACTCGCGCCGCCGCCCACGCCGAAGAAGTCCCGGTAGCCGTCCAGGGTGAGCGCCGCCCCGAACGCGGGCGGGTTCTTCGCCGCGTCCTGCTCCGAGTGGAACGACGTCAGCGCCATCCACGCGATGGGGAGGAAGAAACCCACTCCCAGCAGCCACGTCAGCAGGGTCAGGCCAACTCCCTTGGCCCGCCTGCTCGTTCGTACGGGAGCGCCTGGTTGGACGGGAGCCGGTCGTACGGGGATCGTTGGAGCGCTCATGCGCGCGACGCCTCCTCGCTGAACAGGGACGACACCACGCGCAGGGCGAAGGTCGCGATGATGAGGGAGCCGATGACCACCAGGACGCCGGCCGCCGAGGCGAGGCCGTTCTCGTGGGCCTGGTAGAAGCTCTGGTAGACGGTGTAGGGGAGGTTCGCCGTGCCCAGACCGCCCGAGGTCAGGGTGAAGACCGCGTCGAAGTTCTGGACGATGTAGATCGAGCCCAGCAGCGCCCCCAACTCCAGGTAGCGGCGCAGGTGCGGGAGGGTCAGGTAGCGGAAGACCTGCCAGGTGTTCGCGCCGTCCACCTTCGCCGCCTCGATCTGCTGGTGGTCGCGGCTCTGCAGGCCTGCCAGCAGGATCAGCATCATGAACGGCGTCCACTGCCAGACCAGGGACGCTTCGACCGCCAGCAGCGGGGTGCCCGAGATCCAGTCCGGCTGCGGGCCGCCCACGTAGTGCAACAGGCCGTTGAACAGGCCGTATTCGGGGTTGTAGAGCACGTGCTTCCACAGCAGCGCCGCCGCCACCGGGACCACCAGGAACGGGGCGATCAGCAGCGTACGGACCAGGCCCCGGCCACGGAACCTGCGGTCGAGCAGCAGGGCGAGGACCAGGCCGAGGACCAGGCTCGCCAGCACCACCGCGACCGTCAGCAGGATCGTCGTCCACACCGAGTGGCGCAGGTCCGGATCGGTCAGCACCTGGTGGTAGTTGTCGACGCCGGTGAAGTGCCGGGCCTTCGGATAGAGCGCGTTCCAGTCGAAGAACGAGATCACCACCGTTGCCACGAACGGGAGTTGGGTGACCACGATCATGAAGACCAGGGCGGGCAGCAGGGGCGCGCGGGTCGCCCAGGTGCGCAGCCGAGCCGACTGGTTCTTGGTGCTGTGTACGGGAGTCGCGGCCATCGGGGCCGTCGTTGTCGCGGTCATCGGCCCTGGTACTCCTTCGAGATCTGTTCCGCGAGCCGCTGGGACTTCTTCAGGGCCGACTCGACGGACTGGCGTCCGGCGATGGCCGCGCTGATCTCCTGCGAGACCCTGGTGCCGAGATCGGTGAACTCCGGGATCCCGACGAACTGGATGCCGGGCGCGGGCCGCGTCTGCACCCCCGGGTCACTGGGGCGCGCGTTCTCGATGGCCTCCTTCGTCGTCTCCTGGAAGGCCGCCGCCGACTTGCGGTAGTCCGGGTTCTCGTACGTCGAAGCCCGCTTGCCCGCGGGGACGTTGGCCCAGCCGCCGCCCGATCCGCCGCTCTCGCCCACGAGTTGCTCGTACTGCTTGCTCGACGCCCAGGAGACGAACCGCCACGCCTTGTCCGGGTTGTGGGACGCCTTCTGGATGCCCCACGCCCAGGTGTAGAGCCAGCCGGAGGAGTCGGTCTTCTCCACCGGCGCCGGCACGTAGCCGAGCTTGCCCTTGACCGGCGAACCCGACGCCTCCAGGGAACCCGCCGCGGACGTGGCGTCGTACCACATGGCGACCTTGCCCTGCGTCATGTTGTTGAGGCACTCGGCGAAGCCGGACTGGGCGGCGCCGGACTCGCCGTGCGCGCGGACCAGGTCGACATAGAACTTCGTCGCCTTCTCGAAGGCGGGCGAGGTCAGTTCGGCCTTCCAGTCCTTGTCGAACCAGGTGCCGCCGAAGGTGTTCACCACCGTCGTCAGCGGTGCCATCACCTCGCCCCAGCCGGGCAGTCCGCGCAGGCAGATGCCCTTCATGCCGGGCTTCGCGCCGTCCACCTCGGCGGCGAGCTTCGCCACCTGCGCCCAGGTGGGATGGGTCGGCATCGTCAGGCCCTTCTCGGCGAAGACGTCCTTGCGGTACATCAGGAACGACGACTCGCCGTAGAAGGGCTCGCCGTAGAGCTTGCCGTCGTCCGCCGTGAGGGACTGGCGCATCGGCTTGAGGATGTCCTGCTGGTCGAACGCCTTGTCCTTCGCGACGTACGAGTCCAGTTCGTGCAGCCAGTCGTTCTTGGCGTAGATCGGGATCTCGTAGTTGCTGAGCGTGGCCACGTCGTACTGGCCCGCCTGGTTGGCGAAGTCCTGGCTGATCTTGTCGCGGACGTCGTTCTCCGGCAGCACGGTGAAGTTCACCTTGATGCCGGTCTCCTTGGTGAAGTTGGCCTTGGTGAGCTTCTGCAACTCCACCATCTGCGGGTTGTTCACCATCAGGACGTTGATGGAGTCGCCGCCGGAACCGGCCCCGCCCGCTCCGGCCCAGCAGCCGGCCAGCAGCGGGGCGAGCAGCGTCCCTGCGGCGGCCATGGCGAGCGTGGCTCGCGGCCTCCGTCGGCTCTGGGTGCGCATGGTTCGCTCCTGGGCATAGATGAGTAATTAGCGACATATAGGGCGACGACAGAAAACGCCGCCCCATGAGTGGGTGGGTTGGGATTTCAAACTCTGATGAATCAAGCTCGGACGAATCAAGCTCGGATGAATCGGACTCGGGCGAATCAGACTCGGATGACCTGCGGCCCTTGCAGTGAGTACCGGTGCGCCTCCTGCGCCGGCAGCAGGGTGCTCGTGACGATCGTCTCCAGGGCGCCGATCCGGGCGAAGCGGCAGAAGCTCACCGCCCCGAACTTGGTGTGCACGCCCGCGAAGACCGTGCGGCGCGAGGCCCGGATCGCCTGCGCCTTGACGTCGCTGACCGCCGGGTCGGGCGTGGTCAGCCCGTGCTCGCGGGAGATGCCGTTCGCGCCGATGTACGCCAGGTCGATGACGAAACCGGCCAGCATCTTCGTCGTCCAGTGGTCGACCGTCGCCAGCGTGCCGGGCCGCACCCGGCCGCCGAGCAGCAGCAGCGAGACGTTCGCGGTCTCGGCGAGCGCGCCCGCCACCGGCAGGGACGCGGTGACCACGGTCAGCGGCCGGTCCCTGGGCAGCGCCTCGGCGATCAGCCGGGGCGTGAACCCCTCGTCGACGAAGACGGTCTCGGCGTCCCCGAGCAGTTCGGCGGCCGCCGCGGCGATCCGCCGCTTCTCGGGTACGTGGCTGGTGGCGCGGAAGGCGAGAGTCGTCTCGAAGCCCGCGCTCTCCACGGGGTAGGCGCCGCCGTGCGTGCGCCGGAGCAGGCCGTGGTCCTCCAGGGCGCGCAGGTCGCGCCGTACGGTCTCCTTGGCGACGCCCAGCTCGGCGGCGAGTTCGGTGACGTCCACGGCGCCCGTGCGGCGGGCGGTCCGGACGATCTCTCGCTGCCGTTCCTCCGCGGTTCTCGGCGGCATCCTCGCCTCCTGCCTCGCGTCTGCTCCGCTGTGCCCGTTCGGGCCCGGTGGGGCCTTGTGGGAAGTTCTACAGCGGCCGTGCCGCGGTGACCAGGTCTGTTACGGGCCCGACTCTGCCCGCTCGGGCCCGTTCGGCGCGCGGCGGACGCGCCCCGGACCTGGGGCGGGGCGCCGGATGCGGCGGAAGCGGGCAGACCCCGTGCCCGAACAACGGGGCGGGCGGGCCCGTTCGGTGCCCGCCCGCCCTGGGTGTCTCCCGCGGGGGGAATCGGTGGCGATCGGCGAATGCCGCCGAGGCGGCGATCGGACGGCGATCGGACGGTGACCGGGACGGCGATCGGACGGTGACCGGGACGACGGCCGGACGACGGCCGGGCGACGACCGGACGGCGATCAGTACGGCCAGATCGGCGGCTCGGTGGTGAACTTGCCGCCCAGGCGGCCGAGCGCGGGGTCCTGCGGGTCCAGCTCGCCCTGCTCGGCGATCAGCTTCTCGGCGTACGCCTCGGAGTCGTCCTGCGGCTCGTAGCCGAGCGCGCGGGCGGTCGTGAGGTCCCACCACAGGCGGGTGTTGGCGGAGGAGCCGTAGACGACCGTATGGTCCACCCGTTCGGCGGTCAGGGCCGCATGGAAGAGGCGGGCGGCGTCCTCGGGGCTCAGCCAGAGGGAGAGCATGCGCACGTCCCGCGGCTCGGCGAAACAGGAGCCGATGCGCACCGAGACCGTCTCCAGGCCGTGCTTGTCCCAGTAGAACTGGGCGAGGTCCTCGCCGAACGACTTCGACAGTCCGTAGAAGGTGTCCGGACGGTGCCGGGTCTCGACCGGGAGCAGCGGGTCGCCCTCGCGCAGCGGGCGCGGCGCGAAGCCCACCGCGTGGTTGGAGGAGGCGAACACGATCCGGCCGATGCCCTCCTCACGGGCGGCCTCGTAGACGTTGTACGTGCCCTCGATGTTCGCTCTGAGGATCTTGTCGAAGGTGGACTCCACGGAGATGCCCGCGAGGTGCACGACCGCGTCGACGCCCCGCACGGCCTCCCGTACGGCGGCCCGGTCGCCGAGGTCCGCGGTGATCGCGTCCGGTGCGCCCTCGACCGGGCGGACGTCGAAGAGACGCAGCTCGTAGCCGTACCGGGGCAGGATTCCCCGCATCAGCGTGCCGAGTCCGCCGGCGGCGCCGGTCAGCAGGATCGTGCGGGGAGCGGCCATCCCGGGGTCTCCTCGGTCGTCTTCGGGTGCGTTCGCGGGTGCGTTCGCGCGTGGCTCGTGCGTGTGCTCGCGCTGGTTTTATTCGTGCACATGGTTCACATTCATGGACACGCTAGGAGGAGTGGCCCGTGCCGTCAAGTGTGGCGCGGAGGGTGGGAATCCGCTCCCGGATTACGCATTCGTGCACGTGGCTGGCGTGTTCGTGCACTTGACCGCCCTCTTGGAGGCCGTCTAGTGTACGGGTGTTCAGAAATGTAAACGACGATCAGGTGAGTGCATCGGAGTGCCGGGCCGGTGCCCCGCCCTCCCACCTTACGGAGACCCCGTGACGTCAGCCCCTCTCGCCGATCGACTCAGCATCCCGAGCGGGCCCCTGTTCTTCCCCGTCACCGCCTACGGCCCCGACGGCGCCCTCGACCTCGGCGCCTTCCGCGCCCACGTCCGCCAGGGCGTCGAGGCCGGTGCCGCCGCCGTCTTCGCGTGCTGCGGCACCGGGGAGTTCCACGCGCTGACCCCCGAGGAGTTCGCGGTCTGCGTCCGCGCGGCCGTCGAGGAGAGCGCCGGACGCGTCCCCGTGGTCGCGGGCGCGGGCTACGGCACCGCCCTCGCCGTCCGCTACGCGCGCGTGGCCGAGGAGGCGGGCGCCGACGGGCTGCTCGCGCTGCCGCCGTACCTGGTCCTCGCCGGGCAGCAGGGGCTGCTGCGGCACTACCGGGAGGTGGCCGCGGCCACCGCGCTCCCGGTGATCGTCTACCAGCGCGACAACGCGGTCTTCACCCCGGAGACGGTCGTCGAACTCGCCCGCACCGACGGCGTCATCGGCCTCAAGGACGGCCTCGGCGTCCTCGACCTGATGCAGCGGATCATCAGCGCCGTACGCTCCGAAGTACCCGGCGACTTCCTGTACTTCAACGGCCTGCCCACCGCCGAACAGACCCAGCTCGCCTACCGCGCACTCGGCGTCACCCTGTACTCGTCCGCCGTCTTCTGCTTCGCCCCCGAGATCGCCCTCGCCTTCCACCGGGCCCTGCACACCGGCGACGAGGCGACCGTGCGGCGCCTCCTGGACGGCTTCTACCGCCCGTTCGTGGAGCTGCGCGCACAGGGCCGCGGCTACGCCGTCGCGCTCGTCAAGGCGGGCGTACGCTTGCGCGGGCTCGACGCCGGTGAGGTGCGGCCGCCGCTGCACGAACCGGCCGAGGACCACGTCAAACAGCTCGCACAGATCATCGACCGCGGCCACGCGCTGCTTTGGGAGGTCACCAAGTGAAGGCGTCGGCGTTCGTCTACCCCTGGGACGTCAACGGGGACCCCGAGGCCGCGCACCGGCTCGCCGGACTCGGTGTCCAACAGGTGACGCTGGCCGCCGCGTACCACTCCACGCGCGCGTTGACGCCCCGCCACCCCGCCCGCCGTATCGTCACCGCGCGCCACGCCGCGGTCCTCTACCCGGCCGCCGAACAGCGCTGGGCGGGACGGGAACTGCGCCCGTACGCGGCGGGGGAGTGGGCACCGGGGGACGCCTTCGGCGAGGCGGCGGCCTCCTTGGCCGAGGCCGGCCTGGAGGTGCACACCTGGGTGGTGCTCGCCCACAACTCCCGCCTCGGCGAGGAGCACCCGGAGATCGCCGTGGTCAACGCCTACGGCGACCGCTACCCGTGGGCGCCCTGCATCGCACAACCCGCCACGCGCGCGTACCTCGTCGACCTGGCCGCCGAGGCCGCGGTCCGGCCGGGCGCGGCGGGTACGGAGCTGGAGTCGCTCGGCTGGTACGGGCTGACCCACCTGCACGCCCACGACAAGACCGCCGGGGTGGACCTCGGGGACGCCGGGCAGTACCTCATGGCGCTCTGCTTCTGCGGCACCTGCCGGGAGGGCTACGGCGACCAGGGCGTCGACGCGGACGAGCTGGCCGCGGCGGTGCGCGCCGCGCTGGCGCCGGTGTGGCGCGGGGAGCCGTCCGGCGAGGGCTGGGAGGCCGTGGAGAAGCTCCTGGGCACGGAGTCGGCCACGGCCACGCGCGCGTGGCGCGACGGCGTCGCCCGCACGCTCCAGGAGACGGCCGTCGCGGCGGTCCGCGCCGCCGCACCCGAGGGCTTCCAGGTGCTGCTGCACGCGGACCCGGTGCCGTACCACGTAGGGGCGAACCCGGGCGTGGACCCCGGGCACATCCTCTCGGTCGCGGACGGCGTCGTCGTCCCGTGCGCGGGCGGGCCCGGCCTGCTGACGCCGTTCGCCGAGCAGGGTGTCGACGGCGCGGTGATCGCCGCGAACTTCCCCGTGGTGTCGGGGATGGGCGGCAGCCCGGGCACGCTGGCGGGGGACGCCCGGCGGGCGGCCGGGCTGGGCGCCACGGAACTGCGGCTGTATCACGGGGGGTTGGCCTCGGACGGGGACCTGGCGGTGGTGCGGGAGGCGTTGGCGGGGCTGTGAGGGTGACGGACCCGGGAGGGCCGCTGTGCCGCTGTGCGGTTGGCGCGCCTATGCGGGCGGGGATTCGGGCCGGTTGGCGGGTGCGGGTTCTTCGCGGTCGCTCGCGCCGTTGCCCGCGCCCCTTCCTGGGCGCCCCTTGAGGGTCGCTGCCACCGCCATCATTCCCGCCCCGAACGCCACCACCAGCACCCGGTAGTCCACCACCTCCACCAGCCCGGCCCCCACCGCCAGTGCCACCGCGTTCGGCGCGAACATCGCCGTGTTGGCGGTGGCCGCCGTGCTCCCCAGCACGGCCGACGGGGTCTCGCGCTGCACCGCCGTCAGCGCGGCGATCAGGACGCACGGCAGGCCGAGCCCGCTCGCCGCGCTGCACGCCAGGGCCACGGTGTCGTCGGGGATCGCCCGGAGGGCCACCGCGGCGGCCGTCAGGGCGATCCCGTACGTGGCGAAACGGCGTTCGCCCAGGCGGCGGATGAGCGGGCCCGACGCCGTGCCGATCACGACCGATCCGGTGCCCTGGACGGCGTACAGCACGCCCGTGAACGAGGGCGGGTGGCCGAGGCCGGCGACGACCGCGTAGATCGACGCCCCGTTCAGGCCCGCGAAGAACATCGTCGCGCCGCCCGCGAGGACGAGCGGGCGCACGCGCGCGTGGGAGCGGATCCGGGCGATGCCCGCGACGGTCTGCGCGCGCCAACTCGTCAGCGGCGGCTCAGGAGGCAGCTCACGCACCCTCAGACACGCGTACAGGGCCGCGGAGAGCGCGAACGTCACCGCGTCGAGGAGCGCGACGCTCGCGCCGCCGTACGCCGCGTAGAGGCCCGCCCCGGCGAGCGGGGCCACGAGCTTCATGCCCTCGTTGGCCGCCATCCGCAGGCCGTTCAGATCGCCGAGCAGGGCCGGGTCGATCGCCATGCCCACGATCGCCGACTGCGCCGCGTCATGGACGACGCCGACGGCCCCGTACGCCACCAAAACCGTGTACAGCAGCCACAGGTCGCCGCGGGAGTCCACCGCGAGGAGGACCGGCAGCAGGGCCGCCAGCGCCAGGTCGAGCCGGACCAGGAGCGGGCGCCTGCGGGTGCGGTCGGCGAACGTGCCCAGCCAGGGGCCCACCAGGGTGGCCAGCCACAGGGCGAACACGCACAGCCCGGCCAGGCCGTTGGAGCCGGTGAGGGCCTTGACCCAGATGCCGGACGCCAGCCACAACGCCGACGAACCGAACCCGGACGTCACGACCGCGGCCAGGAACAGCGCCGCGTTGCGGTCCCGCAACACGCGCGTGAGCGGCCATCGCTGTTCGTCCGGGGGCGCGGCTGAGGTTGTCGATCGCTTGTTTCGTCGGGTCATGCCTGGTCATCGTGGGACTAAGGCGGGGGTGCCGGGATCCGGCAGGTGCCGTAGAAAATCGCGCCACGCGTGCGTGCGGCCGGCTCTCCGGTGGGCTGCGGCGTCGCTTCACGCGCGTGTGCGGGCGGCCGTCCCGCCTCCGCCGTCGTCGGGCACGCGTGTGTGTGCGGCCGTCCGGCCGTCGGTACGCGCGCGTGTCCGAACACCGACGGCTGCCGTTTCGCGTACGCGCGCGTGGTGCTGCCCATACGCTCCGGGCATGCCCATGAGCCTCACCGTCCTCGGCACCGCGTCCCCGCACCCGAGTCCCGGGCGGCCCTGCTCCGGCTACCTGCTGCGCGGCGGTGGCGCCGAGGTGTGGGTGGACGCGGGGACCGGCACCTTCGCCGAGTTGCAACGGCACACGGATCCGCGGCGGCTGACCGCGATCTGGATCTCCCATGTGCACGCCGACCACAGCGCCGATCTGCTCGCCGCCGTCTACGCCTTCGCCTTCGGCGGCCTCACCCCGCCCGCGCCCATCCCGGTGTACGCGCCCGGCGACCTCCCGCAGCGGATCGCGAACTTCCTCGGCCGCCCCGACCCCCGGTTCCTCTCCGGGATCCTGGACTTCCGGCCCCTGTACGACGGCCATTCCGTACGGCACTGGAACCTGCGGCTGTCGGCCCGCGCCGTCAGCCACGGCGGCGAGGCGTACGGGCTGCGCGCCGAGTGCCAGGGCCGCGTCCTCGGCTACTCGGGGGACAGCGGGCCGTGCGAGGCGCTCGGCGCGCTGGCCCGGGGCGCCGACGTCTTCCTGTGCGAGGCGGACGTCGACCGGCATCGCGAAGGCGAACAGGAAGTGCACCTGACGCCGGAACAGGCGGGCGAGGCGGCCAAGGGCGCCGGACAGCTCGTCGTGACGCACGTGGGGCCCACGCTCAGCCTCCAGGCGGCGGCGGAGCGGGCGGCGGGCGCCTTCGGCGGGCCGACCGAGCTGGCCCGCGAGGGCGCCACGAAGATCATCTGACGTCGCCGACACCGCCACTGCGCCGCCGCTGCCGTCGGCCCGCACCCGGCCCGCGCGCCGTAGTAGCAAGCGTTTTCTGTCCGAACCGTTGACGAACCCCTGCCCCCCTCCTACCTTCAACCCCGTCGTACTTCGTACGTCATATATGAGACGCGATACACGAGATCGCATACGCGACACCCCCGTAGGCGACACCGAGAGGCGCGCATGACCTCTGTGCCCATGCCGATACCGTCCCGCACGCAGTTCGTGCTGGAGGGGATCAAACACCGCATCCTCACCGGGCAGTTGACGCCGGGTCAGGCCCTGGTCGAGACCGAACTCGCCGCCCAGTTCGGGGTGTCCAAGACACCCGTGCGGGAGGCGCTGAAGACCCTGGCCGGCACCGGGCTGGTCGTGATGAGCCAGTACAAGGGCGTCACGGTGCGCCGGGTGGACGCGGAGATGGCGTGCGAGGTCTACGACGTACGGCTGCTGCTCGAACCCGAGGCGCTGCGGCGCTCGGTGCGGCGGGGCGCCTCGCTGGACGCGGCGCGCGACGCGCTGACCCGGGCGGACGGGGCCACCGACACCGCCGAACGCTCCCTGGCCAACCGGGAGTTCCACCGCGCGCTGTACGTGCCGTGCGGCAACCCGCTGCTCGGCCGGATGCTCGACGAGGTCCGCGACCAGGCCGCGCTGGTGTCGGCGGTGGCCTGGGCGGCGACCCCGTCCTGGGAGCGCGAGGCGGGCGAGCACCGCGAGATCCTGCGGCTCGCGCTGGCCGGGGACGCGGAGGGCGCCGCTGCCGCGCTGCACGCGCACATCGCGTCGTTCGTGCGGCGGGCGTTCCCGGAGTCCGGGATGCCCGAGGGGGCCGAGACGGCCGAGGGCGCCGGGATGCCCGAGGGCGCCGAGACGGCCGAGGGCGTTGAGAGGTCCGCGGCGGCCCAAGTGGCCGAAGCGGCCCAGGTGTTCGGGACCAGTGTGCGCGGAGAGGACGGGCGGGGATGACGGCGACGGTGGCGTTCGAGGACCGGCGGGCGGCGCTCGCCGAGGTCGTGGCGATCCCCGTGACGCCGTTCGCGGCGGACGGCTCCATCGACGCGGACACCTGCCGCGCGCTGCTGCGCCGACTGCTCGACGGCGGGGTCAGGACCCTCACCCCGAACGGGAACACCGGCGAGTTCTACGCCCTCACCCCCGAAGAGCGCCGGTACGTCACGGAGTTGACCCTCGACGAGGTGCGCGACCGGGCCGCGGTACTGGTCGGCGTCGGCCACGACGTGCCGAGCGCGATTGCCACCGCGCGGCACGCCCGCGACCACGGGGCCGGCATGGTGATGGTCCATCAGCCCGTGCACCCGTACGTCTCGCAGGACGGCTGGGTCGACTACCACCGCGAAATCGCCGCCGCCGTACCGGAGTTGGGCGTCGTGCCGTACATCCGCAACGCGCAGCTGCCCGGGGCCCGGCTCGCCGAACTCGCCGACCGCTGCCCGAACGTGATCGGCGTCAAGTACGCGGTCCCGGACGCGGCCCGGTTCGCCGCGTTCGCGCGGGACGCGGGGCTCGACCGGTTCGTGTGGGTGGCCGGGCTCGCGGAGCCGTACGCGCCCTCGTACTTCTCGGCGGGGGCCACCGGGTTCACCTCGGGGCTCGTGAACGTCGCCCCCGCCGTTTCGCTGCACATGATCGAAGCGCTTCGATCCGGGGACTATCCGGGGGCGATGAAGGTGTGGGAACAGATCCGCAGGTTCGAGGAGTTGCGCGCGGCGAACGGGTCCGCGAACAACGTCACCGTCGTCAAGGAGGCCCTCGCCTCGCTGGGCCTGTGCCGCCGGGAGGTCCGGCCGCCGAGCCGGGTGCTGCCGGAGGACGAGCGGGCCGAGGTGGCCGAGATCGCGGCGGGGTGGGCGATATGACACCCGGCACCGGAGATATGACACCTGGCAGCGGAGACATGGCCCCCGGCGCCGGCGCGACCGGCGGCAGACGGCCCGAGGAACTGCGCAGCCACCAGTGGTACGGCACCGACGGGCTGCGCTCGTTCAGCCACCGGGCCCGCACCCGCCAACTCGGCTATCTGCCCGAGGAACACCTCGGCAAGCCGGTCATCGCGATCCTCAACACCTGGTCGGACATCAACCCCTGTCACGTCCATCTGCGCGACCGGGCCCAGGCGGTGAAGCGGGGCGTGTGGCAGGCGGGCGGATTCCCGCTGGAATTCCCGGTGTCGACGCTGAGCGAGACCTTCCAGAAGCCGACCCCGATGCTCTACCGCAACCTGCTCGCCCTGGAGACCGAGGAGTTGCTCCGCTCGTACCCGGTCGACGGGGCCGTGCTGATGGGCGGCTGCGACAAGTCCACGCCCGCGCTGCTGATGGGCGCGGCGAGCGTCGACCTGCCGACGGTGTTCGTGCCCGCCGGGCCGATGCTGCCGGGCCACTGGCGGGGCGAAGTCCTCGGCTCCGGCACCGACATGTGGAAGTACTGGGACGACAAACGCGCCGGACTGATCGGCGACTGCGAGATCACCGAGCTGGAGAGCGGCCTGGCGCGCTCGCCCGGGCACTGCATGACGATGGGTACGGCGTCGACGCTGACCGCGGCCGCCGAGGCGCTCGGCGTGACCGTGCCCGGCGCCTCCAGCATCCCCGCGGTGGACTCCGGACACGACCGGATGGCCGCGGCGTCGGGGCTCAGGATCGTCGAACTGGTCCGGCGGGACCGCAGGTTGAGCCACATCCTCACCCAAGACGCCTTCGAGGACGCGGTGTTGACCGTCCTCGGGCTCGGCGGCTCCACCAACGCCGTCATCCACCTCATCGCCATGGCCGGCCGGGCCGGGGCGCGGCTCACCCTCGACGACTTCGACCGCATCGCCCGTACGGTGCCCGTCCTCGCCAACGTCCGCCCCGGGGGCCGCACTTACCTCATGGAGGACTTCCACTTCGCCGGCGGCCTGCCCGGGTTCCTCTCCCGGATCCCGGACCTGCTGCACCTGGACCGCCCGACCGTCTCGCACGACTCGATGCGCGAGCAGCTCGCGGGCGCGCGGGTGCACGACGACGACGTCATCCGCACCCGCGACAACCCCGTCGCGAGCGAGGGCGGGGTGGCCGTGCTGCGCGGCAACCTCTGCCCCGACGGCGCCGTCATCAAGCACATCGCCGCCGAACCGCACCTGCTCAAGCACACCGGCCCCGCCGTCGTCTTCGACGACTACCGGACCATGCAACGCACCATCAACGACCCGGAGCTGGGCATCACCGCCGACACCGTGCTGGTGCTGCGGGGCGCCGGCCCCAAGGGCGGCCCCGGCATGCCCGAGTACGGCATGCTGCCGATCCCCGACCACCTGCTCAAGCAGGGCGTACGGGACATGGTGCGGATCTCCGACGCCCGCATGAGCGGCACGAGTTACGGCGCGTGCGTGCTGCACGTGGCCCCCGAGTCGCACGTCGGCGGACCGCTCGCGCTGGTGCGCGGCGGTGACTCCATCACCCTCGACGTCGAGGCCAGGACTCTCCAACTCAACGTGGACGAAGACGAGTTGGAGCGGCGCAGGGCGGAGTGGACACCGCCGCCCGCGCGTTACGAGCGCGGCTACGGCGCGCTCTACGAGGAGCACATCACCCAGGCGGACACCGGCTGCGACTTCGCGTTCCTGGCGCGGCCGGGGAAGGTACCGGATCCGTACGCGGGCTAGCCCCGCGCGCACACCCGCACCCGCACTACTCGCACCACGAGGGCCCAGCAGCCCGTCGGCCACCACCCGTTGGCCGTGATCTCGCACGTTGCACGCAAGCGCTTCCCCGCACGAAACGCACCAGCACGCACAACGCACGAGAACGGAGAGACAGTCATGGCCCAAGCCGCAGCCGTGGCGAAACCGCCCGCGCCACCCCGGCGGCGCCGAGCCTCCGCGACCCCGCGCAGGCTCCCGTACCTGCTGATCGCCCCGGCCGCCCTGCTCATGCTGGGCTTCATCGCCTACCCGGTGATCAGCGTCTTCTACTACAGCCTGCAGAACTACAACCCCACCAAGCCCTGGCGGAACGGCTACGCGGGGTTCGACAATTTCGTGCAGGCGTTCACCAAGGACCAGCAGTTCTGGGACACGCTGACCTTCAGCGCCAAGTGGGTCGTGGTGGAAGTCGGGTTGCAGCTGCTGTTCGGCCTCGCACTCGCCCTGATCGTCAACCAGACCTTCGTGGGGCGGTCGTTGGGCCGCGCGCTGGTCTTCTCGCCATGGGCGGTGTCCGGCGTGCTGACCTCCGCGATCTGGGTGCTGCTCTACAACTCCCAGACGGGGATCACCCGTTACCTCGCCGACATGGGCATCGGCCAGTACGGCACGAGCTGGCTGTCCGAGACGTCGACCGTCTTCCCCGCGGCGGTGGTCGCGGACCTGTGGCGGGGCGTCCCCTTCTTCGCGATCCTCATCCTCGCCGACCTCCAGTCCGTCTCGAAGGACCTGTACGAGGCCGCCGAGGTCGACGGGGCGGGCAGGGTCAAGCAGTTCTGGCACATCACGCTGCCGCACCTCAAGGACGCCATCGTGCTGTCCACGCTGCTGCGCGCCGTCTGGGAGTTCAACAACGTCGACCTCCTCTACACGCTGACCGGCGGCGGCCCCGCGGGCGAGACCACCACCCTGCCGCTCTACATCGCCAACACCAGTGTCGACGCACACGACTTCGGCTACGCGTCCGCGCTGACCACGGTCGCGTTCGTGATCCTGCTCTTCTTCTCGACGGCCTATCTGCGGCTGAGCAAGTTCGGAGGGGAGAACAAGTGACCGCCACCGAAGTCGCCCCGGTGCCCGCCCCGTTGGCCCCCGAACCGCCGAGCCCGCGCAAGGCGCACCGCCGGTCCTGGGACGAGGCCCCCCGCTGGCAGATCTACCTGCCCCTGTCGGTCTACCTGCTCTTCACCCTCGTCCCCTTCTACTGGATCCTGCTGTTCGCGCTCCGCCCGGACGGCTCGACCTCGCTCGTGCCCTGGCCCATGACCTTCGACCACTTCCAAAAGGTGTGGACGGAGCGTGACTTCGGGATCTACTTCAAGAACAGCGTCCAGGTCGGGGTCGTCACCCTGGTCATGACGACGCTGGTCGCACTGGCCGGCGGCTACGCCCTGGCCCGCTTCGACTTCCGCGCCAAGCGCGCCTTCATGCTCGCCCTGCTCTGCTCCCAATTCGTGCCGGGCGCCCTGCTGTTGGTGCCGCTGTTCCGGATCTTCGCCGAGCTGCGGATGATCAACTCGCTGAGCAGCGTCATCATCGCGGAGACCGTCTTCCAGCTGCCGCTGTCGATGATCCTCATCAGCGGCTTCATCCGGAACGTGCCGTACTCCCTGGAGGAGGCCGCCTGGGTCGACGGCTGCAACCGCTTCGCCGCCTTCCGGATCGTCGTACTCCCGCTGCTGCGGCCCGGGTTGATCGCGGTGGGCTCCTTCGCCTTCGTGCACGCCTGGAACCACTTCCTGTTCGCCCTGATGTTCCTGTCCGACCAGAGCAAGCAGACCATCCCGGTCGGCCTCAACACCCTGATGAGCGCGGACAGCGTCGACCTGGGCGCCCTGGCCGCGGGCGGCATCATCGCCGCCGTACCGGTCGTCATCGTGTTCGCCTTCATCCAGAAGTGGCTGATCACGGGCTTCAGCGCCGGGGCGGTGAAGGGATGAACAGCCGGACGGGACAACGGAGTTCGCATCCGAGCCTGCCTCTGCCTCTGGTGCTCGCGGGCGCGCGCGGGCACGGTCGTTGGCACCTGGAGAACATCCGGCGGCTCGAACGCGCGGGGCTGGTACGGCTGGTGGGCGTCTGCGACACGGCACCGCTCACGGAGGCGGAACTCGGAGGCCCGGCCGGGGCCGAACTCCCGCTCCAGTCCGCCGACTTCGGGGAGCTGCTCGCCGCCACCGGTGCCGCCGTCGCCGTCGTCTGCACTCCCATCCCCAGCCACACCGACCTGGCGCTCACGGCCGCCGCGCAGGGCGTGCACCTGCTGCTGGAGAAGCCGCCCGCGCCGTCGTACGCCGAGTTCCGGCGGATGGCCGACGGGGTCGCCGCGGCGGGCATCGCCTGCCAGATCGGCTTCCAGTCGCTCGGTTCGCACGCCGTGCCCGCCATCCGGACCCTGCTCGCCGAAGGGGCGATCGGGGAGGTCGGGGGCGTCGGCGGGGCCGGGGCCTGGGCGCGCGACGAGGCGTACTACCGGCGGGCACCCTGGGCGGGACGGCGGCGGATGGACGGGGTCGACGTCGTCGACGGCGCCCTCACCAACCCGCTCGCGCATGCCGTCGCCACCGCGCTCACCCTGCACGGCACCACCCGCGCCGACCAAGTCACCTGTGTCGAGGGCGAGTTGCTGCGCGCCAACGCCATCGAGTCCGACGACACCTCGTGCGTGCGGATCACCACCGAGCAGGGCGGCCCGGTCGTCGTCGCCGCGACCCTGTGCGCCGGGGAGCCCGGCGAGCCGTACGTCGTCGTGCACGGGAGCAGCGGCCGGATCACCTTCTGGTACAAGCAGGACCGCGTGCTGGTGCAGCGGGCGGGGCGCGGCCCGGAGGAGTTCGAGTACGGCCGCACCGACCTGCTGGAGAACCTCGTCGCCCATCTCACGGACGGCACCGGGCTGTTGGTGCCGCCGGACGCAACGGGCGCCTTCATGAAGGTGGTTGAAGCGATTCGACAGGCGCCCGATCCGGTCGCACTGCCGGAGAGCGCCTGGCACCACGCCCCCGGCGGGAGCCGCCGGGTCGTCGACGGCATCGACGGACTCGTCGCCGCCTCGGCCGAACAGCTCGCCCTGTACTCGGAGTTGGACCCGCCATGGGCGCGCACGGCCAGGGACACGGCCCCGACCGCGCGTGCGGCCGGCGGCACGGCCCCGACTCCCACCGCCCGTACGGAACCTGCCGCGCGACCGCACGAGGTCACCCCCGCTCAGCCGCCGAAAGAGGTGAGCACCCGATGACGTACCCGAACCGCTCTCCGCAGCGCCGCCCGGCGCCCCCCGACGCCTCGCCCGTCCTGCGGGTCGCGGGCCGGCCGGTCGGGCGCTACGCCATCCGGCCCGCGCTGCCGGACCGGCTCTCCCCGCGCCCCTACCTGCACCCCGTCACCACCCTGTCCGGTACGGCGGTCACCGAGTTGAGCCCCGCCGACCACGCACACCACCTCGGCGTCGGTGTCGCCGTTCCCGACGTCGAGGGGCACAACTTCTGGGGCGGGCGCACCTACGTCCGCGACCAGGGGCCCACCGAACTCGACAACCACGGCGCCCAGCGGCACACCGGCTTCCAACTCCGCGACCCCGACGGCTTCGTGGCGGAGCTGCGCTGGGTGGCCGCGGGCCGGGCCCTGCTGCGCGAGCGCCGCACCGTGGCCGCCGTCGAACTCACCTCGTCCGCCTGGGCGTTGGACTTCGCGTTCGCGCTCACCAACGTGACGACCGGTCCGGTGTCGTTCGGCAGCCCCGCCACCAACGGCCGCCCCGGCGCGGCCTACGGCGGCTTCTTCTGGCGGGCGCGCAGGCAGGACGAGCCGCCGCACGTCTTCACCTCCGACCGCGAGGGCGAGCCGGCCGTTCACGGCACCCGCGCCGACTGGCTCGCCCTCGCCTGCCCCGACTGGACGCTGGTGTTCGCCGGGGCCACCGGCGCCACCCGGCGCGACCCCTGGTTCGTGCGCGCCGGTGAATACCCGGGCGTGGGCTCGTCGTTGGCGTCCAGCGAGCGGCTGACCGTGGCGCCCGGCGACACCGTCGCGCGCCGCGTCGTCACCGTCGTCGCGGACGGCCGCCTCGGCCGGGACGAGGCCGCCGCGCTCGTACGGAAGGTGGTGAGCCCGTGAGCGCCAACGCCCTGAAAACGGCGGCCACCCGCCGCAACACGCCCACGGGTGAAGGGACTTACCGCAACCCGGTGCTGAACGCCGACTGGTCCGACCCCGACGTCGTCCGCGTCGGCGACGACTTCTACCTCACCGCGTCCAGCTTCGGCCGTGTCCCCGGCCTGCCGCTGCTGCACTCCCGCGACCTCGTCAACTGGACCCTCGTCGGCCATGCCCTCAACCGACTTGAGCCGGAGGGGGAGTTCGCCGTCCCGCGGCACGACCGCGGGGTGTGGGCACCGTCGTTGCGCCACCACGACGACCGCTTCTGGATCTTCTGGGGCGACCCCGACCACGGCATCTTCCAGGTCAACTCACCCGAGATCCGCGGCCCTTGGACCCGACCGCACCTGGTCAAGGAGGGCCGGGGGCTGATCGACCCGTGCCCGCTGTGGGACGACGACACCGGCGAGGCATACCTCGTGCACGCCTGGGCCAGGTCCCGCTCCGGCATCAACAACCGCCTCACCGGCCACCACATGCACCCCGACGGCACCAGCCTGTCCGACGAGGGCAAGGTGATCGTCGACGGCGACCGCATCCCCGGCTGGTTCACCCTGGAGGGCCCCAAGCTCTACCGGCACGACGGCTGGTTCTGGATTCTCGCCCCGGCAGGGGGAGTTGAGACCGGCTGGCAGGGTGCCTTCCGTTCCCGCGGCTTCTTCGGACCCTACGAGGAACGCATCGTCCTGGAGCAGCAGACCACCGACGTCAACGGACCGCACCAGGGCGGCTGGGTGCGCACCCAGACCGGCGAGGACTGGTTCGTGCACTTCCAGCAGCGCGGCGCGTACGGCAGGGTCGTCCACCTCCAGCCGATGCGCTGGGGCGGCGACAGTTGGCCGGTCCTCGGCGACGCGGGCGCCCCCGTCGCCGTACACCGGCGGCCCGATCTGCCGCCGCAGCCGCCCGTCGCGCCCGCCACCGACGACGACTTCCCCGGCGGCCGGTACGGCCGGCAGTGGCAGTGGACGGCCAACCCGCAGGACGGCTGGGCCACCCAGCACACCGCCGACGGGCTCCGGTTGACCTGCGTCCGCACCCCCGACGCACACGACCTGCGCCGCCTGCCGAACGTCCTCACCCAACGGCTGCCGGGTACCCCCGCCACCGTCGAAGTGGACCTGCGCCTGGCCGGTCCGGCGCCCGGCGCGCGGGCGGGACTCGTCGTCCTCGGGGACGCGTACGGCTGGATCGGGCTCGAACGCGGCGGCGACGGGCGGGTGTTGCTCGTGCACCGCTTCGCCGAGGCGGCGGGGGACCGGGAGCGCGACGCCGGCCGACCGTGCGTCGTGCCCGGGGGAGGGGTCCGGCTGCGGATCGAGGTCGGCGCCGGGGCGCGCTGCCGCTTCTCGTACATGCCGCTCTCCGGCACCGACCGCGCCGACGGACCGAGGCCGACCGGCCCCGTCTTCGCCGCCACCCCCTGGCGCTGGGTCGGCGCCCTGCTCGGCCTGTTCGCGCTCGCGCCCGCCGGACAGGGACCGGCCGGCACCGCCGCCTTCACCCGGTTCCGCATCGCCACCGGGCCCTGAACTCCCCCCACCCATAAGCCTGTTGGGAGCCGTGAGGACGAACTTCCCGCAGGCGACGGCATATCGCCCCCCCCACGACTTCGCAACCGCTGGAACCCGACGAGGAGAGCCGACCAATGAAGATCAGCATCCGCCGCAGCAGACGTGCCGCGCTGGCCGTCGCCCTGGGCTCCGTGCTCGCGCTCACCGCCACCGCCTGCGGTGACGACGGCAGCGGCGCCGCCGGGGACAAGGGCGCCGAGGGTTCCGGCAAGGGCGAGATCACCTTCTGGGACAACAACGGCGGCGTCCGCACCGACGTCTGGAAGGAGATCATCAAGGACTTCGAGACCAAGTACCCCGACATCAAGGTGAATTACGTCGGCGTACCCGCCGCCAGCGTCCAGTCCAAGTACGACACCGCCATCCAGGGCGGCGGACTGCCCGACGTCGGCGGCGTGGGCACCGCGATGCTCGCCGAGGTCGCGGCCCAGGGCGCCCTCGAACCCCTCGACAAACGCCTCAAGAGCAGTTCCCTGAAGGGGGAGTTGAACCAGGGCATGCTCGACGGCGTCCGGGCGGCGGGCGCGGGCGACGCGCTGTACTCGATCCCCACCTCGGCCAACAACGGCACCCTCTGGTACCGCACGGACCTCTTCAAGGCGGCCGGACTCGGCGCGCCGACCTCCTGGACGAAGTTCTACGAGGCCGCCGACAAACTCACCGACAAGGGCGCCAACAAATTCGGCTACACCATTCGCGGCGGCGAGGGATCCATCGCCCAGGCCCTGGACGCGATCTACGGACAGAGCGGCATCACCTCGTTCTGGAACGGCGACAAAACCACGCTGAACGACCCGAAGAACGTCGCCGCCCTGGAGAAGTACGTCGGGCTCTTCAAGAAGGACACCCCGTCCGCCGACGTGAACAACGACTTCACCAAAATGGTCGCCCAGTGGGACAACGGCACCATCGGCATGATGAGCCACAACCTCGGGTCCTACCCCAACCATCTCGACGCACTGGGCGCCGGGAAGTTCCGCGGCATTCCCAATCCCACGCTGGACGACGGCACCCGGGTCCAGGTCTCCAATCCCATCGACGGGCTCGGACTCTTCAAGGCGAGCAAGAACAAGAGCGCCGCCTGGAAGTTCATCGAGTTCGCGGCCTCGCATGCGGAGAACAGCAAGTGGAACGAGTCTGCCGCGCAGGTGCCGGCGAATGTCGCGGCTGCGCAGGACGCTTGGGTGCGGAAGTCCGAGGCGACCAAGCTGGCCGCTGAGGCTTTGAACGGCAGCTCGACCAAGATTGTTCAGTTGCCGTACTACCTGCCGGACTGGAACACGGTTTCCAAGGCCGACAATGAGCCGAACTTCCAGAAGGTGTTGTTGGGGAAAATGAGTTCCAAGGACTTTCTGGACACCATGGCTGATGAGTTGAACAAGGCTCAGGCCGAATGGGTTGAGCGTCACGGGTAACCTGCGGGTTTTCTGTGGTTGCTCGCGCCCACGCGGCGGAGCCGCACAAATGTCACAGCCCCGCGCCCCCAAACGGGGCGCGGGTGTACCCCCCACTTGAAAGGCACCGCCCAGCACAGAGAAGAAAACCACCTGCCCGAAAGGCAAACCCCCGTGTCCCCCACCCGCAGACAAATCACCCTCGCGGCTCTCGCCGCCGTCCCCCTCGCCGTTGCCGGTACCGGGCCCGCTCTCGCCGACCCCGGCTCCCGGCGCCGTCGTACCCTCTTCATCGCCGGTGATTCCACCGCGGCCCAGAAGTACTCCGACGCCGCCCCCGAGACCGGGTGGGGCATGGCGCTGCCGTTCTTTCTTCGGGACGAGACAGTCGTCGCCAACTACGCCTTGAACGGGCGGAGTTCGAAGAGTTTCGTCGACGAAGGGTGGCTCGACGTCATCCTCGGTGTCATCCGGCCCGGTGACCTGCTCCTCGTCCAGTTCGCGCACAACGACGAGAAGAGCGAGGACCCGACCCGCTACACCGAGCCCTGGACCACCTACCAGGACTACCTGCGGCAGTACCTCGACGGGGCCCGGGCCCGGGGTGCGCGGCCGGTGCTCGCCACGCCGGTCGAGCGGCGCCGCTTCGACGCCGACGGCAACGCCGTGCCCACGCACGGGGATTACCCGGCCGCCATGCGCGCGCTCGCCGCCGAGGAGGACGTCGCGCTGCTCGACATCGAGGCGCTGTCGCTCGCGCTGTGGCAGAAGCTCGGGGTCGAGGAGACCAAGACGTACTTCAACTGGACCGCCACCGAGCAGGACAACACGCACTTCAACCCGCCGGGGGCCATCGCTGTGGCCCGGCTCGTCGCGGGGGAGTCGGTGCGTCGGCGGGTCCTCGCGCCGCGTGACGTGCGCCGCCTCGACGCGGAGATCCCCACGTCCTGGATCACCTGGCCGCCGCCGGTCGCCGCGTAACAGCCGTCGGCCTCAGCAGGCCCCGGGCCCCCGGCCCCGGCCTCTGGTCAAAGCGCGCAACTACCGCGCACAGCACGACAGTTCAGCTCGTCCTGGGACATCCCGCACGTCCACCTTCAAGGAGAGCGTTCCATGCACAGGTCTCATTGGCATGCTCATGTCATTACAAAGCCCGTGGCGGTCAAGGCCGCCGCCCTCGTCGGCTGCACCGCCCTCGCCCTTGCCGTCACCGGCCCAACTGCCCAGGCCCACACGGGGATCCGCGACCTCGGCCACCAGGCGCTCCCCGCCGGTGACGGCTGGGCCTCCGCCACCACCGGGACCACCGGTGGCGCCGCCGCGGACGCCGCGCACGTCTACTCCGTCAGTACCTGGGCCGACTTCAAGGCCGCGCTCGCCGCGGGCGGCACCGCGCCGAAGATCATCCAGGTCAAGGGGGTCATCGACGCCAACGCCGAGGGCTGCGACTCCTTCGCCGTGCCCGGCTACGACTTCGCCGCCTACCTCGCCAAGTACGCGCCGGAGACCTGGGGTTACGGCCAGAACCTCGACAACGAGCCCGACGACAGCCCCGAGGGCCTGCGCCGCGCCTCCGCCGTCAACCAGAACAAGGTCATCAAGGCGGCCGTGCCCGCCAACACCACCATCGTCGGCCTCGGCAGAAACGCCGGGTTCAAGGGCGCCAGCCTCCAGATCACCGCCGTCGACAACGTCATCGTCCGAAACCTCAGCTTCGAAAGCCCAGTTGACTGCTTCCCCCAGTGGGACCCCACCGACGGCGCCACCGGCAACTGGAATTCCGAGTACGACAGCGCCGTCGTCTACGGCTCCACCCACGTCTGGCTGGACCACAACACGTTCACCGACGGCGACCACCCCGACAGCGCCGCGCCCACCTACTTCGGCATGCTCTACGAGCAGCACGACGGCGAACTCGACATCGTCAAGGGCGCCGACTACGTGACCGCGTCCTGGAACGTGTTCACCGAGCACGACAAGACGATCCTCATCGGCAACAGCGACAGCGCCTCAACTGCCGCAGTCGACCGGGGACATCTGAAGGTCACCTTCCACCACAACCTGTTCTCGGGCCTCGTCGAGCGCGCGCCGCGCGTCCGCTTCGGCCAAGTCGACTCGTACAACAACCACTTCGTGGCCGACGCCACCTACGGCTACAGCTACGGCATCGGCCTGGAGTCCCAACTCGTCGCCGAGCACAACGCGTTCACCCTGCCGTCCGGCATCAGCGCGGCCAAGGTGCTGAAGAAGTGGAGCGAGGCGCCGGTCACCGCCGACGACAACTACGTCAACGGCAAGCTCGTCGACCTGATCGCCGTCCACAACGCCGAAATCCCCGCCGAAACCCTCCAGTCGGGCGCGGGCTGGACCCCGACCCTGCGCACCAAGGTCGACCCGGCGAAGGCCGTGCCGAAGATCGTCGACCAGGGCGCGGGCGCCGGAAAGGCCCGCTGACATGGGCAGTTCGCGGAGAGCTCTGCTGGCCGCCGGAGCCGCCGCCCTCCTCGTGGCCACCCCCGCCCGAGCCCTGGGGCGGCGCCGTCCCTTCGGCCGCTACGGCTCCCCGTCCGCCCGGCTCACCGAACGCACCCTGTACGTCGACCCGGGCGGCGCGGGCGACTTCACCACCGTCCAGGCCGCAGTGACCGCGGCGAGCGGCAGCGGCTGGACGCTGGTGCTCGCGCCGGGGACGTACCGCGAGACGGTCGCCGTCGACCCCACGCGCACATCGATGACCTGGCTCGGCGCCTCCCAACAGGCAGGTGACGTCGTCATCGTGTACGACAATGCCGCCGGTACCGCCAAGCCGGGCGGCGGCACCTACGGCACGACCGGCTCGGCCACCACGACCGTGCAGGCCGAGGGGTTCACCGCCCGCTGGATCACCTTCGCGAACGACTGGCTGCGCGCCGACCATCCGGACATCAGCGGCACCCAGGCGGTCGCGCTCAAGGTCCAGGGCGACCGATCCGCCTTCCTGGACTGCCGGTTCCTCGGCCATCAAGACACCTTGTACGCCGATACGTTGGCCCTGGGCACCTTCGCCCGGCAGTACTTCCGGGGCTGTTACGCCGAGGGCGACGTCGACTTCGTCTTCGGCCGGGCCACCGCCGTCTTCGAGGGCTGCACCTTCCGCACCCTCGACCGCACCGACCTGGCGGCACCCCCGTACGGCTTCGTGTTCGCACCCTCCACGGCGGTCGCCAACCCGCGCGGCTACCTCGTCGCCGGCGGTCTGATCACCAGTCAGGCGGCCGACGGGGCCTACAAGTTGGCCCGGCCCTGGGTACCCAGTTCGGACACCACCGCCCGGCCGATGCTCACCGTCCGCGAGTGCCAACTGGGCGCGGGCATCGACGCGGTGGCGCCCTACGCCAACATGTCCGACTCCTTCCCGTGGCAGAACCAGCGCTTCGCCGAGTACCGCAACACCGGACCCGGCGCCCGTATCACCGTCCCGGCCAACCGGCCCCAACTCACCGCCGTGCAGGCCCAGTCGGCGACGGCGGCGGCCTACCTCGGCGACTGGGCGCCGCCCGCACCGAGGAAGGGGCGGTGGTGACATGCGCCGCCGAACCCTGCTCGGCTCCATCGCCGCCGGACTGACCGCCGTTGGCACCCCGCCACCGGCCTTCGCGTCCCAACTGCACGCACCCGCCCGCCCCACCCGCCCCGTCCTGCACGTCCACCCCGGCGGTTCCGTCCAGGCCGCCGTGGACGCCGTCGAGGGCCCCGGCCGGACCATCGTCGTCCACCCCGGCACCTACCGCGAGGTCGTCAACATCCCGGCGGACAAGGCCGAGTTGACCATCACCGGGGTGGGTCCGAGCCGTCGGGGCGCCACCGTCATCGTCTACGACAACGCCAACGGCACCCAGAAGCCCGACGGTTCGGGGACCTACGGCACCGCGGGCTCCGCCACCTTCACCTCGGCGGCGCCCGGCCTGACCGTACGCGACCTGACCCTCGCCAACGACTGGCTGCGCGCCGACCACCCCGAGATCACCGGGACCCAGGCGGTCGCCGCGTACGTCACCGGGGACCGTTCGCTCTTCGAACGTGTCCAACTCCGCGCGCACCAGGACACGTTGTTCGCGGACACCACCGCGCTCGACGCCTTCGACCGGCAGTGCTACCGAGACTGCTACGTCGAGGGCGACGTCGACTTCGTCTTCGGCCGGGCCACCGCCGTGTTCGAGCGCTGTCACTTCCACACGCTCGACCGGGACGTGGACTTCGTCCCCAAGGGCATGGTCTTCGCGCCCGCGACGGCCCGTGCGAACCCGCACGGCTTCCTCGCCGTCCACGGGCGCGTCACCTCGGCGGCCGAGGACGGGGCGTACAAGATCGCCCGCCCCTGGGTGCCGACCTACGAGACAACTGCCTGGCCCTCGCTCGTCGTTCGGGACACATGGCTCGGTCCCGGCATCGACGCGGTCGCGCCCTACACCAACATGCGCGACGCCTACCCCTGGCAGTCCATGCGCTTCGCGGAACACCGCAACTCGGGTCCGGGATCCGTCATCACCGTGCCGGAGAACCGTCCCCAACTCACCGACACCGAGGCCGTGTCGCACACCCCCGCGACCTACCTCGGCGATTGGAGCCCACACAGCCACTCACTCTGAATCGACCAAAGGACCCGCACGTCATGCGTCGTATCAGGCACAACACCCCCACCGGGGCCAGGAGTCACACCGAGAGCCGGCCCAGGGGCCGCATCGCCCTCACCGCCGCCTCCGTCCTCGTCGCGGCCGCCGGCCTCGGCACCCTCGCCACCCCCGCGCACGCCGCGACCGTCGTCGTCAGCACCTCGGCGGCGCTGAGCAGCGCGCTGCAGAGCGCGACCGCCGGAACCGTCATCCAGGTCCGCGGCGGCACCTACTACCCGACCGCGACCCTCCAGTCCACGGTCAACGGCACCTCGTCCGCGCCGGTCACGCTCACCGCGTACGGCTCGGAGACCGTGAAGATCGACGGCTCCTCGCTGCCGTCCGGCTCGTGGATCTTCAAGCTGACCGCCGACTACTGGAACGTCTCCAACATCACCTTCCAGAACTCCCCGGACAGCGCGGTCGTCTGCCAGTCCTGCACCGGCACCAACTGGAACAACGTCAAGACCATCAACGGCGGCGACTCCGGCTTCACCCTCACCGGCGACGGCACCGTCAACAACACGGTCAAGAACCTTGATTCGTACGGCAATTACGACGCCGCCACGCACGGCGAGAACGCGGACGGCGTCGCCATCAAGTTCGGTTCCGGCAGTGGGAACCTCGTCACCGGCGCCCGCCTGTACAACAACTCGGACGACGGCATCGACTTCTGGTCCTTCTCCTCGCCCGTCACCGTCGAACACACCTGGTCCTTCGGCAACGGCGTCAACCGCTGGTCCGACTCGGCCTTCGCGGGCGACGGCAACGGCTTCAAACTGGGCGGCGACGGCGAGGTCGTCGCCCACGTCGTCAACAACTCCGCCGCCTGGGGCAACGCGGGCAACGGCTTCACCGAGAACTCCAACACCGGCGCCCTCGTCATCAACCGCACCACCGCGTACGCCAACGGCAACTACGGCTACTACTTCGCCACCAGCGCCGCCCGCCTCGGCAAGAACCTCGCGGTGTCCAACGGCAGCGGCCTGGTCAGCAAGGGCTCCTCGGTGGTGTCTTCGGGCAACAACTGGGACTCCGGCATCTCCACCCCGTCGTTCGTCTCCACGGACGCGAGCAGCACGTACAACTCCCGTGGTTCCGACGGCACTCTGCCCGCGACCACCTTCCTGACCACGGGCAGCTCCACGATCGGGGCGACGATGAACTGACCCGGCCCACGGGACCGGCCCGTGCTCCCGCCGGGCCGGTCCCACCCGGGTGCTTGACCTGTTTTTTGCCCGGAGAAAACGTCTCGATTGGGCAACGCCCCTCGCCCCCGGGTGGGTGACGCGCGTAGAAAACCTGTCATGCATAAGCCACTGCGGATCGCGGCCATCGCCGCCACCTGTACTGTCGCCGGCGCCGCCCTCTACGGCACCGGTGCGGCCACGGCCGGTCAGTCGACGGTCAACTCCACGCACGAGCCGTACAACATAGGGCTCCTGGTGAAGGACATCGACACCTACTACGGCACCACGCTCGACAGCAGCGGGGTGTACCAGGCGTCCCCGGACAGCCCGTACGCCAAGGACCTCGCGCGCATCGACGCGAGCGCGAAGAAGTCCATCGACAAGGCGGCGAAGGAGGCGGCCAAGGAGCACAAGAAGGGCGCCAAGCCCGCCGTCGTCTTCGACATCGACGACACCCTGCTGCTCAGCCTCGACTACGAGAAGAAGAACAACTACAGCTACAGCAGCGCCAGTTGGGCCGCCTATGTGGCCCAGGCCAACCGCCCGGAGGTCTTCGGCACCCCCGAGCTGGTGCAGTACGCCGCGGCCAAGGGCGTCACCGTCTTCTACAACTCCGGCCTGAGCGAGGCGCAGCGTGCCTACGCGGTCGAGAACCTGAAGAAGGTCGGCGCCGACGTGAACCTCGACACCGACCACATGTTCCTCAAGGACACGGCCAACCCGCCGTCGTACCTGAGCGGTTGCGCCACCGCGGGCGCCTGGACCTGCACCACCGTGCAGTACAAGTCCGGCACCCGCAAGCACATCGAGTCCCTCGGGTACGACATCGTCGCCAACTTCGGCGACCAGTACTCCGACCTCGACGGGGGTTACGCCGACAAGACGTTCAAGATCCCCAACCCGACGTACTTCGTGAGCTGAGATCAGCTCCGGGGGGTCCGCACGGGGCGGACCGACTCCAGAGTGGGCACCACCGGTTTGATCGTGCCGTCGGCCGCGAACTCCATGCGGTCGACGGTCGTTTCCCGGTGCATGCCGTCCCCGCCCGGTTTCCCGGGGCCGTTCAGGGCGAACCGGTGGTAGACGATGTACCAGTCGTCCGTGCCGGGCACGTTGACCACCGAGTGGTGGCCGGTGCCGAGGATGCCGTACTCGGGGCGCTTGGACAGGATCGTGCCCCGCTTGGTCCACGGACCGAGCGGGGACGGTCCGGTCGCGTAGGCGACGTGGTAGTTCTCGCTGCGGGTGTCGTCCTCGGACCACATGAAGTAGTACGTGCCCTTGCGCTCGACCACGAACGAGCCCTCGCGGAAGTCCGGTTGGGTGATGTCCCGGATCTTCGACGCGTCGTAGGACACCATGTCGTCGTTGAGCGGCACGACATACGCATGTCCGTTGCCCCAGTAGAGATATGACTGACCGTCAGCGTCGGTGAACACCGCCGGGTCGATCATCTGGCCGCTCAGCGAACCGCCCTTGGCGACCAGCGGCCTGCCCAGCGCGTCCTTGAACGGGCCCGCGGGGGAGTCCGCCACCGCCACGCCGATCTGCTGCTCGGCGCAGAAGTAGAAGTAGTACTTGCCGTCGCGCTCGGCGATCGCCGGCGCCCACGCGTTCTTGTCGGCCCAGGACACGTCGGGCCCCAGGTCGAGGATCACCCCGTGGTCCTTCCAGTGCACCAAGTCCCTTGACGAGTAAGCCTTGAAGCTCGTCCCGCTCCAGCCCTGGTAGCCGTCGCCGGTCGGGTAGATCCAGTACTCGCCGTCCAGATAGCGCACGTCCGGGTCGGCGGTCAGCCCCGGCAGCACGGGACTTCGGGTGGGCACCGCCTCGACCGTCCAGGTGCGGGCGGTGCCGTCCGCCGCCGTCACGGTGTACGTCCGCGGTCTGCGGAAGTCGCGCCGGGTACCGGAGTGGGGGCTGATCTTCGCATCCTCGCCGACCCACAGCTCGGGCGCGAGCCGGGACAGGTCGGTGCCCGGGCTCATCGGCAGCACGACCTTGCCGCTCGCCTCGGTGACGACCGCGTACCCCCGCTGTCCGGCGGCCGTCGCGTCCACGACGGAGGCCGGGGTCGCGGGGTAGGCGGCCAGCAGGCGGTCGTACTGCTGTTGCGTGACCGGAAGTACCGTGCCGTGGCGGGGACTTGCGGGCAGCTGGTAGTCGGTGGAGGGCGTCCACCTGCCCGAGTCCAGGTCGGTGGTCTCGAACGGGACGTAGCCGCGGCCGCCGTACTCGTCGATGAACAGGTACCACTTGTTCTCGGTGTTGGACTTGAAGACCGTCGGCCCCTCGCCCTGGCCGACCGTCCCGCTGCCGATGCAGTCGGCGACGAAGTCGTACGACGTCGACGTCAGCGAGGTCGACTTCTCCGCCGTGATGAACTTCGAACAGGGGGAGTCCGAGGACGGGTTGCGCTCGTCCTTGGTGTAACGGTAGTAGTTCGCACCGTTCTTGACGACCGTCGAGTCGATCACCGAGTAGCCGGGGTCGTCCCACACCTTGGCCGCGCTGAAGGTGCGGAAGTCCTTCGTGGTCGCGTACATCATCTTGTTGTAGGCGCTGCCCGTGTGGTCCGGGTCGTCGTCGGCGTACAGCTTCGACGCCCAGAAGACGACGTACTCGCCGAGGTCGTCGTCCCAATACGCCTCCGGCGCCCAGGCGTTGCCCGCGTTGTCCGGGGCGACCTGCACCAGGCGCTGGTCGGTCCAGTGGACCAGGTCGGTGGAGTCCCAGATCATCACCGACTTGCTGCCGTGCCGCTGCACGTCGTCCCAACTGCCGCTGCTGCTCCGGTACATGCGCAGGTCGGTGGCGATCAGATAGAAGCGGTCGCCCTTCGGGGAGCGGATCACGAACGGATCGCGCAGCCCCTTCTCCCCGATGGTGGAGGTCAGGACCGGGTTGCCCGCGTTCAACTCCCGCCAGTGCAACGGGTCGTTGCCGCGGCTGAGGGCGTAGCGGATCTGTTCGCCGTCGGCGGTGCCCTCGCCGGTGAAGTAGGCGAAGAGGTAACCGGCGTACTTCGGACTGTTCACGTGCGCGGCTCCGGGCTTGGTGGCGGCCGAGGCGACCGCGACGGTCGGGGCGGTGAGCAGGCTCAACAAGAGGGAGAGCAGGGCCAGTAGCGGCAGGAGAAACGTGCGAGCCGTGGGGCGCATGACACATCCTGTCGGAAATTGGGCGGCAGCGGGTGCGATGTGTGGGGGGTTCTGTTGGATGGGCGTCCTCGGAGTGTGACCAGTGGAGGACAGTGCGTCAATCGGTGTGCATGAGGTGATCCTGTTCGGGACTTCCGAAGATTTCCGGCTGCCCGTGGCAACCCTTTCGGTCGCGGCGGCAACCAGGAAGCAGAAGCGGGCCGTTGACGGGCCCCTCCGGTCCGCTTCCCTCCGACATCGCACCGGTACGTGCCACCACGTACCGCTAGGAAAGGAACGCCCCGTGCGCATCGGCACCGGACGCCACCGCAGGACCCGCACCCTCTCGATCGCCGCCGCCGTGGCGCTCTCCGCGGGAGCCGGCGGCGTCTACCTCGGCCTCGCCAGGAACGGCGCCCAGGCCGCCGGCACCACGGTCACCGTCTCCACCACCGCCCAGTTGCAGACGGCGGTCGCGGGTGCCGCGGCGGGTACGGTCATCCAGGTCCGCGGCGGCACCTACTACCCGACGGCCACCCTCAAGTCCACGGCGAACGGCACCGGTTCGGCCCGGATCTCGCTCCAGGCGTACGGCAGCGAGAAGGTGAGGATCGACGGCTCCAAGCTGCCCGCGGGCTCCTGGCTCGCCGGGATCTACGGCGACAACTGGACCGTCCAGAACCTCACCTTCCAGAACTCCCCGGCCCAGGGCTTCGTCGTGACCTCGTCCGTCGGCGGCGTCTTCAAGAACCTCGTCACCGCCGACAACGGCGACTCCGGCTTCACCCTGCGCGGCGACGGCACGAGCGACAACCTCGTGCAGAACCTGGACAGTTACGGCAACTACGACCCGGCGGGCCACGGCCAGAACGCCGACGGCATCGCCATCAAGTTCGGCTCCGGCACCGGCAACAAGGTCACCGGCGCCCGCCTGTACAACAACTCGGACGACGGCCTCGACCTCTGGCAGTTCTCCTCGCCCGTCACCATCGAGCACTCCTGGGCCTACGGCAACGGCAAGAACCGCTGGGGCGACACGGCGTTCGAGGGCAACGGGAACGGGTTCAAGCTGGGCGGCGGCGGGGTGGCCGTCGCGCACGTGGTCAACCGTGACGCGGCCTGGGACAACACGTTGAACGGGTTCACCGAGAACTCCAACACCGGGGCGATCGTGCTGAACCGCAACACGGCCTACGCCAACGGGCAGGCGGGGTTCTTCTTCGCCACGGGGAAGGCACGGCTGGCGCGCAATCTCGCGGTGGGGAACGCCGGCGGGCTGTCCAAGTTGAGCAAGTCCACTGTGTCCGCGGCCAACAACTGGGATGCGGGTGTTGCGACTCCGTCGTTCGTGTCGACCAACGCCGCCGCCGCGTACGGGGTTCGGCAGGCCGACGGGGCCTTGCCTGTGACCACGTTTCTGACCACCGCCTCGGTGGCCACTCTCGGCACGGCCATGAACTGAGTGCCACCTGGGGTGGTTTGGGGGACTGCGCGTCCGTCGTGGCCGGCCGCGCAGTTCCCCGCGCCCCCAAAACGCTGCACTCAAGTAAGCGGATCCATCAGGCCAGCAGGTCTACGCAGTCGAACGACGTCCCGGGGCTCAAGTACGTCTCCCCGGTCGAACCGCTCACCACATTGAGCTTCAGCACGTTGTACTGCGACACGTCCGAACGCCACGCGCTCGACGGCACGTTGAACGTGAAGGTGTGGTTGTTCCCCCGGTACGACCCCGTCGTCAGCGAGCGCGTCGACGGCTGGGCGGGAGCCGAAGGCACCGCCGAGACCCAGTCGTTGACCGTCACCCGGGGGCGGCCGTTCGCGAAGGCGTCCGTCACGCCGACCCGCAGGGTGCGGGCCGCGGCGGCCTGTGCGGCGGTCAGCCTGAAGTAGATCAGGATGCCGTCGTTGACGTTCTGCCACATGTACGCGGGGAAGGACTTCGCCGCGTCCGCGCTGCCGATCGTGACGTTGCCGGTCCACTTCGCCGCCCGCGCGTCGGACGGGTGCGCGTAGGTCATCAGCTCGGCGTTCTTGAACTCGCCGGGCGTGCCGTTCCAGTCGCCGAGCCGCCACACGGTCCGCGCGGCCGAGGGGTCGCCCGCGATCGTGATGGTGTGCAGCGAGGCCGTGCCGCCCGCCGTGACCTTCACCGACTCGGTGTGCACGGCGAGTTCGCCCTTGTGGACGGTGAGCGTGTACGTCCCCGGGAGCATCCCCTTGCAGGAGAAGGCGCCGGTGGCGGGCGCCGCCTTCGTCCAGTACTGGGCGTCCGTGTTCGCGAAGGTCACCGTGTAGTCGTACGCCGGGTCCATGCCCTTGAGGCCGACGCCCGCCACCCGGCCGCGCCCGGCGGCGCCGACCCAGCCGGTGATGCCGAGGCCGTCCACCCACGAGGTGTCGAGGTTCGCGTGGAAGAGGGCGGCGGAAGGGGCCTCGCCGTCCGTGCAGGCGACGACGTACGGGCCCTGGAGGCCGAAGCGTTCCGGCTCCGTCTGGGCCTCGTTGTAGTGCAGGATCTCGTACAGGCCCGCGCCCAGTTCGTTCGAGTGGCGCAGCAGGGAGCGGTAGAAGGGGCCGCCGGACGCCTTCTCGTGGTTGGAACGGACCAGCCACAGACCGGCCTTGCCGGTGGTGAAGCCGACGTAGTCGTAGTCGATGGTCCGCTTGCCCGAGTAGTGCTTGGAGTGCGTGGTGCCGTCCGAGCGCCGCCAGACGTCACCGGCCTCGATCACCTTGTCCTGCGCGGTGTTCCAGGCGTCCGAGCCCGTGTTGGGGAAGATGCCCGGCCGCACGCGCACGAGGTAGCGGGTCGCGGTGAAGGAGGCGTCCGCCTTGTTCGTCCACAGGTAGATGTTGTTCTGGCCGCTGCGGGCCGCGTACCAGTGGGTGATCGGGCCGTGCACGACCTTGATCAGAATCGTCCCGCCGGTCTGCTTGAGCGTGACCGTGGACGTGCCGAGGCCCGACTCGACGTGCGAGTGGCGGCCGCCGTAACCCTCGTACTCCTTGCCCCGGTAGACCAGCGAGGTGAGGTCGCCGGTCGACTTGGAGACCTTGAAGGTGAGCGCGGCGCCGGTGGTGACGACGTAGTCGTGGCCGTCGTCGGTGTAGCCGAAACCGGCGGCCGAGGCCGAGGAGAGGAGGCCGGTGCCGCCCGCGACGGCGGCGCCGGTGGCGGCCACGCCGAGCGCGGAGGCCCCGAGCACCCGTCTGCGGGTGAGATGCTGCTTGTGGCGGCCGGCTCTGCCGGATGTCCCGGATGAGTCGGATATGCCGGATGTGCTGTGCGTGCTCAAGGCCGTACTCCGTCGCGCGAGTTATGTCACCTATGGGTGAGATGAGTGCTACTGGTACGTGATGTCAGAGGACTTGTAGTGGCATGCGGTTCCATCCGGGCCGCTGCGGAGCGAGGTCGGCTCCTTGCCGCTGCTGTTGCCCTTGAACTCCTGGCAGACCTTGGCCTTCTTCTTGGTGTCGCCGTGGATGCGGATCTTCGACAGGGTCGCGGTGTCGCCGTAGTTGGCGTTCACGCCGACGACGTCCTTGATCGGATACGTCACGTCGATGTCGCTCAGCGTGATCGACCGCTTGTACTGCGTCTTGCAGTTGCCGCACGAACGGACCAGCTTCCCGGCGTCCTTGACCTGGAAGCCGGTCACGCTGAGCTTCCCGGCGCCGTTGAACTGGAGGACCTTGTCGTCGGCCTTCTGGGCGCCGCCGCCGATCACCTTGTAGACGGCCGACGCCTTCTTGCCCTTGAAGCTGGCCGCGTCCTCGCCGACGTCCAGCCACCACACGTTCCGCAGGGTGCAACTGCCCAGGCAGTGCACGCCGTCCGCGGCCGGGGTGCCGATGATCACGTTCTTGAGGACCGCGCCGTCCTTCAGCTCGAACACCGGGTCCTGGTCCTCGGCCTGGTCCGACGTGCCCAGCGCGCCGGTGCCGTAGTACTTCTGGAGGTGGCCATCGTACGACTTCGACACCGTGATCGTCTTGGCGACCGCCTTGTTGCCCGTGGCCTTGGGCCAGGTGGTGGCGGCACCGGCGGAGGAGAGCAGCGACGTCGTGAGGATCGCCGCCCCGGTGATGCCCAGGGCCGCGGTCCCGCCGATCACCGCCCGCCGTCGGGTGACGGTACGGCGATGGCGGACGCGCTGTTCGGCTCGTGCAGTCATGCCCAATTCCTTGCGTGGGAGAGGATCTTCGTCTCCTGGTCGCCACGGGTGGGGAAAGGGTTGCCGCGTCTTCGGGAAATCTTTGCCCGGTCCGCGAAGGCCGGTTCACGAAGAGCGGTTCACGAAGGCCGGTCCGCGAAGGCCGGTTCGCGAACGACGGTCTACGAATCGCCCTCGTCGGCGCCGGAGTCGGCGTCCTGGGCCGCGAACTTCCCCTTCACGGCGAGCTGTTGGCCGCCGGAGGTGCCCGTCGCCGTGTACGAGTCGGCGTCGGCGTCGCGACCGCCCTGCTCGTGGCTGTACTGGCCGGCGAACACCCACTCGCCCACCGCGACCGTACGGCCCGCCTTGAGCACCCACGTGTAGACCAGGAAGCCGTCCCGCTCCTCGACGGTCTGGGCGAAGTCCTGTTCGGGCAGGGACCGCCAGGCGCCCGCCGAACTCACCCCGCCCGTCTGGGCGATCCTCAACCGCACGGTCAGCGCGGTGAGTTGCTTCGACGTCTTCAGCGTGACGTTGCTCTGCGCCCAGTAGTCGTTGCTGTGCGGGTCCACCGAACCGTCCGACCACAGCGGACCGTCCTGCACACCGGACGCCCGCACGGTCGATGTGACCGTGGGGGTCGGCGAAGGGGTCACCTTGGTGGAGCCCGAACTCGGGGCGGGGACAACGGGGTTGACCGGACGGCGGGTCGTCGCGTCGGGCGAGGGGGTCGGCGTCGGAGTCGGGGTCGGCGAGACCGCGACCGTGTCCTGCGCGGGCGTCTTGTCGTCGGTGACCACCGAGGCGACCGCGTAGCCGCCCACCGCGAGCACCCCCGCGACCGCGGCCGTGGCACCCACCACCCGGGCCCAGGCGAACACCGGCGGACGGGTGGCCTTCCGGCTCGGCCGGGACCCCCTGGCCATGCCGCGTTCCACGCGGGCCAGGATGCGCGCGCGGTCGGGCTCGTACGCCTCGGCCGCATCCCGCAGCCCGGCGCGCAGCTCGTCGTGCACGTCCTTCATCGGTCCCTCCTTCCCGTGCCGCCCGTGCGGACCACCGTCGCGTGAACGCGCGGCGGGGCCCCTTCGGTGCCCAGGAGCCGCTGCAACTCGGCCATACCCTTCGAGGTCTGGCTCTTCACCGTACCGACCGAGACGCCGAGCGCGAGCGCGGTGTCCTTCTCGGAGAGATCGAAAGCATGGCGCAGGACCACACAGGCGCGCTTGCGGAACGGCAGCCTGCGCAGCGCCTCCTGCACGTCGATGACGGCGGATACGTCGGGGTTCTCCGTCTTCTCCTCGCGCTGCGACCAGAAGAGCGTGATCCGTCTTCGTTCACGGACGGCGCTGCGGATCCTCGTGCGGGCGAGGTTGGCGACCACTCCGCGCGCGTACGCCACCGGGTGGTCGGCCGCGCGGACCCGGTCCCAGCGGTGCCACAGGGCGAGCAGCGCGTCCGCGGCGAGATCGTCGGCGGCGTCCGCCTCGCCGGTCAACAAGTGGGCGAGCCGGGCCAGTTCGGCGTAGTTGCGCTCGAAGAAGGCGTGGAACTCCTCCGCGGCGGTGTCGTCGACGACCGTGCCCACGGGCGATCTCTCCTCGCTGCGGGTACCTGTGTTACCTGCGGGAATGTGCGTGTCACGTAGATGCCATGTGAACGTCCGGAGTGCACCGGAACGAGATCCGGAACTGTAGCAGCACAGGTGTGCGCGTCTGCGAAGTGTGTGTGAAGGACGGGGGTGCGGGCGGGAGTTGGGCGCGCGGGGCAGGGCGATCCCCGGTCCCGAGATCCGTGGGCGCGGTCAGCGATTCCGTAACACGCCGAAAACCTGGGGAACGTTCGGCACGGGAACAATCCAGCCAGCATCCGCGCAACCGATCATCAGGCGACGAGGAGTACCCGCATGTCCGACCCACAGAAGGTCACCGACCGGCCAAGTGCCGTACAGCACCCGGTCCGTGGCCTCGACTGGTTCTTCCGGATCTCCGAACGGGGGTCCACCTTCGGCCGGGAGATACGCGGCGGATTCGCCACGTTCTTCACGATGGCCTACATCCTCGTCCTGAACCCCATCATCCTGCACAGCTCGAAGGACAAATTCGGCCACACCCTCGACTCGGCCCAACTCGCCACCGCCACCGCCCTGGTGGCCGCGGTGATGACCGTCGTCATGGGCGTCGGCGGCAACCTCCCGCTCGCGCTGGCCACCGGGCTCGGCCTCAACGCGGTCGTCGCCTTCACCATCGCCCCGATGATGAGCTGGGACGACGCGATGGGCCTGGTCGTCCTGGAGGGCGTGGTGATCTGCGTCCTCGTGGTCACCGGGCTGCGCGAGGCGATCATGCACGCCATCCCGCAGTCGCTGAAGCAGGCGATCAGCGTCGGCATCGGTCTGTTCATCGCGTTCATCGGCTTCGTCGACGCCGGGTTCGTGACCCGGATCCCGGACATCGCCGACACCACCGTGCCGGTGCAGCTGGGCGCCTCCGGGACGCTCACCGGGTGGCCGGTTCTCGTCTTCTGCCTCGGTGTCCTGCTGACGATCGCGCTGATCGCCCGCCGGGTGAAGGGCGCGATCCTGATCAGCATCGTCGCCATGACGGTCCTCGCGATCATCATCGACTCGGTCGCCGACAACACCGTCTGGGGCCTGACCACCCCGAAGATCCCCGACGACCTCGTGGCCTCGCCCGACTTCGGACTGATCGGTCACTTCAGCCTGTTCGGGGCCTTCGATCAGGTCAGCGTCATCACCGTCGTCCTGCTGGTCTTCACCCTGATCCTGTCGGACTTCTTCGACACCATGGGCACGGTCGTCGGCATCACCACCGAGGCGGGGCTGCTCGGCGACGACGGCAAGGTGCCCAACCTCGGGCGCGTCCTGCTCATCGACGGGGCCGCGGCGGTCGCGGGCGGCGCGGCCTCCGCCTCCTCGGCGACGGCGTACGTCGAGTCGGCGGCCGGCGTCGGCGAGGGCGCCCGCACGGGCTTCGCGAACCTGATCACCGGCGGCCTGTTCGCCTGCGCGCTGTTCCTCAGCCCGATCCTGACGATCGTCCCGCTCCAGGCGGCGGCCCCGGCGCTGGTCGCGGTCGGGTTCATGATGATGACCCAGGTCAAGAAGATCGACTGGGACAAGTACGAGATCGCGATCCCGTCGTTCCTGACCATCGCCGCCATGCCGTTCACCTACTCGATCACCGCGGGCATCGGCGCGGGCTTCGTCTCCTACGTCCTCCTCAAGACGGTCCTGGGGAAGGCGAAGGAGGTGCACTGGCTGCTGTGGACGGTGTCGGTGCTGTTCTTCGTGTACTTCGCGATCGACCCGATCGAGCAGCTGGTGGGCGCCAAGTAGCCCACGGCGAAGCCGAGTCGCGAGGGTGACGGGGGCGGTGCTCAGTTCTTGAGTGCCGCCTCCATCATCGCCTTCGCCACCGGCGCGGCCAGCCCGTTCCCGCTGACCTCGGAGCGGGCCGCGTCCGACTGCTCGATGATCACCGCTACGGCGACCTCCTTGCCGTCGGCCTTCCCGTACGACGTGAACCAGGCGTACGGCGTCTGGCTGTTGTTCTCGCCGTGCTGGGCCGTGCCCGTCTTGCCGCCCACCGTCACCCCGGCTATCCGCGCGTTCGTCCCGGTGCCGTCCGTGATGACGCTCTGCATCGCCGACTGCAACTGGGAGGCTGTCGACGCGCTGACGATCCGCTTCGTGGACGTGTCGGAGTCGTAGTCCTTGAGGACGTTGCCGCTGCCGTCCGTGGTCTGCGACACCATGTGCGGCGAGACCAGCTCCCCGCCGTTCGCTATCGCCGCCGACACCATCGCCATCTGCAACGGCGTGGCCGTCACGTCGAACTGGCCGATGCCGGTGAGTGCGGTCTCGGCGCTGTCCATCTTCGTCGGGTACACGCTCGCGTACGCCCGCACCGGCATGTCCAGCGTGCTGTCGTTGAAGCCGAACTTCTCCGCCGTCGCCCGCACCTTGGCCTGCCCGAGGTCGGCGGCCATCTTCGCGAAGACGGTGTTGCAGGAGTACTCCAGGGCGACCCGGATCGTGGCGTTCTCACAGGGCGCGGACGAACTCTCGTTCGTGAGGGTCGTGCGCGTCTCGGGCAGTGTGTACGGGTTCGGGCTGTCCGTCTTCTCGTCCACCGACGAGTACAGCCCGTCCTCCAGCGCGGCGGCGGCCACCACCAGCTTGAACGTGGACCCCGGCGGCAGCGCCTGCCGCAGCGCCCGGTTGACCATCGGCTTGTCGCTGGACGTGGTCAGCTTCTTCCACGCGGCCGAGTCGTCCGAACCGGCGATCGACGACGGGTCGTACGACGGCGTCGAGACCACCGCGAGGATCTTGCCCGTGGTCGGGTCGATCGCGACGGCCGCGCCCTTCTTGTCGCCGAGCGCGTCGTACGCGGCCTTCTGGACGTCCGGGTCGATCGTCGTGATCACGTTGCCGGGCGCGGCGCGCTCGCCCGTCACCGTGTCCATGACGGTGGTCAGGCCGCTGTCGGTGCCGTCGAGGAGCTTCTGGTAGATCCCCTCCAACTGCGTGGCGCCGTACACCTGCGAGCTGTAGCCCGTGACCGCCGAGTAGAGATCGCCGTCGGTGTACGTGCGCTGGTACGCGAGGTCGCCGCTCGTCGTGCGCTGGGAGCCGGTGACCGACTTTCCGCCCACGATGATGTTGCCGAGCGGCTCCGCGTACTGCTCGATCACGTTGCGCCGGTTGTCACTGTCGTCCGCGAGGGCCTTCGCGTCGTAGAACTGCACCCAGGTCGCCCGCACCAGCAGAGCGAACACCAGGAACAGCGTGAAGACGGAGGCCCGCCTGATCGTCTTGTTCATCCCGATCTGGACGACGAGCGGGATGGGCTGATCGTTCCCGTTCGCCCGCTTTTCTCATCGGTCCCTCATGAAACCGCTCGTGTGAGTGACGGACCCGAGCGACGGACCCGAGTGACAGTCCAGGGTCACGTCACAGCCGCCGTGTCGCCAGCGTCAGCCGGTCGCGGGCGTCGAACAGGGCGTCCTTGACCAGCTGTTCGTGTGCCGGGGTCAGCCGGGCCACCGGCACCGAGCAGCTGATCGCGTCGCGGGAGGGGGTGCGGTACGGGATGGCCACGCCGAAGCAGCGCAGCCCCAGCGTGTTCTCCTCGCGGTCCACGGAGAAGCCCTGCTCGCGGATCACGTGCAGTTCCTCGATGAGCTTCTCGCGGTCGGTGATGGTGTGCTCGGTCAGCGCGGGCAGCGTCTCCGGGAGCAGCTTGCGCACCTGCTCGTCGGTGTGGGTGGCCAGCAGCGCCTTGCCCAGGGACGTCGAGTGCGCCGGTAGCCGTCGTCCCACGCGCGTGAAGGGCCGCAGATAGTGCTGCGACTGGCGCGTCGCCAGATATACGACGTTCGTGCCGTCCAAACGGGCCAGGTGGATGGTCTCCGTCGTGTCGTCCGACAGCCGGTCCAGCGTCGGCCGGGCCAGCGCCACCACCTCGTCGCCGTCGATGTACGACGTACCGACGAGCAGGGCCCGTACGCCGATGCCGTACCGCGTGCCCGTGGCGTCCGTCTCCACCCAGCCGAGGTCGACCAGGGTGCGCAGCAGCATGTACAGGCTGGACTTGGGGTATCCGACGGCCTCCTGCACGGCGGCCAGGGAATGCATGCCGGGGCGGCCCGCGAAGTACTCCAGGAGTTCCACGGTCCGTACCGCGGACTTGACCTGTGAACCGCCGCCCGTCTCGCCTGCCGACATCGCACTCGACCCCTTCGTTCGACGAGGACCTGGAGATATAGTCTCGATGAGTATTCATCATCAGAGACAGCGTTCAGTATATCGAACGTCCTCGTGGATGACGCAGGTGGGTGGGCCCCCGGATCGGGCGGATATCCATACCGCGGCATCGCGCGCGGCATTCGACGTGGAGGGACCCGCGGTGGCAGCAGCACCAGTCTGGAGTGTCGACCCCCGTACCGGGAAGCAGCGTGAGCAGGTCGCTGTCGAGGCCACGGCCCAGGAGGTGGACGCCGTCGTCCGCGCGGCCCAGGACGCCCGGGCGGCCCTCGCCGACCGCACCGTCCGTGCCGCCTTCCTGCGCACGGCCGCGGACCGGCTGGAGGCAGCCAAGGACGGGCTCGTCGAGGTCGCCGACGCGGAGTCCGCGCTCGGCCCGGTCCGGCTGACCGGCGAACTCGCCCGCACCTGCTTCCAGTTGCGCTCCTTCGCGGACATCGTGGACGAGGGCGCCTTCCTCGACGTGGTGATCAACCACCCGGACGACACCGCCACCCCGCCCATCCCCGACCTGCGCCGCTACAAGATCCCGCTGGGCGTCGTCGCCGTCTACTCGGCGTCGAACTTCCCCTTCGCCTTCTCCGTCGCCGGCGGTGACACCGCGAGCGCGCTGGGCGCCGGCTGCCCCGTCGTCGTCAAGGCGCACCCCGACCACCCGGCCCTGTCCGAGCTGGTCGCGAAGGTGCTGCGCGAGGCCGCCGTCGAGCACGGCATCCCCGCGGGCGTCGTCGGCCTCGTGCACGGCTTCGAGGCGGGCATCGAACTCATCAAGCACCCGCTGGTCGCCGCCGCCGGCTTCACCGGCTCCATCCGCGGCGGACGCGCCCTCTTCGACGCCGCCGCGGCCCGCCCGGTGCCGATCCCCTTCCACGGCGAACTCGGCTCCCTGAACCCGGTGTTGATCACCGAGGCCGCCGCGGACGAGCGCGCCGACGCCATCGGTGCCGGTCTCGCCGGGTCGATGACGCTCGGCGTCGGCCAGTTCTGCGTCAAGCCCGGCCTGGTCCTGGTGCCCTCCGGCGCCTCCGGCGACAGCCTCGTCAAGTCGCTCACCGACGCCGTCAGCGACACCTCCGCCGGGGTGCTGCTCGACCACCGGATGCGCGACAACTTCGTCGCCGGGGTCGCCGAACGCGCCGAACTCCCGGACGTGGACAGCCCGGGCGCCCCGGGCGCGGGCGGCGAGCACACCGTCGCCCCCGGGTTCCTCACCGTCGCCGCGGACAAGCTCACCGCCGAAGGCGCGTACGACCTGCTGCTGGAGGAGTGCTTCGGGCCGGTCACCGTGGTGGCGCGCTATGCGGACGACGCCGAGGTGACGGCGGTGTTGTCGCGGTTGCCGGGGAACCTCACGGCGACGGTGCATCTCTCTGCCGAGGAGGCCGCGGGGGAGGGGCGGGGTGCTGAACTGTTGGCCGAGTTGACGCCGCTTGCCGGGCGGGTGCTGGTGAACGGGTGGCCGACGGGGGTTGCCGTTGCGGCGGCTCAGCATCACGGGGGGCCGTACCCGGCTACGACGTCCACGTCTACTTCCGTGGGTGGGACGGCTGTTGAGCGGTGGTTGCGGCCGGTGACCTATCAGGGGGCGCCTGCGGCGTTGTTGCCGGTGGAGCTTCGGGATGAGAACCCGTTGGGGTTGCCTCGGCGGTTCAACGGGCGGTTGGAGCGCTGAACTCTCCTGCCGGGTAGCGCCGTTGGGGGTGCGGGTTGTCGCGGGGCGCGGGTTGGTTGTGGTTGCGGGCGCCCGTGTCGATCTCCTGTGTTGGACCTGAGAGACTCTCTCAATGGACCTGAAGCTTCCCCAACTCCCCTTCCCCCTCCGCACTTACGGGCCCGACGGGCACTGGTCCTACGAGGACGACGTGCTCACCGGGTGGGCCGGTGGCCGGCAGGACCGGTTCGTGCCGCCCACCGGTGAAGGGCTGGACCCGGCCTCGGACGCGCCCCGGCTGCTCGGGGCGCCCGAGGGGGAGTTCCAGCTGATAGCCAGGGTCACGGTCGGGTTCGGCGCGTCCTTCGACGCCGGGGTGCTGTACGTCCATGTCGGGGAACGGGCGTGGGCGAAGCTGTGCCTGGAGTACTCGCCGGACGTGGCGACCGTGTGCACGGTGGTGACACGTGGCCACTCCGACGACGCCAACTCCTTCACCGTGGACGGCAGTTCGGTCTGGCTGCGGGTCAGCCGCACCGGCCGTGCCTTCGCCTTCCACGCCTCCCGCGACGGCAAGCACTGGACCTTCGTCCGCCTCTTCACCCTCGGCGACGAGGAGCCCACCTCCGCGGCCCTGGTCGGCTTCATGACCCAGTCCCCGGTGGGCGAGGGCTGCGTGGTCACCTTCGACCACATCGAGTACCGGGAATCCTGGCCGGAGGGGCTCAGGGACGGTTCGTGAACCGGGGGTTCGCAGGTAGCGCAGGCTCGAACGGCTCTCCCGCTCAAGAACGCACCCGCGCCGTAAGCACCCCGGTCACCACGAACAACCCCAGGGCCAGCACCAGGCTGTACCGCATCCCCACCTCGAACCCCCCGTTCACCAACGCCCCGAACACCGCCACGGACAGCCCTCCGGCCACCTGCCGCGCAGCGTTCAGCACCCCCGCCGCCAACCCCGCCCGGTCAGAGGGAACCGCCTCCATCATCGCCGCCGTAAGAGGCGGCACCGTCAACGCGCACCCCAACGCCAGCGGAATCAGCAGGACGGCCACCAGCGGCGCGGCCGTACCGCCGTCGACGTAGAGCAGGAGCGCCAGCCCCAGTACCGCCACGCTCTGTCCGAGCAGCATCGGTACGCGGGCGCCGTAGCGGGCCGTCAGTCTGCCGGCCGCCAGGTTCGTCACCGCGATCAGTCCGCTCATCGGCAGGAACATCAGTCCGGCGTAGAGCGCGGAGTGCCCCTGGACCCGCTGGAAGAAGAGCGAGAACACGAACACCATCCCGAAGAACGCCACGCTGCACGCGGCGCCGACCGCGACCGGTACCGCCACCGCGCGGCTGCGGAACAGGGCGAAGGGGACGACCGGGTGGGCCTGCCGGTTCTCGACCCGGACGAAGACCGCCCCGGCCACGACCGCCACCCCGAGGGCCGCCAGACCCGTCGTACCGCCCTCGATCACCGCGAAGGTCAGCGCCGTCAGGGTCACCACCGCGAGCAGCTGTCCGGGCAGGTCCAGCGGGGCCGGGCGGCGGGGCGAGCGCGGGGCCCGCAGCAGCAGGGCCAGGGCCACCGCGCCCAGGGGCAGGTTCACGAAGAAGATGCCGCGCCAGTCCCACAGCGAGGTCAGCGCGCCGCCCGCCACCGGGCCGAAGGCGATTGCCGCCGAGCCGCCCGCCGCCCACACGGACACCGCCCGCGCCCGCCGCACGGCGTCCGGGTACGCCTGCCGGACCAGCGCCAGCGAGGCCGGCAGCACCACGGCCGCCGCCACGCCCTGCACCACCCGCGCCCCGATCAGCGTCGCCAGGTTCGGCGCGCAGCCGCACGCCGCCGAGGCCAGCGTGAACAGCGCGATCCCGATGCCGTACGCGCGGCTCGCCCCGGCCCGGTCGGCGAACGCGCCCGTGGACAGCATGAGCGCGGCGAAGGACAGCGTGTACGCGTCCACCACCCACTGGAGTCCGGACAGCCCGCCGCCGAGCGCCGACCCCATCGCCGGGAGCGCCACGTTCACGACGGACGCGTCGAGCGTGATCAGCGCGAAGCCGAGCAGCGCGGCGGTCAGCGTGAGCGTTGGCGACGGGTTGCCCAACGCGCCCTCGCCGTCGATGAGTTGACCGCTCCTGGGCGGGTGTCCGGTGCTCTGCTCCGTTGTCATGACTCCATGCTGCGGATCTCCGGCGCCGTACAGTAGTGGCTGGAATGCCATGTGAGCGGAGGTTCTGGCCATGACCCCATCGAGCCGAACGGGCGGGCACGGGCGGCGGCCGCACCGCGTCGTCGTCATCGCCCCCGCGCCCCTGTCGATGTTCAACCTCGCCATCCCGGAGATGCTCTTCGAGAAGGCCGAGATCGACGGCCGCCCGGGCTACGAGGTCGTCGTCTGCACCCCCGACCCGGGCTCCGTCACCACCACCGGCGGCCTCGACCTGCACGTACGGCACGGCCTCGACGCCGTACGCGACGCGGACACCGTGCTCGTCGCGGGCACCGGACACCGCTACGAACCCGACCCGCGCACCGTGGCCGCCGTCCGCGAGGCCGCCGCCGCGGGGCGGCGGATCGCGTCGATCTGCAGTGGCGCCTTCGTCCTCGCCGAGGCGGGCCTCCTCGACGGCCGCAGCGCCACCACGTACTGGGAACTCGCCGACGAACTCCGCCGCCGCTACCCCGCCCTCGACCTCCAGGCGGACGTCCTCTACATCCAGGACGGCGACATCATGACCGCGTCCGGGTACGCCGCCGGGATCGACCTCTGCCTGCACATCATCCGTACCGACTACGGCGCCGCCGTCGCCAACCAGGTCGCCCGGCGCGCCCTGGTCGCGCCCGTACGGCCGGGCGGGCAGACCCAGTTCACCCAGACCCCGCTGCCGCCCGAACGCGGCACCGCCTGCGCCGACACCCGTGGCTGGGCCATGCGCAACCTCGACAAGCCGCTCACCCTCGCCGATCTCGCCCGGCACGCGCGCGTGAGCGTGCGCACCCTCACCCGCCGCTTCCACGCCGAGAGCGGGGTCAGCCCGTTGCAGTGGCTGCTGCACCAGCGCGTCGAGCGAGCCAAGGAACTCCTGGAGACGACCGCCCTGCCCATGGACCAGGTCGCCCGCGCCTGTGGCCTCGGCACCACCGACTCCCTCCGCGCCCACCTGGTCCGCCGCACCGGACTGACCCCCAGCGCCTACCGCGCCCAGTACGACCGCCGGGGAACCGGGACGGCACCGGTCGCGTCCTCGATCGCATGATCGACGACCACGCGACCGCCGACCGGGTGATCCGCGCCGCCCTGCCCGCCGACACGGAGGCCGTCACCGCGCTGCACGCGCGCGCCCGGGCGACCTACTACCCCGACGGCGTCCCGGCCGACGGCACCGACTGGACCGCCGCCTGGCGGGGCGCGATCACCCGGCCGGACGGGCGCGTGCTCTGCCTCGTCGAGGACGGCCGCCTCGCCGCCCTCGCCTCCTTCCGCACCCCGGAGGGCGCCCCGGCGGACACGGTCAAGCTCTTCCAGTTCCACGTCGACCCCGGCCACGGGCGCCGCGGCCTCGGTACGGCGCTGCACGCGGCCTGCGTCGACCAGTGGCGCGCCGACGGCAGACGGACGGCCGTACTGGACGTGCACGTCGACAACCGGCGCGCCCGGTCCTTCTACGCCCGCCTCGGCTGGACCCCCGACCCGGACCACCCGCCGGCCGACGGCGACCACCACCTGGACCTGCGTTTCGCTGTGCCGCCTGTGCCGCCTGTGCGGCCTGTTGTGCCGTCGGTGCCGGTGGGCGGGGAATGACGGCGGTCCATTGAACGTTCACGTACTCGGCGGAGGGTGCCTCCGTACCCGTACGAGCTGGAGAGAGCCGAAGACATGCGCGTCGAGATCTGGAGCGACATCGCCTGCCCCTGGTGCTACGTCGGCAAGGCCCGCTTCGGGAAGGCCCTCGCCGCCTTCCCGCACCGGGACGACGTCGAGGTGGTGCACCGGTCGTTCGAACTCGACCCGGGCCGCACGAAGGGCGACACCCAGCCCGTCGTCGCGATGCTCACCAAGAAGTACGGCATGAGCGAGGCGCAGGCCCACGCCGGTGAGGACAACCTGGGCGCCCAGGCCGCCGCCGAGGGGCTCGCCTACCGCACCCGGGGCCGCGACCACGGCAACACCTTCGACCTGCACCGGCTGCTGCACTTCGCCAAGGAGCAGGGCCGCCAGGACGCCCTCCTGCAGATCCTCTACCGTGCCAACTTCGCCGACGAGCCCTCCCTCTACGCGGACGCCGACGACTACCTCGTCCAACTCGCCGCCGAGGCCGGGCTCGACGCCGACGCCGCCCGCCAAGTCCTCGCGGATCCCACCGCGTTCGCCGACGCGGTCCGCGCCGACGAGCGCGAGGCCGCCGAACTCGGCGCGAACGGCGTCCCGTTCTTCGTCCTCGACCGCAAGTACGGCGTCTCCGGCGCCCAGCCCGCCGAGGTCTTCACCCAGGCGCTGACCCAGGCGTGGGGCGAACGGCCGCCGCTGAAGCTGATCCAGGAGAACGGGACCGGCGACGGCGTCGACGCGGAGGTCTGCGGGCCCGACGGGTGCGCAGTGCCGCGGAGTTGATCTGAGCCCCCGCTGTTTGCGCAGGTCACGGGGTATCCATAAGCGATGCTTCGCGAAACCCGGTAACAAATCGCAATGGACGGGGAGTTGGGGGCGCTCCACAGTGGTGGCATGGAGAACACCGAGAGCGCCGGGCCCGGTTCGGGCTCCGAGGGCTTCGAGAGCCTTGTCCGGGCCGAGTTCGCCCCCCGGAACACCTATCTGAACACCGCGAGCACCGGGCTGCTGCCCGCCCGCACGGTGGCCGCGCTGACGGCCGCCGTGCGGATCTGCGCCGAAGGTCTGCCGCAGGACCCGCTGTTCGCGGACGTCGAGGGCGCCCGCGCCGCCTTCGCCCGGCTGGCCGGGGTCCCGGTCGGCCGGGTGGCGGCGGGCGCCTCGGTCGCCGGGCACACCGGGCTGATCGCCACCTCGCTGCCCTCCGGCGCCGAAGTCCTCACCGCCGAGGGCGACTTCAGCTCCGTGGTGAACGCCTTCCACGTCCGTGGCGACCTCAAGGTGCGCGCGGTGCCCCTGGAACGGCTCGCCGAGTCCGTGCGCCCCGGCACCGCCGTCGTCGCCGTCAGCGCCGCCCAGTCCGCCGACGGACGGCTCGCCGACCTGCCCGCGCTGCGCGCCGCGGCCCGCACGCACGGGGCGCGCACCTACGTCGACTGGTCCCAGTCCGCAGGGTGGTTGCCCCTGGAGGCCGACGCGTACGACTTCTCCGTCTGCACCGTCCACAAGTGGCTGCTCGCGCCCTACGGGGCCGCCTTCCTCGTCGTCCCGGAGGACCTCGGCGGGCTGACGCCCCTGCTGTCCGGCTGGTACGCGGGTGAGGACCCGTGGGCGAGCTGCTACGGCCCCGTCGAGCAACTCGCCCACTCCGCACGGCGGTTCGACGCGACCCCGGCCCTCTTCACGTACACCGGCCTGCGCAACTCCCTCGCCCTGCTGGAGGAGTTGGGCGTGGCCGCGGTCCGCGCGCACGACCTGGCCCTCGCCGACCGGTTCCGGGCGGGACTGCGCTCCCTCGGGCACGAAACCGTCGAGGCGCCCGGTTCGCCCATCGTCTCCGTGCCCGGACTCGGCGGCAGGGCAGGGGAGTTGGACCGTGCGGGGGTCCAGGCGTCCGTCCGGGCGGGGAGGCTGCGGGCCTCCTTCCACCTGTACAACACGGCGGCCGATGTGGACCGGATCCTCGACGTGCTGGCGGGCTGAGTGGGGGAGGGGGCGGTTGTACGGCAACCGCCGCCGCCCCCCCCGGTTGCGTCCCTCATCGCACGGGCGTGAAGTCCCGTGCCCCGATGAACGTCGGGCGCCGCACCGGCGCCGCGAACGGTTCGACCGCCGTGTTCTCCACGCTGTTGAACACGATGAACACGTTGCTGCGCGGGAACGGCGTGATGTTGTCGCCGGAGCCGTGCATGCAGTTGCAGTCGAACCAGGTGGCCGAACCGGCCCTGCCCGTGAACAACTTGATGCCGTGCTCGCCCGCCAGCGCGGTCAGCGCCTCGTCCGACGGGGTGCCCGCGTCCTGCATCTGGAGCGACTTCTTGTAGTTGTCCTCGGGCGTGGCCCCCGCACAGCCGAGGAACGTCCGGTGCGACCCCGGCATGATCATGAGGCCGCCGTTGGTGTCGTGGTTCTCGGTCAGCGCGATCGACACGGACACCGTCCGCATGTGCGGCAGCCCGTCCTCGGCGTGCCAGGTCTCGAAGTCGGAGTGCCAGTAGAAGCCACCGGCGCCGAAACCCGGCTTGACGTTGATCCGCGACTGGTGGACGTACACGTCCGAGCCGAGGATCTGCCGGGCCCGCCCCACGACCCGCTCGTCGCGCACCAGGGCCGCGAACACCTCGCTGATGCGGTGCACCTCGAAGACGGACCGGATCTCCTGGGAGCGCGGCTCGACGATCGACCGCTCGTCGGCACGGATCCCCGGATCGGCCAGGAGCCGCTCCAACTCCCGCCGGTAGACGGCCACTTCGTCATCGCCGAGGAGTTCCTCGATGGCGAGGAAGCCGTCGTGCTCGTACGCCCGCAGGTCGGGCGCGGAGATCGGTCCCGCGGCGGTGGGGGAGCCCCAGACGACGGGGTCCCGGCGGGGGAGCGTCACTTCGGTGGTGCCGCGGCTGGGGTAGGCGTCGGTACGGGGGGCGGTCGTGCCGGTGGGCACGCTGGTGGTCATGCGGGTCACACCTCCTCGGGTTCGGTGAGCAGGGGGTAGACGCCGTTCTCGTCGTGGTCCTCGCGGCCGGTCACGGGCGGGTTGAACACGCACAGGCAGCGGAAGTCCTCCTCGACCCGCAGCGTGTGCCGCTCGTGGCCGTCCAGGAGGTACATGGTCCCGGGCGTGATGGTGTAGGTCTTCCCGGTCTCCTGGTCGGTGAGCTGCGCCCGGCCCTCGACGCACACGACGGCCTCGACGTGGTTGGCGTACCACATGGAGGTCTCGGTGCCCGCGTACAGGACGGTCTCGTGCAGCGAGAAGCCGACCCGCTCGCGGGCGAGGACGATGCGTTTGCTCTCCCAGGTGCCGGACGCGGCCCGCACATGCCGGTCGGTGCCCTCGATGTCCTTGAACGAACGGACGATCATGGTGTTGTACAGCCTCCTGTCTTGGGGTGCCGGTGCTCGGCCGGTCCTCTGACGGCCGCCCGGTCAGTGGGTTTCAGGCGGTCTCCCGTACGGCGCGGGCGAGCACGCTGAGGCCCTCGTCCAGTTCGTCGGGCGTGATGGTGAGCGCGGGCAGCAGCTTCACGACCTCGCCCTCCGGGCCCGACGTCTCGATGAGCAGGCCGAGTTCGAAGGCGCGCCGCGCGATGCGGTCCGCCCGCTCCTTGTCGTGGAACTCGATGCCCCACACCAGCCCCCGCCCCCGGTACTCCTTGATGTCGGCCAGGTTCTCCTCGGTGATCGAGATCAGGGCCTGCTCGATCTGCTGCCCACGCGCGTGGGTCTGCTTCTCCATCGTGGCGCCGTCGCTCCAGTACGTCTCCAGGGCGGCGGTCGCCGTGACGAACGCGGGGTTGTTGCCGCGGAACGTGCCGTTGTGCTCGCCCGGCTCCCAGACGTCGAGTTCGGGCCGGAACAGACAGAGGGACATGGGCAGTCCGTAGCCGCTGATCGACTTGGACACGGTCACGATGTCCGGCGTGATCCCGGCCTCCTCGAAGGAGAAGAACGCGCCGGTGCGCCCGCAGCCCATCTGGATGTCGTCGACGATCAGCAGCATGTCCTGCCGCTCGCACAACTCCTTGAGCGCACGCAGCCATTCGGGCCGCGCCACGTTGATCCCGCCCTCGCCCTGCACGGTCTCCACGATCACCGCGGCCGGCCGGTTGAGCCCGGAACCCTGGTCCTCCAGGAGCCGCTCGAACCAGAGGAAGTCCGGGACGGTCCCGTCGAAGTAGTTGTCGAACGGCATCGGCGTCCCGTGCACGAGCGGGATCCCGGCCCCGGCCCGCTTGAACGCGTTGCCGGTCACGGCGAGGGAGCCCAGCGACATTCCGTGGAAGGCGTTGGTGAACGACACGATGGCCTCGCGCCCCTTCACCTTCCGCGCCAGCTTCAGCGCCGACTCGACGGCGTTGGTGCCCGTCGGCCCCGGGAACATGACCTTGTACGGCAGATCGCGCGGGCGCAGCACGATGTCCTGGAAGGACTGGAGGAAGGCGCGCTTGGCGGTGGTCGACATGTCGAGCCCGTGCGTGACGCCGTCCCGCTCCAGGTAGTCGAGCAACGCCCGTTTCAGCACGGGGTTGTTGTGGCCGTAGTTGAGCGAACCGGCGCCCGCGAAGAAGTCCAGGTACGCGTGTCCGTCCTCGTCGTACATGCGGCTGCCCTGCGCACGGTCGAACACGGTGGGCCAGCCGCGGCAGTAGCTGCGGACCTCGGACTCCAGGGTCTCGAAGACGCTGAGATCGGGCTGGGTGATCGTCATGGCGAATCGCTCCTTGTCGCGTGGGGGGGGGAAGAGGAGGAGAGGAGGGGGTGGAGAGCGTGGGGGATCCGAAGGTTCAGGGGGAGACGGGGCCGATGCGGTACAGGACCTCGGGGTCGTGCGGTCCGTCGGGGAACTGGCCCGTGGCAAAGAGGACTTCGCGCTCGACGGACGCCCCGTGCCGGCGCGCGTACGACGTGAACAGCCGCTCGGAGGCGGTGTTGCCGGGCGTGATGGTGGTCTCGACGGCGGTCACCCCGTGCTCGGCGGTCACGCGCGCGGTCAGCGCGTCGAGCAGCCGGGCGGCCAGCCCGTGCCCGCGCTGGTCCGCGTCGACGGCGACCTGCCAGACGAAGAGGGTGTCGGGGCGGTCGGGCCGCAGGTACGCGGTGACGAACCCGACGGCCCGCCCGTCGGCCGTACGCGCCACCGCCGACGTACCGGCGAAGTCACGGCACCACAGCAGATAGCTGTACGAGGAGTTGAGGTCGAGGACGGCGGAGTCCCTGGCGATCCTCCAGAGCGCGGCGCCGTCCGCGACCTCGGGGCGGTCGAGACGCAGTCCTCCAGGTCCGCCGGGCATTTCCGGGAATTCGGGGTCCGGGGTTTCTTGCAGGTCTGTCGGTGCGGCGGTCATGTGGTCCGAATTTACCGATGGAAATTCTGAATCGCATGGCCGAGCGGGGTTACGTGTACGGAGCCCATGTGTTATCACGCGGGTGTGCGCGGCCACGCGAGCGGCGGGTGGTATGGGCTGTATGTGCCGGAAATTTAGGGAGGAAAAGGGCGCGCTGTGGGGTCGGTCACATCTGCGTAACCCTCACGAGATCTTCCTGAATTACCCTGCAAAGGCGCCGCCTGGCGTTCGCGGAATCTTCGCGTTTAGGGTGGATGAAATCGGGCAGAAGAATACGGGGAGCTGCCTGAATTCATTCCCGGAATTCCCGGCGGGAAATCAGACTCCGGCGGTGCCGTCGATACGCTCGCGCACGATGTCGGCGTGGCCGTTGTGGCGGGCGTACTCCTCGATCATGTGCAGGTGTATCCAGCGCAGGCTGACCGTGAGGCCGCCCATGTTCTGGTCGTCGGGGACGCGGGCGAGGTCGTCGAGGGCGTGGTCGGCGCACACCTCCTGCCCCCGGGCGATCTCCCGCCGCCACACGGCCAGCGCGTCGTCGAGGCCGCGCTCGGGGTCGATCCGGTACCCCGTGGCCTCATCGAAGACGGGCGGCAGATCGGCGGCGCCGCCGAGCACCCGCTGGTACCAGTTCCGCTCCACCTCGGCGAGGTGCTGCACCAGGCCGAGCAGGGTGAGCGCGGAGGGCTCGGCGGACGCGAGACGGGTCTGCGCGTCGTCGAGCCCCGCACACTTCAGCGCCAGAGTGGCCCGGTGGAAGGCGAGCCAACTCTCCAGCATGGGGCCTTCGGCGCCGGTCGTGAGGGGGACCTGGCGGCCGTCGGGGAGGGTGAGGGCCACGGGGGTGTCCGGGGCGTCCGGGGCGGCTGGGGTGCCCGAGGCGTGAGCGTTCGACGCGTCGGCGGAGGTCTCGGACGCGGTCTCGGACGCGTTCTTGGGCGAGGTCTCGGACGGGGTCTCAGTCGAAGTCATGGGGCGAGTCTGGCAGGCCCCACTGACAACGCGGCTGACCAGCCGTTATGTCCATCTGCCCCGCGTTGGGCGGCTGTTACGCCCAGGCCGCGTCGGCCGCTGTCACCGCGCCCGCCGCATCGACCGTGACCCCCAGCCCCGTCAGCCCCTCCCCGAGCGCCGCCAGGCAGGCCCGTACGACGTCCGGTGTGGCGTCGGCCCCGTAGTGGTTCACCCGGACCATCTCGCGGGCCAGCGCGCCCCCGCCCGCGGCCAGCGGCAGCCCCGGCCGCAGGGCGAGCGCCTTCGCGACCAGCTCGCTCGCGTCGACCGCCGCGGGCACCCGCAGCGTCGTGGCGACCGGCGCCGCGTCCCGGGCCTCGTACACGTACGGTTCGAGCCCGCCGCCCAGGGCCACCGCCCCCGCGCGCGTGGCCGCCGCGGCCGAGGCGTGCCGGGCCATCACCGTGGCCGGCCCCGCCGCCTCGATGCGCTCCACGCACGCCTCCAGGGCCAGCATCTCCAACTGCGCCGGGGCGTGCGGCAACGTCGTACGGCCGCCGTCGAGCCAGCGGTCCTTCCAGTCGAGCAGGGAGAGGTACGACCGGCGCGGTGCCCCCGGGTTGGCGGCCATCCGCGCCCACGCGCGTGTGCTCACGGAAACGGCCGACACGCCCGCGGGCCCGCCCATCGCCTTCTGCGCCCCGATCACGCACAGGTCCACGCCCCACGCGTCCGTCAGCACCGGCTCGGCGCCGATCGACGCGACGGCGTCGACATAAAAGAGGGCACCCCGTTCCCGTACGACCTCGCCGATCTCCGCGACCGGGTTGGTGTTGCCGGTCGCGGCCTCCGCGTGCACGAGCGAGACGAAGTCGATGTCCGGGTGCGCGTCGAACGCGGCACGGACCTGCTCGGCCGTCACCGCCGTGTGGAAGGGCACCGCGAGGTCGATCACGGTGGTGCCGCAGTCGCGCAGCCAGTTCCCGAAGGTCTGCCCGTAGGGGCCGGTGATGACGTTCAGCGCGGTCGTACCGGGCCCGGCGGTGGCGCGGATGGCGCCCTCCAGGGGCAGCAGCGCCTCGCCCTGCATGATCACGACGTCCTGCTCGGTGGCGAGCAGCCGGGCCACCCGGTCCTCGATCGACGCGAAACGCGCCGCGCTCAGCGGCGGCAGGTCCAGCAGGGGATGAGTCACGGCGGTGCTCTCTTCGCTTACGTACGGACAGGTACTGATACGTACGGACAGGTACTGACCAGGTGCTGACGGATTTCGCGTGCCGCACGCGCGCGGGTGTGCGGCACACGAGTTCGAGCGTAGCCGCCGTGCGGACGGGGCAACCGCAGGGCAGGGAGGTGATGCCGGGCGCTGTGAGGCGGGCGCCGTACCCGACGCGCCCCGAACTAAGCTGCCATGCATGAGCGATCACCCGGTGCTGCACGTGAAGGGACGGGTGCTGGTCGGCCCGGAGGACGTCCGCGACGAGCTGTGGGTCGTCGGCGGCCGGATCTCCTACGACCGCCCCGGCGCCGCCCGCGACGTACGGACCGTCGAGGGCTGGGCGCTGCCCGGGCTCGTCGACGCGCACTGCCACGTCGGCCTCAGCGCGACGGGACCGGTGCCCGACGAGGTGAGCGAGGAGCAGGCGCTCACCGACCGCGACATGGGCGCCCTGTTGCTGCGCGACGCGGGCTCGCCCTCGGAGACCCGCTGGATCGACACCCGCGAGGACCTCCCGAAGATCGTCCGGGCGGGCCGCCACATCGCCCGCACCCGCCGCTACATCCGCGACTTCGCCCACGAGATCGAGCCCGACGACCTCGTCGCGTACGTCGGCCGGGAGGCGCGGCGCGGCGACGGCTGGGTCAAGCTGGTCGGCGACTGGATCGACCGCGGCCTCGGCGACCTGTCGCCCTGCTGGCCGCGCGCGGCCGTCGAGGCGGCGATCACCGAGGCGCACCGGCTCGGCGCCCGCGTCACCGCGCACTGCTTCGCCGAGGACTCCCTGCGGGACCTGGCCGAGGCGGGCATCGACTGCGTCGAACACGCGACCGGACTGACCGAGGACACCATCCCGCTCTTCGCCGAACGGGGCGTGGCCATCGTGCCCACCCTGATCAACATCGGCCTCTTCCCGAAACTCGCGGACGACGGCGAGGCCAAGTACCCCCGCTGGTCGGCCCACATGCGCCGACTGCACGAACGCCGCTACGACACCGTGCGCGCCGCGTACGACGCCGGAATCCCGGTGTACGTCGGCACGGACGCCGGCGGCACGCTCCCGCACGGCCTGGTCGCGGGCGAGGTCGCCGAGCTGGTGACCGCGGGCATCCCGCCGCTCGACGCGCTGTCCGCCACCGCGTGGGGCGCCCGGAGCTGGCTGGGGCGGCCGGGGCTGGAGGAGGGCGCGCCCGCGGACCTGGTGGTGTACGAGGCGGATCCGCGGGCGGACGTACGGGTGTTGGCGGCGCCGCGGCGGGTAGTGCTGAACGGGCGGGTGGTGAACTGAGGGCGCTCACCGTGTGCGTGCGCGCCGGTGGCACGGGGGAGGCGAGAGGGAGTCAAGGGCACATCAGTGCCGCGGGAGTCGAAAGTGTGTATGGCTTGGCCACTTTGGAGTGAAGTGACGAAGGATCGCTGACCGGTCACCCGAAGTGCGTAATTCTTGCCGGGTCCCGAGGCGGGGGCACGTGTCCGTGACCGTTGCCCGACCGCCTTCGTCCGTCGCCGCCCGCGGCCATCGGTCCCAGATGGCCGCGTCGGCTTCTTTGTAGGGGTCCCACCCTTGAACCTGAACGGCACCACCTTCCGCGTGTCCGCCCGCCGCCTCGCCGCCACCGCCGCGGCCACCGCCCTGGCCGCCGGTCCCGCGGCCCTGGCGACGGCCGGGTCCGCGCACGCGACCACCGGCAAGGGCAGCGCGAGCGCCGTCGTCCTGCGCACCGGCCTCGACGTGTCCCTGCTCAACAAGACCGTGGAGGTCCCGCTCACGGTCTCCCTCAACGAGGCCAAGGCCACCGCGGCGGACGCCCCCGCGAGCGCCGAACGGACCGCGCTCACCGCGGAGTTGGACGGCGTCGACGCCGGCCGGCCGTTCAGCGTGGCACACGCGGACGTGGCCTCGGCGAAGGCGACGGTGTCGGCGGACCGGGCGGAGGCGGTCACCCGCCTGACCAACGCGAGCATCCACCTCCCCGGTCTGCCGCTCCTCTCCCTGATCGAGGTGGAGGCGGTCACGTCCAAGGCGGTCTGCGCGGCGGGCGAACGGCCGACCGCCACGGCGAACGTCCTGGGCGCGGTGACGGTACTGGGCAAAAAGGTCACCCTGTCGGCGACCGGCCCCACGGACGTGAAGATCCCGCAGATCGGAGAAGTCCGCCTGGACGTCTCCAAAACCGACACGACCTCCCGCACGGCAGCCGCGTCCGCCCTCCAACTCACGGTCACCGTCAACCCGTTGAAGCTGAACGTGGCGGAGGTGACGGGAACGGTGACCCTGGCGTCCGCCACCTGCGAGACCCCGGCGACGACGGTCGCCGCGGTCGAGTCCGACCCCGCGGCGACCCCGGCCACCCCATCCGCAGCGGCGGCCGTGACCCCGCAGACGGACAGCACGACGCCCGAGGCGAAGACCAACCTCGCGGAGACCGGGGGGAGTTCGGCCACGCCGTATGTGGTGGGTGGGGCTGTCGCGTTGTTGGTGGTGGGCGGAGGAGCGGTGGGCGTAGCCCGGCGGAGGAGTGCGGGGGCCGGCGCGGGCGCCTAATAGCTCGGGGGCGTTGTTTGGCGGGTGCGGGTGAGTGGGGGTTGCTCGCGCAGTTCCCCGCGCCCCTGACGGGGCGGGGGGCGCTGCGCGGCTGTACGGCTTGGTGGTTGGGGCTGGAGGGGACTGGTGTCCACGACGGGTGTTCCCCAGGAGGGCGGGGCCGGCGGGACTGTTGTCGGCTTCTGCATCCCGCCTGCCTGGATAG